>NZ_CP005083.1:65000-762476 GCF_001563265.1 Sphingobium sp. TKS | reverse complement strand
CGGCATCACCGTGACCCATGAATCGGGTTTCTATGTCTCGGTTTGGGGTTCTTCGATCGATGATTATGTCTACAATGGCGGCGACCAGGAACTCGATCTGATCGCTGGCTATTCGAAGACGGTCGGTGCGGCCACCTTCGACGCAGGTGTGCTGTACTACTACTATCCCGGCACCGGCGGTATCAATTCCGACTTTTTCGAACCCTATGCCTCGGTCAAGGGTACCTTCGGCCCGGCAACCGCCAAGCTGAGCGCTGCCTATGCGCCAAAGCAGGCCGCGATCGGCCTTGGCAGCCAGATTCCTGGCGGCGGCCCCAAGGAAGACAATCTGTACGTCGCCGGTGACCTGTCGGCCAGCATCCCGAACACCCCGCTGGGCGTGTCGGCGCACCTTGGCCACAGCTTCGGTCCCAGCTACCTGACCATCGGCAAGGAATATACCGACTGGAACGTCGGCGCGACCTATACCTGGAGCCACCTGACCTTCGGCGTCTCCTATGTCGACACCGACAAGTCGCTCTACAGCCCCAGCGGCCGCAACATCAGCAAGGCCGGTGTGGTCGGTTCGATCACCGCATCCTTCTGACAAAGTGATTTCGAAGCGGGGGAAAGCTGGCTTGCCCCCGCCGACTCGGAAATCACGACAGGCAGACGTCTGAAAAGTCATGAAAGGGGCCGCGATCCATTGGGTCGCGGCCTTTTTCTTGTCCTTTGCGGGTCGCCTGAGCGCGGGCCTCGCCCTATAGTGGCCACATGAACGCCCTGCTGCTCGCCCTGATCTTCCTCGCCACGGTCGCCGCGATGGAGGGCTTCGCCTATCTCATGCACCGCTGGGTGATGCATGGGCCGGGCTGGTTCCTGCACGCCAGCCACCACCGGGAGCGTCCCGGCCGGTGGGAGGCGAACGATCTCTATTTCGTGATCTTCGCCATGCCCTCGATCCTGCTGCTGCTGGGCGGCGTGCAATGGCATTGGGGCGATTGGGCGACGGCGGTTGGCGCAGGCGTGGCGGCCTATGGCGCCATCTATCTCGGCTTCCACGACATCATCGTCCACCGCCGTGTCGCGCACCGCTATGTCCCTCGCTCGGCCTATATGAAGCGGATCGTCCAGGCCCACCGCCTGCATCATGCGGTCGAGAGCAAGCAGGGCTGTGTCAGCTTCGGCTTCCTCGTGGCGCCCCGCCCGGAAGAGCTCAAGCGCGAACTCGCGGCGAACGGCAAGGCTGGCCTGCGCGCGGCGAAGGGTGGTTTGAAGGGTTGAGGGGGGTGAATAGGGGACGGTCTACTTGCGCCGTTTCCTTGGAACGCATCGTGCTCCTGCGAAGGCAGGAGCCCAGTTCCCGCGCTGCGATGATCCACAAACGGCGGGACTGGGTTCCTGCCTTCGCAGGAACACGGATGCGCTTAATGGCGGAAAATGGCCAAAACTGGCCATCCATTTCAGCAACCGGACAGCCCTGAAAACCTCAGCGGCTCCATCGCGCCCAGATCGCGGTCGGCAGCATCAGCCCGCGGGCTTCCTCACGCACCGCCAGTTCGCCCGCTTCCACCGTACCGGGCAGATCGGCAAAGGCTTGGCTCAACAATTCCCCGATCGCCAGCGCCGACATCCGGACCGCATAAACCGTCAGGAACAGAAAGCGGCTGTCCTCATCCAGCAACTGCCGGCAATTGGCGATGAGCCCCGGCAGATCTTCTTCAAGCCGCCAGACCTCGCCATCCGGCCCGCGCCCATATTTGGGCGGATCGAGCAATATGCCGTCATAGCGCCGCCCCCGTCGCACTTCCCGCGCCACGAACTTGGCCGCGTCATCGACGATCCAGCGGACCGGCCGGTCCTCCAGCCCCGATAGCGCCGCATTGGCCCGCGCCTGCGCCACCGACTTCTTGGAAGCGTCGACATGCACCATCTGCGCACCCGCCGCCGTCATCGCCAGCGTGCCGACGCCGGTATAGCCGAACAGGTTCATAACCTGAGCCTGATCTTTCCCGGCGATCTTGCCGCGCATCCAGTCCCAGACCGGCGCCATATCGGGAAAGAAGCCCAGATGGCGGAAAGGGGTGCAACTCGACTGGAACGTCACCTCGTTCCAGTGCAGCGGCCAGCCCTCGGCCGGCACGGGCCGCTCATAGAACCAGCGGCCGCCGCCTTCCTCATCGGAACCGGGAATGAATTCGCCGTCCGCCATCCAGTCGTCCTGCGCCGGCGCCCACATGGCCTGCGGCTCGGGCCGGATGAAGCGGAAGCGGCCATAGCGCTCCAGCTTGCGCCCATGGCCCGAATCGATCAGGCCATAATCGGCCCAAGGCTCGCCTATGAGGGTCTGAAGGTCCAAGCCTCAGCTCCTCGGCGTCGCCCGCTCCGCGACATAGGCGGTGACCGCGTCAAAGGTGCCGGGCAGCTTGGCATAGGCCTCTTCCCGCGCGAACAGGTCGCCCACGCGCGAGGGCAGCGAAGGACGGATGCCCGTGGCGCGCTCGACCGCCGTGGGGAACTTCGCCGCATGCGCCGTCGCCAGCGTGACCACAGGCACCGCCGGATCGAGATCGATCGCCCGCGCCGCCGCCAGCCCGACCGCGCTGTGCGGATCGATCACCTGCCCCGCCGCGTCATAGGCCCAGCGCATCGCCATGGTCATGCTGTCGGCATCGACCCGGGCGGAAGTGAAGAGCGCCGACGCGCCGTCGCGCTGCGCATTGGTGAGGCGCATCGCCTTGCTCGCCTCGAAACCCTTCATCTGTTCGGCCAGCGCCTTGCCGTCGCGCCCGCCCGCATCGAACAGCAGCCGCTCGAAATTGGAGCTGACCTGGATGTCCATGCTGGGCGTCGCGGTCGCCACGACCTGACCCTGGCTATAATCGCCTTCGGACAGTGCGCGATGGAGGATGTCGTTGACATTGGTCGCCACCATCAGCTTCGCGACCGGCAGCCCCATCTTCGCCGCGACATAGCCCGCGAACACATCACCGAAATTGCCGGTGGGCACGGAAAAGGCGATCGCCCGCTCCGGCGCGCCCAGGCGGACGGCGGCGTAGAAATAATAGACGACCTGCGCCATCAGCCGCGCCCAGTTGATGCTGTTCACTGCCGACAGGTTGAAGCGGCGCGCGAAGGCCGCATCGTTGAACATCGCCTTCACCAGCGCCTGCGCGTCGTCGAAGCTGCCGTCGATGGCGATATTATAGACATTGGGCGCCAGCACCGTGGTCATCTGGCGGCGCTGGACGTCCGACACGCGGCCTTCGGGGTGCAGCATGAAGATATCGATCTTCTCGCGGCCCGCAACGGCATCGATCGCCGCCGACCCGGTATCGCCGGAGGTCGCTCCGACGATGGTCAGATGATCCTCGCGGCGCGACAGGAAGCGCTCGAACAATTGGCCGAGCAGTTGCAGTGCGACGTCCTTGAACGCCAGCGTCGGCCCGTGGAACAGCTCCAGCAGCCAATGCTGGTGGTCGAGCTGCACCAGCGGCGTCACCGCGTCATGGCTGAACCGGCCATAGGCGGTGGTGCATAGCTCGCGCAGTTCCTCCTCGCTGAGCGACCCGGCGACGAAGGGCGCCATGACCCGCACTGCCGTTTCGACATAGGACAGGCCCGCAAGCGCGCGAATATCGTCTGCGGAAAAGCCAGGCCAGCTTTCCGGCAGATAGAGTCCGCCATCGGACGCCAGCCCAGCCAGCGTCACATCCTCGAACCCGAGCGCGGGCGCGCTCCCCCTGGTGCTCACATATTGCATGATGGGGTAGCCCGGTAGCGCTGGACGCGCCTTCGGGCAAGCTTTTAAGGCAGCGGGGTCCGTTTGCGCAGCGCGAGCAGATAGATGACCACCGCGATTGCGGCGAAGAAAAACCACTGCACGGCATAGGCCAGATGGTTGTTGGGCACGTCCGCGGCGGTGGGCGGCGCGAGCGGCTTGAAGCCCGGCACGGCCTCTCCGGCGATCAGCATCGGTCGCAGGGGCATTGCCTTGCCACTGATCCGCGACAGGAGCGAGCGATGATCGGGCTCTTCCCCTATCCACCCGCGCATCTGGCCGCCGCGCCATTGGGGCTTCGCGTCCGGCGTCCGGGCCACGCCCGCGGCCACCAGCACGCCGGGGCCCTCCGCGCCAGTCGCACATTCGGCAATGTAACGGTAGCCGACCGAGCCATCGGCTGCGCGCCCCGCTTCGCTGTGCCAGCGGACCACGCGCAAGCAATGGGTGGACGAGCGACGGAACAACAGTTCGGATGGCACGGGCGGATAAGCGGGAAAGGCGACCGGCGGCTTGCCCGGATTGGAGGCGACCAGATCCAGCATCGCGTCCTTTTCGGCCCGGCGCTGCAATTGCCAGACGCCAAGGGCGATCATCACCAGCACCGCCGCCGCGACGATCAGCGTCGGAATCAGGGGGAAGCGGCGGCTCATGCTTCGCGATCCGGCGGGGTCAGGCGCCCCTCCCGCGCCTTGTTGCGATATTCCAGAATCAGCAACGCGCCCTTGGCCACCCGCAGGCTCCCGATCACGGCGGCCACGGTCAACGGCGTCCAAAGCAAGATGTGCAGCCAGAGCGGAGGGTGGACCTTCAATTCCAATATCAGCGCCATCGCCACCATCAGGGCGCCGATGATCAGGGTCAGAAACGCCGCAGGACCGTCCCCGACGTTGAACTGGCCATAGTCCAGTCCACAGGAGCGGCAAGACGCCGCAAAACGGACCGGCCCCGCAAACAGGGTCTGCGCGCCGCATTGCGGACAAGCGCCCATGGCCGCAGCAGCCAGCAAGGGCTGCGGCGCGGGGGATTGAGGCTCAGGCGATGGCATGGCGTCAGGCATAATGCCCGCTCCTCAAAAAGAAAACGGCCGGAACAGGGCCGGCCGTCATTCGCGTAATCATCAGCGGAAGGATCAACCGCCGTGGACCGGCGCGCCCCAGCCGCCCCAGACATAGATGGCGACGAAGAGGAACAGCCACACCACGTCGACGAAATGCCAGTACCAGGCAGCGGCCTCGAAGCCGAAATGCTGGCGCGGGGTGAAATCGCCCTTATGCGCGCGGATCAGGTTCACCAGCAGGAAGATGGTGCCGATCAGAACGTGGAAGCCATGGAAGCCGGTCGCCATGTAGAAGGCCGAGCTATAGGGGCTGCCGCCGAACGGGAAAGGCGCATGGGCATATTCATAGGCCTGGATTGAGGAGAAGAGCACGCCCAGAATGACGGTCAGCGTCAGCCCCCTCTTCAACCCTTCGCGGTCGCCATGGATCAGCGCATGATGCGCCCAGGTGACGGTCGTGCCCGAGCAGAGCAGGATCAGCGTGTTGAGCAGCGGCAGTTCGAAGGCGTTCATCACCTCGATGCCCTTGGAGGGGAACATGCCCTCGATCGGCGCCAACTGGCTGGGGAAGAGCGAGAAGTCGAAGAAGGACCAGAACCAGCCCACGAAGAACATGACTTCCGACGCGATGAACAGGATCATGCCGTAGCGCAGGTGGAGCTGAACCACCGGCGTGTGATCGCCGGCATGGGCCTCTGCAATGACATTGGTCCACCAGCTATACATGGTGAACAGCACGCCCGCGACGCCGATCAGAAAAACCCAGCCGCCGCCGGCCGGCATCGCATCGGCATGCATCCACATGATCGCGCCGAAAGCCATGACCAGCACCGACATGGAGCCAAAAAAGGGCCAGATGCTGGGCGGAAGAATATGATAATCGTGGTTCTTGGCGCCTGCCATGACGTTTCTCATCCCCGTTCGCGTTATAATTGAGCCTTAGCTTGGCTTTTTATCCTGCTCAACAGGATAGAAGGTGTAGCTGAGCGTGATTTCCTGCGTGTCCTTATTGTCGGCATCCGTCAATATCTTCGGATCGACATAATAGATCACCGGCATGCGCACCTGCTGTCCCGGCTGAAGCGTTTGTTGGGTGAAGCAGAAGCACTGGATCTTGGTGAAATAAGCGCCCGCCTGCAAAGGCGTGACGTTGAAGCTGGCGGTGCCGGTGACCGGCTTGTCCGACATGTTCTTCGCGACGAAGATCGCCATGTTGCGCGCGCCGATCGTCACCGTGCGGGTGTGATGCTCGGGATAGAATTGCCACGGCATGCCCGGCGTCACGTTGGAATCGAAGCGGATCGACACGCGGTGTCCCACCGCTTCGCTGACCTGGACATTCGCGGCGGCGCGCTGCGTGGTGCCGCCAAAACCGGTTCGCTCGCAGAACATGCGATAGAGCGGCACCGAGGCGAAACCGAGACCCAGCATGGCAAGGCCCACGCCCGCCATGGCGATCATCGTCCGCCGATTGCGGCGATCCCGGTCGAAGGGTGAAGGGGGGAGGCTCGCCATCAATGCCCGCCACCGATTTTGGCGATGGTGATCGCGTAAAAGAGGATGACCAGCGCACCCAATAACAGCCCCGTCACGATGGCGCGGGATTTCTGCCGGGCGCGGACCTGCCTGTCTTCTTCTGGAGTCATGCGAACACCCACCGGTCGACGACTACCGCGCCAAAGAGCAGAAAGAGATAGAGGATCGAATATTTGAACAGCCGTCTTTCCGGCGCCATGCGCGCGGGGTCGCTCTCGCGCCGGCGCAGGATCTGAAAGGCCATGATCACGAAGAGTGCGGTGCCCAGCAGAGCGGTTGTTCCGTAAATCGGCCCGGTCAAATGCATCAGCACCGGCGCCATCGCCGCCACCGCCATGATCGCGGTGTAGAACCAGATCTGGCGGCGCGTCACCACTTCGCCGGAGACGACCGGCAGCATGGGAATGCCTGCTGCGGCATAATCCGTCTTCACGAACAGGGCGAGCGCCCAGAAATGCGGCGGCGTCCAAAAGAAGATCAGCATGAACAGGGCGACCGGCAAGGCGCTGATGTCACCCGTCACCGCCGCCCAGCCGATCACCGGCGGAAACGCGCCTGCCGCGCCGCCGATCACGATATTCTGCGCGGTCCGGGGTTTGAGCCAGATGGTGTAGACGAAGACGTAGAATAGGATCGACACAGCCAGCACGGCCGCGGCCAGCCAGTTGGTCGCAATGCCCATGAGCAGCACGGAGAAGAAGGATAGCCCGACGCCGAAATGCAGCGCGGACTGCCGGTCCATCCGGCCCGCAGGCAGCGGACGGTTGGCCGTGCGTTTCATCTTCGCGTCGATGTCCGCCTCATACCATTGGTTGAGCGTGGCCGCCGCGCCTGCACCGAGCGCGATGCAGAGAATCGCCGTGAAGGCCAGAACCGGATGGATGTGACCTGGCGCCGCGAGCAGACCGCAAAGCCCGGTAAAGACGACCAGCGTCATCACCCTGGGCTTCGTCAGCGCGACGAAGTCCCGCCAATGCGCGGGAATCACGGAAGCCGAACCTTCGGACATGATCGGCGTACTTGCCATAGTCTCCTCATGCGGCACCCGGCACGATGACCGCGCCGGGATCGCCCTGTTTCCAGGAATTGGCGGCCTTTACGCCAATCCCGGCGTTCCGGCAAACCGGAACGCCCGTCGTCGCGATCAGTCGATGACCGGCAACGTTTCGAACTGGTGGAAAGGCGGCGGGCTCGGCAGCGTCCATTCGAGCGTGGTGGCGCCTTCGCCCCAGGGATTGCCTTCCGCCTTCTTGCCGGCGACCAGCGACCAGACAAGGTTGACGAAGAAGATCAGCATGCCAACCGCCATGATCTCATAGCCGTGGCTCGCGACCTTGTTCCAATAAGCAAAGGCCTCCGGATAGTCGGGATAGCGGCGCGGCATGCCCGACAGGCCCAGGAAGTGCATCGGGAAGAACAGCATGTTCACGCCGACGAAGAACACCCAGAAGTGCAGATGGCCGAGGAATTCATTGTACATCCGGCCCGACATTTTCGGGAACCAGTAGTAGAAGCCCGCGAACAGGCCGAACACCGCGCCCAGCGACAGCACATAGTGGAAGTGCGCCACCACATAATAAGTGTCGTGCAGCACGTCGTCGACGCCGCCATTGGCCAGCACCACGCCGGTGACGCCGCCCACGGTGAACAGGAAGATGAAGCCCAGCGCCCAGACCATCGGGGTCTTGTAGCTGATCGAACCGCCCCAAATCGTCGCGATCCAGGAGAAGATCTTGATGCCGGTGGGCACCGCGATCACCATCGTTGCGGCGGTGAAGTACATCTTCACATTCACCGACATGCCGGTGGTGAACATGTGGTGCGCCCAGACGACGAAACCGACGACGCCGATCGCGACCATGGCGTATGCCATGCCGAGATAACCGAAGACGGGCTTACGGCTGAAGGTCGAGACGATCTGGCTGATGATGCCGAAGCCCGGCAAAATCATGATGTACACTTCGGGGTGGCCGAAGAACCAGAAGAGATGCTGGTACAGCTCCGGATCGCCACCGCCGGCGGCATCATAGAAGGTCGTGCCGAAATTGCGGTCGGTCAGCAGCATGGTGATCGCGGCGGCCAGAACCGGCAGCGCGAGCAGCAGCAGGAAGGCAGTGACCAGCACCGACCAGACGAACAACGGCATCTTGTGCAGGGTCATGCCCGGCGCACGCATGTTGAGGATGGTGGTAATGAAGTTGACCGCACCCAGGATCGAGCTGGCGCCCGCGATGTGGAGCGAGAGGATCGCCATGTCGACCGCCGGACCCGCCGACCCACTGGTCGAGAGCGGCGCATAGACCGTCCAGCCGGTGCCCGCGCCGTTGCCGGTGCCGCCGGGGACGAAGGTCGATCCGAGCAGCAGGGCGAAAGCCGGGATGAGCAGCCAGAAGCTGATATTGTTCATCCGCGGGAAGGCCATGTCCGGCGCGCCGATCATGATCGGCACGAACCAGTTGCCAAAGCCGCCGATCATCGCGGGCATCACCATGAAGAAGACCATGATGAGGCCGTGAGCGGTGATCAGCACGTTCCAGAGGTGATAGGCCTGATCCAGCGTGGCGCTCGGCCCGTCGCTATACTGCGCCCAGGCCTGGAGATACTGGATGCCCGGCGCGGCGAGTTCCGCGCGCATCAGGCCCGAGATTGCGCCGCCGATGATGCCGGCGACGATCGCGAAGATCAGATAGAGGGTGCCGATATCCTTGTGGTTAGTCGACATGAACCAACGCTGGAAGAAGGCCGGCTTGTGGTCGGCGTCATGATGCTCATGCACATGATCGCCGTGATGATCTGCGGTAATGGTGGTCATGGCGTCTATGCCCTTACATCAAAGCTTGGCGGGGGCGGCGGGCGCGGGAGCCTCGGCCGTGGTCGCTGCGGCAGCGCCCTGAAGCTTGCCGCCCTGCGAAAGCAGCCACTGGTCGAACTGCGCGGGTTCCAGCGCCTCGATCGCGATCGGCATGAAGCCGTGGCGCGCGCCGCAAAGCTCCGAACACTGGCCGTAATAGACGCCCGGCTTCTCGATGGTGAAGCTCTTCTCGTTGAGGCGGCCCGGCACCGCGTCCATCTTCACCCAGAGCGAGGGAACCGCGAAGCTGTGGATCACGTCGGCGCCGGTGATGATCAGCTTGATCGGGCGGCCGACCGGCAGAACC
The DNA here is from genome assembly GCF_001563265.1 of Sphingobium sp. TKS. Classification (NCBI taxonomy): domain Bacteria; kingdom Pseudomonadati; phylum Pseudomonadota; class Alphaproteobacteria; order Sphingomonadales; family Sphingobiaceae; genus Sphingobium; species Sphingobium sp. TKS. Next base: position 752,962 of record NZ_CP005083.1, on the reverse strand, counting down.
AGGCGATTGTCCGGCGCCAGCAGATAGGGCTCGCCATTCGCCTCCGCCTTGTCCCTGGGCAGCAGGTTGGACACGAATTCCGGAATGGCATTGTCGGGATATTCATAGCCCCAATACCATTGATAGCCGGTGACCTTGACGGTCAGCGCATCCTTGGGCGCGGGCTTGTACTGGTCCGCGAGCAGGCCGATCGAGGGCACCGCGATCGCCAGCAGGATCACCACCGGCACCACCGTCCAGATCACCTCGATCACCGTATTGTGCGAGGTTTTGGAAGGCGTCGGATTGGCGCTGCGGCGGAAACGGACCATCACATAGAGCATCAGGATCAGCACGAAGACCGAGATGATGGTGATGATCGGCAGCAGCAGCACGTCATGCAGCCAGCGCGCTGTGTGGCCGGTTGGCGAGAACTGCTTCTGAAGGGTGATTTCGCCCGGCATCGGCATGCCAATGCCCAGCGTGGGCTTCATGCGCGGCGGGGCGGCCACCTTGGCGGCGGGAGCAGCGTCTGCGGCGGGCGCCGCGGCATTGCTGGCCGAATCGGCGGCAGCAGCCTCATTCCCGGTGGCTGGAGCCGCGACCGCGGCATTCTCCTGGGCCAGCACCGGACCGTTCATCGCGAGCGTGGGCGCGAAGGCCAACAACCCGACAAGAACGAGCGATTTCACCTTTTTCATAGCGTCTTCTTACCCCGTAACCCCTTGGCGCCGCTGCAACGAAGACACACGCATGCACGTCCCCCCGCCCGTTTCGGTCTGCCGCGGCTTATAAGCATCTTTTTTTACGCCTCAAGGTTCCCCAACCAGATTTTCTTCGCTGTTGCAACGCCTAGTTGGTGAGCCTATCTCGCTTCCCGCGCACAGGGGCGCGATCACGGGGTGACTTGTGACAGGGAAGGCATGCCGTCTTGCAAGCCAGCGGACGGCATGGGCGAATGGATCGAAGACACGGATGACCGACGAGGAAGTATTAGCGGAATTCAGGGCTGCGGGCGCGTTGCTGGAGGGGCATTTCATTCTGTCCTCGGGCCGCCGCAGCGCCAATTACCTCCAATGCGCGCGCGTACTGATGAACGCGGAGCGCGCGGGCCGGCTGGCGCGCGCGACCGTGCAGAAATTGCCGCGCGAGCTGCGGCAGGAAATCGACCTTGTGGTTTCGCCCGCCATGGGCGGCCTCATCATCGGTCATGAAATCGGCCGCGCGCTCGACAAGGATGCCGTGTTCCTCGAACGGCCCGAAGGCACATTCGAACTGCGTCGCGGTTTCGCGATCACGCCGGGGCAAAAGGTGCTGATGGTCGAGGATGTGGTGACTACGGGCCTCTCTTCGCGCCAGGCGATCGAAGCGGTCGAGGCCGGAGGGGGCATCGTCCTGGCCGAAGCCGCGCTGGTCGACCGATCGGCCGGCGAGGTGGAATTGGGCGTGCCCTTCTACCCGCTCGTCAGCATCAACTTCCCGGTCTACGATGCCGACCAGATCCCGCCCGAGCTGGCGGCGATCCCGGCGATCAAGCCCGGCAGCCGGAAGCAATAGAGTCTCATGCCCCACTCCCCTTCCCCTTTGCGCCTGGGCGTCAACATCGATCATGTGGCGACCATCCGCAACGCGCGGGGGGGGGCGCATCCCGACCCGGTCAAGGCCGCGCTGCTGGCGGCCAAGGCGGGCGCCGACGGCATCACCGCTCATCTGCGCGAGGATCGGCGGCATATCCGCGATGAGGATATTGCCACGCTGATGGCGGCGCTGACCGTGCCGCTCAATCTGGAAATGGCGGCGACGCAGGAGATGCTGGGCATCGCGCTCAAGCATCGGCCGCACGCCGCCTGCATCGTGCCGGAAAAGCGGGAGGAGCGGACGACCGAGGGCGGCCTTGACGCCGCAGGGCAGATCGAAGCGTTGCGGCCGATCGTCGGCGCGCTGGGCCAGGCGGGCGTCCGCGTCAGCCTGTTCATCGAGCCGGATGCGGCGCAGATCGAGGCGGCGATTCGCCTCGGCGCGCCGGTGGTTGAGCTGCACACCGGGCGCTATGCGCATCTGGAGGGTTCGGAACGGGCCGAGGAACTCCGCCGGCTGGCCGATGCGGCGGCACTGGCTGCCAAAAACGGCATAGAACCGCATGCGGGCCATGGCCTGACCTTCGACAATGTCGGGCCGATCGCCGCCATTCCGCAGGTCGCAGAACTCAATATCGGCCATTTCCTGATTGGTGAGGCGATCTTCAGCGGACTGGAGAGCAGCATCCGCGAAATGCGCCGCCAGATGGATCTGGCCCGTTGATCATCGGCCTGGGCTCCGACCTCTGCAATATCGAGCGAATCCAGAATTCGCTCGATCGCTTTGGGGAGCGGTTCGAGAATCGCGTGTTCACCGATGTCGAGCGGGCCAAGGCCAATCGCCGCCCCTTCACCAAGGCGGGAACCCTCGCCAAGCGCTTCGCCGCCAAGGAAGCCTTTTCCAAGGCCGTCGGCACCGGCTTCAGGAAGGGCGTGTTCATGAAGGATATCGGCGTCGTCAACGGCCCCAGCGGCGCGCCGACGCTGCACCTGACCGGCGGGGCGCTCGCCCGGCTGGATTCGCTGGTTCCGGCGGGACATCGCCCGGTCGTTCACTTGACGCTAACCGACGATCATCCATGGGCACAAGCCTTTGTGATCATCGAAGTTCTGCCGTTATAAACGCAGTGCTTCTTCAGCCGGAAATCCTCCCATGACGGCAGCCGACATGACCCAGAACGACCCTGCCCCCTCCGAACAGCCGGCCCCGGCATCCGAACCGGAAAAGACCTCGGTCGACTGGTGGCAGGAGGTCAAGAGCATCACCCTGCTGATCCTGGCTGTCCTGGCTTTCCACAGTCTCGTCGCCAAGCCCTTCTACATTCCCAGCGAATCGATGATGCCGGTGCTGCTGAAGGGCGACCGGCTGGTGGTGAGCAAATTTCCCTATGGCTGGTCCTATGTCTCGCCCAGCTTCCACCCGCTGCCGTTCCTGAAAGGGCGGATTTTCGGACGCATGCCGGAACGCGGCGACATCGTCATCGTTTCGCCGCAGAACAAGCGGGAGGATTATATCAAGCGGGTCATCGGCCTGCCGGGCGATATAGTGGAGGTGCGCAGTGGCCAGGTCGTGCTGAACGGCGTGCCGGTGTCGCAGAAGGTGCTGAAACCGATCCGCATTCCGGTGGACGGCAATGCCCCCTGCCCGCCCACGCAATTCCCCGGCGCGCTGGTGACGGACGTGAACGGCAAAGGCTGGTGCGAACTGCCGGTGCGCCAGGAAGTGCTGCCCAATGGAAAGACCTATGTCACCATCGACATGGGGCCGAGCACGCTCGACTGGTATGGGCCGGTGCGCGTCCCGGCGAATCATGTTTTCCTGATGGGCGACAATCGCGACAATAGCGCCGACAGCCGCGCGCCGCTGGAGGAAAATGGGCTGGGCGGGCCGGTGCCGTGGGAAGCCATTGGCGGCCGGGCGGAGTTCATCACCTTTTCCCTGGATGGCGATTCGTCCTGGAACCCGTTGAGCTGGCTGCATGCCTTCCGCGGCGGACGCGCGGGGAACAGCCTGCGCCCGGCGAGCGTTACTCCGCCGAAATAAGCTTTTCGGATAGGGGCTTGGGTTGAGCGGGACGAAAACCGCATCGAGGAACCCGGCCCCAGCGAATGGCGCTGCTCGTTCTGCTAGAGCGTTTTCTAAGCAGATAAAATCATCTGCTGATTCGGAAAGCGCGGCAAAACAAAGGCCTAGAGCAGCCGATCCTGCTGATCATGGGCGCCGAGGGCTGAGAGGAGTGCGGCTCCTGTTCCGGGATAGCCGTTGAGAACCGCGTGCTGCTGCGAAGACCCCCGAACGAAACAAGTGTCGGATCGGGCGGCAGAACTGGGTTCCTGCCTGCGCAGGAACACGGGTCACACCGAACAGGAGACATTCCAAGAAAAAAGGGCCGGGAAATCCCGACCCTTTTGGCTTTTCCAACTATGCCGAACTCAGTGGCCCGGCATGCCCTGCGGCATCCCGCCCTGCTGCTGCATCATCTGCTGCATCCGCATGATGTCCGCCTTGGACTTGAAATCATGCAGTTGGACGTCGAACACCAGCACCGAATTGGCCGGGATCGGACCAGCCGCCTGCTCGCCATAGCCAAGCTGCGGCGGAATCCACAGGCGGTACTTGCCGCCCTTCTTCATCTTCTGCAGGCCTTCGGAGAAGCCGGGAACCACGCCGTCGACCGGCATCGCGGTCTGCGGATTCTCGTCGAACACCGTGCCATCGAGCAGCGTGCCCTTATAGCCCACCAGCGCCACGTCGGCGGCGGTCGGGCTGGGACCGGCGCCTTCCTCCAGCACCTTGTACTGCAGGCCCGATTCGGTCGTCACCACGCCCTCTTCGCCGCCATTATGCACCAGGAAGCTGGTGGGCGAGGGCTTCACGCCCTGCTGCCCGGCCCAGGCCAGACCACCGGCAGCCAACGCGACCGCGGCGACACCGATCCAGAGACGCGTCAGCGACCCCTTGGCGATAGGACGAAGGGGAACGGCCGTGGTGGACATGCGCTATGCCTCGCGGATTGATGCGGGTGACGTTTTCAGCAGGAGAACGGGACGATCAGGCGACCGTCCCGAAAACGGCAGTCCTTAACGGACGCCGTCGCGCTCGGCGCGCTTACGCTCCAGCTTGCGGGCGCGGCGAACGGCGGCCGCCTTTTCGCGGGCACGCTTTTCCGAGGGCTTCTCATAGTGACGGCGCAGCTTCATCTCGCGATACACGCCCTCACGCTGCAGCTTCTTCTTGAGCGCGCGCAGGGCCTGGTCGACATTGTTGTCGCGAACGATGATTTGCATAAGCCAGTCAAACTCCAGTCGAAAACGGACGGATCGCCAGGAAATAACCCTTCCCGACGGGCCACCCGAATGAAATAGCGGTGAGTCGCCGCAGGTCACCCTGCGCCGTGTGGGGCGCGCCCTACCAGCAGAGTCGCGCAAATTCAACCCAAAAGCCGTCCCCCTCGACACAGCCCGGCGCAAGGGGGATAGTCGGCACCATAAAATAGCAAGGAGGATCGCCATGGCAACCGCCGCCAAGACCGCCGCCAAACGCCCCGACATGTCAGCATCGGAATGGGCCGCCCGCCAGCAACTTGCCGCCTGTTACCGCATTTTCGATCATCTGGGCTGGTCGGAGCTGATCTACAACCACATCACCCTGCGCGTGCCGGAAGAGAAAAACGCCTTTCTGATCAACCCCTTCGGCCTGCTCTACAGCGAAGTGACCGCGTCCAGCCTCGTCAAGATCGACATTGACGGCCATGTGCTGGACGGCAGCCCCTATCCGGTCAATCGCGCCGGCTTCACCCAGCACAGCATCTTCCATCGCCATCTGCCCGACGCCCATTGCATCATCCACACCCACACCACCGCCGGCATGGCGGTGAGCGCCACACGCGAGGGGCTGACCCCCACCAATTTCTACGCCGCGGCCTTCACCGGCCGAATCGCCTATCATGACTTCGAAGGCGTCACGATCCGTCCCGAAGAGGGCGAGCGGCTGATCGCCCATCTGGGCGCCCGCCGCATCATGATGCTGCGCAATCACGGCACGCTGGTCATGGCGAAGTCGCTGCCGGAAGCCTTTCTGACCCAGTGGATGCTCCAGCGCGCCTGCGAGATTCAGGTGGCGACCGGCGCGGCGGGAACCCCGATGGAGATTCCGCCCGAGGTCGTCGCCGTGCATCAGCGCGACCTGAGCGGCGTGCAATTGCCCGCCGGCCCCGGCGTTCCCGATTTCGAGGCGATGGTCCGCCGGATCGACCGCATCGATTCGAGCTGGCGGGATTAGGCCGCTCGGCTGCACCTGAACGTCGCGCCGCCCACCACCCAATATGAGCTTTTTCCGTGAGTCGCCCGCATTTTGCCGTTGATCGATGCGAGCGTTCATGTTTTCCTTGTCCGACGCAAGGAAGGGGTCGGTTTTTTGGCGACGAAGTGGAACGATGGCGCAACCCGCCGCACGGGTCATTCCCGGCGGATGAGCACCCATCTGGCCGCCGCCCTGGTCGTTTTCTGCGTGCTTCAGATTTTCATCGTCGCCAAGATGGGCGGATCGCTGCTGCTGCATCTGGGCATCATCATCGCGATCGGCGGCTTCGCCGTCGCGGCGCGGGGGCTGGAACGGCGCTGGGAAATGCTCGACCGGAGCGGTCTGTCCACGCATGGCTTGGCGGTGCGCTTCCGCCGCGACCTGGTGCAGCTCTGGTCCGCCAGCGTTATCGGCGGGCTGCTCTGGATTCCCGTCGCGATCATCTTTCGCGCCCTTTTCGGCTGAACCCAAAGCCGCGATCCATCGTTGTTCCTTCCTGACGAGAAGGAGCATGTCCATGGCCGACGCCAGCATTTTCGACCGATTGAAACAGGATCATGACGCGCATCGCCAGCTATTCGACAAGATGGCCGATGCGAAGGGCCAGCCCGACCGGCTGGAAAAGCTGTTCGAACAGTTCAAGGTGGAAGTGACGGCCCATGCGGCGGCGGAGGAAGAGACGCTCTACTCCACCATGCTGGCGCGGCCCGATCTGCGCGAAGATGCCCAGCACAGCGTTTCCGAGCATAAGGAAATCGACGATTATCTGGAAGAGATGGCCGGGCTTTCCTTCAATGGCGAGGAGTGGAACGGCGTCTTCGTCCAGCTCAAGAAGCGCTATCTTCACCATATCGATGAGGAAGAGAAGGAGATGTTTCCCAACGCGGCCAGGGAGCTGACCGCCGAGGAGGAGCAGAAGCTGGCGGCGCTGTTCGCCAAGCGCAAACCGGCGGAATTGCAGCGCGCGGAAGCGGATGAGTAGAGCCATCTGCGCGAGGAGAGTCCCTGGGCGCTACGGCGGCCTGCGCGGTGCGCCGATCGCTTTGGAGAGCGGCACCCAAGGCTCCAGCTATCTGCCGCGAGTGCCGGATGAAACGCGCAAAATGGAGGAACGAGCGCGCTTCGTGAAGGAGTTGCGAGAGATTGGAGAGCAGGTGAAGATGCTCGTCTGATGACCAGCATGCTCCTGCGAAGGCAGGAGCCCAGTTCAGACGGCGGGACTGGGTTCCTGCCGCAGGAACACGGCAACCAAGACCTTACAGCAATCCCAACCGCGACAGCTCCCCCAGCAACCTGGTCGGCATCGCATCCAGATCATCGGCCTCGCCCGCACCCAGATCGGGCGGGGCATCTTTTCCCTCCAGATAGCGCCAGCCCTGATGGGCGCGCTTGGGCTGCGCGCGGACCGGGATCAGGCGCGGTTCGAGCCTAATCCAATAGCGGCCCTGCCCGGTTTCCTGAAAGCCCAAGATCGGACTGCGGCCCACAAGCTGATGCCCGTGAATCCAATAGAGCGAGCCGCCCGCCAATTCCTCCAGCCGCTTGGGCAGATAGCGCGTGGTCAGGCGCGCTTCCTCTGCATGGCTTTCCAGCCAGGCGCGGAGCGTGGCGGGGCTTTCGCTCTGAAAGGCGATCTTGGTGAGGTGGAGCGGCATGAAGCGAAGATGGGCGCTGACCGGCGGCGGTCAAGGCCCGTTACAAACCCCAGACCGTTGCAAGACCAAGGAAGGAGAAGAAACCCATCACGTCCGTCATCGTGGTCACGAACACGGCGGATGACACGGCGGGATCGACATTCACCCGATCCAGCGCGACCGGGATCAATATGCCCGACAAACCCGCCACCAGATTGTTGATGAGCATGGCCAGCGCAATGACGATGCCCAGATCATGATTGCCGTAGATCAACCCCACCGCGACGCCGATCAATATGCCCAGCGCCATGCCGTTGGCGCTGGCGATGCGGAATTCGCGGACGATCTGGCGGATGGTGTTGGAACTGGTGAGCTGATTGGTGGCGAGCGCGCGCACCGCCACCGCCATGGTCTGCGTCCCCGCATTGCCGCCCATGCCCGACACGATCGGCATCAGCACGGCGAGCACGACATATTTGGAGATGGTCGCCTGGAACAGCCCGACCACCGATGCCGCGAGAATGGCCGTGCCCAGATTGACCACCAGCCAGGACAAACGCGTGCGCACGGTTTCCAGAATCGGCTGGTTGATGTCGCCCTCGCCCGCGCCCGACAGGCGGAGAATGTCCTCGCCCGCTTCCTCGGAGATGATGTGGACGATGTCGTCGACCGTGATCATGCCGACCAGCCGTCCGCTGGCGTCCACGACGGCGGCGGAGATCAGCGCATATTTCTGGAAGCGCAGCGCCACCTCTTCCTGGTCCATGTCGACCGGGATCAGCGTCTGTTCGCGCTTCATCAGGTCGGCCATGGCGACGCTGCGCGGGCAGGTCAGCACCCAGCTCAACTGGCAGGTGCCGATCGGCTTATGCGCTTCGTCGACGACGAAGATTTCCCAGAAATCCGACGTCAGGTCGCGATTGTCGCGCAGATAGTCGATCACCTGCCCGACCGTCATATGTTCCGGCACCGCGACCAGGTCGCGCTGCATCAGGCGGCCGGCGGATTCCTCCGGATAGGACAGCGCGCTTTCGATCGCGGCGCGGTCTTCCGGTTCCATCGCTTCGAGGACGGCCTGCTGGTCGGCCTCCTCCATATCCTCGATGATGGCGACCGCGTCATCGGTGTCGAGTTCGGCGGCGAACTCCGCCACCTGCTCGGGCAGCAGCGCGTCGAGAATATCCTCCCGGACATAGTCGTTGAGTTCGGAAAGAACCTCCGCGCCGACCAGATCGCCCAGCGCCGCCGCCACCGCCCCGCGCCGTTCGGACGGGGTGAGTTCGAGAAGATCGGCAATGTCGGCGGGGTGCAGCGGCGAGACCAGTTCGCGCGCGCGGTCGCGATCATCCTCCTCCACCGCGTCGAGCACGGCGGAGACGAATTGCCCCTTCAGCCGGTCATCCTCGTCATGGCGGGATTCGGCCTGTTCAGCGGCAATATCGCCCAATTCGTCCGGCCGGGGTTCGGCCATATCGGCTCGTTCGCTCATCGCGTCCCCTACTGTCCGGTTCCTGTAACATTCGCCCGCTTTTGCCGATGCTCGTCATAATTGCAATGCCCCAAGACGCTTCCATCCCGGCCTTAACGCTTTATATGGTCGATCATTCCCATTTTCCCCCAAGAGAGGATTTTTCATGGCTGACGATACCCTGACCCTTAGCCTCGACAGCGGCGGCGACGTCGTCATCAAGCTGCGCGCCGACCTTGCCCCCGGCCATGTCGAGCGCATCACCACACTGGCCAAGGAAGGCTTTTATGACGGCGTCGTGTTCCACCGCGTCATCCCCGGCTTCATGGCCCAGGGCGGCGACCCGACCGGCACCGGCATGGGCGGTTCCAAGCTGCCCGACATCAAGGCCGAATTCAGCCGTGAACCGCATGTCCGCGGCGTCTGCTCCATGGCCCGCGCGATGAACCCGAACAGCGCCAACAGCCAGTTCTTCATCTGCTTCGACGACGCCACCTTCCTTGATGGCCAGTACACCGTCTGGGGCGAAGTCACGTCCGGCATGGAACATGTCGACGCCCTGCCCAAGGGTGAGCCGCCCAAGACCCCCGGCAAGATCCTGAAAGCTACGGTTTCCTAAGAAGCCCATCGGTGGCGGAGATGGCATTGCCCGTCTCCGCCGCTTCCTCCGCAGGCGGTTCATAGGGACCGATGCTTTCGATGTGCCAGCGGCGATCCGCCTCGCTGGAGCCGGGCACGTCATTGGCCCGCCGCAGTGTCACCTGACGCAACCGATACCAGGGCTTCCCGTTCGCCGCGATGCGGCCATAGACCTGCACCGGCACGGTCACGAACAGCGATCCTGCCGCGCCCTCCATCTGCCCCGGTGCGCCGACATGGGCGTGAACCTCGCTGAACCCGCGGAAGCGGGCGGCGAAACGAACATCATCCTCGGCGCCGATGGCGCTGTTGTCGTTCCAGAGATCCTGCGCGTCGTCATAGCGCTTTTCCTCCAGCAGACCATAATAGCCCTGCACGACCTGGGCGGCGCCCTGCGCGCCCTTGGGGTCGACGGAATCTTCCTCCACCACGGGCTGGGGGTCGACCGGCAGGCCGCCGGGCGTGCCGGGCGCGGGCGGATTGAGCGGCTCCAGCGCCGCCTGCGCCTCCGCCCGGACATTATTTTCGACCTGCGCCGCGTTCGCGCCATTGGCCAGATTGTCGATCGCGCTCTCCTCCCGGCCGTCGCAGGCCGCGAGCAGGAGCAGGCATAGGGCCGCGCTGTACCGGACCCGCATCAGTCGCGCCGGCCTCGCCAGCCGTCACGCCGCGACCTGCCGCCGCCATCGGAGCGCGCACCGCCATCGGAGCGCGCGCGCGGCGCATCGCCCCAATTGCGTTCCGGCCGTGATGTCGTCATATCCCCTTGCCCCCTTCCTGGCTGCGGCGCCGGAGCGCCCGCGGAGGGATTGCCCTGACGGGCATTCCTCCAATTTCCGTTCCACCGATTGCCGTCGCCACCGGAACGCTCCCGCCAGCTCCGGCGCGGCGCGCCATCGTTCCAGTCGCCGCGCCTGCCCTCTTCGCGGCGGGTTTCACGGCGGCCTTCCCAATAGCGGCGCTGACCGTCGTTCCAGCGTTGGCGCTGGCCGCTGCGGTTGTACACATAATAGCCGCTGCCGGGATAGTAATAGCCGTCATACCAGCCGCTATAATAGCCGGGACGATAATAGCCCGACCCCCAGGCATCGTCATAATAGCCGCCGCCATAATAGCCGCTGCCGACACTCACGCCGCCATAATAGCCATCGTCATAAGCGCAGCCGCCCAAAGCCAGCGCGCCGGCAAGGCCGATCGCGGCGAGGAACCTCTGTCCGGTCCAGGCCATCGCCTTTCTCCTTAATCCTGCATCCATTCCATGCATAACGCGGGCTGTTTGAATTGGTTGTGAATGGCTGAGATTTGGGTGGGATTTCCTGCCGGTCAAAGAGCCGGATTGGATCTGACGTGGATCAGAGGCTGCAGGATGGGAAATTGGGTAGGTGGGACAGGGTTTGGCCATTTCCGGACATTTTCGAAGTTCGTTATCCCCGCGAAGGCGGGGATCCATCTCCTGACCTAACGCTTGATGCAACGCTGGGAGATGGATTCCCGCCTTCGCGGGAATGACAAAACAGGAAGCGTCCGCCTTCCTCCCCTATCAGCCGCTGTTCCTCAGAGCCGTCGCAATCGCGTTGATCGACAGTTCGATGCCTTCCTTGATGCGCGGGTCGTCTTCGCCGCTGCGGTGGCGCTTCATCAGTTCGACCTGGAGCAGGTTCAACGGCTCGATATAGGGCAGGCGCAGGCGGATCGACGTGTCCAGCTTAGGATTCTTCTCCAGCAGGCGCGACTGGCCGGTGGCGGCGAGCAGGCCGTCATGGGTCATGTCCCAGCCTTCGCGGATGCGGTCGAAAATCTCGGTCCCCCGTGCCTGATCCTCGACCAGCGGCAGATAATGGGCGGCGATGCCGAGGTCGGACTTGGCCAGCACCATCTCCAAATTGGCGAGCGCGGATTGCAGGAAGGACCAGTGCTGCGCCATGTCGGCCAGCAGCGCCTTGTCCTCAAAGGCGTTGAGCGCATGGCCCACGCCATACCAGCCCGGCAGCATCACGCGGGCCTGCGCCCAACTGAACACCCAGGGGATGGCGCGCAGATCCTCTATCCGGGTGCTTTTCGTGCGGCTGGCAGGGCGCGAGCCGATTTTGAGGCCGGAGATTTCCTGGATCGGCGTCAATTGCCGGAAGAATTCCTTGAACCCCTCCGTCCCGTAGACCAGGCCGCGATAGGCGGCGAAGGCGGTTTTCGACAATTCATCCATGGCGGCGGCGAAACGGGCGGCGTCGCGGTCAGAGATCGCTTCGGGTTCCAACGACGCGAGCAAGGTCGCGCTGGTCATCGCCTCCAAATTGGTCATGGCGACGTCGCGGGTGCCGAATTTGGCGGCGATCACCTCGCCCTGTTCGGTGATGCGGATGCGGCCCTGCACAGTGCCCTTGGGCTGGGCCTGGATCGCCGCGAAGGAGGAGCCGCCGCCGCGCCCGACCGCGCCGCCGCGACCGTGGAAAAGCTGCATCGCGGTGCTGGCGTCGGCAAAGACGGGCGCGAGCGCCTTGCTCGCCTGGAACAGCCCCCAGGTCGAGGTGATATAGCCGCCGTCCTTGTTGCTGTCCGAATAGCCGATCATCACTTCCTGATGGCCACGTGCCTGCACCACCCCCGCGATTTCGGGCAGGCCGAAATAGGCGCCCATGATCTTGGGCGCGGCCTCAAGGTCGGCAATGGTTTCGAAGAGGGGCACGGCCATGATCGCGGCCTGCGGCGGCGCGCCATCGGTGCCGGCGCGCCAAAGGCCCGCTTCCTTGAGGATGATGTTGACTTCAAGCAGGTCGGAAACGCTCTCCGCCTTGGAGATGATATAATGGGTGATGCATTGCGGGCCGTAGATGCGGTGCGCTTCGGCGGCGGCATGGACAATCGCGAGTTCGGAGGCGGTCTGTTCCGAATATTCGAAAAAGGCCGTGCCGAGCGGCCGGTTGTTCGCCAGCTCCCGCCGGAGCAGGGCGATGCGGGCATATTCGTCGAGGCTGGCATAGTCGGCCTCTACCCCGGCGACTTTCAGCAGTTCGGCCACGACGCTTTGGTGGACGTCGCTGTTCTGCCGCATGTCGAGCGTGGCGAGGTGGAAGCCGAAGGTTTCGACCGCGCGGATCAGGCGGCCGAGCGCGCCTCCCGTCGCCAGCGCGCCATTGCCTTCGCTCGCCAGGCCTTGCGCGACCGTCACGAGGTCGCGGCGCAGGTCGGTGGGGCTGGCATAGGGTTCCCCCTTGAGCGTCGAAGGGCGGGACGGGTCTTTGCCCCCCAGCGCCCGGTAAGTGGCGGCGAGGCGGGCGTAGATGCCGGAAATGGCGCGGCGATAGGGTTCGTCCTGACGACTGGGCGAAATGTCGCCGCTGGCGTCGGCCAGGTCCAGCACCGCCCGCGACACATGGGCCAGTTCGGTGGAGAGCGACAGTTCCGCGCCCAGGGCGTGGAGCGCATCCATATAGAAGCTCAGCGCGGCTTCGCAGCCCTTGGCGAGCGCGAGGCGAAGCTGTGGCGCCTGCACGAAGGGATTGCCGTCGCGGTCGCCGCCGATCCAGTTGCCGACGCGCAGGAAACTTTGCGGGCGGGCGCCCAGCACCCGTTCCCAGCGGGCATAGAGGGCGGGCAGCACCGGCAGGAAGACGTCGCGGAAATAAGCGAGAACATTTTCGATCTCGTCCGCGACGAACAGCTTTTCGCGGCGCAGCGGACGAGTCTGCCAGAGCAGCGCGATCTGGCGGAAGATCGCCTCGTCGAGATTTTCGCCCTCGTCGGTTTCGCTGCGGCCGCTGTCTTTGAGCAGCATCAGGTCCGCGATGCGGTTCTTATGATCGATCATGCTCTTGCGCCGCACCTCGGTCGGGTGGGCGGTGAGGACGGGGACGATCAGGGCGTGGGACAATAGGTCGAGGATCGCTTCGCGGTCGATGCCGTGCGATTCGAGTTTTTCCACGGCGGAGGCGACATCGGCGCCGGGTTCGGCGGCGACGCCCTGGCGATCCTCGGCCAGATTGGCAAGCATCGAGAACAGCATGAAACCGCGCACGAAGGACAAGGTGTCGTCCAGGCTAAGCGCGTCGAGACCAGTATCGACCACATCCGCGCCATGCAACCCACGCGCCCGGTCGACTGAGGCGGAGCGGATATATTCGGTCTGTTTGTAGATCTTCTCCCCACCATAGGCGCGGATGACGTCGCCCAGCAGGCGGCCAAGATAGCGGATATCGGGGTTCTGCGTGACCGCAGGCGCGGAAGAGGGTGCAAGAGTCGCCATGATGGATCGATGCTGCATCGCAACAATGGGATGGTCAAGGGAATCCGCACCCTTGCCGAGAGAGATGCTGTGCTCCTGCCTTCCGGTTTTGACAGCAGGGTTGCGCGAATACCCCGGCATGCGCCAAAGGAAAGCCGTGACCGCCAGCATCAGCATAGGAAATGACGGATCGGGCAATCCCGTTCTGGTCGATGTCGAGGAATTGCTTGCCACCCGACTGCTCGTTCAGGGCAATTCGGGGTCGGGCAAGTCGCACCTGCTGCGTCGGCTGCTGGAGGAAAGCGCCGCGCTGGTCCAGCAGGTGGTGATCGATCCGGAGGGCGATTTCGTCACGCTGGCCGACGAATATGGCCATGTGGTGATCGACGCGGGCGACTATAATGAGCGCGAGATCGTCAAGATGGCGGCAAGGATTCGCGAGCATCGCGCCTCGGTGGTGTTGAGTCTCGAATCGCTGGAGCTGGAGGCGCAGATGAAATGCGCCGCGACTTTCCTCTCGACCCTGTTCGATGCACCGCGCGATCACTGGTATCCCGCGCTGGTGGTGGTCGATGAGGCGCAGATGTTCGCTCCGGTGGCGGCGGGCGACGTATCGGACGAGGCGCGGCGGCTGTCGCTGGCGGCGATGACGAACCTGATGTGTCGGGGGCGCAAGCGCGGGCTGGCGGGCGTGATCGCGACGCAGCGGTTGGCCAAGCTCGCCAAGAATGTCGCGGCGGAGGCGTCGAACTTCCTGATGGGGCGCACTTTCCTCGACATCGACATGGCGCGCGCGGCTGACCTGCTGGGCATGGAGCGGCGGCAGGCCGAGCAGATCCGCGATCTGGAGCGCGGGCGCTTTCTGGCTTTGGGTCCGGCGATCTGCCGGCGGCCGGTGGCGGTGAAGATCGGATCGGTCAAGACCAGCACGCGGGGCGGCACCCACAAGCTGATGCCGCCGCCGGTCGCGACCACCGGGGATTTGCAGGAGTTGCTGTTCGCAAGCGCGGGCGAAGAGGAAAGCCTGCTCTCTCCCCCGCCGCGAGCCGAGCCACCACCGCTGCCCGCCGAGGAATTGATGCGGGCGCTGGCCGCCGCGCCTTCGGCCAAGCCTGCCGCGCCGGAACTGGATTTCGGGCAGAATGAGCCGGTGGTGATCGCCGTGCTGGAGGAAATCGTCGCTGATCTGGGCGAAGCGCAGCCGAGCGTGTCGACGCTCTATCAGGATTTCGGCGTGCGGTGCCGGATGAAGGGATTGCGGACGCCGCCGCTCGACCTGCCCGCCTTCCGCAAGCGTTTTGCCATGGCGCAGGCGGGGATGTTCGACGCCGCCGATCCACGCTGGGACGATGCGATGCGTGCTGCGGAGCCTCTGCCGGAGGATATGCTGGCGCCCTTCCTGCTGATTGCGCGGGCGGCGATGGAGGGACTGCCCTGTCCGGATGACGTGGCGCTGGCGCGGGCCTATGGCACCAGTTCGCCGGGCCGGGTGCGGCGGCTGATCGACTATATGGAGAAGCTGGGCGTGATCGTGGCGCGGACCGATTTCGGCGGGCGGCGTTCCCTTGGCGTGCCCCAATTGGGGCTGAGCACGGCGGCAGAGGGATGAGCGCTTCGATCCTCTTCGTCTGTCTGGGCAATATCTGCCGGTCGCCGCTGGCGGAGGCTGCTCTGCGGGCGGAGGCGGAGCGGGCCGGGCTGGCGGTCGAGGTGGATTCGGCCGGAACCGGGGACTGGCATGTGGGATCGCCGCCGGATAACCGGGCGCAGGCGGTGGCGCTGCGGCATGGGATCGATATTTCGGGCTATCGCGGGCGGCAGGTGACGGCTGTGGATTTCCAGCGGTTCGATTATGTCTTCGCGCTGGATGCGGAGAATCTGCGGAACCTGCGGCGGGTGCGGCCTTCGGATGGCACAGCGGAATTGCGGCTGCTGATGGACCTGGTGCCGGGACGCGAAGGGAGCGGGGTCACCGATCCTTATTTTGGCGACGATGCCGGGTTCGACGTGACCTGGGATGATGTGACACGCGCCGCCAGGGCGATCGTGGAGCGGTTGCGGGATCGGGATTAGCGCGGGCTGCTTAGCCAAGCCCTAAGGCCAATCGACATTCAGATGATGACGTGCCGAAAATGGTGGTTTTTCGTGACCCGGAGCGCAGCGTACTAAAAGTACGTGAGCACCGGAAGCACGGAAAAGCGCCATTTGCAGGCCGTCAGGGCTGAATGTCGATTGGCCTTAGGGCTGTTGCGGGGAATCGAAAATTGCGTTCAGGCAGGCGGCGATGCGGACGCCCGCACGGCGCAGCCGGTCGTCCAGCTCGGCGCGATGCTGATAGACATAGTCCCAGGACAAAGCCGGATCGGCCGAATAGACGGTCTTGCGCAGCGCAATGCTTTCGCGAGTCCAACTATCGGGATCGCAGATGCTCCAGGCGATCATCTGCTGCGGCGTGATCGAACGCGACAGCCAGTTCGCATATTCCGAATAGGACAGGGCGCGCTGCTCGATCAGGCCCGAATCCCAGACCGAATGCAGATTGGTCGCCGCACCGAAGAAGGTGACCTTCACATCATTGCCGCCACGGTCATCGCCGCCGCCGACATGCAGCGGTTGATGCAGATCCCCGATGATGTGAACGACGAAACGCAGTGCTTGGCGGCGGTCGTCCAGCGACGCCTTGGGATCGCGCAGGATTGCGGTGAAGCGGGTCAGGGCGGTCATCGCGTCGCCCTCCTTCGGGGCGTCGGATGGGCTGTAGTGATCGCCCTGCTTGACCGTGACATAATGCCAGGGGCTGGCCGTCTTGCGCCAATATTCGGCAGGGTCGGACCGCATGTCGTCGGGCCAGGTCGACGCCTCCGCCAGATCCTCCGTCCCCAGCAGCAGGCGGACCTGGGCGCGCGCCGCGCCGCTCAGATTCTGGTCGGCAATGGTGCCGGTGATCCGGTGACCGATCGGCCCCCAGGCCTGGGCGGGCGAAGCGGCGAGGAACGGCAGGGCGAAGAGGAATGAAAGGCGCATGGCGTCCCTCATACAGCTTTGCCCGGCCTCAGCCAGCGCGCTTTTTCAGAGGGTTGCGCTTCAGCTTGCGAAACGGAAACCGATCCACAGCGTCCGGGGCGTGCCAAGGTCGATGGACCCTCCGGCGTTGCGGGTAATCACCTCCTCGTCGAAGAGATTCTCGCCGCGCGCGACCAGGGTCACGCCATGGCCGAGGGGCAAGCGCGCCACCGCGTCGACCGTCAGCGCGTGGGGCAGCACATCGGTCTGGAGATCGTCCTCATATTGCTTGCTGACATAGCGCATCGTGGCGGAGAGCGCCGGACCTTGCTTCGGCTCCCAGGCGAGCGTGGCGCTGGCGGCATGACGCGGGCTTTGCGCGGGGGTGAGGCCGTCAAAGGCCATGCCCGGCGCATGCACGCTACTGTGGCTATAGGCGTAGGAAGCCGAAAGCAGGAAATCGCCTGCTCGAGCGGATGCCGTGAGCTCAAAGCCTTTGGCAATGATGGCATCAATGTTCTGGCGTTCCCGTACAATGATTTGTCGCCCTGCCACAACCGTTGAACTCCGGGTGACATTGCCAATGGCGTTGTCGAGGCGATTATAGAAGGCGGTCGCTGACAGGCTTACACCGGAAACGGGCGTTACATCGACACCTGACTCAACACCTTTTAACTTCTCGCTTTCAAGTGCCGGGTTGGCATTAGTAGTCACCATCGACGTGGCAGAACTGACCACGAAAGGCCGGTACAGTTCGTTGAGCGTCGGCAGCCGAAAGCCGGTATAGCCCGCGCCGCGTAGGGCGACGGCATCGCTGATCCGGTAAAGCGCACCCGCCCTTCCGGAGAACTGCCAGTCGGAACGATTGGCAAAGCTGTTGTTCGCCGCGCCCGTGCCGGTGGCGCGGAAGAAGCCGTCGCTGATCGTCCAGCGATCCGCCCGCACCCCGCCGGTCAGGACCAGGCGGCCCAGCGTCCAGTCATCCTCAGCAAAGAGGCCGGTGGTCATCTGCTCGCCGCCCGCATGGCGCCGGGCGGTGACGGGATTGGCGGCGATATTGGCGTTATAGGCGTCCTCGAACATGTCGCCGGTGGCGAAGCGGGTATCGGCGCCGAAGCGCAGCACATGATCGGGGCCGACCGGCGGGCGTAGTTCGATCTTGCCGCCGATGCCGGTCGAGGGCGTGTTGCGCTGGTCGAGCGACTTGCGGAAGCTGGAGGCCGAGATCACAATGTTGGAGAAGTTGCGCGCCTGGATATAGGCCAGCGCATCGACCTGCCACGGGCCACGCGAGATGAAGCGGATGCTGGCGTCCTGCCCTTCGCTCATGCTGTCCGCGCCCTTGAAGCGCAGGGTCCGCTCGTCATGGAAGATGGTGCCGCGAAACTGGATTTCCGATGTGGCGGAAAGCGGCGCGACGGCGCGCAAATTGGTCGACCAGCCGTCATAGGCGGCGGGCGCGGTGGCGGCGACGCGCTGGTCCTTGGGCGTGGTCTGGAACCCGTCGCCCCGGTCCCAGCGGCCCGACAGCGAAACATAGCCGTTGCCCAGATCCGGGATCAGGCTGGCGGAGAGTTCGGTCGCGTCCCTGCTGCCGTAGAAGGCGCTGGCGCCGAAGGTCGGGAGCTGGTCACGGGTAGCGCTGGCCAGTTCGATGGTCCCCGCCACCGCGCCCGCGCCGAAGGCTCCTATCCCGCCACCCCGCGTCACCCGCACCACCGACAGGCGGTCGGGCACCAGCGCGCTGAACGGGATATAGCCGAAAAAGGGATCGGCCATGGGCACGCCGTCGAGCAGCACCAGCGTCCGGCTGGACGCATTGCCGCCCAGAGCGCGCAATGTCGCCCCCTGCGCCGAAGGATTGGCCGAACGGCTGTCGGAGCGGCGGAACTGCTGGAAACCGGCGACATCGCCCAGCACGTTTTCGATCCGGCCGGAGGCGCTGTTGGTCAGCCGATCCCGGTCGATGATCACTGATCCATAGGCCGGCGTTCCGGGCGGCAGGGAAAGTCCCTCCCCCGTCACGACGATGCGGGCCGGATCGGGTGCCTCCGTCTCGGCGGCCGCGACGGTCGGTAGTGCGGCCAAAGCCAGTGACAGCGGAAGATATTTCATGACGCCCTTTCCCACCTCTTTTGCGGAGGGGACTAGGGACACCGGCGGAGAAGTTCAAGCGACCCTTTTTCCTGTTGACGCGGCCAGAATCTTGTCGATCGTCAGCGGATAATCGCGCAGCCTTATGCCCGTGGCATTGTAGATCGCATTGGCGACCGCCGCCCCCGCACCGCAAATGCCCAGTTCACCGACGCCCTTGGCCTTCATGGGTGAGCTTTTGTCGTCCAGTTCCTCGACGAACAACACGTCCTGATCAGGAATGTCGGCATGCACCGGCACCAGATATTCGGCCATGTCGTGATTGACGAAAAAGCCGAATCGGG
Organism: Sphingobium sp. TKS; assembly: GCF_001563265.1. Taxonomy (NCBI): domain Bacteria; kingdom Pseudomonadati; phylum Pseudomonadota; class Alphaproteobacteria; order Sphingomonadales; family Sphingobiaceae; genus Sphingobium; species Sphingobium sp. TKS. Next base: position 733,702 of record NZ_CP005083.1, on the reverse strand, counting down.
TGTCGACGCTCAGTTCCTCCATCAGCGCCGCGCCGACCCCCATGGTCATCGCGCCGACCACCTGGCTGCGCGCCGATTTGGGGTTGAGGATGCGCCCGGCGGCAAAGGCTCCGCCCATGCGGCGGACGCGGACTTCGGCGGTGTCGATGTCCACGCCGACCTCGCAGAAATGCGCGCCGAAGGTCGCCTGCGCATAACGTTTGGCGAGGTCGCCATAGTCCATGCTGTCCTCCGCCCACAGCCCCTCGCGCCCCGCAAGCGTGCCGAGCGGCTGGGACTGGTTGCCCAGCCGCACCAGGCCATCTTCGAACAGCGCCTGGTCCGCCGCGAAGCCCGCCTTTTCCGCCAGCTTCGCGCGCAGGGCCATGGCGGCGGCATAGACGCCCGCCGTGGCGCTGTTAGCGCCCCATTGCCCGCCCGACCCGGCCGATGCGGGAAAGCGGCTGTCGCCCAGACGCACGGTCACGGCCTCCAGCGGCACGCCCAGCATTTCCGCCGCGGTCTGGCCGATGATCGTGTAGCTGCCGGTGCCGATATCGGTCATGTCGGTTTCGACGATGACATGCCCCCTGGCATCGACGCCGATGCGCGCCCCCGATTTGGTGACCAGATTGTTGCGAAAGGCGGAAGCGACGCCCATGCCGACCAGCCAGCGGCCATCGCGCACCTGACCCGGCTTGGGATTGCGGCGGTTCCAGCCAAAGCGTTCCGCGCCTTCGCGGAGGCATTCGACCAGCTTCCGGCTGGAGAAAGGACGCTGCGGTCCGGCTTCCGGATCATATTGCACATCGTTGCGGATGCGCAGTTCCACCGGATCGACGCCGCAGGCTTCGGCCAGTTCGTCCATCGCGACCTCCAGCGCGAGCAGGCCCACCGCCTCGCCCGGTGCGCGCATGGCGTTGCCCTCCGGCAGGTCCAGCGTCGACAGGCGATGCGTCGTCAACCGGTTGGGGCCGCGATAGAGCAGGCGCGTCTGCTGCGCCGCCGTCTCCGCCCCGCCGCCGGGCAGGTCGCCCGACCAGACTTCATGGGCTATGGCGTCGATCACGCCATGCCTGTCGGCGCCGATGCGGATGCGCTGGATGGTGGCGGGACGATGGGTGGTGTTGTTGGGGATTTGCGGCCGGGCGATCGCCACCTTGACCGGACGGCCGACCATGCGCGACCCCAGCGCCGCGAGCAGCGCATCGGCGCGCAGGAACAGCTTCGCGCCGAAGCCGCCGCCGATATAGGGGGAGACGAGGCGGATATTCTCCTTGGGGATCTTCAGCGTCTTCGCCATCTCGCCCACGCTCCAGGCGATCATCTGGTTGGAGGTCCAGAGGGTGAGCTTGTCGCCGTTCCAGGCGGCGATGGTCGCATGCGGCTCCATCATCGCATGGCTTTGGTCGGGGGTGGTGTAGCTCTGGTCGATCCTCACCGCTGCTTTGGCGAAACCGGCATCGAAATCGCCTGCCTTGGTATCCGCCGGCCCGCCGAAGCCGCCCTCGGGCGGGACGCCGTTCATGCGCTCCGCCGCGAGGTCGAACCGGCCCTGTTCCACGGCGTAGTCGATGCGGACGAGCTGGGCGGCGTCACGCGCATTTTCCAGCGTGTCCGCGATCACCAGCGCCACCGCCTGCTCATAATGTTCGATCTGCGGCCCGCCGAGCAGATGGGCGGTGTTCATATTGCCCTTGCCGAGCGCCCCCGCATTCTGGTGCGTGACGATGCCCAGCACGCCGGGCGCGGCCTCCGCTGCGCGCAGGTCCATGGCGCTGATCCGCCCCTTGGCGATGGCCGAACCGACGATCCAGCCATAGGCGGCGTTGGGCGCGGCATCATGCCGTTCATAGGCATAGGGCGCGGTGCCGGTGACCTTCGCGGCGCCGTCTATCCGGTCATGGGAAATGCCGATGACGCGGCCCCGGTCGATCGGGTTGGCGGTGGCTGGCGTGTCGAACTTCATGGCTCAGACCCCCTTCTGACGGTAGAGCGAGGCAAGGGTGCGGGCGGTCAGTTGCTGCTTGAACGCGTTGTGCTCGGTGGGGCGCGCGCCGCTGAGCGCCGCCTCGGCGACGGCTGCCGCGCCGGAGAGTGCTGCCGCATCGGCGGCGTCGGTGCGCCAGGGCTTGGTCCCTATGCCGCCGAAGGCGAAGCGGGCCTGGCCGTCCTTCGCGAACACCGCCGCGACCGACACCAGCGCGAAGGCATAGGAAGCGCGGTCGCGGACCTTGCGATAGACATGGGTGCCGCCCAGCGGCTTGGGCAAAGTGACCGAAGTGATGAGCTCGCCGGGCCTCAGCGCATTTTCCACCTCCGGCGTATCGCCGGGCAAGAGGTGGAAATCAGCGATCGGGATCGTCCGGCGGCTGCCGTCGGCGCTCGCCGTGTCGACGCTGGCATCCAGCAGGCGCAGCGCCACCGCCATGTCGGAGGGATGCTGCGCGATGCAAGATTCGCTTGTGCCCAGGATGGCGAGGCTACGGCTCATCCCCTTGAGCGCGCCGCAACCGCTGCCCGGCTTGCGCTTGTTGCAGGGCATGCGCGTGTCGTAGAAATAAGGGCAGCGGGTGCGCTGGAGCAGGTTGCCGCCCGTCGTCGCCTTGTTGCGGAGCTGCCCGGACGCGCCCGCCAGCAGGGCGCGGCTCAACACCGCATAATCGCGGCGGACCATTTTGTCGGCGGCGAGATCGGTATTGCGGACCATCGCCCCGATCCGCAGGCCGCCTTCAGCCGTCGGCTCGATGCGGTCGAGGCCCAGATGATTGACGTCGATCAGATGGGTCGGCATCTCGATCTGGAGCTTCATCAGGTCGAGCAGATTGGTGCCGCCCGCGATGAAACGCGCGCCCTGGGTCGCGGCGGCGGTCTTCGCTGCTTCCTCGACACTGGCGGCACGGCTGTAGGTGAATGGTCTCATGCCTTTACCCCCTCCTCCGCGACTTGGCGAATCGCCGCGACGATGTTGGGATAGGCGGCGCAGCGGCAGATATTGCCGCTCATCCGTTCGCGCACCTCGCTCTCGGAAAAGGCGATGCGGTCGAGATCTTGCGTGGCGTGGCTGGGGATGCCCGCCTCGATCTCCTCCAGCACCGCCACCGCCGAACAGATCTGGCCAGGCGTGCAATAGCCGCATTGATAGCCGTCATGAGTGATGAAGGCGCGCTGCATGGGATGGAGCTTTTCCGGCGTGCCGATCCCTTCGATGGTGGTCACATGATCGCCCTCATGCATCACGGCGAGGGTGAGGCAGCTATTGATCCGCCGCCCCTCGACAATCACCGTGCAGGCACCGCATTGCCCATGATCGCAGCCCTTCTTCGTGCCGGTCAGGTGCAAATGTTCGCGCAGGGCATCGAGCAGCGTCGTGCGCGGATCGAGTTGAAGATGCACTTCGCGGCCGTTCACGGTCAGTCCTACAGGCGTCATCGGCGCTCCTTCCTTGCGTCTGGCGGGAGCCGCCTGCGCCTCTCCCAAAGCGGGGATCGCGGCGGCGGCAGCGGCGCTACCCTGGAGCAGGCTGCGGCGCGTCAATGGTTCGGCGGTCATAGCTGCACTCCTCCTAATCCCCATGCGATACGAAATGGGAGGCGATTATATCCGTCAGTACGTCAGAGATTTAGGGAATGAACAGTAGCATATCGCAACGCAGCGCCAAGGCGCAATGCATGATTCCGCTATTTGGGACGAAATGGCTTCGCGGAGAAAAAAATGGCTTCCTGCAGATTCTCCCTTGCCGAGGTGGGAAGCCGCTGCTAGTTGCCCCCCACCCGCCGAGAGGACACCTCCTCCGGCCGCCAGAGCGGGCGTAGCTCAGGGGTAGAGCACAACCTTGCCAAGGTTGGGGTCGAGGGTTCGAATCCCTTCGCCCGCTCCAGTTTTCCCAAGGAAAAACAAGTAGTTAAGCGACCCAAACGGGTCGCTTTTTCTGTTTACACGCCCCGCAAAATCACAAAAGTAAGCGCTGCGTAAGCGGCCAAACCCGCAGAAACGGCGGTGTTTTGGTGGCTCCCGGCGGAGTTCATCACCCAGCTGGCGATTTTGAGCGGGCTGCTGCGATCCTACCTTGGCCGATTGTGGGTGGCGGTCGCCCAAATGCGAAGCATCGACACTGCTTACGCACGGCATGAACTCTGCTTACGTGTGGCGGTATGTCGCTTACGCAATGAGGCCGCACTCGCCAGCATAGCCTAGAGGTCTGGACATCCCACACGATCAAGACGTTTGATGCTGAAATCAGTTTACATGTTCGCGATTGGTTGACAAAATTCCAAAATTGCCCATGATGCAGTTCGAGATGTATGCAGGGGGCAATGGTGTCGAAAACTTATCCGTGGGAATATCATGGTGATCTGACCGAAGACCGCATCGTTGCGGTGGCTCGGATGATTGTCGATGGTCGCCAAGCCGCAGTCGAGCTCTTCGATGAAGAAAACGGTGACAATGGGTGGACGTTGGGGTGCCGTGCGTTTCAGTTTGGGAGGGCGCGCATCCTGCGTGCCGTAGACGAAGACGCATACGACTGGCTCGGCATCGTTGACCGGTCACTCCAGCTGATCTTCACGATCGGCGAGGTCCCTCTCCGCATCTACCGTGGCGAGGCAGAAGAGCCCACTGATCGTACGATGCGACAGAGCCTGCCCGAACTTCGCCAATTGGGCTTCTCGTTTGATGATTGCGACGAGGGGCGCGAACTTGCCTATCGCTTGGCCATTGAAACGGACGTTGATGGTAGTGTGATTTCGGTCAAGTTCGTCGGACTTCGCGGTGAGACGGCCATCCTTAATTGGGATGTTCCGCTCGATAGCCGTCGTTTCAGTGGTGCAATTGGCCGTCCTGCGAGCGAGAGCGTCGAACTAGAAGCACCTGCCATCGGTGTGCGCGACCGCGAAGGCGAGACCAAAACGGGCGGCTGAGGCTGCCAGTGCGGCGAGAGGCACTTATGGTTTCATGCGCTTTTCATGGCGATCGGCTCAGGCTTGCCAGGGTCGCGCTTGGGCTCACGCTTGAGCAACTCGGCATGCGTGTGAGCGCGACACGCCAGTATCTGAATCAGCTCGAGCAGGGCATCAAGGCGCCGACTGAGGAAATGCGCGACGCGCTGGCTGACGCCCTGGGCGTCGGGAGGCATTTCTTCGGGCTTCCCATGGACGTCGGAATCCGGCCCGAGCAATGCCACTTCAGGAAGCAGCGCACGACGCCGCTCACCATTGTAAGCCAGGTTCTAGCTCGAGGCACCCTGCTTGACGGTTTTGTGAGCAGGCTTGATCGCGAGCTCAATCTGCCCGATGTTTCCTTCCCGGACATCCCGGTCTCGACGCTTAACGAGGTGGAGGATGTAGCGGATGCTGCTCGGGCGCATTGGCAGCTTGGCACCGGACCGGTTTCCAGCATGATGCGAGTGGTTGAGAATGCAGGTGCTGTGGTTAGCTTCTTCGGCGGCGTTTCTGAACGGGTCGACGCGCTGTCAATCGATGCCGTCCGCCCGATGATCATTCGTAGTGATGCGAAGCCCGCCGCGTGCCGGCTCCGCTTCGACCTTGCGCATGAAGCCGGACACCTGATCATGCACCGGGGCGTCCAGACCGGGGACAAGGAAACGGAGGACCAGGCCAACCGGTTCGCAAGCGCCTTCTTGCTTCCCCGGCCTTCATTTGTACACGAGTTCCCCCGTTCACGTTTTCTGGATTGGGCAGAGATCTTTAAACTCAAATTGAGGTGGAAGGTGTCAGCTGCAGCGATACTGCGCCGCGCCTATGATCTCCGCATGATTTCTGCCGATCAGTATCGCACGGGGCACATCCATCTCAGCAAGACAGGCCAGAAGCGGCAAGAGCGCTATGATGACATTATCGCTGGTGAGGTTCCTGAACTTTTGCCAAGCGCTCTTTCCGCCCTCGAGGCCGCCTATCCTGGTTCTGTCGGACGTTTAGTCGACGAAAGCGGGTTGGAGCGTGAAATGTTTGGCCGTGTGTCCGGTTTGGAGCTTCCCGAGGCCGAAGTGAGCGACGCGAACGTGACGCCATTCCGGTCCTACGTCTGACTCTGGGCGCAGACCTGCCTGTGGCGGCGACGCTTGACTGAGTGGTTCTGCGGATGGACGAGGCGGCACACACGGGTCGATCAAAACGTAAGCAATCGGGCGGTGGCAATGGATAACGACGACAGTGCTAGCGGCGAGCGCCCGACCCACAAGCTTTCGAAAAGCGTGCGCGGCGAGCCACTAACGATAGCAGAAGAGATCGCATGCGGCGGGCGCGACGACACGACCGAGCATCTCACACGTGGACACTTGGAATCGCCGGCTGCAAAAATCGCGAGAGAGCTTTACGATTCACCAGCGGCAAAGCTCGCTCGCAATTACGCAAAATCCCCTGCGCAGCAACTGGCCAAACAGGTCGAGCTTGGGCTTGGCCCGACCTTTGGCGCCGCCGAGACCGCGCGAATAGAAGCAATGCGCAGGATGCTCCAGCCGTCTGCGGAGTTGGCCGCGAGCTTCAAAGCGATGCAGCCATTGGCTATCGACCAGGCCAAGTTCGCTTCAATCGGCGCGATCATGCCCTCGATCGACCCGAAGGTGATTGCGGCGATCCAAGGCGTCCAGCCGCTCAAAATCGATCCGTCCTTGGCGCTCGCTGTCAGTCAGGCACAGCGGACACTCGAAGAAGCCATGCGCCCACTTGGTGGCATCGGTTCGGTCATCAAGCAATTCGAAGATCAGCAGCGCACCGTCCAGAAATCTCTTCTGGCATCGTTGGCTGGACCGTTCGGTGACATTGCCCGAATCTCACAATGGGCCAGAACTCTTAGCCGAATCGACACTCCTGCGATTGCCAAGCTTCTTGGCGGTGGGCTTGGCACGGCGGTCGATGACATACGCGGCGCGATCGCCAAGAACTTCATCGGCTCGGCCGCGCTCGATCAGGTCAAGATGAGCACGATGCTTGGGTTAACCTCCCGGTTCGAGACAGATTTCGCGGCGACCCAGCTTAAAATGTCAGCGCTAGCCGGCATTAGCGAAGCGTTTGACCGGCGCAGTCATTTCCAGCTCGATGCTTACCATTCGCTGTTCGGCGAATGGCGAACTCGCGTCGATCTGCCGGAGAGTTTCTGGCGCGACGGGCGCGTGCGCAAGCGCATGTACCGTGAGGCTGAGGTCGATGAAGGGCTAATCGTCGCGGAGCCCAGTATGGCGCTCGAGATCATGATCGAGAGCGGACTGACTGCCGGGCTTCGCTCAGAGGCCAGCGCCGTGGCGGTGGTGACGCTTGGCGAAGTGTCGATGACCGTGCGGTCACGCGGCACTAGCAAGGATGCCTATGCGCTGGTCGGACGGTTCGAGCAGGAGCTGCGCGCCTATGTCGAGCGCAAGCTCGAAGAAAACTGCGGTCCTGACTGGTTCAAGCTGCGCGCGTCGAACCTGATCGGCAAGGCGAAGCAGATCCGCAAGGCAGCGATGGCGCGCGGTGAAGTGTTTGCGCCACTGGTCAATTACACTGAGCTGGGCGAACTATCGGGTATCATCCAGAGCACAAAGAACTGGGATGAAGTGTTCGGCAATGTGTTCGTTGAAAAGACCGGATTCGATCATGATATGCAAAAGCTGATCGCAGTCCGGCGTCCGACAATGCACATGCGCCGAATCGACGGCGTGCGCCTCGTCGAAGTGGTCTGCGTGATGCAGCGACTGTCCGAGCAAATGGTGGACGATGGAGCCTGGAAGGTAGCGGCAGAGGTCGATCGCTAAGCAGGCGATGCGGGAAATCTACTGCCGCCGCAACGATTGAAATTCAAGCTTCTTCGAGTCGGTTCTTGACCTCGCTTACGAAGCGTGAGGGATTTGCTTGCGCATACATCAGGTGGATTTCGTGCCGTGCTCGGGTGAAGCCGACATAGAATAGCCGTCGTGCTTCCCGGACTTCCGTTTCGCTGGCGTTGTTTCTTGGCAGGCGCCCTTCTTCCATCCCGAACAGGATAACGGCATCGAACTCGCGTCCTTTGGCGCTATGCAACGTCGATAGATTGATACGGTCGAGCCCAGAGCCAATGCCCGCGAACTCGCCGAGCGGAAAATCATCAACATCGCCCATGGGGCCCAGCCGACCTATGAAGGTGTTCAAAGTCTCCAGCTCATCAGCCAAGGATCGCGCTTGCCCCACATTCGGCCGAATAATCTCGTCGCGTAGGGCAATGAGCCAGTCGCGCAAACCAATCGTGTCGTCGCGGCGGCACCAAAGCGCGGCGATCAACGAACGCTGCAATTCGAGCCGATCATCATCGCTGCCAAGAACCTCATGGAAGAGTCGCGCGCCCTCGGCAATCACCCGGCTGATCCTGGGCTGACCCGATCGCCAGCCGCCACAACACCACATCGCGCACTGCTCCAGCCAGCGCATAAGGCGACTGCCGCGTGGGTAGAGCGCGTTGCCGTCGGTGCGGATGACCGCATAGCCATTATCTGCCGCTACTGAGGCTACTTCATTGCCGATGAAGGCAGCCGGGTACAGCACGGCGATCTCGCCGAGATTGAGGTTGGGTCGGCGCGCACGGATTTCAGGGATTAACTGCTCGATGAGATAGCGCGCCTGCCCAGCATATCCGCCAGTGCAAGGATGGAAATAGATCGTGCCTTCGTGAGCACCGTCAGGTACTTTATATCCGCGTTTCTCGCCCAAAGCGTATTCTGAGGCGGTGACGATCTGCGACCCGCAGCGATAGTTGAGGCCGAGCCGAACGGTTTCGACATCTTTTCTCTCCGATAGCTTGCGCAACAGCTCGGGATTGGCGCCGGTGAACCCATAGATCGACTGATCGACGTCCCCGACCGCGAACAGACGGATGCCAGCGCTGAAGCAAAGCCCCATCACCATCGCGTGCAATGCGCGCCCAAGATCTTGGTACTCATCGACAGCAAGGATCGGATATTTTGCGGCCAGCGCCCTGCGCAGCCAAGCGTGCTCGGCAAGCGCACGCAGTGCCAGCAACGGCATGTCGTCGAAGTCGATGACACCCATTTTTCGCAGTTCAGCTTCGTAGGCCTCAACGAGTCTGGTCAATTGCGGGTCGAGCGTTTTCCACGCCTCGACATCGCGATTGAGGAAACGGCGTCGGTGCCCTCCGAGCCGAAATTCCCAGGTTTGTGGATTCTCCGCTCCCTTAATGACCTTAGCATGCGCGATCTCAAGCGCGGCGCGCGTCTGTCGGCGGCTCGCTACTGAAAAATCATCGGGAAGACCCAGTCCCGCCACCTTCGAATAGGGCAACAGGATTTGGGTCAGCGAGAAACTATGTACGGTGCCGATGAAGACACGGCCGCCCGGTGCGATCCCGAGCGCATCGAGCCGCGTTTCCAACTCACGCGCGCATTCGTTGTTGTAGGTAATACAGGCGATGCCGCGCGGATCTTCGACATCCTCGCTCAGCATCCGCGCGAGTTTGACGGTCAACGTCTTGGTCTTGCCGCTGCCGGGGCCGGCGAGCAGCACGCAGTGCTCGGCGGACGTGTACGCCTGCCACTGTTTGTCGTTTGGCCGCAGATCTTCTGCTGCCCGCAGATAGAGCGCTCGGTCAGACAAGGTCAATTACATGGTTGATTGCATCGGCGATGTAATCGGGGACGAGCTTGCCCGGTACGCGTGTGGCGAGGCGCTGAGCATAGCGTCCCTTGCCCAACTGCTCGATCATCTTGAGCATCTCGTCGGAATTATAGGATTTGGGATCGGCCTCCCAAGCGTCGAGCAGGGCCATGCGCTTCTGGCCGAAGTTATGCTCGCGCAGCGTTTCGATCATCTCCTTGGCATAGTTTCCTTCGAAGAGCTCAGTCTCAAGCGTACCCGAGTTCACGAAAATGCCGAATGCCTTGCATTCCACGAAAGAATCTTCCCACGTCTCCAAGTCTTTGATGCCCTTAATCAAAGCATTTGTGTCGGCGCCGCCTCGGGCTCGATCAATGGTGTCGATAAGTTTGAGCGCCCGATTATAGGCGCGCGGCTTCTCGTCGACCCAGTCGCAGTCGGTGATGACGGCAAAGGGGAGGCCGAGCGCGCACAGCAGCTTTACATAAGGCTGGAAATTAGTTCCCGCGACCGAACAGACCGACACGCCATACTCGTCGAGGGAGATGTTCATGTCACTGGCAAAGGCTGGAATGAGAAAGCGTTCGGCATCGCCCTCTACCAAAAGGACGCCGCGGGCGAACACCATCTCAGCACGAGTGACATCAAGATAGCGGGACAGATCATCGGTCTCGCTTTCGCTGAAATCGGCAGATGCCGTGGAATAGCCTTTTGTGCCCTCGCCATCTTGACTGCGCAGAAGGAGCAGCGATTCCAGCGGCGCGACGCTGGCGATATGCGGTGAATGCGTAGTGAGGATCACTGACAAGGGCCCAGCACCGTCGCCGTCTTCATCCTGGTCCGCATCGCCATCGACGATCGTCTCGAACAGATGCTTATAGACCAAGCGCTGGAGGTGCGGATGGAGGTGCGCTTCGGGTTCCTCTATGGCGAGCAGCGAATGATCGCGCTTATTGTTCTCGATCAGCCGCTGGAGGTCGAGCAGTTTCAGGGTAAGGAAAATGAGATTGGCGGACCCCAAACTGGCATCAGCGACACCGCGCCGGCCTTCATCGATCAGCAGCCGAATCTGACGATTGATGCGGGTTGCGTCAGTAGCGGAAAATCCGAGTGAAGGCTGCACGTTCTGCTTGGGGCCGGCCATCGCGACAAATAATTCCCCAATCTTGGTCTCGAGCGCTTTTACCTCATCGAATTCGATTGCAGCCTTGCTAGCCTCAGCGATCTTATCGCCGATCTCCTTGAGCTCCGCCATGTCGATCGAGACGAAGGCGTCTTCGACCAGCGGTCGGAGCGGCGAGCGGCGCCATGTAGCAAGATCACCTTCGGCATCGCGCAGCGCCGGCAACAGGTCCATGGTGATGCGACGGCGCAAGTCGTGCCCGAACCGCTTAGCCTCGCTTTCCCCGCCGAAGCAGACGAAAGAGAAGTCATCGTCGCTCACTGGCGGGTGCCCCAAACCGGGCTGGGCGCGAAGCAGATAAGTCAGGCGGATTGTGTCGGGATCGTCGTCGAGACGGAAATCAGTGAGTACGGCAAGGACGTCGGGGTCATCCTCGAAATCCTTGATCTCTACGGAAATGGTGATTGTCGTGTTGGCATCGACTGCGGCTAGGCCATCCCAGAAATCGGAAAGACCGAGCTGCCTGCTGCTATCTGGTAGTGAAGGGTCAAAGATCAGTCGCAGACCAAAAAGCAGATTGCTCTTCCCGACCCGGTTCTCCCCGACGATGACGACGTTACCACCCAAAGCGACATCGAGATCCTGGAAGTTACGGAAATTCTGAATCCTTATTCGCGAAAGATACATGGCGCCTGATCCATCTTCAAAGGCCCGATATTATGCCTCAAAAGAGACGTAGGGCACACCAATCTGCTTCTTGAAACTTCGCGTTCGCCAATTAATGATCGACCATCATTCACAGTCTCGCACAAAGCGAGCTTGGGTGAGGTCGTATCGGTATCCCGTAACGCTGCCATCGCTAATCTTTGCTACAAGTTCATCGATCGCGCTGAGCGGTGCCAGAAACCATTCGCGAGGTTGGACGGTCTTGCCGAAACGGTCGCCGGCAGAAAGGTCGAGCCTTGCCGGGCCAAGCGCGCGATGGATCAGGTTTTCCAGCTTGGTCCGGTTGATGTTGTAGAGCCGATATTCCGCAACAACCTCGACATCGGCTAGCAGGAAGGTAGGGTCATTGCGGGCATTGGCAATCCGGCTCGCAACCGGCTGCCCGGTCACGCCAATTTTGTGGATCAGGTTCCGATGCTCGTCGACATAGGGATGAGCTGACTTGCTGCGCAGGACGTAGATGGTCCCGCTGGCGAGATCATCGGGCTCGGCGGTATCGCCAAACAGCGGCCCCGCGCTCTGCTCGGTGATCCGGCGCGCTGTTTCGTCGCGGTAGAGCGCCTTCTGGAAGGATCGGGACAGGACGCTGGCTTCGGTGGCGTTGTCGTAGATCACCCGGACCCGGCGATCCTTGCGCTCGTACTGCGTCACGAACTCGTCAGTTGACGCGGCGACATAGGCCAGCTGGCCGCCGACGATGAAAAAATTGCCGGGCTGGATCTCGGCTAGCGTCACCTCGGTTTGTTCGAGCACCTTTGCCTGACGGTTACCCGATGCGAGATCTGCCTGAACACGTTCGAACAGCGGCTTGAACGTGTCGAAATCTTCGCACTTCTCGCGATTGGCGATTTCTTCGGCGGCTCGCTTCTCGGCCCGTGGGGCGACGTGGCGAAGTTGGGAAATGTCATCGCCGGAACCGGACTCGACGCCGAGTTCGGCCAGCAATGCCGTGTCATCGAGATTTACAGCTTCAGCGCCGACAACAGTGGCGCTGTCGAGGATGCCGCCCGTATCCAGTGCCGCCAGCAGCTCGCGAACGTCGGGTTGAGCGCGCAGGCGATCCAGGCGCACGGCATAGAGGCGTTCGAAAATATCGCGGTCTACGCCGTGCTGCGGCAGCCGGCGATGTTCGGCCACGAACCGCTGGATATCCTCGAACCCGGCGATGATGCGTTCCTGCAACGGAGTCAGCGAGCGCGCGGGCTCCACCGCCGTCTCGACGCCCAGTTCTGCCAGCAGTTCGAGGTCGCTCAGTTCAGCCATCGGCGGCTGCCTTCGTGGCATGGCGCTGAAGGAACGCGACCCCTTCAGCCATCTTGCGCTCCCAGGCGTCCTGCGAGGTCAGCGACGGCAGCCGGCCCCGCTCGCGCTTGAATTCCAGTGCGCGTTCGGCCAGCGCACGGGCATCCTCGTAGGTCAGCTTGTCCTTCTTGGCGTTGATTACCGCCTGGACCTGCAACAGCGTCTTCTCATCCATCGCCTTGGCCAGCACGGCATAAGTCGCGCTGAACGGATTGACCCGGTCGATGAGGTCGATGTCGAGGTCGGTCACGCTGAGCGCGAACTTGCGCACACCGTCGATGAAGGCCGTGCTGGCCTTGAGGTCGCCATCGGCATCGATGCCGGTAATGGCGGCCTTGGCCTGCTGGGTCAGCGTCATGGCCGCGACCGCATGCTGGCGCACCGCCTCCTGGTCCTCATCGCTCAGTTCAGGATATTTCTCGCGGATGATCTTGCCCATTTTCAGCTGGGTCAGTTCCTCCGGCACCACCTCGGGGTCGAACATTCCGCGTTCCAGCGCGGCCTTGTCCTGCACGAAGCTGGCGATCACCTCGTTGAGGTCTTCGCGGCAAATGCGCGTCGCCTCGATGCTGGTCGGCAGCTTCAGGCCCTTGATCTCGAAATGCATCTGCCCTTGCGGGTTGACGCCGATGTTGAGCGCGCCTTCCTTGTAGCCGGCCTCGCCGTAATCGAAGCCCGGCTTGGGGCCGGCATCCTTGGGCGTGAAATCAAAGCGCGGCGCCAGCACCTGCTCCATCAGCAGGCTGGCGGCGATGGCCTTGAGGTAATCGTTGATGGCGTCGACCACGAGCGGATCGTCCGCTGCCGGTTCCGCGATCAGATTGGTGAAGCGTGCCCGCGTCTTGCCCGGCGCATCGCGAGTGGCGCGGCCGATGATCTGGATGATCTCGGTCAGGCTTGAACGATAGCCGACAGTCAGCGCATGTTCGCACCAGATCCAGTCGAAGCCTTCCTTCGCCATGCCGAGCGCGATGATCACGTCCACGAAATCGCGGTCTTCGCGTCCCTTGTGCGACTTGAGCGCCGAGACCACCCGGTCCCGCTTGGCGGCATCATCATCGACCAGATCGGCCACCTTGATCACCTTGCCCCCAGCAGCGCGGATCAGGTGGAAACCCGTTTCGGGATCGACGCCCTGCCAGTCGCCGAGGTGGTTCATGATGTCCTCGGCCTCGCGGTGCTTGTCCTTGAGGCTTTCCTTCGAATTGACCGAAGGAATGTGGACGATGGTCTTAACCGTCGGATCGAGCAGCGCCGAGATCTTCTCAGTATAGGGCCCGGTGTAGAAGCTGTAGCCGATGTCGAGCACCTTGAGGTACTCGTACCCGTTGAGCTGCTCGTAATAGGTGTAGGTGACGGTCTCGAACCGGGTCTCGTCCTCGGGCGCCAGCACGGGAATTGCATCGCCCCGGAAATAGCTGCCGGTCATCGCCACGATATGCGCCTTGTCCCGCCCGATCAGCTGCGCAAGTTGTGCACCGAGTCGGTTGCCGGCGTCGGCGGAAACATGGTGGAACTCGTCGATCGCCACCAGGCGGTTGTCGAAGGCCTCGACGCCCAGTTCATCGAAGGCAAAGCGGAATGTCGCATGGGTGCAGACCAACACCTTGGCGTCGCTGGCGAGGAACTCGCCGACGGCCTTGACCTTGGACTTGGCAACCTTCGGGTCGTCGGCGCCGGGCGTGTTGCACAGGTTCCATTGCGGGGCGACCACCCAGTCGGCGTAGAAGCCGTACTTGCTCAGCGGCTCGCTGCCAAAGCTCGCGCCGATCGAGCGTTCGGGTACGCAGATGATCGCCTGGCGCACGCCCTGGTTGGTCAGCTTGTCGAGCGCCACGAACATCAGCGCCCGGCTTTTGCCCGATGCCGGCGGCGATTTGATCAGCAGATATTGCTCGCCCCGCTTTTCATAGGCACGCGCCTGCATCGGCCGCATGCCCAGCTCGTCCGCCTTGGCCGAAACGCCGGTGCGCGCCGTGGTGAACGATACGGCGGGGATGATTTTGTCGTTTGCGGTCATTTGAACAGCTCACTGTGGGTGCCCGCACGGACGAAGTAGATGGTCCCACTTTTCCCCGCAGCGTCGTCAACGTCATAGATCAGCAGGAAATCGCCGCCGATGTGGCATTCCCGGCTCCCCTGCCAATCGCCTTTCAGCGCATGATCGCGCCACTCTGGGCCGAGCGGCGCGTCATTGGCGATCAGCAGGAGCATCGCTTCCTTGAGCTGGGCCATGTCAAACCGTCCGGAGCGCGACAGGCGTTCCCAATCCTTGTGAAAGGCCTTGGCGTACTCGGCCGCGCGCGGCGTGACGGCGCGCTTACTGGGCTTTGCCATCGAGCGCCGCGAACATCTCATCAGCATTGGCAAAGCGGACGCGCCGATCTGCCTTCATCTGTGCCACCTCTTCCAGCGCGGCGCGGGTTTCGGCGTTGGGCACCTTCAGTTCCAGCGGGAACGCCTGATCGACCGCGATGCGGTGGAACAGCAGGCGCACGGCATCGGAAGCCGTCAGCCCCATCGCCGCCAGCGCCTCGGTGGCTCTCGCCTTCAATTCGTTGTCCAAGCGGACATGGAGCATGGAACTGGGAGCGTTCATGCGGAGCCTCCTGTATCTCATATGAGAGATACGCCAATTGCCCCGAAAGTCAATCGTGCGCCGGTCAGGCCGCTGCCTTGGCGCTGGTCATCCGCGTGTAGAGTTCGAACAGCTTTTCGAGCCGTTCGGTGTCGTTCTTGAAGCGGCGGCCGATGTAGATGCGCTCCAGCACCTCATCGTTGCGCTCATGCGCATGGCGGAGATTTTCGGGCATTTTCTCGGGATCGTAGAGATCGGCGATGGTTGCCGGGAAATGCGCCTCGCGGGCGAGGAGGATGTCTTCGGCGCAGCGGGTGAGGTCGGCCTTGTTCTGCTCGGTCAGCTTGGGGACCGGGAAGGTGTTCCAGCCAAGGGTGTTTGAGTAGCGGAAATCAGTTTTCAGCTTTCCGCATACCGTCGCGATCCAAACAAGGTGCAGGCGGGAGGCTATAAGCGCCATGTTCCAAAGCTGGGCGTCGTAGAGCGCAAATGCGAGGTTGCTGACAACGGAGCGGCTATCAAGAAGGCCGACCGGGAGATATTCGCGGCTTTCTGACGAAACACCCGGAAGAATAAGCGTATGCCGCTTTCCGGCATACATTTCCCTGAATTGATGTGGGTTACGAGCCATCTCGCGCGTGCCTGCATCTTTGCTGGCAAGCCGCATGGCTTCGACGCCGTCGATGCGGCCTCTGATCGCGTCAATTTTCACTGCATCGCCAAGACGGTCATCCGAGATCCAAAGGCAATACCGTGCAATGCCTCGGATAAATTCAGCTGAGCCGTAGATCCGTCGCACGAAGGTGTTTTTATCGTTCGCAGTCAGCCCCAACCCGGCAAGTTCGTCGGCTGTCATAAGCAGATTTCCGCCATCAATTGGCATATTGCCAAACGACATGTTCGGCAAATCGGCGACGCTAGTTCGCTGACCCGATATTATGACGTTGTCGCCGATGGTCAGATATGGGGTAATATTAGCGGCATCCCGGACGGTCGTTTCGCCGTCAGCACCAAGGTCAAAGAGGCGCCGTTTGCCCGAATTGGATTGTGAAATTCCAACAATGGCGACGGTTACACCGGCATTGTGGCTGGCAAGGTTCGCCCACTTGAACGACGTGTGAGCAAAATGAATATGAGCGCCCGTTTCAAATATCCGGGGCCATAGCAAAGGCACAATTCGACCCTGGCATACTGAGTTGGTGCTGACGAATGCTGCGTCGGCAGCGGTGTGTTGAGCAAAAGCTGCCGCCTTCATGAACCATCCGCCTACATAATCTATCTGCTTGGAGGATATGCCATAAGGATCAAAGACTTTGGCAAGGTCGTCCTTCTGTTCCGATGTTTGGGTTTGGCTACCTTTGTAAGGTGGATTTCCGCAAATATAGGTGTCGCCGCCTTCATTGGTGAAGTCGATCTCGGATTGGTCGACTGGCGTGCCGAACAGATCATCGGCCTGCACCCGCACGCCCGTCCCGGTCGGCGGGCAAATGCTCAGCCAGTCGAGCCGCAGGGCATTGCCGCAAGTGATCCAGTTCTGGCTGTCCAGCGGCAGGAATTCGGCCAGCGCTTCCTGCTGCCCGCGATAGAGCACGTCGCACTGATATTCGGCGATAATCAGCGCCAGACGGGCGATCTCCGCCGGGAAATCGCGCAGTTCGATTCCGCGAAAATTGGTCAGCGGGATGTCGCTGCGCCGGTCCGACTCGCTGCGCAGCTTGTTGATCTCCCATTCGATCTCCCGCATCTGCTTGTAGGCGATGACGAGGAAATTGCCCGATCCGCAGGCCGGATCGAAGACCCGGATCTTCGCCATGCGCTGGCGCAGGTTCAGCAGCTTGCGCGCGTTGTCGCCTGCCTCGGCCAGCTTCTCGCGCAGGTCGTCGAGAAACAGCGGGTTCAGCACCTTCAGGATGTTCGGCACGCTGGTGTAATGCATGCCGAGCGCGCCGCGCTCCTCATCATCGGCCACCGCCTGGATCATGCTACCGAAGATGTCGGGGTTGATCTTCTTCCAGTTGAGGTTGCCGATGTTGACCAGATAGGACCGCGCGATCCGGCTGAACCGCGGGGTTTCCGTGCTGCCCGAAAACAACTGTCCGTTCACATAGGGAAAGCCGTTGGCATAGCGCGGGATGTTCGCCCCGGCCCGGTCGGCCAGCTTGGTGTCCATCGCCCGGAACACTTCGCTGATCACATGGTGCGTGTCGGACGAATCGCGCGCGCTGATCTGCTCCACCGTCTTGGTGAACAGGCCATCGCCGTGGAAGATGTCGGTATCTTCAGCAAAGAAGCAGAAGATCAGCCGCGCCATGAAGTGGTTCATGTCCGGTCGCCGCTCGGCGCTCGCCCAGTCCGGATTGTCCTTCAGCAGCTCGACATAGAGCTTGTTGAGCCGGCTCGTCGCCCGGATATCAAACGTGCTCTCGCGGATCTGCTTGACTGTGGTGATGCCCGCCAGCGGCAGGAACACGCCGAAATGATCCGGGAAATCGACATAGGCGCAGGACACGATTTCGCCGCTGGCCAGGTCTTCAGCCAGGAACTGATCGCCATCGGTGGCAAGGATGAACTTGGCCTTGGCCGCCACCGTCTTCGCGCTCTGCCGCAGCGCGGTGAGCGTAACGTCGGCCGCGCCGGCTTCGCATGTGGCGATGTGGATATTGCTGCGCTGAAGCACGCCGCCGGGCACGTCGGACCCGTTGGACGCGCCCTGCCGCAGCTTCTTGATCGTGGTAGCCTTGTTCCCGAAGGCTTCGAGGAAGGCATAGGGAAACTCCGCGCGATCAAAAGGCTGCGCGGCCAATTCGGAAATGGCTTGTTCGATCTCGACTGCGTTCATGGGCTGACACTAGGCCGGGGGATGGGCATGTCGCAAGTTGCGAGATCGCCGATCAGAAGTCCGGCAAGAGGGGAAAGCGTCCCCTGCGGCCGAGCCGAGGTCTCTGCCGACCCCTTGTGCGGGGACACCCCGCAACGCCCCGGGGAAGAGGGAGAGTGTGGAGGGATTTTCGTGACGGGTTGAGGCCTGAGAGAGAGTCTTTCGGCGCCCGTCATGGAGATTTCCCATGAACATGCAGGTTCTCGATGCCCGCCCCGATGCACGCGGCGGTTACAAGGTCGATGTCACACGCGGCGAACGCATCGGTCGCGTCTCGTCCGAATGGTTCTCGCGGCCCGACGATGAGCGGTACCTCTCGCTGGGCGATCTGGCCCGTTCGGTGCGCGGCCGCTCCGAGCGCAGCCGGACCCGTGTTGTCGAAACCGCCCTCATCCACGTCGAGGCGAACCGCAACGATCCCGAGCGTCTGGCGCTGATCCTGCCCGGCTCCGATGCGCCCGTCGTCCCGACCCACTGGAGCTTTGGCCAGTTGGCGAGCCAGGTCGGGGCACCCGCTGCCTACCTGCGCCAGCTTCCCGCACCGCTGGCCGCGATCAATCTGCAATACGGTCTGTCCTCGCATCGCGCCGAGCAGATCAAGACGTTGGAGACCGGCAACGGCCGAGTGGAACTGCGCGCGGTGACGGGGCCTGACTATGGCCGGATCTACGACCATGAACTCGTCGAAGCCGTGCAGAAAATCGCCGGCAACGGCACGGGCGATACCCGCTGGAAGGTTCCCGGCGTGCTCGACTGGTCGACCGGCATCTACAACCCGCGTGTCGACATCACCCGCGACACGACCACCCTCTATGCCTCGGACCGCGACGTGTTCCTGTTTCTGGTCGATGACCTCAACCCGATCGAGGCAGGACGACTGCCCGATGGATCGCCGGACCTCTACTTCCGGGGCTTCTACTGCTGGAACTCCGAGGTCGGTGCCAAGACGCTGGGCATGGCGAGCTTCTACCTGCGCGCGGTCTGCCAGAACCGGAACCTCTGGGGCGTCGAGGATTTCGAGGAAATCACCATCCGCCACAGCAAATATGCCGCCAACCGCTTCGCCCATGAGGCGGCCCCGGCCCTGGAGGGCTTCGCCAACTCCTCGCCGTTGCCCTTCGTGAACGGCATCAAGGCCGCCCGCGAGCGCATCGTTGCCCGCACCGATGAGGATCGCAGTGATTTCCTTCGTAAGCGCGGATTTTCCAAAGCCGAGACGGGCAGGATCATCGAGACCGTACTCGCCGAGGAAGGTCGGCCGCCTGAATCGATCTTCGATTTCGTCCAGGGCATCACCGCGCTGGCTCGCGACAAGTCCCACCAGGACGCCCGCCTCGACATGGAAGGCAAGGCCAAGAAGCTGCTCGACCGGGTTCACTGACCCCAGCGGAAAGGTCCTGTTTTCCCCTGCGTTGCGCTGCCCCTCCGAAAGGAAGAGGGCGGCGCTTCGCTTCGTGACGGGTCGAGGTTTCGAGAGAGAGGCTCTCGGACGGCCCGTCGCGGAGTAACAACCATGGCAACTGCTGCCCAGAAGATCACCCTGTCGTCGTCGCGCGACATCCCCTTCAACAAACTGGTCCTCAGCCAGTCCAACGTCCGGCGCGTGAAGGCCGGCGTTTCGGTCGACGAACTGGCCGAGTCCATCGCCCGGCGCGGCCTCATCCAGTCGCTGCATGTCCGGCCGGTGCTGGACGCAGATGGCGTCGAAACCGGTATGTTCGAGGTGCCGGCCGGCGGGCGTCGCTATCGTGCGCTCGAACTCCTCGCCAAGCAGAAGCGCCTCGCTCGCACCACGCCGGTGCCCTGCGTTGTCGGCGATGCCGCCAGCGGCATCCTCGTCGACGAAGTCTCGCTGGTCGAGAACATCGAACGCGCACCGCTCCACCCCCTCGACCAATTCCGCGCCTTCCAGGCCATGCGAGACAAGGGCATGACCGAAGAGGCCATCGCGGCGGCCTTCTTCGTCGGCGTCAACGTCGTGAAGCAGCGCCTGCGCCTCGCGGCCGCCGCCCCCAGTTTGCTCGAGGTCTATGCCGAGGACGGCATGACCCTCGAACAGCTGATGGCCTTCACCGTCTCGGAGGATCACGCACGGCAGGAGCAGGTCTGGGAGGCGATCCGCGACAGCTGGCAGAATGAGCCCTGGCAGATCCGCCGCATGCTCACCGAAACCACCGTCCGGGCTTCCGACAAGCGCGCGCTGTTCGTGGGGTCGGACGTCTACGAAGCGGCCGGCGGCATCGTGCTGCGCGATCTCTTCCAGTCCGACGATGGCGGTTGGCTTCAGGATGTGAGCCTGCTCGACCGGCTTGTCGCCGAAAAGCTCCGCACCGAGGCTGACCAGATCGGCACGGAGGGATGGAAGTGGGTCGAGGCAAGCCTCAGCGCTCCCTACGGCGTCAGCCACGGGATGCGCGAGATCGTCGGCACGCCGCTCGACATGACCAAGGAAGAGCAGGCGACCCGCGCGGGATTGCAGGCCGAACTCGATCGCCTGACCGAGCAGTATGAGGACGCCGACGAGCTGCCGGACGAAATCGATCAGCGGCTCGGCGAGATCGAGGCGGCCTTGGAGGCGCTGGACAACCGTCCCATGCATTACGATCCCGCCGAAATCGCGATCGCGGGCGTATTCGTCACCATCGACTCAGATGGATCGCTCATCTGCGACCGCGGTTATGTCCGTCCCGAGGATGAGGCAGCCATCGCATCCGACGACGATGGAAATGAAACCGGCGAAGCTGGCCTCAGCGAGCCGTCGCTGGCTCAGGCTATCCGACCCGTCGTCGTCACCATGGGGGGCCAGCCTGTCCCCGCTGAGGAAGAAGAGGACGACGGCATCAAGCCGCTGCCCGAACGCCTGGTGACCGAGCTGACTGCCCACCGCACTCTGGCCTTGCGCGATGCGGTTGCCCAGAATCCCCGGATCGCGATGACCGCGTTGCTCCACAAGCTCGTCTCGGATGCCTTCCACCACCGCGCGATGAGCGGCGTTCTTGAGGCGCAGGTCCGGCACATCTTCTTCCCGGCCCAGGCTGAGGAGCTGGGTGACAGCATGTCGGTCAAGTCGGTCGACGAACGCAACGAGCACTGGAAAAGCCGCATCCCTGCCGATGACACGGCGCTGTGGGATTGGCTGACCGGGCTTGACGAGGAGAACCGTCTGGCACTTCTCGCCCACTGCGTGAGCTACGGCGTCAACGCGCTTTACGAGCGGCCTAATCCCTACAGCGGCTCGGGCGTCAGCGAGTACGGTCTGCAATTGCGCTTCGACCAAGCCGACCGCCTCGCGCGGGAGACCGGTCTGGACATGGTGCAGGTTGGCTGGCGGCCGACTGTCGGCAACTATCTCGGCCGCGTGACCAAGACCCGTATTCTCGAAGCCGTGCGCGAGGGTGCTGGCGAGCGCGCAGCCCAGCTCATCGATCACATGAAGAAGGGCGACATGGCGAAGGAGGCCGAACGCCTGCTCGCGGATTCTGGCTGGTTGCCCGAGCCGCTGCGGCTTGCCGACCCCGATGGCGTGTCCGGCGCCGACCTTGTCGATCAGGATGAGGGCGAAGCAACGCTTCCCGCATTCCTCACCGATGAGGGTGACGATGAGGAGCCCGGGGAAAGCGAGGACGAAGAGTTCACCTCGATCGCCGCCGAATGATCGCCATGCGCGGAGGGCGGGAAGCCCGCTCTCCGCGTCCTTTTCGAAGGGAATGCGCCATGGCCGATTTGTCCATGCTGACTGGCCGCGTGGTCTTCCAGTACCTCGTGCCCGTCCACGTCGAAGTCGAAGACGGCATCGTCACCTGTGTCACGGTGATCGACGAAACGCCGGTTCACGATCCGATCCTCGTCGAGGGCGACGCAGACCTGCTGCCGGCGGCCCTCGCTGCCGCCGACGACGGCCAGGACTGGCCATCATGGCAGTTCGGGTACTGATTCCACTCCACATTTCTTCTCACCTAGGCCCGGTCATCACTGTGCAGCAGCGCTGCGCAGGACCGGGCATTTTCGTCCGGAGCCCCCAAATGGCCGACTATTTCACCCATTTCTCGTGCCTACTCGACGTCGGCACGCCTGAAAATGCCGCCCGCGCACTCGCGCTCTACAAAGCCCTTTCCGAGGAAGGCGCCTCGGAAGAGCCACCCTCTGATGGCTTTCTCCTCTCGATCCAGCCCGAGCATGGCGGAACAGCGCTATGGATGCGTGACGACGTGACCGGCGACCCGGAGCGCGTCATCCAGTTCGTGCTGCGCTGCTCCGAACAGTTCCAGCTTACTGGCCGGTGGGGCTTCCAATACGCCAACACCTGCTCGAAGCCGCGACTCGACGGATTCGGCGGCGGCGCCCATGTCCTTGACCTTGCGACCCGCGAAACCATCGCCTGGACTTATACCGACGGGTGGCTCGCGTCTGTTCTCGATGGGGGCGACGGCGATGCCTGAGATCATCGAAACCATCGTCTATCAGCTGGCCGAATTGGACGAGGCGGCGAAGGACAAAGCCCGTGCCTGGTTTCGCGAAGGCGGCTTCGACCATGACTGGTACGACGCCGTCTATGCCGATTTCGTGCGGATCTGCACGATCCTGGGCATCACGCTCGAGACTCGCACCATTCGCCTCCTGAGCGGCGGTTCGCGGCAGGAGCCGTGCATCCATTTCCGTGGCTTCTGGAGCCAGGGCGACGGTGCCTGCTTCGAAGGGCGTTACGCCTATGCGCGCGGCGCATCGGCCAAGATCCGCGCATATGCACCCAAGGACACGGCGCTCCACGACCTCGCCGATGCTTTGCAAACGGTGCAGGGACGCAATTTCTATCAGCTTCACGCGCAGGCCCGTCACCGCGGCCACTATTATCACGAGTATTGCATGGAAATCGCGGTCGAACGCGAGAGTCCAACCGGCCAGGACATGACGGCCGAGGCCGAAGGCGTCGTGATTGAAGCACTGCGCGATCTGGCGCGCTGGCTCTACTGCCAATTGGAGCGCGAGTATGAATATCAGTCGTCTGACGAATGCGTCGATCAGGCGATCACCGCCAACGCCTATACCTTCACGGAAGCCGGTCGTCGGTTCGGCTGACGGGGATCAGCGCCCCGCACAGACAGGGCGCTGATCACCACCTTAGCCGTTCAGCTTGTCCTTGATGGCCTTCGCCGGCGCGAAGGTCAGCTTCTTGGATGCAGCGATCTGGATGGTCGCGCCAGTCGAAGGGTTACGACCTTCGCGAGCGGGCGTGTCCTTGATCTTGAACTTGCCGAAGCCGTTGATCGCGATTTCGTCGCCCCTTGCTGCGGCATCGGCAACCGCGGCAAAAACGCCATCGACCAGCTTACGCGCATCGGCCTTGGTCAGGCCATTCGAAGCGGCAAGGGCGTCGGCAAGTTCACTATTATTCATGGTGAAAGCTTCTTTCGTGAATTGATGAGGTCGCCCGGTTAGCCGCAAAACCGGTCCAAATCCATGAATTGATATGTGCGAAATGCTCTGGAGAGGGAGAGGTCTGCCGGGACGGGATGAGGCCAGCGCGGCTGAGAGAGAGCGTCGCGCGGGGCTCGTTCCTTCCCGCTCTCCTTGAGGTTTCACCCCATGAACATCCTGTCAGCCGTTGCCGGTCCTCCGGCGACGACACTTTCGCATGGTCAATCCGCCGGTATTCTTGCGGCAGGGGAACTGCTGCTTCCATGGCTGGAACAGGGCCAGCCGATCAGCGCGGGTCAATTGCGACAAGCCATGGAAACCGCTTTCGGAGCCTCAGACGCTTCGGGGGCATGGAACTGGAAACAAGCCTACGATGTCTGCGAGACAGCCACGGTGCTGTTCCTGCGAAAATACGGCGCGGCGATGTTCCGCAAAGCCGCAACGCCCGCAGCTCGCCTCGCGGCCCTGACCAAGATTCTAGGCCTGCTTCCCACCCACACCCGGCGCTCCGAGGAAAGCCAGGCGCTCCAGCAATTCTCGACGCCGGTCCCGCTTGGCCTCGCGGCCCTGACCGCAGCCGCGATCCGCCCTGGCGACCGCGTGCTTGAACCCTCGGCCGGCACGGGCCTGCTGGCCATTCTCGCCCAATTGGCCGGCGGCTCACTCACCCTCAACGAACTGGCGGAAACCCGGGCAGGCCTCCTCGCCATGTTGTTCCCGGAGACGGCCGTCACAAGCTTCGATGCCGCGCAGATCGACGATCATCTCGATGCCGCAGTGGCTCCTTCCGTCGTACTGATGAACCCGCCGTTTTCGGCCATGGCCCATGTTTCCGGCCGCGTTCAGGACGCGGGCTTTCGCCACATTTCTTCCGCACTGCACCGACTGGTGCCAGGCGGCAGGCTTGTCGCCATTACCGGCGCCCATGTCGGGCCGGACAATCCCGAATGGCGCGATGCTTTTGTCAGCTTGCAGGCTTGCGCGCGCGTCGTGTTCAGCTGCCCGATTGCAGGCGCGGTCTTTGCCCGCCACGGCACGACCTTCCCGACACGGCTGACCGTCATTGACAAATCGCCGGCGGACGATCCGAGCGTGTTCCCGTCATCCTCGGGAAGCGCTCCGGATGTGGCTACGCTGCTGGGCTGGATCGAAACGCAGGTTCCGCCGCGACTTCCTGTCGCACTGCCGGAAACGACCGCGCAGAACGTCGCCATGCCCAAGTCGGTGCGTGGCTACCTCGCCCGTTCGGCATCTAAAGCTCCAGTCAGTAGCATTGCGGCCGATCCTGAAAGCATCGAGCTTGCCTATGATACCGTCGACTGGACGCCGCCCGAAGATGCCCGGATGAGCGACGGCCTCTATGAAGGGTATACGCTTCAGTCGATGCGTATTCCCGGCTCCGAGCCCCACCCGACCAAGCTGGTGCAATCGGCCGCGATGGCATCGATCGCGCCGCCCAAGCCCGGCTATCGTCCGCGCCTGCCGATCAACATCCATGCCCTGCTGTCCGATGCGCAGTTGGAGACAGTCATTTACGCAGGCGAAGCGCACAGCGATTACCTTGCCGGATCATGGACCGTCGATCAGACCTTTGACCTCGTGCAGGCAGCGCCAGACGGTGCGCCTGCCACGGTCCGGTTTCGTCGGGGCTTCATGCTCGGCGACGGGACCGGCGCAGGCAAGGGGCGTCAATCGGCCGGGATCATTCTCGACAACTGGCTTCAGGGCCGACGAAAGGCGGTATGGATCAGCAAGTCCGACAAGCTGATCGAGGATGCGCAGCGCGACTGGTCAGCGCTCGGCATGGAACGCCTCCTGGTCACACCTCTGTCCCGTTTCGCGCAGGGCAAACCGATCGGTTTGTCGGAAGGCATCCTGTTCGCAACCTATGCCACGCTGCGCTCCGACGAGCGCGGAGACAAGGTTTCGCGGGTCCGGCAAATCGTGGATTGGCTAGGCGCCGATTTCGACGGCGTGATCATATTCGACGAGAGCCATGCCATGCAGAATGCCGGCGGCGGCACGGGAGAACGCGGTGATGTCGCTCCTTCCCAGCAGGGGCGTGCAGGCCTGCGCCTCCAGCACGCGCTGCCCAATGCCCGTGTCGTCTATGTCTCCGCAACCGGCGCCACCAGCGTTCACAACCTCGCCTACGCTCAGCGCCTCGGGCTCTGGGGTTGCGAAGATTTTCCGTTCGCGACCCGCGCCGAATTCGTCGAGGCGATCGAGGACGGCGGCGTCGCGGCCATGGAGGTTCTGGCGCGCGATTTGCGATCGCTCGGGCTCTATATCGCCCGCTCGCTGTCCTACGACGGTGTCGAATACGAAATGGTCGAGCACCAGCTGACCGAGGATCAGCGCCGGATTTATGACGCCTATGCTGGCGCTTTCGCGATCATCCACAACCACCTCGATGCGGCGATGGAAGCGGCCAACATCACAGGCAGCGACGGTACGCTGAACCGTCAGGCCAAATCCGCAGCACGCAGTGCGTTCGAGTCGGTGAAGCAGCGGTTTTTCGGCCACCTGCTGACATCAATGAAAACGCCCACCCTGATCCGTTCCATCGAGTGCGATCTGGAGGCCGGTCACTCCGCCGTGATCCAGATCGTCTCGACCGGCGAAGCCCTCATGGAACGGCGCCTCGCCGACATCCCGACCGAGGAATGGGGCGATGTGCGCGTGGACATCACGCCGCGCGAATATGTTCTGTCTTATTTGCAGCATTCCTTCCCGGTGCAGCTCTACGAGCCCTACACCGACAGCGAGGGTAACCTTGCCTCGCGCCCCGTCGTTCGGGATGGGCAACCGGTCGAATGCCGCGAGGCGGTAGCGCGCCGCGACGACCTCATCGAACGGCTTGCGTCGCTGTCGCCCGTCCCCGGCGCGCTCGACCAGATCGTTCAGCGGTTCGGCACGGAGATGGTCGCCGAAGTCACCGGCCGATCGCGGCGGATCGTGCGCAAGGGCGAACGCTTCGCGGTCGAAAACCGCGCGGCCAGCGCCAATCTGGCGGAGACGGCTGCCTTCATGGACGATCTCAAACGCATCCTGATCTTTTCCGACGCTGGCGGCACAGGGCGCAGCTATCATGCCGATCTGTCTGCTCGGAACCAGCGCCTGCGCGTCCATTATCTCCTCGAACCGGGCTGGAAAGCGGACGCCGCTATTCAGGGTCTCGGCCGTACCAATCGCACCAATCAGGCCCAGCCACCGCTTTTCCGTCCGATCGCAACCGATGTGAAAGCCGAGAAGCGGTTCCTCAGCACAATTGCGCGCCGGCTCGACACGCTCGGTGCCATCACGCGCGGTCAACGTCAGACGGGCGGCCAAGGCCTGTTTCGGCCGGAGGACAATCTCGAAAGCCCCTATGCCCGGGCCGCGCTGCGCCAGCTCTATCTGCTCGTGGTGCGCGGCAAGATCGAGGGGTGTTCACTGGAACGGTTCGAAAGCGCCACGGGTCTGAAGCTGACGGACACCAACGGGATAAAGGACGAATTGCCGCCGATCACGACGTTCCTCAACCGACTGCTGGCCCTGACCGTCGAGTTGCAGGGAATCCTTTTCACGGCATTCGAGCATCTGCTCGACACCAAAGTCGCGGGGGCCATCGCCAGCGGCACCTATGATCTGGGCCTTGAAACCCTTACCGCAGAGAGCTTCATGGTCACAGATCGGGTAAGCATCTACACCCACCCGGCAACCGGCGCGCAAACTAGCCTGCTGACCATTACCCAGCGCGAGCGCAATCGGCCCAGGGCACTTGGTGATGCGCTGGCGTGGCTCGAAAACGATCATGGGCGGTTGCTGGTCAACGCCAAGTCCGGCCGCGCCGCCGTGCAGGTTCCGGCGCCATCACTCATGCTCGACGATGGTGAAATCGAGCGCCGCGTCCGCCTGATCCGCCCGATGGAACACCATCACGCCTCGCTCGCCGCGATGGCCGATAGCCACTGGGAGGAGGTTGACCGCGATGCCTTCGCCCATGCCTGGCAGCGTGAAATGGCCGATGTGCCGGCTTTTACGGAAAGCACAATCCACATGGTTGCCGGCCTGCTTCTGCCAGTGTGGAAGCGGCTGCCCAACGAATCTGCGCGGGTCTATCGGCTTCAGACCGATAACGGCGAGCGCATCATCGGTCGGCGTGTTTCACCGGCATGGGTAGCAAATGCGAACAGCGTCGGCGCGCTCGACCTGACCGCCGATGCTGCCTACACAGCACTGCTGGAAGGTCAGGCGATCATCGACCTTGCCGAAGGCCTGCAATTGCGCCGTGCCAGGGTCATGGGCGCGAACCGCATCGAATTGACTGGTTTTACCGAGGCGATGCGCGAACGCCTGCGCGCCTATGGGCTGTTCACTGAAATCATCTCGTGGAAGCTCCGCTTCTTCGTCCCCATCGACGCCAACGGCACCACCATTCTCGCCCGCTTGCTCGAAACCTATCCGGCCCTGCGTCTGTCCGAACGGGAGGCGGCCTGATGGCTCGGATGCATGCAGGCGACCTTGCCCATCGTCTCGGGCGTCAGGCCGAGGCAGTGTGCCGCCGTTACCTCAATGCTGGCCGAAAGCACGGCAACTACTGGCTGGTTGGCGACGCGAACAACACACCGGGACGCTCACTCTTCGTCCGACTCAGTGACTCGCCCAAAGGCCCTGCGGGCAAGTGGCAGGATGCCGCGACTGGCGAGCACGGCGATTTGCTCGACCTGATCCGCCTGATACGGGGGTTGGTCGATTTTGCCGATGTTGCCGAGGAAGCACGCGCCTTTCTGAGCCTGCCACATCCTGAACCCGCGCCGTTGCCGAACAAATTGCCGCGTGCTGCGTCAGGTTCGGTCGAAGCCGCCAAGCGGCTCTTTGCCCTGTCGCAGCCAATCGGCAGCTCAGTGGTCGGCACATATTTGCGTCATCGCGGCATTGCTGTTCTTCCCGGACCAGCAAGCCTGCGGTTCCATCCCCGCTGCTACTATCGGCCCGAAACCGACGAGGTCACCCAGACGTGGCCGGCGATGATCGCCGCCGTCACAGATCTCAATGGCCAGATCACCGGGGTTCACCGCACCTGGCTTGCGCCTGATGGCAAGGACAAGGCACCCGTCGATACGCCGCGCAAGGCGATGGGAGACCTGCTCGGCCACGCGGTGCGATTTGGCGTGCCCGGCGAAGTGATGGCCGCCGGTGAAGGCATCGAAAGTGTGTTGTCCGTTCGCGAAGGGGCGCCTGGGATGGCCATGGCGGCAGCGCTTTCGGCAGCGCACCTCGCTGCCATCGCGTTCCCTGATGCGATGCGCCGCCTCTACATCATTCGCGACAACGATCCGGCAGGCGATTGGGCGCGTGATAGCCTGGTCGAACGCGCTCATGCAGCGGGGATCGAGGCGGTCGTGCTGTCGCCGGTGCTCGGGGATTTCAACGAGGATCTGTGCGCACACGGCCTCGAAGCGCTGCGGGCGAGTATCCGGGGGCAATTTGCCCCGCAGGATGTTGCTCGCTTCCTCGACTTCGTGCCTTGACCCGCGTTCGGGGCAGTTCGTGCAGTGCTATGTCATCGCAGCCATCACGATAGCTCTCCCCATCGACAGAGGCCCCGCCCGGCCTTCGAGAGGGCGATAGGTCCACAAGCGTTCTGGCCCGGCAATGGCGGCGTCCAGCTATTTTCCGGCGGCGCGCGGGCCGCGCCTTTCCATCGCGAAACAAAATAGCAGGCCTCTGCCATCCTCCGGCTTCGCTTCGGCCCTTGCGGGTGCAGGGCCAGCCCGTTCGTGGGCTTCATCGCCATAAAGGCCGCGAGGGCGCGGTCCAATCGATGGAGCATCCGATGGACGAGCACGACGACTTTGAACCGCATCACAACTCTTCCCCGACCGACCACGTTTTGCAGGAGCTTCAACTCTACGGCTACCGCCCCTTCGAGGATGAACCCGATCCCCGCCCATTGCCCGAAGGCAACCGTGTCGCCGGTGCCATCGCCGACATCTTCGACGCCCTGATTTCCAGCCTGGAAGACACGCGCCTCGAACCCGATCTCGACGACCTCCTATGGTCGACCGTCAACATCTTCCATCGCGCCTGCCAGCGGATCGAACGCGAACTCGATGACAATGAGGTGGGCCAACGCCGCCTCCAGAAGGAGCAGGATGGCAGCGAGGTGAAGTCGGTCGAGCTGGAACGTCTGACCGCCCAGGGACAGAGCCTCCTCGAACGGCGCGATGCCTTCGAACTGATGCGCGATCAGGCCGCTGAGCATTTCGAGCGGCAAACCCGGTCAAGCTGGAAACCGCACTCAGGCTCCATGGTCAACCATCGCCACCTGACGTCGGCCATGATCGACAGCCGCGACTTTATCAGCGCCAAACGGCGTGCCGAGACCGAAGTGCTCCTCCCCGCAGGGCCGAAGATCGCATTTTCCGGCGGCGAGAGTTCGGACCATCAGCTGATCTGGGCGAAGCTCGACCAGATCCGGACCAAACATCCCGACATGGTGCTGATGCATGGCGGCTCGCCCAAAGGCGCCGAGAAAATCGCATCGCGCTGGGCTGACACCCGCAGGGTGCCGCAAATCGCCTTCAAGCCCGACTGGACCAGACACACGAAGGCAGCGCCGTTCAAGCGCAACGATCAGATGCTCGCCGTCATGCCGATCGGTGTCATCATTTTCCCCGGCACGGGCATTCAGGACAATCTTGCAGACAAGGCTCGCAAGCTGGGTATCCCGGTCTACCGGTTCGGCTCAGGCGGAGCGTGAGCGCCGCCTGAGCCTGCCTCCACAGTGTGGTCCGCTCATCATTGGATCATAGGTGCAGCAGTATAAGTAGTCCGGCAAACAGGGCGTAAAACAAGCCCATCGATGCCAGGAAGTTTCGTGAGATCACGCCCCTGCGGAACGACAACCACATCAACGCGACTGCCATTGTGGTGATGCCGCCAGCCAGGATCAGCGATCGATCGAGCAGCCATGGAGTGTAAAACAGGCCAAATGCAGTCGGCACCGTTGCCTGGATCATCATGGCGCCACTGATATTGGCCAATGCCAACTTATGCTTGCCCTGCCGGACCCATATGATCGCGTTCATGGTTTCGGGAAGTTCGGTTGCAATCGGGCTCAGCAAAAGCGCCAGCAATTGAGGCTTGAGGCCCAGTGCAGGCCCCAACGCATCGAGTTGGTTCACAAATAAGCGGGAAGCGGCAAAGATCACCAGCAGCGCAATTCCAGTTTGAAGAGCGCTCAGACCAAGCGCTGGCTCACCCGATTTTTTCCGGTCAAAAATCAGAGGCTCCAATTCCTCCTCGACCTCGTCACTCTCGTCACGGCTCATTTCTTTCCAGAAATACACCGCATAGGCTGCAAGGAATGCCACCCCCAGCCAGGGCTTGTACGCGAAGGCCACGAGGCCAACCGTTAGTTTGACGACAAAGATTGAGAGGAACCAGGACTGGTCGCGGCTCAGGCGCTGAAATTGTTCGCGCACCAATTGCGTTCGTGACAGGTGCCGCCCAGTCAGGAGCAGCGTGATGCCAACAGTGGCGTAGGCAACGGTGGCCAGCACCAGAGGCCCGCCAAGCGCGGCGCCCACGCCAAGTTCGCGTTGGGCATCGCCTCTGCCGAAGGCGACCGCCACAAAGGTGATCACACTCTCGGGCAGCGCGGTGCCGAATGCTGCGAGGATGGTGCCGGTAGCGGTGTTGCCGACCGAAAGCTTGCGTCCCAGCCATTCCACACCATTCACGAAGAATTCGCAGGCGAAGTAAATTGTCGCCGCCGCCCCGAGCAGGAAGGCCACATTCAGAAATAGTGGAGGCATCAAAAATTCCGCGGGGTCGAGCGACGCATACCAAAGGCCGGCCTCCCCGCCCAACCCATGAGCGGAAGCCAACCTCTGGTCTCGCCAAGCCGAATTGGCCGTTCACGCCATGCCAGTCACCCGGCAAGTCTGTTGACGTGAACCCCGCTGAGATGCGGGCGACTACTCCCCAAAGACAGCGGCCGGATATGCGCAGCCGTCAGAAAAAGCAAGTTCCGACCGGCGGACTTCACTGTGCAGGAAACGGTCGCGCACGGACGCCCGATCAATAGTGGAAACGACATTGCGCGATTTCGAGCTGTTGATCCGGTGGGCTACCCGTGACCCGATAGACGAGCCTGTCTTCCAGCGTGATGCGCCTCGACCACCAGCCTTTGAGGTCGCCCTTCAGCGGCTCGGGTTTCCCCGTGCCCTTGAAGGGAGCGCGCTGGCATTCCTTGATGAGATCGTTGACGCGTTGCAGAATGTTGGGAGCATTGGCCTGCCAATGGAGATAATCTTCCCAAGCCGAGTCGGCGAAGACGAGCTTCACGGTTCGATCAGATCACTGGCTTTGCCATTGCCGCCTTCCAACTGTCCGATGGCCGCCATCAGGCGCTTCCTGTTGGCCTCGGTGGAAAGTAAGTGCATCGATTCCTCGATCGCGTTCCAATCCGAAAGCGAGATCATCACCACGGATTCCGCCTTCTGGCGCGATACAACCACAGGAGCGCGATCCGCGACAACACGGTCCATCACCTCTTTCAGGTGCGCGCGGGTATCGGAATAGCTGATCACGTCCATGGCGAGTCTCCTGCCAGCTCATATGTACTAATTTTTGTACAAGTGCAATCGCAATGGCGGCCAATCCGGCAGGGAGCCAGCAATCCTGATGCACACAAGCGCGCGCTTGGCAGAAGGTCGCAGCTTTTTCTTCGACTGAAGCTTCAGATGTCCAATGCCAGACGTCGGAACCAGCCCCGCTTCAAATGCGCTGATCCTTGGCCCAGCCAAGGGCCTGACGCCATCAACCCGTAAAGGGTCGGACTACGCCTGCGCGTGCCGCCGCCCTGGCTTTGCCAGCGCGGTGATCGCGGCCCTTGGCCGGTCACTTCGGGCGCCTGTCAGCGGGGGATGGTCCTCCGCTTCGCACAGGAGCAGGTCCGATGTCCCTCAACGACGCGCAAGCTTTCGCCTTCAGCCTCGCCGCGACCCTGATGGTCGCCATCGTCATTTTCCGCGCCGGTGACGGCAGCCTGTCGGTCGTGCCGGCCACCGAGTTCGATCACGATGCCGAAGTCATCGCAGAAATCGATCCCTTTGCGTTCTGACCGCGCCCATTTGCTCAAGCGGAGTGAAGGCCTATTCGGTTTCCACTCCCGCTTGGTTCACTTTCCCGCTATAACGCAACACGCGCCGTGGTGGTGGTGGAGGCGCAACCGTCAGACCATTTCTCACGGGAGACCGCCACCATGATTATTCTTGGCATTTTGCTGTCTATTGCGGCGATTGGCTTCTTTTGCTGGTTGCTATTCACTCTTGCCGTGTTCGCACTGCCCTTTTTCGTCGGCATGAGCGCAGGTGCATGGGCCTATCATTCCGGCGCTGGCTGGCTTGGCGCGGGACTTGTCGGACTGCTCACGGCGGGGCTGACACTCGGCGTTGGTCAGGTCGGCCTGATGATGGTGCGTCCCACCTGGGCGAGGCTGCTGATCGCCCTCGTTTTCGTCGCACCTGCGGTCATGGCCGGCTACCACGCCACCCACGGCATCGTGAAACACGCCATGCCGTCCGAAGCCTGGCAGCAAATATTCTCGGTGATTGGTGCGATTGCGGTGGGCTGCACGGCAGTCGTTCGGGTAGCAGGCATGGCAGGCGCCAAGCCGTCGGCAGGGCATCTGGCGAACGCCTGAAACAGCCCGGCCGATCCTCTGGGCGACCGATGAGGCGAAGCCTTTGCCGTCCTGCTGGAAGAGGACGGCACAACCGGGCTGCAAAGTCGGATCGAACTGGCCCATACTTTGCCGGGCGGCGATCCCGAACAACGAGCGGTCGCGCCATTCGCACGACATATGACCCAATTCGGGGCCGGGCGTTTTGCGAACCGTGATCCGGTCGAGGCGCAAAATCATACCTGGGTGCGGGTTAGACCGAGTCGCTGTTCGGCTTCGCCGGTCTGCAGGGCGACTGTAGGGTTTCCAAGAACCTGCCGTTTCAGTTCGTGCGCGCCCGCTCCAAACGGCCTCTGTCATGGCTTGATCTGGCCGAAGACCGGCTGCGCCTCGACCGCCTATGCCGCAACAGCGTTCCGCCAACTTTCTTCCCCTGCCGGCAGGGCCGTCATTCCTCGCGAGACAAGAAAGCTGGCTCCGCGCCGTCCTCCGCTTCGCTGCGGCAGCAAGCTGTGCGGCGTCGGTCGTCTCCGGCCTCTCGATCGCCATCGAGGCCGCAATGGTGCGGGTTCGAATACGAACGAACGGAGATTTCTCATGGCTACCATCGGCACCTTCAAGAAGACCGGCGATAACGAGTTCACCGGTGACATCATCACCCTCAACGTCCAGGCCAAGGGCGTGCGCATCGTTCCGGACCTGCGCGGCACCGGCGAAAACGCCCCCAGCCACCGGGTTCTGGTGGGCCGCGCAGAAATCGGCGCAGCCTGGTCGAAGTGTTCGGGCGAAGGCCGCGACTATCTGGGCCTGAAGATCGATGATCCGAGCTTCAACGCCCCGATCTACGCAAACCTCTTCGATGACGAAGACGGCGAAGGCTACTCGCTGATCTGGTCTCGACCCAACGGACGGCGGGGCGACTGAGGCGCCTCCAAGGCCCCGGCCATCACGGCCGGGGCCTTTTCCCGTCTGAGTAACCGAATCAGTTGAGCCCCCAAGTCCTCCGAACCCGTCTTTCCGGGCACCCACGGTGCAGAATTACGCTGGCAATCGGACCAATGACGACTAATATAGTCGTAGTTCTGGCGTGTTCGCTCGCGCTGGTGGGAGGTGGTCATGCATGATCACCGCTCGACAATCGCGGGCCGCGCGCGCGTTGCTGGGATGGACACAGGAGACGCTCGCTGACAGGGCCAAAGTATCGCTGACCGCGCTCAAGCGCCTCGAATCCGAAAATGGGCTCGAAGTGTACGAGACAACGCGCGATCAGGTGCGAAGGGCGTTTGAATCAGCCGACGTTGTCCTTCTGTCCACGGAAAAGGGCGAGGGTGTTCTGCGACTTCATAAATCGCCGGGTCGTGCGGCCGGGTCGTAGCCGGCGCCGTCTCGTTTTGCTCTTTTCGCGAGTTTTCTGGGCATCTCTGTCGTGGATCAATGCTAGAACCGAAGAGGTTCGGCACAACCATTTGATTCGAATTGGTGCCTGGTGATCGGCATGGCTAAGCCGCAGTTTCTCGATGAACCGCCGCAAGACCAGCAACTCACTTCTTATGATCGTGAGCACATGGCCTTGTACCTGCGGCTTCTCGATGCTCATCGCGACGGGGCCGATTGGCGCGAAGCCGTGCAAATCCTGTTCAAACTTGATCCTGCCGTTGATCCTGAGAGATGTCGCAAGGTCCATGATGCCCATCTGGCGCGGGCCCAATGGATGACCGAACACGGCTATCGCGAACTGCTTGGCAGGGATCGGCCAGGCTGACAGGTGATGCCACAGCAGCATCACCCGTTGCCGACATTCGGACTTCCGCCCGCTATCGAGCCCGGGAATCAATACCCTCCCGCAATCAATAGATAACGGGGGAGAGCAAAGATGATGCCGGATGCGTCCCAGTGGCGGTCTGCTGCGCGCTACGAGTCCGTCGAACACATGAGCGCCTCGGGCCTTGCATGGGAATGGCTTCGCCGGAACGAAGCTTACAATCGCGATTTCGAGGCTATGTCGACGCAGGGTGCCGACACAACCATGCTGACGGAGACGATCCGTCAGCGCTGGAGGTTGCGATTTCGCAGTAGACCCCGCCCTCGAACAGGCAGACGAAGCCATTTTCTGGATGGCTCAGGACGACACAAGCGTCGTGGTTCTGACGCCCGCACCGGCTGACCTGATATCCGACGCCGCCCGCGGACCGCCTCCGGCAGCTCTGGTCAGGGCGCTTACTGAGTGCGGTGCCGATACCAAGGCCTCACTCGGAAACGGCGAACAGGTCCAGTTGCACGTCCTGAGCGCATCTTCCGCTCCAGCAGTGGCCGTCATCCCGCTGGATCTTGATGGATTCGGCAGGCTGGAGGCCGCCCACCGACTTCTGGCGGCACTTCACGGTCGCGCCATTCCGCCCGACACCCGACTGACCCGCCAGCAACGGACGCGGGCGCGCCGGATGTTGCAGGCATTCGATGGTTCGCGCGACGGTGCCACCCAACAGGACATCGCTCGGACCTTGTTCCGATTTGGCCCCGTCAGCCGCGACGAGTGGCAAGCCTCCTCCACGCGCCATGCTGTCATGGCCCTGCTGCGCGATGCTCGCACCATGATCGCGGGCGGTTATCGCACCCTCTTGAAGCACCGCCGGCGCCCCTGAGCCGTTGCCCGGGGCGGGTGTGGGAATTTAGCAGGGACCAAAATCCCGCTGCAACTCGCCGATTTCGCTTCGCCATTGTGGCCTTCGCCCGCCGTCGATCTCCGACGGCACCAATGAAGCTCACGAAAGGCCGACTTATGCGACCCGACCTCGCCGTTCTGCCGCCCCGCTACCTGCGCACCAAGGAAGCAGCCGCGTTTCTCAGCCTTTCGCCGCGCACACTCGAAAAGCACCGGACCTACGGCACCGGCCCCGCCTACAAGAAGCTCGGTGGCCGGGTGGTCTACTCGGTCGATGATTTGCAGCTTTGGGTCGAGCGCGGTGCCGTCACCTCGACGTCTGACCCGCGTGGCACCGTGCTGCCAGCAAAGTGGCATCCGCAAGACGTCGTTCCGATGGCTGGCCGCCTGGCGCGCTGACGAGGCCCCGGATCTGCACATGGCCGCCCGCTTTCAATCCTCGCCGGAACGCGGACAGCTCGATCTGTTCCGCACGATCCCTGGCAATGTCGCACCACGAGACGCGCAGGACCTCATGGCCTTTCCATTCTTCTCTCTGTCCAAGACCCACCGCGTCACCCCGATCGACTTTGCAGCTGGCAATGTTTCGATCCGGGTCGAGGCCGTGCCGGATCATGGCATGGCGACCATCTGGGATGCGGACATCCTGATCTGGGCCGCCAGCCAGATCGTCGAGGCGCGCGATTCGGGATTTCGCACGTCCCGGCTGATCGTCGCAACACCCTACGAGGTGCTGAAGTTCATCGGACGCGGTACGTCTTTGCACGACTACCAGCGCCTGAAGGCGGCGCTGGACCGGCTGCAATCAACCACCGTGGCCACCTCGATCCGCCAGCATGCTGAGGGACGCCGCCACCGATTTTCATGGATCAACGAATGGAAGGAGCGTCGGGACAGCAAGGGGCGCCCCGATGGCATCGAACTGATCCTGCCCGACTGGTTCTATCAAGCCGTGCTCGACGACGCCCTCGTGCTGACCATCGACCGGGCCTATTTCGATCTCACCGGCGGTCTTGATCGCTGGCTCTATCGTCTGGTCCGCAAGCACGGCGGCAAGCAGCGCCATGGCTGGCGTTTCGACTTTCACCATCTGCACCTGAAGTCCGGCAGCCTGTCGCCCTTCAAGCGGTTCGCTTTCGAACTTCGGAACATCGTTCGGCGCCAGCCGCTCCCCGGCTATGTCCTGTACCTCGAAGTTGAAGCCCGCGGCCGCACACTACTGGCATTCAAGCCAGCGGTGCCCGGTGGAAAGCCTGTGGACGCCGTCGTGCCAACGGGAACCGGAAGGCGCGTGCCATCAGGAACCCCAGGCTCGTGCCAACGGGAACCCGAGCAGGGGTTAACCCTCGACAGAACAAGCCAAATTCGAGCCCGTAACTTAGACTCTAACCAAGAATCTAACTTTGAAGAGCGCGCGCGCGATGTGCGCGGCCTGATTGATACAGTCCGCAACAGCCTGACTGTCAATGCCCGGCAGCGGCCCTCCCGTAATAAGCGAGACCTGGCCCATGCACCCAAACTTCCTTTCGAGGCGCCGCCGGACGAGCAGCCATGCTGATGTCTTGGCGCCTCTCCGCACGAGCCCAGCAAGGTTGCGACTCGGCGACCAGCCGTTGGCGCGCTGCTGACCGATCTTTTTCAGACTTTCCTGGAGACCCATCATGACCAGCGCCACGGCTTCCGGTGCGCCGCGCGGCCTCGCGCCGCTCACGCGCTCTGCCGACACCCTGACCCATGTCGAACTGACGCATATCGAACAGCGGATTGAGAACTGGATCAGGTTCGGCCGCCATGTTCGCGAGCAGATCCTCGATCGCCGCCGGCGCGTGCTTTCCTATCGGCCATACAGCGTTTTCGGCTTCGTTCGCTGGGCCGCAAACGACTTCGGCACCGTCGCTTCGCGGATCGACATCCTTCGTGCCGTCGGGCCAACCGAGGCCTATCAAACGCTGCCCTTCATCCGTCCCGGCGGCGAAATCCTGCTGTCTGTCGATGGCTGGCCCAAGGTTAGCCAAGTGCTTCGGCTGATCGATGCGGTGGAAGCCGCCGGGCTCGATGCCTGCGACGTAGCCCCCGATCACTGGCGCCATGTCGCGAACCGGATGAGCGTCGGTCAGGCACCGCGCGCCTACACGCCCGAGCGTCATCACGCATGGCTCAAGCGCCGGGAGATCGAGGGATGACTCGCTTCGGCTACGTCATGGCGACCTATTTCTGCGTGCTTGGCATCGGCATCGCTTCGTTTGTGCCCGTGCCGCTCCGGTTGGTCTGGAATGCATCGGCCAGCGTGCCCATTGGTCTCTATGGGCTTGAACCGCCCCGCGATCTTCGCGGCGGCGACCTGGTCGCAGTGGCGCCGTCCCGACAACTGGCCGACTTCATGGCTGAGCGCGGCTACCTCGGTAGGGGCGTGCCGCTGATGAAGCATGTTTCGGCACTCCCGGGGCAGACTGTTTGTCGACTGAAGAACACTATCACCGTCGATGGCGCGGCTCTCGGCGATGCTCTCGACCGCGACCGCAGAGGGCGCAGACTTCCGGTCTGGCAGGGTTGCCGCCGCATCGCACCAGGCACCGTCTTTCTGATGAATTCCGCTGTGCGGGACAGTCTCGACGGTCGCTATTTCGGCCCGATCCCGGCGCGCACGATCATCGGACGAGCCACGCCGATCTACACCGACGAAGCGGCGGGCGGCCAGTTCGTCTGGCGTGCAAACGCCCATCAGACGGCGCGCTGACCGCCACCGTTCGGCCGCGCCTTTGCTCACCAATCCGCACCTCAACCTGCAACGCAAGGAGACTTTCCATGCCACAGATCGGCACTTTCACTGAAGCGGCGGGCGGCTTTGCCGGACGCATCCATACTTTCGCGCATTGCCGCGAGATCGACATCGTGCCTGCCGAGCCATCCGATACCGAAAATGCGCCGGACTTTCGCATTCACCTGCGTCATGACGACGGCATCGAGGCCGGACCGGAGATCGGCGCGGGCTGGAAACGTACCGGCGAGCGCGCTGGCGCCTTCATCGCGCTGATCATCGACGATCCCGCTCTGCCGCAGCCGATTCGCGCCAATCTGTTCCGCGACGCCGCCGATGGCACATCCTGGTCGCTGCACTGGAATCGCATTTCCAAGCGCGATGCACGGGATTGATGCCATGCGCCGCTCTACACTCCTCTTCCTTTCCGGCCTGGCTTGCGCCTGCTTCCTGCCGGCCGCCACGCTCGCGCAATCGGCAGAACCCGAGCGCACGATGCCCGGCGGTCCGTTCGGCGAATTCATTGCCGAGGCGGCGTCGCGCTTTGCGCTTCCTCCCGCCTGGCTGCACGCCATCATGCACGCGGAAAGTCGCGGCAAGCCTCGCGCCGTTTCGCCGAAAGGCGCGATGGGCCTGATGCAGATCATGCCCGCGACATGGAACGATCTGCGCGTTCGGCATCGGCTTGGAGCCGATGCATTCGATCCGCATGACAACATCATCGCGGGCGCTGGCTACATCCGCGAACTGTTCGATCGCTACGGCTCGCCGAACTGGATTGCCGCCTACAATGCCGGTCCCGGACGCTATGAAGCAGCGCTCCGGGGGCGACCCTTGCCCGCCGAAACGCGCGCCTATGTTGCCGTGGTCGCACTGGCGATCGGTCAGACTGGCACGGCCAATACCACCGCACTTGCCATGGTCGATCGCTTCGCATGGGCACGTTCGCCGATCTTCGTTGCGCGCGCTGACCCCTCGATTTCGTCATCCGCCGAGTCCGCCGACCAGCAACTCGCCAAGCCTGCACAATTCGGTGAACCGGCGCCTCAGCCGCAACCGCATGGGCTGTTTGTTGTGCGAGCGGCGAGGGATGGCCTTCGATGATCGGCGCATCCGCCCTTCGCATTGTCTCGCAGGATAGCGGGAGTTGGGCGGAGACTGCCCTGACAACCGAAGGAGGGCAGGATAAAAGGGCGCACCTTGCGCGCCCATCGGTTGGTTATTTTTCCGGGGTTTTTGCAGGCTTTGCGCACCTTGCGCCGGGCATGCGCAAGGTGTCGAACAGACATAAGACTTTGTTTTTCAACCTCTATTTGCACATTTCTCGGTGCGCCAATGGCCGATGACCGCGAGTTTCGCATCCGTCCTGGCCGCGTGCGCTCCTCAGGCTCGCAGCGTGCACGGCCATTCATCGCACAGGTCCTGGCAGCAGCAGGGCGGGCTGGCGGCGGCATCTCCCGGGCCGGCCGCATCAAGGCGGGCCACACATCGCGCTTCGGCCGAGGACAGCGCGCCAGCATTCAGGCGAATCGGCTCATCACCGCGCGCACGCGCGGCGCCGTCGTCAAGGCGCGCGTCGTCCGTCACAATATGCGCAGCGCGCCCCTGGCAACCCATCTCGACTACCTGCGCCGCGAAGGGGTAACCCGCGACGGCGAGAAGGCCCGCCTGTTCGGCCCCGATGCGCACAATGTCGAAGGCCGGGAGTTGGCAGAGCGCTGCAAGGACGACCGCCATCATTTCCGGTTCATCGTCTCGCCTGACGACCCGCTCGAGATGGCAGATCTGAAAAGCTTCACCCGGGACCTTGTCGCCCAGATGGAAAAGGATCTCGGCACGCGGCTCGATTGGGCCGCCGTCGACCATTGGAACACCGAGCATCCCCATGTTCACCTGATCGTTCGCGGCGTGCGCGACGATGGGCAGGATCTCGTCATCGCCCGGGACTACATCAAGGAAGGCATACGGGACCGGGCGCGCGACCTCATCAGCCAGGAGCTGGGACCGCGTACCGATCTCGATATACGCCGGTCCCTCGAGCACCAGATCGGCGCCGAACGCTGGACCCAGCTCGATCGGCAACTCATTCGCGATGGCGGTAGGGGCGGTGTCATCGATGTGGCCCCGCTGCCCGGCGGCGAGCCTGATCCGTTCCAGTCCCTCAAGGTCGGGCGCCTCCGCAAGTTGGAAGCACTCGGGCTCGCGGCGCAGATCGGTCCCGGCCAATGGTCCATCGACGACAAGGCCGAGGCAACCTTGCGCGAAATCGGCGAGCGCGGCGATATCATCAAACGCATGCACCGGGCATTGACCGATCGCGGCATCGAGCGCGCGTCGGCCAGTTATGTGCTGGCGGCCGAACATCTCGACCAGCCGGTCGTGGGCCGCCTGGTGGCGCGCGGCCTTGATGATGAACTGAGAGGCAGTGCTTTTGCCGTGGTCGACGGCCTCGATGGTCGCAGCCATCACATCAGGCTTTCCGACCTCGAAGCGGCTGGCGACAGCGCGCCCGGCTCGATTGTCGAACTGCGCACCTTCAACGATGCCCGCGGCGTTCGGCGTGTCGCGCTGGCCGTCCGCTCGGACCTCGACATCGACCGCCAGATCACGGCCTCCGGCGCGACCTGGCTGGACCGGCAAGCTATCGCCCGCGCGCCTGCCTCGATCTCCGATAGCGGCTTTGGCGGCGAAGTGCGCGAGGCTCTGGATCGCAGGGCCGAACATCTCGTGAAGCACGGCCTTGCCCACCAGCGCGGCACGCAGGTCAGCTTTGCCCGCAATCTCATCGAGACACTGCGGCGCCAGGAGGTTGCGTCGGTAGGTGACAAGCTGTCTGCAGAGACCGGCAAGCCCTTCAACCAGGCAGGAAGCGGCGAATATGTCGCCGGGACCTATCGGCAGCGCCTGACGCTGGCGTCAGGCCGCTTTGCAATGCTGGACGATGGCCTCGGCTTCCAGCTCGTGCCCTGGACACCCGCCCTCGAAAAGCACCTCGGTCGGCACGTCTCAGGCGTGGCCCGCAGCGACGGCGGTATCGACTGGAGCTTTGCCCGCAAGCGCGGCCTCGGCCTCTGACCCACCCTCTCGAAAGGACTTTCCATGGCCGCCACCAAAATCCTCTGGGGTCAGATCATCACCGTCTTCCTGATCGTGCTCACGACGACCTGGACCGCGACCGAATGGGTAGCCTGGCGCCTCGCATTCCAACCGGAACTTGGCGCCCCATGGTTTCGGTTGTTCGGCTTTCCAGTCTATTCGCCGCCGTCGTTCTTTTGGTGGTGGTTTGGCTTCGATGCCTATGCCCCGGCCATCTTCGTCCAAGGCGCATACATCGCTGCGTCTGGCGGCTTCATCTCGGTGGCGGTCGCCATGGCGATGTCCGTCTGGCGCGCACGCGAGGCAAAGAAGGTCGAGACCTATGGATCGGCGCGCTGGGCCGAACCGAATGAAATCAGAGCGGCAGGCCTGCTCGGTCCGGACGGCGTCGTGCTCGGGCGCTTCCACCACGACTATCTGCGGCACGATGGCCCGGAGCATGTCCTGTGTTTCGCGCCCACACGATCCGGCAAAGGCGTTGGCCTGGTGGTCCCATCGCTCTTGGCCTGGCCCGGCTCCGCTATCGTTCACGACATCAAGGGCGAGAACTGGCTACTCACCGCAGGATTTCGCGCTCGCCATGGCCGGGTGCTGCTGTTCGATCCGACCAACGCCAAATCAGCCGCCTACAACCCGCTGCTCGAGGTCCGGCGCGGCGAGTGGGAAGTGCGCGACGTCCAGAACATTGCCGACATCCTCGTCGATCCCGAAGGCAGTCTGGAGAAGCGCAATCACTGGGAGAAGACCAGCCATGCGCTACTGGTAGGCGCGATCCTCCACGTCCTTTACGCCGAACCCGACAAAACGCTCACCGGCGTTGCCGCGCTTCTTTCCGATCCCAAGCGGCCCATCGAATCGACCCTCGCCGCGATGATGACGACGGCGCATCTCGGGAAGGCTGGTCCGCATCCGGTTGTCGCCAGCGCAGCGCGAGAATTGCTCAACAAATCCGACAACGAACGGTCGGGCGTGCTGTCCACCGCCATGTCCTTCCTTGGCCTCTATCGTGATCCCGTGGTGGCGGCGGTGACCCGGCGCTGCGACTGGCGCATCACCGATATTGTCGGCGGGAAGCATCCGACGACGCTCTACCTCGTTATCCCGCCATCCGACATCAACCGGACCAAACCGCTCATCCGGCTCCTGTTCAACCAGATCGGACGCCGCCTCACCGAGGATTTGCAGGCGAAGCGCGACCGGCATCGGCTGCTGCTGATGCTGGACGAGTTTCCCGCCTTGGGCCGCCTCGACTTTTTCGAAAGCGCGCTCGCCTTCATGGCAGGCTATGGGCTGAAGAGCTTCCTCATCGCCCAATCGTTGAACCAGATCGAAAAGGCCTACGGCCCCAACAACTCGATCCTGGACAACTGCCACGTTCGCGTGAGTTTCGCGACCAACGACGAGCGGACCGCCAAGCGCGTCTCGGACGCCCTTGGCACCGCCACCGAAATGAAAGCAATGCGCAACTATGCCGGGCACCGGCTCTCGCCCTGGCTCGGGCACCTGATGGTGTCGCGCTCGGAGACGGCCCGGCCGTTACTGACGCCGGGCGAGGTCATGCAGCTTCCGCCTGCCGAAGAAATCGTCATGGTGGCCGGCATCCCGCCGATCCGGGCCAGGAAGGCCCGTTATTTCGAGGATGCCCGCTTCCAGGAGCGCATCTTGCCGCCGCCTGCCTTGCTCGTTCCGAAGCAGGCGCAGACAGACGACTGGACCGGTTTGGCACTGCCGCCGCAGCCTGCGGTCGCCGAGGCATTGCCGACCAGTGCGGGTGATGACGACGATCCAACCGAATCAGAACGTCGTCACCAGCCCGAGTTGAGTTTGGCTGCACCTGTCCAGAACCGGCAACCCCTCTCCAACGAGTTCGAAATCGACAGCGATCACATCGATGAAGGGGATGATTTGGCCGCGCGAAATCAGCGGCTGAGCGGGATCATGCAGGGCGTAGCCCGGCAGGCATCGCTCGACCTCGGCGACGGAATGGATATCTGATGGCCATGACACTCCGTAAGAAGAAGACGCAGATTTCCGTCTATCTCGATCCCGATGTCATGACGATGCTGGCCGACTACGCCGCGCGCCGCAACCATTCCCAATCCCTGGTGGCCGAAGCGGCTATCGCCTCGTTCTTGTCACCTGATGCCGCCGATCGCCGCGAAGCCGCGCTCGCCAAGCGTCTCGACCAGATTGATCGGCGGATGGCGCGGATGGAGCGCGATACCGGCATTGCGATCGAGACATTGGCAATCTTCATCCGCTTTTGGCTTGCGACAACGCCCGCGTTACCCGAACCTGCGGCGCAGGCTGCCCGGGCCAAAGCCGGGGAGCGTTACGATGCTTTCGTCACAGCACTCGGTCGAAGGTTGGCGAAAGGGCCGAGATTGCGGCAGGAAATTCCAGAAGACGTCTCAATCGAGAACAAAGGCGCGGGACCGCCTTGAGAAGCCATCGGCCTGGATCGGGTTGCGACTAAGCCCCATACTCAACAGCATAAAGGCTACAGCGCTCTCATGGCAGGGAAATGGATACCGGCTAACGAGGTGATCCAACCTCACTCTCGCTCGGATGCTTGCCTACGATCAGGAATAAGTTCGTCGGAGAGGCTTACCCCAGTAGGTATATGGGCGCGGAGACGTGATTGGACCTGGCCGAGCGCTCCATCGACATAGCCTTCGAAGGCGTAGTCGTTGAGAAACTGGCGGCGCCACAGATAGGCGCGGTCAACCTCGCTTAGTTCGGCTTCATCGCAAATCGCGCCCCACAATCCGGTGATCGTCGTGATCTGATGGTCGATCAGATCCCGTGCATCCCGGTCGCTCAGCAGAAAATTCGGCGCCGAAAGGCGGCAGCTTTCCAGCAGGCTGCGCTTGTCCTCGCCATTCACCAACATTGCCTGATTGGCTTCTCGGCCGTTACGCGGTTGCGGGCATATGTCGTATCCGGGCGTGAGCGTGAGATTGGCGCCATCCCAGAAAGCGGCATGGTTGCGGGCATGATCATCCGTATTGCCCGTCAGCACGTTGAAGACCATCCGCCCGAACAGTTCGC
Organism: Sphingobium sp. TKS; assembly: GCF_001563265.1. NCBI lineage: Bacteria > Pseudomonadati > Pseudomonadota > Alphaproteobacteria > Sphingomonadales > Sphingobiaceae > Sphingobium > Sphingobium sp. TKS. The sequence continues at coordinate 688,880 of NZ_CP005083.1, read as the reverse complement.
GCAGTGTTGCTTGCGGATCGGTGAAGCGCGCGCGCACCATCTCGGCGAGTTCGACATAGCTCGCATAACGGGCCTGCATTTCTGAGAGGCCAAACATCGTCAGGGCTGAAACCATCGCCCGGCGGGTCCAGCCAACGCCGTTCCATTCACGATCGAAGCGGCGCACCAGAAGCACATCCTTGCCGCTCGCCTTGGTCAGTTGAACGGGCGCGACGTTGAGGCCCACTTCTGCCGCCAGGCGCATGGCAACAAACTCGGCCTTCACCACGGCCATGGTGTCGTTGGTCGCCGAGAATTTGGCGATGAACTTGTCCTCGCCATCCTGGATCAAAGCCTTGGGACGTGCGCCGCCGATCGAACTGCCGTGGAACAGCGCCTTGTCGAGAGCCGGGGGAATGGGTTCACCCCGCTCGACCCGCTCGGCCGCCTCCAGCAGTTCCTCGAGCGTTGCATTGTCCTGTTCACGCGGCTGGTACTGATCGGCTGACGTCTGAAAATCGAGCGCACCGATACGGTCGGAGCCCGAATTGAGCATGAAGGTCAGTTCGTCAAAGTCGATACTGTTTGCCGCTTCGCCGCGAAGGCCGGTCAGACGATTGATAATGACCCGGCGTCCCCATGCGTCCGGCGCGCCATCCCGCAAACAACCCGCCATGTCGAGCGGGGCGTTGGGCGAGATCCTGCCGCGCTGGAGCGGCAACTCCGGTGAATAGATCGGGATGGCGTCGGCACGTTCGAGATAGGAACGGCCATAGTTGAAGGCATAAAAGCTACCGTTCAACTCGATCCGCCCGGCAATGACGGGCTCAAGGGCACCCGGCAGCCACATCCACACGAAAGCTTCTGTGACCGGCGGGACAGGACTTTGAGCCGCCGCCGCGAGCTGAGGGCGATCAGAAGTCATCCTTCACCTCCGAGCGCGGACGCCGCACCGACTGCGGAAGGAGCGCCAGCTTGTCGTTGATCCTGGAAATCTCGGGAGCAAGCCGCGAAGGTTCGTCAACGAAGAGCGGTACACCCACCAGCGTCGCGGCTTCAAAGACCAGCCCAATTTCTACCTTGGGGTGCCCCTTTTCGATCAGTTGCAGCGTGCTGCGCGCGATACCGACCCGGGCTGACAGGTCAGCCTCCGACATCTTGCGCTGTTTGCGCGCAAGGCGAATGAGCCCTCCCATCATGGTGAGCGCTTCACGCGTCATGCGGGAATATGGGCGGGGGTGGTCGGTCATATGAACCTCAATGCCGGTTATGGCGGTCATAAAGCCATTTCTCGACCGCGATAACGGTCAATATCAGCAACGATCCTAAAAAACAATGGGATGACCGCGTAGGCGGTCATGAAGCCCTTTCGTGACGGCTATAGCGGTCATTTCTAGACTTGCCGGCAAAACCTCAAGCTATTGCCTATGCCGCGCGCCTGTCCTTGCTCTGTTGCTGGCGACTAAGGTGCCGCGCGTGGCTCCGCTTGCCTTCCCAGATCCCCCGAAACTCCGCCGTTTTCCTGTATTTGCACGCCACGCTTCTACTACGACCGAAAGCTGTTGAACCGAGCAAATTTCTGGCTCTCTTAATCATCCCCAAGCCGGGGAGCACCTGTTCTCCCCGATGAGAACGGGGACCAAATGGGGGCTTCACATCATAATCCAGAGCGGTCGGCACGAGGCGCGCGCATGCTGCGCACCGCGCTCGGCCCCGCCATTGCCCGCCTTCTGGAAGACCCTTGTGTCGTTGAAGTGATGCTCAATCCCGACGGGCGGTTGTGGATCGATCGCCTTTCGGAAGGCCTGTCGGATACCGGCGAGCACCTGTCAGCCGCCGATGGCGAGCGCATCGTTCGCCTGGTCGCACACCATGTCGGTGTCGAAGTCCACACCGGCGCACCGCGCGTATCAGCAGAACTTCCCGAAACAGGGGAGCGGTTCGAGGGGCTGCTCCCGCCTGTCGTCGCCGCGCCAGCCTTCGCCATCCGGAAACCCGCCGTCGCGGTCTTTACGCTGGGGGACTATGTCGCTGCGGGGATCATGGCGAGGGACCAGGCCGAGGCTCTGCGGGTCGGTGTTGCGACGCGCGCCAACATCCTCGTCGCTGGCGGCACCTCAACCGGCAAAACCACGCTCACCAACGCGCTCCTCGCTGAAGTCGCGAAAACCGACGATCGCGTCGTCATCATCGAAGACACGCGCGAGCTGCAATGCGCCGCCCCCAACCTTGTCGCCATGCGCACCAAGGATGGCGTTGCATCGCTGTCCGAACTGGTCCGCTCGTCGCTGCGCCTTCGTCCCGACCGCATTCCAATCGGTGAAGTGCGCGGGAGCGAAGCCCTCGATCTCCTGAAAGCCTGGGGAACCGGGCATCCCGGCGGGATCGGGACGATCCACGCCGGTAGCGCCATCGGTGCCCTGCGCCGGATGGAGCAACTCATCCAGGAAGCCGTCGTGACCGTGCCCCGCGCGCTGATCGCGGAAACCATCGATCTCATCGCCGTCCTCGCCGGCCGCGGCGCCTCTCGCCGCCTGGTCGAACTTGCCCGCGTCGAGGGCCTTGGACCGGACGGCGACTACCGCGTCACTCCCATCGTCCCTCAGTCCGCAGAAGGAGCCTGCCAATGAATGCGCCTGTCCCTCGTCCCTATCGCCGCCTGACCACGGTCCTGTCCGCGATCGCCCTCACCACCGTCATGGCGCCTGCCGCCCACGCTTCGGGCTCTTCCATGCCCTGGGAAGCGCCGCTGCAATCCATCCTCCAGTCAATCGAAGGCCCGGTCGCCAAGATCATCGCGGTGATCATCATCATCACCACGGGCCTGACGCTGGCGTTTGGCGACACCTCGGGCGGTTTCCGCCGCCTGATCCAGATCGTCTTCGGCCTCTCGATCGCCTTTGCCGCGTCGAGCTTCTTCCTCTCGTTCTTCTCGTTCGGCGGCGGGGCGCTCGTCTGATGATGGGCGGTGTCGAACAGGGCGGCGAGATCGCGGGCTATACGGTGCCGGTTCACCGGGCGCTCACCGAGCCGATCCTGCTCGGCGGTGCGCCCCGCGGCCTCGCCATCCTGAACGGCACGCTGGCCGGCGCCATTGGCCTGGGCCTGCGTCTCTGGCTCATCGGCATTGCCATCTGGGCCATCGGTCATGTCGTCGCCGTCTGGGCCGCCAAACGCGATCCGCTCTTCGTCGATGTGGTGCGCCGCCATCTGCGCATCCCCGGCCACCTTTCCGTCTGAGGGGGCACACGTGTTCAACCTGGCCGAATACCGCAACCGCAACAGCCGGCTCGCTGACTTCCTGCCCTGGGCGGCCCTGGTCGGCGAAGGCCTCGTTCTCAACAAGGACGGCAGCTTCCAAAGGACCGCGCAGTTCCGGGGGCCGGATCTTGATTCCGCCGTGCCTGCCGAACTGGTTGCCGTCGCCGGACGGCTCAACAATGCCTTCCGCCGCCTCGGATCGGGCTGGGCGATCTTCGTCGAGGCCGATCGCCATGCCGCCGCGCATTATCCTGGCTGCCGGTTTCCCGACGCCGCATCGGCGTTGGTCGATGCCGAGCGCAAGGCCGATTTCGAGGAAGCCGGCGCACACTTCGAGTCCGCCTACTTCCTCACCCTCTGCTATCTGCCGCCGGCCGAGGACGCATCCCGCGCGGAAAGCTGGCTCTACGAAGGCCGGGCGCAGTCGGGCATCGAGCCATTCGAAGTCCTGAGCAGCTTTGCAGACCGCACCGATCGCATCCTGCGGCTGATCGAAACCTTCATGCCCGAATGCCGCTGGCTCGATGACGCCGAAACGCTGACCTATCTCCACGGCTGTGTATCGACCAAGCGGCATCGGGTTCGCGTGCCTGAAACGCCGATGTATCTCGACGCACTGCTCGCCGATCAGCCGCTGACCGGCGGTCTCGAGCCGCACCTCGGTGCCTCGCATCTGCGGGTTCTCACCATCACCGGCTTCCCGACGGCCACTACGCCGGGCCTGCTCGACGAACTCAATCGCCTGGCCTTTCCCTATCGCTGGTCGACACGCGCAATCCTGCTCGACAAGACCGATGCGACCAAGCTGCTGACGAAGATCAGGCGGCAATGGTTCGCCAAGCGCAAGAGCGTCGCCGCGATCCTGAAAGAAGTGATGACCAACGAGGCGTCCGTCCTCGTCGATACCGATGCGGCAAACAAGGCCGCGGACGCTGACCTCGCGCTTCAGGAACTCGGCGCGGACTATGCGGGCATGGCCTATGTCACGGCGACCGTGACGGTTTGGGATACAGATCCGCGTGCCGCCGATGAAAAGCTGCGCCACGTCGAGAAGATCATCCAGGGCCGTGATTTCACCGCCAGCCCGGAGACCATCAATGCGGTCGATGCCTGGCTCGGCTCCCTGCCGGGGCACGTCTACGCCAATGTCCGGCAGCCACCCATCAGCACTTTGAACCTCGCCCACATGATACCCTTGTCAGCGGTGTGGGCGGGGCCGGAACGGGACGAGCATTTTGCAGCGCCCCCACTGCTCTTCGGCAAGACCGAAGGCTCGACCCCGTTCCGGTTTTCCCTTCACGTCGGCGATGTCGGGCACACGCTCGTCGTCGGCCCGACCGGCGCGGGCAAGTCCGTCTTGCTCGCGCTCATGGCGCTCCAGTTCCGGCGCTATGCCGGCGCCCAGGTCTTTGCCTTCGATTTCGGCGGTTCGATCCGGGCGGCCGCGCTCGCCATGGGCGGAGACTGGCATGATCTCGGCGGCGGTCTCACCGATGCCGCGCAGACATCCGTCAACCTGCAACCGCTCGCGCGCGTCCATGATCTGGCCGAACGGGGGTGGGCGGCTGACTGGATCGGCGCGATCCTGACACGCGAAGGCGTGGCAATGACGCCTGACGTGAAAGAGCACGTCTGGACCGCGCTGACCTCACTGGCCTCGGCGCCCGTCGACGAGCGGACGATCACTGGACTTGCTGTCCTGCTCCAGTCCAATGACCTCAAGCAAGCCCTTCGGCCCTATTGCGTCGGCGGCGCCTATGGCCGCCTTCTCGATACGGAGGCCGAATATCTCGGCAGCGCCACGGTGCAGGCTTTCGAGACCGAGGGACTCATCGGCACCGGAGCGGCATCCGCGGTCCTGGCTTACCTCTTTCACCGGATCGAAGACCGGCTCGACGGATCGCCAACCATCATCATCATCGACGAAGGCTGGCTCGCGCTCGACGACGAGGGATTTGCTGGCCAGCTGCGCGAATGGCTGAAAACGCTGCGCAAGAAGAACGCCAGCGTTGTATTCGCCACGCAGTCGCTGTCCGACATCGACGGGTCGCCCATCGCGCCGGCCATCATCGAGAGCTGCCAGACCCGGCTCCTTCTGCCTAATGAACGGGCGATCGAGCCGCAGATCACGGCCATCTATCGCCGCTTCGGGCTCAACGATCGTCAGATCGAGATCATCGCGAGGGCAGCCCCCAAGCGCGACTATTACTGCCAGTCCCGGCGCGGCAACCGGCTCTTCGAGCTGGGTCTTTCCGAAGTCGCACTGGCGCTCTGCGCTGCCTCATCGAAGACCGATCAGGCCGCCATTGCCAAGATCCTCAGCGAGCACGGACGCGAAGCCTTCCTCATTCAATGGCTTCGACACCGCGGGCTCGGTTGGGCCGCTGACCTCGTCCCCAACCTCACCAATCAGGAAGAAGCTCCATGAAACTGCGTACCCCCCGCAGCGTTCGGCTCATTGCCGCGCTGCTTGTCGCCCCTGTCGCCCTCACGCCCATGCTGGCAACGCCAGCATACGCCCAGTTCGGGTTCGGTGGGATCGTCTTCGATCCCTCGAACTATGCCCAGAATGTGCTGACGGCGGCGCGATCGCTCCAGCAGATCACCAACCAGATCACGTCGCTGCAAAATCAGGCGCAGTCGCTGATCAACCAGGCCCGCAATCTGGCGAGCTTGCCCTATTCCGCGCTCCAGCAGCTCCAGCAGTCGGTGCAGCGCACCCAGTCGCTCCTGAGCCAAGCCCAGAACATCGCCTATGACGTGCAGTCGATCGATCGCGCGTTCCAGCTCAAATACGGCAGCACCGCCATGTCGGCGAGCGATACCCAGCTTATCGCCGATGCTCGTGCGCGCTGGCAGAATACCGTCGGCGGCTTGCAGGACGCGATGCGGGTGCAGGCAGGCGTCGTTGGCAATATCGATACCAACCGTACCCAGATGTCGGCACTGATCGGCCAGAGCCAGGGCGCTGCCGGTGCATTGCAGGCGGCACAGGCTGGCAATCAGCTTCTCGCGCTTCAGGCACAGCAACTGGCCGACCTTACCGCGCTCATCGCGGCCAATGGCCGCGCGCAGGCGCTTCAGTCAGCGGAACAGGCGGCCGCGGCCGCACAGGGACAGGAGCAACGGCGCCGCTTCCTGACGCCAGGCAGCGGCTACCAGCCCGGCAACGCCAAAATGTTCCAGCCGGGCAACTGAGGTCAGACGATGGACGGCAAGACCCTCGCACGCATCGGCGCAGTCGTCTTCGTGGCCCTCGCGGTCACGGCGACCGCGATCGACATGAACCGCAGCGATACCGGTCCGGAAACGGCCACAGAGAAGCTGCCGTCCATCGTCCGCCACGATCCGTTGGATGACCAGCTTGCCCGCTGTTCGCAGGCAGACGAAGCAGGTGCCCGTGATCCAGGGTGCCTCAAGGCGTGGGCAGATAACCGACGTCGTTTCCTCGGGACAGCACCTGGTCCGTTTTCTTCCGACCGGCCGGAGGTCCGCTGATCATGGGCGGCACCGGCGTCATCGACCATTTCCTCGAGGTCTTCACCCGCTACATCGATGGAGGCTTCGGGCTTCTGCATGGCGAAGTCGCATTCATTGCAACGACGCTGGTGGTCATCGACGTCACGCTCGCCGCGCTGTTTTGGTCGTGGGGCGCCGACGACGACATCATGGCCCGCCTCATCAAGAAGACGCTGTTCGTGGGCATGTTCGCCTACATCATCGGCAACTGGAACAACCTTGCCCGCATCGTCTTCGAAAGCTTTGCCGGGCTTGGCCTGAAAGCGAGCGGGACAGGGTTCAGCACTGCCGATCTCCTGCGCCCGGGCAAGGTTGCGCAGACGGGCCTCGATGCCGGGCGACCGCTGCTCGACTCCATCTCCAATCTGATGGGCTACTGGTCCTTCTTCGAGAACTTCATCCAGATCGCCTGCATGCTCTTCGCCTGGGCGCTCGTGCTGCTTGCCTTCTTTGTGCTCGCAATCCAGTTGTTCGTCACCCTGATCGAGTTCAAGCTAACCACGCTGGCGGGCTTCGTCCTCATTCCCTTCGGGCTCTTCGGCAAGAGCGCCTTCATGGCCGAGCGGGTGCTCGGCAACGTCATCTCGTCGGGCATCAAAGTCCTCGTGCTTGCCGTCATCATCGGCATCGGCTCGACGCTCTTTTCCGAATTCACCGCAGGCTTCGGCGGCGCGACGCCTTCGATCGACGATGCCATGGCCATCGTCCTTGCTGCCTTGTCGCTGCTTGGCCTCGGCATCTTCGGCCCGGGCATCGCCAATGGCATCGTATCGGGCGGGCCGCAGCTTGGCGCAGGCGCCGCGGTGGGGACTGGCCTTGCCGCTGGCGGCATGGCCGTCGCCGGGGCAGCGGCGGTCGGTGCCGTCGCATCTGGCGGGGCAGCATTGGCCGGCGGTGCCGCCGCCGCGGCTCGTGGCGGCGCTACGCTCGCGGGCGGCGCGTCGACTGCCTACAGTCTTGGAGCAGCCGGACAGTCTGGCATGGCAGGCGTGGCGTCGGGCGTGAGCAATGTCGCCAGCACCGGCGTGCAAGCCGCCGTCTCACCCTTGAAGCGCGCGGCATCAAGGGCCGCTGACAGCCTCAAGTCGAGCTACCAGTCCGGTGCCCGCGCAGCGGCAGAGATCGCTGGCGGCACGGCTGAAGCCGAACCTGGAGGAGCCGCCGCAGCGCCAGCCGCTGCCGAGGGCCAGCCCGCTTGGGCCAAGCAAATGAAGCGCAATCAGCAGCTCTCCCAAGGTGTCCAGGTCGCCGCGCACGCCGTCAAATCGGGCGACAGCCATGGCGGCGGCGCATCCATCAACCTCTCAGAAAGCGACTGACCATGCGCCACTTCAAACGACCCTCGACCCATTACGGCAAATCGCCCGAGCCCGAGACACCCTACCAACGCGCCGGCCAGATCTGGGATGACCGTATCGGCTCGGCCCGCGTCCAGGCGCGTAACTGGCGGCTCATGGCGTTCGGGGCGCTCACCTTGTCGGGTGGCCTGTCCGCAGCGCTGGTCTGGCAGACCGCCAGCGGCTCGATCGTGCCCTGGGTGGTGCAGGTCGACCATCTGGGCCAGGCCCAGGCCGTCGCTCCCGCGACCGCCGACTATCAGCCGACCGATCCGCAAATTGCGTTCTATCTCGCGCGCTTCATCGAGCAGGTCCGCAGCATTCCGGCAGATCCCATCATCGTGCGCCAGAACTGGCTGCGCGCCTACGACTTCACCACGCAGGCCGGGGCGCTCGCCTTGGGCGACTATGCCCGTGCCAACGATCCCTTTGCCAAGGTCGGCAAGACCCAAGTCGCGATCGACGTCTCCAGTGTGATCCGCGCTTCGCCGACCTCGTTCCGCGTCGCCTGGGTCCAGCGCACCTATCAGGACGGTGCGCTCGCTGCGACCGAGCGCTGGACCGCGATCCTCACCATCGCCGTGCAGCCGCCCCGCGATCCCGAGAAACTCCGGGCCAATCCGCTCGGCATCTACGTCAACGCCATCAACTGGTCGAAGGAGCTTGGACAATGACACCCGCCCTCCGCAAAGTCGCCACCCGGAGCGCGCGCTTCCCGGCTTTTATCAGCACCGCCATTCCGGCCATGCGCAAATCTGCGCTGCCTCTGCTGCTTTGCACGTCTACGCTCAGCGGCTGCGCGACGGTGCAGAAGCCGCCTGCGATCAATTTCGATGATGCGCCCGCCGCCGTGCAGGCCCTCGATCCGCCAGCACCGGTCCAGGTTGTCGAAGTGCCGAAGATCTTGGCTCTGCCCGGACAGCTGAAGCCGCTAGGCAAGGACAGCGGGGCAACCCCAGATTTGCCTGATCCTGCCTCCCGCGTGAACGCCGCCAATGCCGCAGCACGCATGCAGCCGGTCCGGAACGGCTTCATCAACGCCATCCAGATCTACCCGTTCGTCGATGGGGCGCTTTACCAGGTCTATACCGCGCCCGGACAGATCACCGATATCAGCCTTCAGCCGGGCGAGCAGCTCGTCGGCTCCGGCCCGGTCGCTGCCGGCGATACGGTTCGCTGGATCATTGGTGACACCGAAAGTGGCGTCGGCGCATCGCGGCAGGTCCACATCCTTGTCAAACCGACCCGCGCATCGCTCATGACCAACCTCGTCATCAACACTACCTCGCGCACCTATCACATCGAACTGCGGTCCACCGACAAGACCTATATGGCGTCGGTCTCGTGGCAGTATCCGCAAGACCAGCTCATTGCCCTCCATCGCCAGAATGCCGAGGCAAGGGCCGCCGAGCCCGTCGCGTCGGGCATCGATCTCACCCGCGTCAATTTCCGTTACCAGGTGTCGGGCGACCGTGCGCCGTGGAAGCCCCTGCGCGCCTTTGACGATGGTCGCCAGGTGTTCATCGAGTTTCCCCGCGGCGTGGCCCAAGGCGAAATGCCGCCCATCTTCGTCGTCGGGCCGGAAGGCAGCACCTCAGAACTGGTGAACTACCGGGTCCGGGCGAACTACATGATCGTCGACCGCCTCTTTGCGGCTGCGGAACTGCGCCTTGGATCCGGGAAAAGCCAGCAGCGGGTCCGGATTTCCCGCACCGACGGGAGGCCGGCATCGTGAGCGACGAACGCGGTCCGGGAAGGGAAGAAGGTAGGACGCCGCAGAGCGGTGTCCGGGCGGATGCGGAAGATGGAGACGGCGCGCTGCCGCTCGTTGGCGAGCCGGTGGCCCGCATGCGGCTGCGGCCCGAACCGCCGCGCGTGACCCGCCTGTCGCGCAAAGTGCTGGCCGGGTTCGGTATCGCAGCGGGGCTCGGCATCGGCGGCGCGCTGATCTACGCACTTCAGGTCCAGCACGGCGGCAAGGCGAGCGAGGAACTATACGCAACGGACGGCCGCAGCGCACCTGACGGGCTGGCTGGGCTTCCCAAGGACTACGGCGCCGTCCCCCGCCTCGGCCCGCCACTCCCGGGTGATCTCGGCCGCCCGATTCTCAGTGCGCAGAACAACGGTCAGCCCGTCCCCGTGCCCGGGATGGCAGCGCCGGTTCCCGCGCCTGCCGCTCCCGATCCAGAAGTGCAGCGTCGTCGTCAGGAACTGGAGGCTGCGCGAACAGCCCGTCTGTTCTCGGCCTCCCAGGCCGTCTCGGGAAATGCCTCATCCATCCCGCCGCCCGGCGCGGCGGCAACCGATCTGGCTGGGCTCGGTCTCGCGCCGCAGTCCGCCACGCCTTCGGCGCAGGACCGGCAACTCGCCTTCCTCGGGCAAACGCCCGACAAGCGCACTTTGGCGCCGGACCGGATCACAGCACCGGCATCGCCCAATGTGCTTCAGGCGGGGGCCGTCATTCCTGCTGCGCTGATCACCGGCATCCGCTCCGACGTGCCCGGCCAGATCACCGCGCAGGTTACCCAGAATGTCTATGACAGCCCCACCGGCCGGATCTTGCTCGTGCCTCAGGGGACGCGGATCGTTGGCCAGTATGACAGCGGCGTCGGCTTCGGTCAGCGGCGGGTTTTGCTGGTCTGGAACCGGCTCATCATGCCCGATGGCCGCTCGATCGTCCTCGAGCGGCAGCCCGGTGCGAATGCTGAGGGCTATGCGGGCCTGGAAGATGGCGTCGATTTCCACTGGAGCGAGATGTTCAAGGCCGCGGCGCTTTCGACGCTGCTTTCAGTGGGGGCCGAGGCAGGAACCAACCAGAGCGAGAACAGCCTGTTGCAGGCGCTGCGCTCGGGGGCCTCGAACAGCATCAGCCAGACCGGCCAGCAAATCGTGAGCCGCCAGCTTGGCATTGCGCCCACTCTGACCGTCAGACCGGGATTCCCGGTCCGGGTGATGGTGACGCGCGACCTTGTGCTGGAACCTTACGGAGGCTGAGATGGCAAAGCTGAAACTTGGGCCGATCGTAGACGACAAGCCAGTCAAGGTCACACTCGAGCTGCCGGCAGACCTGCACCGCGATCTTGTCGCCTATGCAGCGATACTTGGCCGCGAGGCGGGAAATGCGAGTGCAGATCCGATCCGTTTGATCGTTCCCATGCTCGAGCGCTTCGTCGCTTCGGATCGGGGCTTTGCCAAAGCCAGGCGCGAAGCCCGACGTAGTGTAGAAGACTGACCTGCTGCGTGGCAGGATCATCGTTACGTAGTCAAAGCGTCCTGCCGAACGTCATCCTCCTTTTCCGGGAACAGGAAGCTGAAGGCCGGTTGTTCGGCAACGCTTGTCATCGACCGCGCCAGGTTCAGTAGCCCCGCAAGCGCGGGGTTCTCGTTGCTACTCGACCAGACCGCGCAGAACGGCAGGATCTCGTCCTCGATCGGTCGGAAGACGACGCCCGGGAAATGCGCAGCTGTAGTGGCTTCGCTTGTTACCGTGAGCCCGCGTCCCAACGCCACGAGCCGCATGAGATTATCGCGGCCGACCGCATGTTGGTGGATTTCGGGATGCCGGCCAAGATCGGCGAGCCGCTGCACCAGATAATCGTGAATCTCTTCCCCAGGCGCCGCCTCGCTGACGATGAAAGCCTCGTGTGCGAGAACACTGAATTGCACCTTTGGATCGCCAGCACGCGGATGATTGGATGGCAGTACCGCGAAGATGCGCTCGGACCATAGCTGCTGGCTGGCAAAACCAGGCCATTCAGCAGCACCTGTTATGAAGGCAATATCCAACTGTTGCTGACGGATGGCGGCGAGATGTTCCGACGGATTGCCGTCGATGAACGTAAGTTTGATGGCAGCGTGGCGCTCACAAAAGGCCTGAACCAGATCAGAGAGAAACCCAGACGCCAAAGATGAGAAGATCCCAATTTGCAGATGCCCATCCTCACCGCGACCGATTGCGGAGACCTCAGCCTTTGCCAAGCCGATCTCAGACAAAGCCTTGCGGCTGCGCTGGACAAACTGCTTTCCAGCTTGGGTCAGCTTCACGCCGCCTGGGGACCGGATAAATAGCGCCGTCCCAAGACGCTCTTCAAGCTCACGGATGCGGCGGCTCACCGCGGACTCTTGTACGCCGAGGGCGACGGCAGCGCGCCGAAAGCTGCCGTGATCCACTGCGGCAACGACATAGTTGAGGTGACGAACCTGTATTGGCAAAATCCTATCGCCCTTACGTACCAAGTGGCTCTCTCGCTGCATTTATCCAATGCAGACGCGAGCCCACTTTGCGCCCCGCTCTCGATGTTCTGCCGCGAAAGGCGGAGAAAATGGGGCTCAACAACACGCCCGCGGGAATTCGCCAGGGCCACGCCCTCATCACGTGGTGGATATGGCTACCCGACAGCTACGATGATTAGTCGTAGTGGACCTCCAATCCTTACAGCGGCGGCGTACTTTTTTTCGCAGGCCTGATCGAGCTTCGGCAGTGGCAGGGGTCTGCTAAAAAGCAGTGTTGAACGATCATTCCAGACAAACTAAATGGACTTTCATGCCATGGGAAAAGCGATTCGATATTGATGAGACGCTGACGCGTGCGATGCAGACCTTCTGGTCGCATGGCTATGAAGCGACATCGATGCAGGACCTGGTCAATGCGACCGGTGTAAACCGGGCGAGCCTATACGCCACCTATGGCGACAAGCGCGAACTCTTCCTGAGCGCGCTCAAGAAATACGATGGCGAAATCAGGCGCCGGACACTGGCCGACCTGGCCGCCAGCCATTCGGCGGCCAATGCCATTCGCGCCATCTTCGACAAGTTCATCGATCAGACCCGTGCCCCGGACGGGAACTGGGGCTGCTTCCTGGTTAACACCGCGCTGGAACTTGCCGCGCATGACTCGGAATTGGCCGAACTGGTCAACGTCGCGCAGGACGAGATCGAAGCTTTCTTTCGCGGGATGATCCGCAAGGGGCAAACCAGCGGAGAATTCAACTCGCAAGACGATGCAGGCGTACTTGCTCATCAGGCGCTTGCCGCGTTGCTCGGCATGCTGGTCATGATCCGTAGCAGGCCCAACGCGGAGTATCTCCACGCGGTCCGCGACGGTGTCTTGAAATCGCTTGAGTGAGGTTTCCTCCCTTTTTGGCCAGTTTGGAATGATCGTTCAACGCGGTGGAAGGAGTGCAAATCCATGACGCTGGTTCAGACCAAGGGAATGCGCGGATGTCTGTCGCTCGATCAGAACAGGAATTGATCCGCCATGTCACCGACGCGGCGCTGTCGGTCGAGGGCGAAGGACGCCCCTCGGTCACCTGGGTCACGATCGAGGATGTCGCGCCCGGCCCATGGGGCGTCGGTGGCAAGCCCGATTCCGAAGATGACCTGCGCGCAATGGCGCAGAAATCCGCCGCCTGAATTCAATACAGCCAGAAGGAAACCGACAATGACGGATGTCTACAAAACAAGCCTGCCTGCCCGCACGGTGGACGATCCGGACCCCGCCTTCAGTGCGCCGCTCAAGGCCGTGAAGGCCGGCATGGGCATGGTGCCCAACATGTACGCCGGGATGGTCAACCTGCCCGCGCTGCTTGAGACGTACAACTTCGGCTATGGCAAGTTCCGCGCCGAAGGCGGTTTCAACCCGGTCGAGCAGGAGGTAGTCTATCTGACGATCAGCCGCTTCCACGAATGCCGCTACTGTATCGCGGCCCACAGCTTCGTCGGAGACATGATGTCGAAAGTGCCGGCCGAAGTTACCGATGCCATCCGCGCGGACGAGCCCATCGCCGATGCCAAGCTTCAGGCATTGCGCATCTTCACCCACACGATGGTCGAAAGCCGTGGTAACCCCTTACCTGCCGAGGCAGAAGCATTCCTCGCGGCGGGATACTCCGAAACCCATATACTCGCCATCATCCTCGCAATCAGCACCAAGGTGATTTCGAACTACAGCAATCACATCCAGCATACTGACCTGGATGCCGCATTTGCCGGGCGGGCGTGGTCGCCTGCTGCCTGAATACGCACCGATTGAGTGCGTCAGGTAGTTAGCCGCCCGGGTGCGTCCCCCGATCTCCGCAAGAGAACGGGGGACGCACAAGCATCTCGTCGGAATGCTTCCGCCTCACCGTGAATCTGCCTCGATGCTGTAACTTCCACATCAAGTGAAACGAATTGCCAGTTGGTCGGCAATGCCCCCTGCCGGCCGTGGCCGCGTCACTCCCATTGCCCCCGGGAGGGCGCGGCCCCCTTTTTTGGTCGAACCAGAAATTTCACCTGTTCGTCGAAAAATATCCGCTCCGTGTAACCAACGCGATCCGCCGACCGAACAATGGTTGGAGGGCAAGACCGTGTGCCGCTGCACGCTGTCATCGCCGACCCAAACAGAGACTGGCCGGCCGGGCCATTCTCTTCTGTCCGACATGGGGCGCGGTCCGACGGAAACAGCACTTGAGCGCCCTGACCGACGGAGGGGGGAGAATCCCATGAAGAAAGCCAGATTGGCATCGATGCTCGCGGTAATGGGGGGGCTGACGATCGCCACGTCCGCCTGTTCAAAGCAAACGGAAAGACAGGCAGAACCGCCAACGGGTGCCGCCCTGGCGGATCAAGCCGCAACCGGTGCCGCAGCCAAGCCTTGCACGGCCGCATCGTGCGCAGCGTCAAGCTGCTCCCCCAAGCCGTGTGCCGCCAAGAAGTGCGGGGCGAAGCCCTGCGCTCCCAGGGGCTGCGCGGCAAAACCCTGCGCCGCCAAGCCATAATCGCGGTCATCGCGCATCCGTGACGAGCACCACTTTGAATACCCAAATCAGAAGGATTCTATCATGAAGAACCGTAAACTCGCTTCGCTGCTTGCCGTAGCTGGCGGTCTCGCTGTTGCTGCCGGCGTTCCTTCGGCACCGGCCTTTGCACAATGCGCTGGCCGTTCCGCGGCCCGTTGTGGTGCCAAGGGCTGTGCCGGTGCTCCCTGCGCAGGCAAGCGGTGCGCTGCAGCGGGCTGTGCGGCAAAGCCTTGTGCTGCCGCCCGCTGCGCGGCAAAGCCCTGCGCGGCAAAACCACATCATATGCATCATCGCACACACCGTCACCACAACTGATCGCCACCGACAGGTGAATTGCCTCTGAGGGTCCGGCCCCGAGTGGACCGGGAGGCTGGACATCTGACCGGCGACAGGGACAACCTGTCGCCGGTCACGGTCAATCAGGGGATTGTCCGCATGAGTGGGAGCCCGCACGGGTGAAGAAAGTTGAGGCGGCCCGAATCGTCACCGATATGATCGTCCGCATGGCAAGCGAGGGGCGCCCGCTGATGACACGCGTGCTGCCTGCTACGGACGCTATCTGCTGGGAGCATTATCCAGACGACGATGCGCGTGATCGCGAGACACGGTCGCGCTGGTATTACCATGTCCATGCACCTGGTGATCGCGATCCGGCCGAGCATGGGCATTTTCACCTGTTCCTGCACCGGACGCAGATGGACGAGGGTGCCGAAATCATAGCCGCCCCTGCCGAAGGCGATGATGCTCCGGCCCTTGTTGCCCACATCGCGGGCTTGTCGATCGATCGCCAAGGCATCCCCATCACGTGGTTTGCGACCAATCGCTGGGTGACCGATGAATTCATGCACCCGGCTGAAGTGCTGATCGCGCACCTCGATCGCTTCAATGTCGACCACACCGACGAGGATGATGCGGTAAACCGGTTCCTGACCGCCATGGTTGCGCTTTACCGGGATGAACTCGGCCAACTTCTGCGCGAGCGCGACGCAGCTCTTGCTTGCCTTCAGAAGGTCGCTGGTCCTGAGTCGATCTACGAGTCAGGGAATGCCGTTCTTGCCTCCCTAGCGATTGACATTGACGACAAGATCGAAAGCCTCGGAATCCTTTGATCGTTTCGTGGCCTCAATCTTGCGGGACTAGGCCCCCAGCGCTTGGCCAACTTGCTATAGTACCACTCGGCGCGATGCGGATCGTCCGACTTGCACCCATCCGCGCCATGCGCGCTTGCAGTTCAGCCGGGTTGTCTTCCAGTGGATTGGATTTGATTCCTGCCCCTTCGACAATCCGGTTCATGAGACATCAGCTAGTTGATGATTTCTGCCAGTGACGGAAAGATGTTCATGGCCGACCTCCTTCAGCGGAATTGCTCCCATGCAGTCAGACTGCGCTGGATCACGGTCACCACGCAGGCTGCGGCAAAGATGATTGCAATCATGCTGAAATGTGCGGGCCAGAGGCACATCAGAACGAACGCGGCGATCGTCTCGGTCCCTTCAGCGAGCCCCGTATTATAGAAGAAGCTCTTGCGGCCATGCGCCGTGGTTTCCAGTCCGCGCTTGGCGGCCATGGTTGCAAAGGCGAGGAAACTGGTGCCGGTGAGGGCAAAGGTGGCTAGCAGCAGTACTGCGGGCAGATGGTTCGCATCCGTCGCAAAGGCGAAGCCGACCGGAACGGCCACGTAAAAGAAGAAATCCGCAACGATATCAAGATAGCCCCCGAAATCGGTGAGCCCTGTCGCGCGCGCAACAGCGCCATCAAGCCCGTCGAGCAGACGATTGGCGATGATCAGGGCGAGCCCTGCCAGCATATGGCCCTGCGCAATGGCAATACCTGCCGCCAGACCGAGGCCGATGCCCGCCAATGTGACCGCATTTGCGCCAATCCCGAGCCCGGCGAAAACGCGGCCGATCCGGTTGAGCATGGGATCGATCAGCGGGCGAAGTTTGGCGTCCAGCATCGTCAGACCGGGGTAACCAGGCCGATGACCGCGCCGCACATGGCCGAGGCGAGGTTGCCGGCGATCCAGCTCTTCATGCCAAGCTGCGCCGCCTCGCGCCGCCTGTTCGGGGCCAGCGTACTGATCGTCGTCACCAGCAGGCCGACACTGGCAAGGTTGGCGACACTGCATAGCGCATAGGTGACGATCAACTGGCTGCGTGCGCTGAACGTACCAAGCGGCACTTTGGCGAATTCGAGATAGGCGACATATTCGTTCAGGATGGTCTTGGTGCCCATCAGCGACCCGGCGGCGGGCGCCTCGCCCCACGGCACGCCAATTGCCCACATGGCCGGAGCGAACAGCCATCCGAAGGTGCGCTTGAGCGTGATCGGCTGGCCATCAACCAAGGGCAGGTTGGCGAGGATCTGGTCGCTCAGATTGACCAGCGCGAAGATCACGATGATGATCCCGATCACGGCGAGGACCAATTGCACGCCTTCCATCGTGCCGCGCAGGATCGCATCCATGGTGCCGTCGTAATGCACTTCGGGTTCTACTTCAGCGCTGTCGGGCTCGTCGGCATTCCCGGGCACCATCATCCGTGCGATAAGGATGGCGGCCGGCAGAGAGAGGAACGAAGCCACGATCATGTGCCCCACGGCATCGGGCAGGATCGGCGACAGCGTGGTCGCATAGAGCACCAGCAGCGCGCCCGAAATGTTTGCCATCGACAGCACCATCACGGCGAAAAGTTCGGCGCGCGACATGGTGGCGCAATAGGTCCGCACGATCAGCGGCGCCTCGACCACGCCGAGGAAGATATTGGCGCCCGCATTGAGCCCGACCACGCCCGTCACGCCCAAAGTGCGGCGCAAGACCCAGGACAATCCGTTCACCGTCCAGCGCAGGATGCCCCAGTGCCAGAACAGCGCGGTGAGCGCGGAAAAGACAATGATCAGCGGCAGGATCTGGAAGGCGATCACCGTTGGCGGTTCGACTCCCGGCTTGAGCGCAAACGGCAGTGCGGCCCCGCCCAGATAGCCGAACATGTAGCTCGATCCGGCCAATGTCGCCTTCTCGATCGCCTCGACCCCGTGATTGATCACACCCACGGCGCGCCAGACCACCGGCACGCGCACAAAGGCCAGCGCCATGCCGATCTGCATCGCCAGCGCGCCCGCAATCCATTTGCCGCCCGGCATGGCCTTGCGGTTTTCCGAAAAGGCCCAGGCGGTCAGCAGGATCAGCGCAAGGCCGATCAGCCCCTGTGCCTGTTGTAGTATGTGCATGTCCACCACGGTCAGAACTTGTAGGAAGCGCCGAACTGGAATTCGCGCGGTGGCCCGGAATTGCGCTGCACATAGGGTGCGCTACCGCCAAACTGGATCTGGTTGGACGTGGTCGCGGCATTGGCGAAGCCTGACCAGTTGTTCGTATTGAACACATTGAAAATGTCAGCGCTCACCTCAAACCGCCCGCCAAGCATCGGCAAAGCGTAGCGCAGGCCGATATCGACGGTTTTCGACCAGGGCAGGCGCCCTGAATTGCGCGTCGCCCCCGGGTATCGGTCCGAGCTGCCGACGTAACTCACCCCGAAGGATTGCCCCAGACCGCTCAGGTCCTGGGTTCCGAAGATGCTGGCATCGGGAATCAGATTCACCGGCTGGCCGGACTGGAACAGTCCGGCAACAGAGACGGTCATCCCCGCGATGGGGTAGAGATAGCCCACCGCAGAGATGACATGGCGGCGGTCATTCACCGATGGCCCCCAGTCCGAACTGCCGTTGCTGGCGGCCAGATAATTGAGATCGTCGGTGTTGTTGGTGAGCTTGGAGAGGGTGTAGGACAGCCGGAAAGCATAGAAATCCCCACCGCGCGCCTTGTTGATCTGAAGGATGACCGCCCGATAGATTGATTGCCCTGAGGTGTCGGAGATGCTGATATCGGTGGCCCCGCCGGGCACTAGCGCCACCGGCCGGGAGGCATCCGCAGCCGCCTGCGAGCGAACCAGCCCGAGCGCCTGCGCCAGAGCCTGCCGGGAAGTGTCATCTGGCTGGGATTGGAGCAGGGCAATATTGGCGGCGGTCAGATTGGCAAGGTTGGGCGAAAATGGTGCCGGCGCGTTGAGGTCGCGCAGCCGCACCAGATTGTAGCTGTGGCTGTAGATGACATCCGCACTCAGCGTGATCGTGCTGCTCGCCTGGAACTGGTATCCGCCGCTTATCTGGACGCTGTAAGGGTCTTGATAGCCATGCGGGTTCAGGATCCGGATCTCGCTGCTGGTCGCCGTGCCGCGCAGCGCCTGCACCTGCGCCGGCGTCGGGCAGGCCGACACCGAGGAACAGGCGGGATTGACAGCGAGGTTGCCGGCAAAGGTCAGGTCCTGGAGATTGACGTTCGAGGGGATAATACCCTTGGCCTGCAATTGCTCGAGTTGCGATAGGAACCCCGCTGAATTCGAATTGCGCTGCAAGGCATCCGAAATCACCGTATAGGGGATCTTGCCGTAAAACAGCCCGGTGCCAAACCGCAAGGAGGAGCGGGCATCGGGCCGGTAATTGACCGCAACGCGCGGGGCGAAATTGTCGTGCTGGCCATGCCCAGTTCCCTTGGCGGTCAGCGAATCATAATCCCAGCGCAAGCCGGCTGTGACCGTGAGTTTTGGACTCAGATGCCACTCGTCTTCGGCGTAGAAGCCCAGTTGCGTCTGGCTGGTGCCGAAGGCTTGCGGACGCAATTCCACCGAATAATCGATCACGGTCGGGTTGAGAGCCAGAACCTGACTGGCCCCCAGATTGAGGCCTGCTTCTTGCGCCTGCAGCGTCGTGATCTGCGCAGGCGTCAGCCTGACCGTGTAATTGCCAGCCGCATTTCCGCCACCAAATAGACTGAAGTGCGAGGTCATGATGTCGGCGCCGACGCTGATACGGTGATTGCCAAAACGCCGCCCAAGGCGCTGGGTTGTTTGCCAGGTTTGTTCGAGATCGTTGAAAGCATAGCCAGGACTGCCCACCGTCCCGATCGTTAGGCCGGTCTGGTCCTCGATGGCTACCTGGGGGCCGGCTGGGCCCTTGGGTTTTGCATAGTTCCAGCGGAACCGGCTGTACTGCACTGTACCGTCATAGTTCCATTCATCCCCCGCATAGTGGGCGCTGGCTGCGATATTGGTCGAATAGCGATCTTGAGTTGAGCCAGCGCTCGGGAACGTGTTGTTTCCGGCGCCAATATCGCCGCCGGGTCGGTCAACCGTGACGTGGCCGAAATTGGCGCGCAGGCTGAGTGTCCAATCGTCAGTCAGTCGGTGCTCCAACCGCAGAGAACCGAGATAGAACCGGTTCTCGCCGGTGACATTGGCCACGGTGCCCAGTGTCGGGGCGTCGACGACTTGTACATTGTGGTCGCGCGTAGCTTCGAAATTGGCGTAGAAGAAAGTCTTGTCCCGCACGATCGGGCCGCCCACGCTGAACCCGCCCTGATAGCGCTGAAAGCTGCCGCCGACCGGATTGCCAGTCAGGTCGCGCCCGGGGAATGGCGATGTCGCGTCAAGCGGCCTGCCGGGGCGGATCAGCGCATAAACCTCGCCATGGTAGTCATTGCCTCCCGCTGGCGAAGTGTAGTTCACGATGCCGTTGGCGGTGCGTCCGTAAGCGACTGAGTAACTGTTGGCGAGAACGGTGACCTCGCGTGTGAATCCCAATGGTACGGGAAACCTCGGCCCGCCGAGGAAATTCTCGTTGTTGTCGAGCCCATCAATTAGATAGTTCGTGTAGAGGCCATTCGCACCGTTGATCGACACGACCGGCGCTTCAGGGAAAAAGCCAGTCGAGGGCACAACATTGGGAAGCCGAATGAGCGAACCGATAACATCGCGCCCCTCGATCGGCAGCGCCACCAATTCCTCTCGCTTGAGCGAAGCAGAGACTTCGGCATTGACGGTATTGATGCCGGTGATTCCGCGCACGCCGGTCACAACAATCGAGCCTGTGCCTGCCGGTGAGAGCCGCAAGGTCACACTGCTGGCAAAGTTCGAGCGCAGAGCAACCGTTGCGGGAGCGGACGCGCTGTACTGGTCCGAACTGGCGGTGGAAATCTGGTAGTCCCCAGCCGTCGACAGGCCATCGAGCCGCACCAGCCCTTGTGCATTGCTGCGCAGGCTCCGCTTGTAGCCGATGCCGGGGTTTTCGACCGTGATTTCGGCATTGGCGACAGGTCTACCGGTTTCGGCATCGACCAGGGCAATCTCGATACCGGCCTGCTGGGCATGTGCCGGAGCCGCAATTGAGATGGCGACCGCCGCGATGGCACTTCCGGCGAATGAGCGGTGGAACAAGGGCAAGGAAAATCTCCGGAACCAGAAATTCGACAAGGGACAAAATTTTTAAGGTTCGCCGTTTGTCGAAAGTCCGCGCAGATCCTTACAGCAGCGGTCCGGATTTCATCGCGCCGCTTGCGCCATGTAACCTTGGCGCTCCGCGCCGCGAATAGTGTCAGGATGCCTAGTGAGAAGCCTTGATGCCGGGACCGCGTCATTTTTTGACGGTTCTGTCGCTTGCACTCGCGCTGCCGCTCGGCGCACGCGCCGAAAGCGCAAGTTCGCTGCAATCGGCCTTTCCTCGAGTCGACGTCAAAACGGGCACAGCTCCGATCCCCTTCGACGATTCTGCGTTTGCGAGATCACAGGCAGAAGGACTGGCTGTCGTCGTGGAGACTTACGCGCCGTGGTGCCTTTCATGCAGAATCCAGTCGCCGATCCTTGAGCGGCTACGCTCACAGGAACAGTTCAGGAATATAGTGATCCTTAGGATCGGAGAGAAAACGCCGAACGCGGTGTGGAAGCGGTTCAAACTGCACGGGTACGGCACGTTGGTTGTGTTCAAGGGCACCAGTGAGGTCGCACGCGGCGCGCCGACCAATGAAGCCGCGCTTTTCGAGCTATTGCGGAGTGCGACTTGAGGCCCGTTTCGGCCTCCCGGCCTCGGCGCGTGTAACCAGGCTCCCAAATCTCCCGAATAGACTGAAGGGAGCAATCACTTGGAGGTGCCTGATATGAAGATTGCCGCAATCGTTAACCGCAATGGGCGTCAGTTCGAGACAGTGACCGAAATGACGTCAATGTCGGAAGCGGCCGATGTGATGCATCGCCTGTCGATCGGGTCAGTCGGCGTGGCAGATGGAAACACATCTGCGATCATCGGGCTCCTTACACAGCACGAACTGACGGCGGCCATCGCCCAGCATGGTCCGCATGCTCTGAAAGCCCCAGTGACGGCCTTCATGCGCAACCCGGTTCCGACCTGCTATTGCGAGGACAATGCTGCCGACGTCATGCGGACTATGACCAGGGAGCGTTGCCGGCATGCCGTGGTGAGAAGCATGCTTGGAGCCGTAGCGGGCCTTGTGTCGCTCGGGGACCTGGTTGCTGCCTTGCTCGAGGAAGCTCAGCTCGAAGCTGGTGTTCTGCGTGACATGGCGCGCTCGCATCTCCTTGCTTTGCCGGGCTGAATATGGGGCTGCTGTCCGCAATCGGCTGTCTGCTGGCGGACTGGAGCTGGGTAAATGCTGGTGCGGAATAGGTATGCCAGTTCGATGGCGGCAAGCGCAGGCAATGCAAAGGCAAGAGCAAAGAAGGCCATGATCGGCCTTTTCATTCGATAGTCTCCTCCGACCAGCTGGCTCGGCTGGGCAGCCCACTCGGTTGTTCGTTCAGGTGGTCCCAAAAGTTCCAGTTCCGGGTCTTGAGCAAACGTTGGACGAGAGGGGCCGGGCAGTCGGCACCGGGCAGCACGCGTGCCTCAGGCTGGAATGCGATCAGACCGCTGCGCCGTGCGAACCCGGCATGTCCGGCTTTGCGTTATGCCGATCCCTACCGGTCAATCGATCATTTTTTCGGCTGCCACTTTTGAATGCGGTCGTTGAAGAAGTCGGCGACGAACACACTGCCATCCTCTGCCACCGCCACCGCTATCGGGTGATCGAATTGACCTGCGTTTGCGCCCTTCGTGCCAAAGCTCGTGAGAAATGTGCCGTCGGCTGCGAACTTCTGGACGCGGTGGTTGTAGAAGTCGGAGACGAACAAATTGCCCTGAGGGTCGAGCGCAATCGCGGTCGCCGTGGTGAACCAGCCGTTGAACGGACCGTAAATGCCGCGCGCGAGCGGACCGCCCCATTTGCGCAAAAAAGCGCCGTCGGGATTGAACACCTCAATCCGGTTGCCATAGCCATCGGCCACATAGATGTTGCCCATTCGGTCAAGCGCCACATCGGTTGGATAAGTGAAGCTGCCGTCCGCGTGACTCTTCTGGCCGGTGCTGCCCCACTGGCGCACAAATGCGCCGTCCGCCCTCAGCTTCTGAACCCGCTGCCCGTAGAAGTCGGCGACATAGAGTTCGCCGTTCTTACCGACACCAACCCCGCCCGGCGCACTGAACTGTCCCGGGCCGTCGCCCGAGCTACCGATAGTGCGTTTGGGCGTGCCATTCAGGTCGAACACCTGGATGCGATCGTTGAAATATTCGGGCACATAGAGCTCGCCATCGTGGATTGTCAGGTTCATCGGCCGGCCAAGCTCGCCGGACTTGTCACCCGGCTTGCCGAACACCCGTTTGAAATTGCCATCGGAGCCGAAGACCTGAATGCGACCGTTGCGCGAGTCCGCCACGAACACCTCGCCATTGGCAACGGTGATCCCCGTCGGGTCATTGAATTGACCTGGGCCGGCGCCCTTGCTGCCCCAGGCTTTGACGAATACGTACGGCGGCTCCTTCGCCGAGGGGACAAAAGCGATCCAGCCCACCGCGGCCAGGACCGCGAGGCAGACGACGAAAAGCCAGAGGATTTTGAGCGCTGTGCGCGCTTTGATCATGGCCATCAGAAATTCACCCTGAATCCGGCGCGCACCGCATAATTATCTTTCAGTGCCGTGCCGTTCAGATCCTGAACGACGGGTAGCTGCACGATGGCCTCGACCACCCATTTTTTTGTAACGTATTGGAGACCAGGCGAGAGCAACAGCTTCGTGCCGCCGGAGTCTGGATCGCTGACACCAGCAATCTCATTCTTAGCCTGATGCGAGAGGTTCGTCTCGATGACGCCATTGAGGAAGCCGGGCACGCCGCCAGTTAGTTTACGCGGCCACAAACGATACTGCATGGAAGCATCGGCCTCGAATTCGTCGCCGAACTTGAAGCCGCTAGCCCGCGTATTGGCCTTGTAACTAAGTTGGCCGTCGATTTCGTAATTGAGCGTCTGCCAGGTCGCGATCACGCCGCCTAACGGGTCCCAGGAACCCGAGCCGGATTGCAACGGTGGGGGCAGACGCCCCAGACGGTCCCGGTCGTCGGCATCGCCCGTGGGCATCTTGACCCCGACGAACGGCGCAATACGAATACTTCTGCCGGGCAAGTTTTTCTGAAAAATTGTGTAGCGGGCGAAGACCTGCGCATCGCCGATGCCGTTTGTGCGGCGGGTGATGCGCTGGCCGCTCGGCATCGTGAGTTCAATTTGCTTGTCGAGCCAGGGTAGCATGCCGAAGATCGCCAGGTCGCTGGTAACGCCGTAACCGAGCACCGAGACGCCGCCGAGAATTTCAAGATTCCCGTCAGCGGGGCTCGGATCGTCGTTGGCCTTGATCGCAAGCAACTGCTCGCGGAAGATGAAATCCCCTTCCGCGACGGGTAGCGCGCTGTTGAACGTCTCCGGCGCAGCACGAGCATCCGATGAGCTGCCGATCACCATCGCGACCAGTATGAAGCCGAGAGCAAGACTGTACAGATGCCTCACGATGACGCCCGGTGCTTCATTGGCCGCTGCCCGTTGTGAGCGGCCTAATTTCCTTCAAGGTAAAGCCAGCGGCCTTGACGGCCCTTTCCGCCGTCGCTCGATCGAGCCTCGTGCCATCCTTCATGGTCACCGTGACAGTTCCTGCCCTGATATTCGTCTCGACACGCTCTACGCCCACGATTGCGGTCAACTTCTTCTCGATGCCATAGGCGCAGAAGGGACAGGAAAGACCGGCGACTTCAATCTGGTAGCTCGGACCGGCGGCCAGCGCGGCACTCGCCATTGATGCCAAAGCCAGAATGCCCAGCACGCAGCGCGACAGGGTTTTCATGCTCGTGCTCTCCAATCCTGCAAGGACAATGCGCACCTTACCTGTAAGGCTGGTAAAGTCGTTTCATCCGACCTGCTCATCGGTTGTCGCTTGCATCCATAGTGAGAGCCGCAACTGCGCCAGCGGCACCCGCGCGTCATCATGCGGTCCCGCGGATCGGATATTGGCTGCCCTGAATATATCTGAGACCGCCCAATACCCCTTCAAGGTCGGGCCGGGCGAAGGGTGCATTGGATATGTCAATCACCTGTATCCGCCCTTCGGGAGTAAGAACAAACAGGCCGGGCTCCGGGAACGGCTGGTCTGTTTCCTGCGGCGATCGAGGCTTGGAAATAAAGAGACCGAGCGATCGCATCTGCTCCAGCGTGAGGCCGTATCCAACGGGGAAGCGCCACCCCTCAGCCGCAACCTGGCCTTCGGCCTTGTCTTGGGAATCGGCGGAAAGTGCAACGACCTCAGTCCCGATCTCGCGGAATTTGTCGAACAATCCTTCGAGGCGATTGAGGTATTTCCGGCATATCGGACAATGTCTGCCGCGGTAGACAACCACCATTTGCCACCCTGAAGGATCACCGAGCTTGATTTCGCCGCCGCCCGCTTTGGCGACGCTGAATTTCGGCATGAGTGCCCCTGCTTGCAGCTTTTGGGACTGATCCATTGATTCTTCTCCAGCATCTGGCCCGTCATCCGCATCGCTTATCTTTGCCTGGGACAAAGCCTTGAACTACTTATCCAGCGCAGCAGGACAGTTTGGCGACATCCTTATCGAACGTCTGCGCAGCCAGTTTCAGGCCCTCCACCGTTGTCAGATAAGGGAAAATCGTCGCACCAAGGTCTGCGGCGCTCATGCCGTGCTTGATCGCCAGCACAAGAGTTTGAATCGAATCGGCGCCTTCGGGGGCCATGATCTGCCCGCCGAGCAAGCGATCGCTCGCCTTGTCGGCAACCAGCTTGATCAGCCCGCGCGTATCGCGTGCCGCCAGTGCGCGCGGAACGGCATCGAGCGGGAGAAGCGATACCTTCACATCCAGCCCTTGCGCCCGCGCAGCCGTTTCGGTCAGGCCGACGCTGGCGACCTGCGGATCGGTGAAAACCACCACAGGCATCGCGGAATTGTCGTAGCGGTGGAGGTTGCCTTCGAGCGCATTGCGCGCGGCGAGCTTCGCGCCATAGGCAGCCATGTAGACGAACTGGTCGCGCCCGGTGACATCGCCAGCAGCGTAGATGCCCGGCTCGCCGGTTTCGAGATAATCATCAACGATGATCCCGCCGTGTGGGTCAAGCGCTACGCCGCGTCCCTCCAGCCCCAGTCCGTCGCTATTGGGCTGGCGCCCGGTGGCGATCAGCACTTGCTCTGCCGCGATGGTCGAGGACGGTGCGCTTCCGTCGCAAGTCAGTTCGACCCCGCCCGCGGTCTGCTCGATGCGCTGATAACGAACGCCCGCACAAACCCGGATTCCCTCGGCTTCGAGATAACCTCGCAACGCGGCGCTGACGTCCGGATCCAGCTCAGGAAGCAGGCGACTGCGGCAGCAGATGGTGATGGCAACCCCCAGGCGGGCGAACATCTGCCCCAGTTCGACGCCAATCACCCCGCCGCCAATCACCAGCAGCGATTTCGGCAGACGATCGAGCGCCAACGCCGAGGTGCTGGTAAGGAAGGCCACAGAGTCCAGCCCCGGGATAGGCGGCGCAGCCGCGCGTGCGCCCATCGCCAGAATGATCTTGTCGGCCGGCATCGGCGCATCGCCGACGATCAGCGCGCTATCGGCAAAGCGCGCCTTACCCTCGATATAGCTGACACCGGGGTAGGCGGGCAGCAGGTCGACATATTTCTTCTGGCGAAGGCCCGCGACCAGTTCATTCTTCGCTGCCGCGAGCTCGCGCCAGTCTTCAAGTGCGATGGTTCCGCCAAGCCCCGGGAACCTGCGCGCGGCAAGTCCGCCATGCACCGCCTCGGCGGCGCGGATCAGCGTCTTGGACGGAACGCAGCCAACATTGACGCAGGTGCCGCCAATCGTGCCATGCCCGACAAGCGCCACTTTCGCCCCAAGCTCGGCGGCGGTGATCGCGGCGGAAAAACCGGCGGAGCCAGCGCCGATGACGGCCACGTCAAATCCATCCCGCGTCGGCAGGGTGCAACAGTCGGTCATGTGGAATCCCTTACTTTGTTTTGGGTCGTTGCCGCACAACGGCAAAGATGGTGAGGCCAACGAAGAACACGAGCGCAGGCAACAGCACATAATCAAGATAGCCGGTGATCGCCGAAAGGCCGACTATCCCGGCCAACGCCACAAGCACCGGCGTGAAACAGCACAACGCTGCAAGTGCGGCACCGGTGACACCGACGCCGATAAGCGTCCGATCCTTCATCGCCTCAGCCCTTTATCGGGTGCGCCGGATAGCCCGCGCGGGTCGAAGCTTGCGCGATGGCGGCGATTGTTGTCCTGGATGGATCGAACGCGACCGTGGCAGTCTTGGCATTAAAATCGACCGCGACGGAATTCACGCCCGCCACGCCTTCCATCGCCTTCTTCACGGTTACTGGGCAGAGCGCGCAGGTCATGTTTTCGATGGCGAGGGTGGTCTGACGCTGCACTGTAGCGGAAGCTGCAGGACGATTCTGCGCCTTGCCGCCAATCGCATAGGCAACGCCGCCGCCGGTCATTGCCAGCACGGCGAGGCCGGTGAGGATGGTCTTCTTCATGACTGTATCCTTTCAATAGAACCAGGGCGCCCACCAGTTGAGCGTGAGCGCTGCGATGACGATGACGAGACCAATCCACAGCACCGTCTTGGTGATGCGAGCCGATTGTGGGCGGGCACAATATGAGCCGTCCGCGCAGGGCGGTTTCGGTTTGAAATAGACGTGCCAGAAGCCGAAGCCGAGGATCGCGAGCGTAACGGCTCCTACATAGGGCTTGTAAGGTTCGAGCGCCGTCAGATTGGCGATCCACGCACCGGAAATTCCGAGCGAAACGAGAGCCAGCGGCACGATGCAGCAGGCCGAAGCCAGCCCCGCGCCGATCAAGGCTCCGGCCGCAATCCAGTTGGCCCCAGTTTCTCCCTTGTCGGGAGTGAGGGGCAATGGTCTCGATTCCGGTGATGATGGCATCGCGAAAAACTCCATTCAGATTTCCCGATTCACGGTGTAATCCCTGTAGCAGCTACAGGCTCAAGGGGTTTTTTTGATGGATCGACAGCCAGGTTTGTTGCGGGCGCAGTTGGCAAAGCGGACGGGCTGCAACCTCGAAACCATCCGCTACTATGAGAAGGTGGGATTGCTGCCCCCACCTCCGCGCAGTGCGAACGGCTATAGAGTCTATTCACCCGAGCTGGTGCGAAGGTTGCGGTTCATCCTGCGCGCACGCGACCTGGGTTTCGCGATGGAAGAAATTCGCTCGCTATTGTCGTTGACCGACACTGGCAAACAGACATGCACCGAGGTGAAGAGCAGGACCGAGAAGCATTTGTCAGATGTGCGTGAGCGTATTGGTGACCTCATGCGAATCGAGGCCGAACTCTCACGGATGGCGGGATTGTGTTCGGGCGATACAACGCCGGAATGTGCAATTCTCGATGTGCTCAATTGTTCGCAGCCGAACGCCTTGTAACACTTGATTGACGGTGCCCATGCGCGAGGCTCGTGCGAGGTCGATACGCCGATTTTATTTGCCGCAAGGATCGAGCTTGCATCTCAGCAACGCCAGCACCGGCAATGAGTTTGGTATCGCACCCGTTACTGCAAATGCGGCATTCCCTTCCTCACCAAACATCCAGACAAAGACCGCGATCATAGCGCCGGCAACAACGCCAAATGCCTCGATTCGACTGGCTATCATCGGCGAGCTGAAAAGCTGATCTGGCGGTTGCCGCTTCGTCAGCAGGCGCGACTGCGGTTGCCTTCAAACATGTTGCCAGCATTACTTTTGCATTTGCCCCGACAAGTTCCGGCCTCTGGCAAGCTTCCCTTCCTATATCGACCCATTTGTCGAGGCCCCTATTTGGCTTGCAGGCGGGGTATGCTCCCTATCCGCGCCGCCAATCGTGGTAGTGCTCCACAAGCCTCAGCAAGCCTTGCGGAGCATGCTTCTTCTTCCATTCGCCCGCCGCATATTTATTCGCCTCGGCCATGGTCGGATAGGTGTGGATCGTGGCCATAATCTTGTTCAGGCCAAGCCCGTGTTTCATCGCCAGCACATATTCGGCAAGCAGTTCGCCGGCATGTTCGCCGACGATGGTGACGCCGAGGATACGATCCCTTCCCGGAGGCGTCAGCACCTTAACGTAGCCCTGTGTCGCGCTGTCGGCAATGGCGCGGTCAAGCTCGTGCATCGGGAAGATCGTGACCTCGTGCGCCACGCCCTTTTCGCGCGCTTCCTGCTCGTTGAGGCCGACGCGCGCCACTTCCGGATCGATGAACGTCGTCCACGGAATGACGCGGTAATCGGCCTTGAACCGCTTGAACTGGCCGAACAGGGCGTTGACGCTGGCGAACCATGCCTGATGTCCGGCGACATGCGTGAATTGATATGGCCCCGCGACGTCGCCGGCGGCATAGATATTGGGGTAGATCGTCGCGAGGTAATCGTCGGTGATGACGGTGCGTTGCGTCTCGATGCCGAGATCTTCAAGGCCATAACCCGACAATCGGGCCTTACGTCCGACAGCGACGATCAGCGCATCGAATGCGATTGACTTTTCCCCGCCGTTGCAGACCGCAACCAGGCGCTTTGCTTCGTCGGCGACTTCGACGCGGAGTGCGGCGTGACTGGTCAGGACGGTCACGCCGGAAGCCTCGATGGCTGCCCGGGCCAGTGCCGAAACATCGGCATCCTCGCGCGGCAAAAGTCGCCCACCGCGATCGACCTGGGTTACTTCGGCACCAAGGCGGCCGAAGGCCTGCGACAGTTCACAGCCGATTGGCCCACCGCCGAGCACGACGATGCGCCGAGGCATTTCTTCGAGTTTGGCAAAGTGCTCCCACAGCGTGTCGCTGGTGACATAGCCCGAACCCTCCAGTCCCGGAAGATCGGGGATCAGCGGTTCTGCGCCTGCCGCTATCACGATGGAGCGCGTCGTCAGGCGCTGGACGCCGCCATCCTCGCGGGAAATCTCGACCGTCCAGGGATCGACGATCCTGGCATATCCCTTGACCACATCGACGCCGAGACCGGTGTAGCGCTCCACGCTGTCGTGCGGTTCGACAGCGGCAATCACATCATGTACCCGGCCCATCACCGTCTTGAAGCTGATGCGCGGTTCGGTTGTTTCCAGGCCATATGTATCGGCATGGCGCATCGCCTCTGCAATCCGTGCCGACTTGATCAATGCCTTGGACGGCACACAGCCATAGTTGAGGCAATCGCCGCCCATTTTCGACGCCTCAACAAGCGTCACTTTAGCTTTGACAGTGGCGGCGATAAGCGAGGAAACGAGACCCGCGGCGCCGCCGCCAATCACGATCAGGTTGAGATCGAACCGCTTCGGCTTGGTCCAGCGCGCATAAACCCGGCGACGCTGGATCGCGGCCATGATCCATTTGCCAAGCCACGGCAGCAGTCCAAGCGCTGCGAAAGAAGCAAGGAGACCCGGCGAAGCGATGTCGCGCAGGTTCTCGATCCGCGCGAGCTGGGTGCCTGCATTGACGTAGACAACCGTCCCCAGCAGCATGCCGAGCTGGCTAACCCAGTAATAGGTCCAGGTCCGGATCGGAGTCAGGCCCATCAGCAGGTTGACAGCGAAGAAGGGAAAGACGGGCACCAGCCGCAACGAGAACAGGTAGAAGGCCCCATCGCGTGCGATGCCTGCGTTGATCGGGCGCAACCGCTCCGCAAAGCGCGCCTGGACCGCATCGTGAAGCAGGAAGCGCGATCCAAGAAAAGCCAGCGTCGCGCCAATTGCAGAAGCAAAGGAAACGACGAGTGTGCCCGTGCTGACGCCGAAGATCGCGCCGGCTGCCAGTGTAAGAATTAGCGCGCCCGGGACCGAGGCGCCGCTGAACACGACGTAGGCGAGAAAGAAGATCCCGATCACCAGCAGCGGATCGGCTTGATAGACCGCCTCCAATGCCGAATGCTGGGCCTTGAGGGCATCGAGCGTCAGGTATTGACCGAGATCCAGCAGGAACCAGGCGGCGATCGTAAGCGCAAGTAGCGCGAAGACAGCAATGCGTTTCAGCGGCCCTATCCTCCTGGTGGTGAGATATGGCCGTTGGTCGGGTGGACGGTCTCGTTCTTACACATCCTTGTTATCGGAATGCACGGCATAGACCTTCGCGGCGTCGCCAAGGCGCGGCAACTGGCGCTCGAAATTTGCGCAGCCGCGGCACATCCCCACATGGAGACGCAATTTCATCCGCTCGGAAAACGTCAGTTTGCGCTCCTGGCTTTGCGACATCAGGAACGTGGCATTATGGCAGTTCAGCATGGTCAGGCTCCTTCCTGGAACCAGTGGATTTGCAGGCAGGCGCGCAGGGCAAGACGAGCGCGGTGCAGAATGACGTGGACGTTGGTGGTCGAAAGCCCAAGTTCGCTGCAGATCTCGTGCGTATCGAGTTCGACCACTTCGCGCATCATGAAGACCCGGCTTTGCTGGGGCGGCAACCGATTCAGGCAGGCATCGAACACGGCCAGAAACTGGGCGCAATGCAGTTCGGCTTCGGGGTCTTCCCATCGCGCCGGGCGAGCTGCATCCCGCCACATGCCTTTCCGGTCGAATACCGCAGGCAGTGCGCCATTCTGGTCCGGCAGGTCCATCTGACTCGCGTTGATCGGCCGACGCTGGCGTTGCCGCAAAATGTCAGCCACCTTGTTCTTAAGGATGGCGATGATCCAGGTCTTGAGGGCGGCCTCGCCGCGGAAGTTTGCAGCATTCTTGAGCGCTCCGGCCAACGCCTCCTGCACCGCATCTTCCGCTTCGTCGTCATTGCGCAATTGCAGCCGCGCGAACCGGAGCATGTCCGCACGGACCCTGGCAAGGAAAACAGGGTCTGCGGTGGCCAAGCCAAGTTCTGTTGCGGCGAATTGATCCATTCAGCCCTCCGCTGCCTCACGTACCTTGGCCGCGCTATAGCTTGAGACCAGAAAGGGCACGGCGTAGTTAAGCAGGAACCTGCCCCAGTCGATGCCATCACCGCGCCATATCTGCGAACCCTGATTGATCGCGTTGAGGCAGGTGCCGACGAAAAGTGACACCCGGATCGCATTGCCGACAACCTGCCCATGGACCATCGCCCGGAGCAACGCGGTTACTCGGGCAGCCTTCACGATAGCGATGCCCAGACGTAAGCCTGCAGCGGTGCGGGGCCAGTAGTGATCTTGTGGTCAGTCGTCATACCTTGTCCCCCTTCCATCATACCCCTGGCTGTCAATTTTCACGCATACGCGGGAATCCGGCGCGTTGTTCAGCACCGGAACCGGTATGCTTGCCTTGCGACCAGCCCACCGGCCCGAGTACACTCGACGCCCAATCGACTGACGCCTGATCGGTTACCACTGCAAGAGTGTCGCTGTAGCGGTTCAGGAATCCGCTCATGGCAACGACGCCGAGCAGTTCTGTAATCTGCTGATCCGAGTAGTGCCGGCGAAGCGATGCGTAGTGTTCTGGCGTAACGGCATTAGGCGAAGCACCTGCCGCCATAGCAAAATAGTAGATCGCCCGCTCCGCGTCGGAAAACTGATCGGATCGCTCGAATTCCCAGAGGGCCTGGATGCGCTCCGCAGGCACGCCGGCAAGGTGAAGGCCATAGCCGCCATGCGCCTGGCAATGCCGGCATCCCGACGCAAGGCTGAGCAGCATGAACGCCTCCTGCTTCAATTGGCGCGACAAA
This sequence comes from Sphingobium sp. TKS, assembly GCF_001563265.1. Classification (NCBI taxonomy): domain Bacteria; kingdom Pseudomonadati; phylum Pseudomonadota; class Alphaproteobacteria; order Sphingomonadales; family Sphingobiaceae; genus Sphingobium; species Sphingobium sp. TKS. The sequence goes on along the minus strand of NZ_CP005083.1, from coordinate 656,125 downwards.
TCCCCGCCGCCCAGACAAAGCTGCGCCATCGGACCGAAGTGTTGCATCAAGGCTGGCCAATTGAAGATCTCGAGCTTGTGTCGATCGAACGTCGCTATCTCATTCATGCTGCACTTTCGTTCCTCATATTATTCAATTACGTCAGATTGTCTGTGAAAGTGGATTTCAAATCGTGGTCATGCAAAATGAGAAATTCCTACTTTTTCGTCTCGTTCGTCACGACTGAGATTGAACTCGGCCATGCGGTGGCGCTCCACAAAGAGACGATCGATCCAATCCTTTAGTCTCCAGGCCATCTTGCCCGACGTGACAATGCCGCCCCACGAAGCAATCGCGCGCCTGTTTCCCAAGGCGAGCAGGTAGAGCGTTCGATTCCGAGGCTGGTATTGCTGAAGCGATATACCACTTAACGTGGCGCGCAGATTGGCGGCCAGGACCGGTCCCGCCTTAACTGCGTGAACCCCGGACCGCTCCAGCTTGCGATCGCTGCGATCGATGACGTCGCCCGCTGCAAAAATCTCAGTGTGCGAGGTACTCCGCAAGTCGGCCCCGACGGCGACAAAGCCCTGCTCGTTACAGGCGAGGCCCGACTGCGCCAGCCAGCGCGGCGCACGACTGCCTGTTGCAGCGATGATGCAATCGGCGGGGAGAAAATTCCCACTCGCGAGCAGTAACCCGTTATCCTCACCAGCCGCCTGAGTAAAATGAACCGCGATGCCGCGATCCGCCAATTCCATAATGGCCAACTTGCGCACCTGGGCGGCGTGACCGGACAAGAAGCCATCAGAAGGAGTGACGAGCGATACCCGGTAGCTCCGAAAGGTGTTACGCAGAGCCACATCAACGCCCAGTGCGAGCTCGACGCCCGCCGCGCCTCCGCCAACCACGGCGACATTTATCACCGGAGCCAGGGTTTTCGCTTCCAACAGGTTCGACCACCGCGCCATGAATGCGCCCACCGGTCTGACCGGTAACAGTCTGTCGCCCGAAGCGGCGAGGGCGGAAGTATCAGTTTCGCCTCCAATAGCCAGCGACAAGAGGTCGAACCCCATCTCCTCCCCCGATGACAGGCTCAGTGTTCGACGCGCAGGGTCCAGTCCGACCACGTCAGCAAGGATCAGTTGTGCGCCCGCCCGTTCCGCCAGCGGCTTGAGATCGATCAGCAGATCATGTGCCTGGTAAATCCCGGCAAGCCAGCCCGGCAACATCCCGGAATAGGCCGTGAAGCGCGAGGACGTGACGAGCCAACGCTGCGTGCCGGGCATCGGCGCACGGGCCCAGTCGGCCAGGACCGCCAGATGCGCATGGCCACCGCCTGCCAAAATAACGCGCCTTGTCATTCTCGGCCTGTTCCATTTGCCGCAATTCAGCTCTGTCGCGCGTAATCGCCGAAACTTACAGGCCACTCGGCTGACCAACGCCCGGCGATTGAGCTGGCCGTTCCTTCTTGTTGATGTCGCGTCTTGGCAATCGAGGCTTCGAGCTCTCTTGACGGAACAGACTGGCCGCTCCGCCTTGGCAGATGGTTGATCCGTCTTACTTTAGCGGCCCTCGCGATATCCGCGGTCGGCCTCACGTTGGAGCAGTATGATGCAATCCCCAACCTCGCCGGATTTTCGGCGTTTTGCGTGGGGGATTGATCGGCCTGCTGGGGCTCGCCGCGTTGTTCGCGGGGCGGCATTGGCCGCGCCCTGAACGGCCGCCTCGCGACCTACCAGCGGATCAGCGGCGGAACTGCGATTCTGCCGACGAGGGCGCTTACTACCACGACGGCACTGTGCCACAGCCCGATGTGGACGATGTCGCTGGAATCGCAATGAAATGAGATCGCGAATATGCCGAAGCTGCCGGCGGCGATGCCGGCAAGCAGACCAGCGCGCCCGGGCGAGGTGGGTGCGCCCCGCCGCAGCCACCAGATCAATACAGCAAAGGTCATCAATGCGAGCCCACTGCCAGCCATCAGGCAATCAAAGCCCTGCTGCGCTGCGCTGGCCGTGAAGGCAGCCGGTCCCCTGCCGAGACTGCTAATGGTGGCCGCAATCGGAAGTAGCGCTGCCATGGCGACCGCCCATACCCAACCGCCATGATCGCTGCCTACGCGGGGCCGGCTCATCATGATCACCGTGACCGCACAGGCCAGACCGAGCAAGAGAAACAGGCCCGTAGCGAGCAGGAATACCGGATCGAAACTGCCAGTGATAACATCGGGCCGGATGCCAAACAGCAGGGCCACCGTGGTCATGGTCACTCCCAGCCCGGCGAGTGCAAAGCCCAGTCCGCTTGAAAAGCGCAGCGGCCGAACAGGCTCAAGACCATCAACCAGTTGGGCAATCAGGACGCCGGTGGGGTTGCCGACGGAGGGGGCAACCGATGGAGGGGTATTGCGGGACATCGTTCAGGCTTTCTCGATCATCGCGGAGAGCTTCTTCAGCCCCCGGTGAATATTGACCTTTATCAGGGATTCGCTCTGGCCGCAGGCACGGGCAGCCTCGGCGATCGACAGGCCTTCGATCTTGACCAATTCGATTGCCTGGGCCTGATTATCAGGTAGTTGGGCGAACAATCGTTCCAGACTAATCCGGGCGGCGACCACAGACTCTTCGCTCTCGTCCGCCAGATGATCGTCCAGCTCGGTTTCATCGGCCCGGTATACCTGACGAAGGTGATCGACCCAGCGGTAACGGGCGATTGCAGCAAGCCAGGGCAGGAAGGCGCGCGACGGATCATAGGAGGCAAGCTTTCGGTGCAGTGCCATCAAGGTATCCTGCACGAGATCGTCGAGATGGTTTGGCGCAATGCGGCGCGAATAGTAGGACCGCAGCCAGCGCTGGCATTCCGTCAACAGGGCGCCGTATGCCTGTCGATCGCCGTTTTGGGCCATGGCCATGAGGCGGGCCAGCGAGGCCTCGTCGGGCCTCATGAGGCGCGGCCACGTGCAAACAGCGCGTCGAGAGAAAATATACCGGCGCCGCGCACGATGAGCGCAAGCTGCATGGCAACCCACAGCGAATGCTCAGTCCACCAGGCATCGGGGTAGACAAAGATCTGGATGACCATGGTCATTCCCAGTAGCGCCAGCGCGGCAAACCGCGTCAACAGGCCGAACACCAGCAGGACCGGGAAGAGATGTTCGGAGACCGTGGCCATGACCGCAGCGAGATGGCTGGGCAGTGGAACCCCGCTGTACTCGGATTCGAACAAGGCGTAGGCATTGTCGCTGATCGTGAACCAGGTGCCTTCGGCGATCTTGGTCTGCCCGGAACGCCAAAACACGCCAGCGAGCACGACGCGCATGAACAGCAGCATCAGACTCTCGGGTAGCCTTGCGGAAAGCTGGGCCACGGCCCGGTCGTATAGAGCAAGTAGTCGATTCATCGATCCCACCTGTTGTTCGAACGACGATCGATTTGCTGCAATGCGCCCGCCTCGATCAGCGCAATCAGCGCAGGCATAAAGTCGTCGGGCAGCAATCGATCCTTACAGCCGGGTTCGGTGAGACCGGCAAAAAGGTTACCGATGCTCGTGGGCAATTCGACTTCCGTAAACATTCTGGCCATCGTCAAAGACGCCGGCGAGACGAAGACTTCGGCATCGGGCCGGGCAATCAGGATCGCCTCAGCCTCTGTCAGGCCAGGAACTTCGTCTCCAAGCAGGTGGTTCACGGCGCGATCAGGGTGGACGATCCGGGCCGCCGGATGACCGGCGATCTCAACCTCTAGCATCGCGGCTTCACCGATTCCGGCAAGCGCCGAAAGCCTGAGCGGCGAGGCTTCGGCCGCGTGGTAGGCTTCGAGCCACTCCCATTCGAAGTGTGCAAGATCGACCGCCGTGCAGGTCTCGCCGACTTGATCGAGAAAGCCTGGGAAACTTGCCCCGATCTCGGCGAGCGTGCGGGCGGTCACTCCCGGCAAGCCAGTAAACCGCCGGGAGTGTTCGTTGAACCGTTCATGGCCGAGAAGCGCTCGGGTACGCGGAAACGTATCCTCCAGAGCGACGAGCCGGGCGTGCGAGATCGTGTTGGCATGAACCTTCATGCCCATCAGCACACGGGACCGGGTTCCAGCAAACAACCCGTCGGGGAGTTCGTCGGGCCCCAGTTCGAGCGAGCGCATCATCGCCGACTGTGCCAAATCAAGCGTGAGCATGGAGTGCCTCCACCATCGCAATGGCGGCTTGCTCTTGCATGATCGCACCGGCCGTCCGTGCTTCGGCCATCAACACCGCATATTCCGGGATATCGGTGTCCCATTCGATGAGCGTCGGTCGCGGACCGGCGCGTCCGATGAACCGGGTGAACAGCGCCCAGCTCAGATCGGAGACAGGGGAGCCGTGGTCGTCGATGAGGAGCGGGCCATCCGCATGTTGCTCGCGCGCGTGGCCGGCGAGGTGGACCTCCCCGACCAGGTCCGGATCGATCGAATCGATCATGGCGATCGGGTTGAGCCCGAGATTGGTTGCCGAAACCTCGATGTTGTTGATGTCGAGGAGAATGCCACAGCCGCTCAGTTCGCAGAGCAGGTGGAGGAAATCGACCTCATCCATGTCATCATCGGCAAAGGCGAGATAGCGCGACGGGTTTTCGATGAGGATGGGTCGCTTCAGCCGGTCCTGTACCATGGAGATTTGCGCCACGACATGCCCCAGTGCCTCGTAGGTGTAGGGAACCGGCAGGAGATCCGGGTAGCGATTGGAGGCAGTACCACTCCAGCTGAGATGGTCGGAGACCACCGCAGGCTCGTAGCGATCGCACAGCGCCGTCAGGTGATCGAGGTCTGCGCGATCATGCCCAGCGGAGCTCCCAAGTGACAGCCCAACCGAATGAAAGCTCAAGGGCAGGTGTTCGGCAATCGTTGAGAGCCACCGATGCGGTGGGCCTCCCGCGCCATAATAGTTCTGGGGATGTACCTCGATCCAGGCGGGTGCCTCGCTCAAGGCCGGGAATGGTGCGGAAGTGCTGGCTGACACGGAATTCAGCACCGATACATAATGCTCGGGCTTCAGTCCTATTCCCGCCAAGGGGGGCAGCTCGGTCAGGCGTTTCATGTCAGCCAGCTTCCGGTGCGACCCGAGGGCTTCAGCCCTTCTGGGCGACGGGAGGAGTATTGCCTGCATGCGCTTCAAGCGTGCCCCCCTGCTTGATGCACGAACCTGCCGGCACGAGCTTCCAGGCGTTGCCTTGGTAGTCGACGGACGCGGTTCCCGCGCAGCTGGTGCCAGGTCCGGCCTTGCAATCATTGTGACCCTTCAGCGCCACACCATAGCACTTCTCTTGCGGCGCACCGGCGGCCGCGGGAGAAGCGGACAGAACTGCTGCTGCTAGCGTGGCGGCGGCCGCTGCCGCAGCCAATTTCGTAGGACCATTCATTGGGAATTCCTTCTGTCGTTGATGAGCCTGGCTTAGCTCCCACAATGCAATTCGATCCGGGCGCCTGATTGGTTACAGCCAATCGCATTTTGGTCGCTCTAGCCAAGAACCTCGACAGAGACAGTTCGACAAGTCCGATCCCACGCAGCCAAAGCTCCAATTCAGCCGCGCTTGCGAACAAATTCCGCGCGCAACACCAAGCCCTTGATCCCTTCGTATCGGCAGTCGATTTCCTGCGGATCGTCAGTGAGGCGGATCGATTTGATCAGCGTTCCGCGCTTGAGTGTCTGGCCTGCGCCTTTGACCTCGAGATCCTTGATCAGGGTCACCTGATCGCAGTCGGCAAGCAGGTTGCCCACAGCATCGCGGACTTCGATCCGGCCTGCGTTGGCGCGCTGTTCCGCCAGTTCGGCTGCGGGCACCCACTCATCGGGTTCTCTAAAGTTCAGGGAATGCCATTCAGGCAGGCAAGAGATCGCGTTCGATCAGCCAGGTGCGCATCGTCAGTAGCGCAGCCACGCCGGCAGCCAGGGCAAAGGATCGGGCGCCAAGCGTGATCCACGCGCCAGCGCCTGCAAGCCCGCCAATCAGGAAAGCCAGCCAAAAGGATGCATGCAAGCCGAGCTGGCGATGGTTCACGCCATGTCGTCCCCCGGCGAGTGCCTCCCCGAACCGGACGATCTGTGCGGAAGGCGACAAGGCCTCCTGGAGGTCGGGGTTGTCCTTCTCGAATAGGCAATGGGCGGCGCCCATGGCCATGGCGAGGAGGACGGCAGGAATGATGGCCAAGCTCGATCGGAACGCGAGATAGGCACCAGTTAGGGCAACCGCGGTGCACAAGAGGACTACTGTACGCCGGTATCGATCCGACCAGTGTACGATCAGGGTTGTAAATACGACACCACCAACAAAGCTGACCACCATTCCGGCCGCAAATTGTGCGATGGCCAATTTACCAGGAAGGCTCGCACCCAGCACCGTCGTGTTGGCCTCAGGCGATGACAGGAAGACATCTCCGAAAGCCAGAAAACCAACGGCATTGATAAAGCCTGCAAGGATGGCCAGCATGGCGGCCAGTTGCACCATTGCGCGTTCCGCCCTGCCGATATCCAGCGAACTGGGGCGTCTGCCTATCCCATCGGGTTCGCTCATGGCTTACCTCTCACGCATCACGGGTCGGCCATCGCTCGATCACGAGCGCGATACCCTGCCCGCCTCCGATGCACATTGTCACAAGACCATAGCGTCCGCCAATGCGTTCCAGCTCATAGAGCGCCTTGATCGTGATAATCGCACCCGTCGCACCGACTGGGTGACCCAGTCCGATCCCACTGCCGTTAGGATTGACCTTCTCTGGCAGGAAATCCAGCAGTTTGGCAACCGCGCAGGCTTGGGCTGCAAATGCTTCGTTGGCTTCGATCACGTCAATCTGATCAAGCGATAGGCCAGCGCGTTTCAATGCGATGGGAACTGCTTCTACCGGCCCCAGACCCATGACCTCGGGTGCGACACCGGCATGCCCCCAGCCAACCACACGGGCCCGCGGCCGAAGACCTCTTGCCTCGGCCGCTGCGGCAGATGCCAATACAAGCGCGGCCCCGGCATCGTTCAGCCCGCTGGCGTTCCCGGCGGTCACCGTGCCGCCTTCCTTGCGGAACACCGGTTTGAGGCTGGCAAGTCCTGCTTCTGATAGGTCGGTGCGAACATGCTCATCGACCTTGAACTGGAACGTGCCGCTACGGTTTTTGACCTCGACAGGCACGATCTGGTCACGGAACCGGTCTTCCTGCTGTGCCTGCGCCGCGCGCCTGTGGCTTTGAGCCGCGAGAGCGTCCTGCTGTTGGCGTGTAATACCGTGACGATCGGCGATGTTCTCCGCCGTCATCCCCATATGGCCAGCGCCGAACGGGTCATTGAGAACGGCATTCATGGCATCAATCACGACGTCATCGCCCATGCGTCGGCCCCAGCGCATGGATTTTGTCACATAGGGTGACTGGCTCATGCTCTCTACCCCGCCCGCGACGGCAATGTCGCACTCGCCAAGCGCGATCATCTGCGCGGCCGAGATGATCGCCTGAACGCTCGATCCGCATAGCCGATTGAGCGTTAACGCTGGCGTCCTGTCGGGAATTCCTGCTGCGATTGCGGAAATCCGCGAGACATAGGCATCGCGCGGCTCGCTCTGGATAACCTGGCCTAGGACCACGTGACCTACATCCGCCGGATCGATTCCGGCGCGCCTGATGGCTTCGGCAATGACAATACGACCGAGCTCCCAAGGGGCAACGTCCCTGAGGCTGCCTCCAAAATCGCCAATCGCGGTGCGCGCACCGGACAATATCACGACGTCGTTCAAGAACTGTTCCTTTCGAAGACAGGCACCCCATGGGGAGCGAACAGGGGGAAGCGCCGCCCACCCCAGTGAGGCTGGCGGCGCCTGTCAGTGCAGCAGCGGCTTGGGACTTTCGAGCAATCCGAGCGCCAGAGACTGGGCATTGGCGAAATCGGCGGCATAGAAGACCTTGCCGGAGCTCGCGCCGAGATGGACCCGTTCGAGCATCGATTGCGGCTGCGCTTGCACACCGGAGAGAACGACTTTTGCACCGGTGATGTGGGCTTGCTCGATGAACTCCTCGAGCGCCTGCACGCCGCTGGCATCCAGGAGTGGCACGAGCCGCATGCGCAGGATGATGACCTTGGGCGACTGGCCGACACGGCGAAGGGTATCAAGCAGTTCACCGGCCACGCCGAAGAAGAATGGGCCGGTGATACGAAATACTTCGACGCCTTTGGGCAGGGTGTCACGCTGGTGAACATCCTCGGAGTCAAGATCGGTGTCCTGCCTCCCGCTGGAATCGACTTCAACCGCTTCGGCCATGCGCGCCATGAACAGCAGCGACGCGAGCGTAACGCCGACGCCGATCGCGACGGTCAGATCGACCAGCACCGTGAGGCCAAAGGTCAAAAGCAGAACCGCGCGGTCACTGTTGGGCATGCGCAGCAAAGTGATGAAGCGCTCGTACTCGCTCATCCCCCAAGCAACCATGAACAGGATCGCGGCGAGTGCTGCCATCGGCACAAAGGCCATGAGGTCGGTTGCAAAGAGAACGAAGAGCAGCAGGAACACGGCGTGCAGAATGCCGGCAACGGGTGTCTTTGCGCCCGAACGAATGTTGGTCGCCGTGCGCGCGATCGCTCCTGTTGCGGGTAGTCCGCCGAACAGAGCGGACCCGATATTGGCGATGCCCTGGCCGATCAGTTCCTGGTTGGAGCGATGCCGGGTTCCGGTCATACCATCTGCCACAACTGCCGAGAGCAACGCTTCGATCCCGGCTAGAAAGGCGATGGTGAAGGCCGAAGGCAGAACCGCATTGATCTTGGCGAGGGAAATTTCGGGGAAGGACGGCATTGGCAATCCCGCCGGAATGTTGGGGAAGCGTGAGCCGATGGTATCGACGGGCAACTTGAGCAACGCCACGGCTACCGCACTGACCACCACCGCGATCAGGAAGCCTGGCAATTTCGGCGCGAATTTGCGAAGCACGATGATGATGGCAAGTGCGCCCGCGCCCACACCCAGTGTGGCCCAGTTGGTGCTCGACATGGCGGCGAAATAGGCCTGCCATTTGGGAACGAATTCGGCGGGAACCTTGGCGATGGAAAGACCGAGAAAGTCCTTCACCTGGCTCGAGGCGATGATGACGGCGATGCCCGCGGTAAAGCCGGTTACGACGGGGTGCGGGATGAACTTGATCATCTGCCCGAAGCGAAACACACCGGCAGCGATGAGAATAAGCCCGGCCAGCAGCGTCGCCACGAGCAGACCGTCATAGCCGTGCTTGGCGATGACATTGAAGATCACGACGACGAACGCGCCGGTCGGTCCGCCCACCTGAACGCGTGAGCCGCCCAGGGCCGAAATCAGGAAGCCAGCGATGACGGCGGTGACCAGCCCCTTGTCAGGTGAAGCGCCGCTGGCGATGCCAAGCGCCATGGCAAGGGGCAGCGCGACAATGGCAACCGTGAGCCCGGCAATGGCATCGCCTCTGAACGTGCTTGCCGAGTAGCCTTCGCGCAGGACCGTGATCAGTTTGGGCGTGTAGGTCTTCATCGTCACCGCTCAGCCTCTTGGCCTTCCGCCTTGTCATAGAGAATTGACTGAACTCGGCCGCGAGCCTTGCCGGCAGTCGATTCGCACAACCGTACCCCCCGCCCGACACCGGAGCTCGGCGCGTTCTCACCGAGCAATTCGATACCTGCCCCCTCAAGGGCAGTGATGACCTTGACCAAGGTATCGACAACGCCGCGCACCTGACCATCCGATGACTCCATGCGTTGGATGGTCGGCAGGGAGAGCCCGGCCAGTTCTGCCAGCTGACGCTGGTCCAGGCCGAGAAGGGCGCGCGCTGCCCGCATTTGCTGCGACGTGATCATATGTGCTCCGTGATGTTTTATACATCAAATATCAGTCTTAACAATTTAAGATGGTATTGTATATATGCCTAATGCCATCCATCGAATTAGCTCCTGGGGAGGAGGTCCTCACTGGTAGCGCGGGCGCAATGTGTTCGCCGGTCAGCGGCGTTAACGCCCATCTCCGGCGGATCCCTCGCGACCCCAGCGACTTCCAGCTTGTGGTGACGTTTCACCACGCGAACGGCTCGCTCGGCGAGGCTGAACTGAATCCAATCGGGGCAACAGGCCTCGTGTCAGAAATCGCGTGCGTCATCGACCAGGGCAACGGACGGGAACTCCGGAAGGGAACAGCGCTCGATACCGGAGCATGTATGGCTGACGACCTGCAACACCCGGCCTTGGGCAGGGTGAAGGCCGCGGTGGACCGGCAAAGTCCGACTGCCGATCCCAATGGCAATGCCCCCACGGGAGAACCGCCCGGCAAGACTCGCAACCATCGCCCCAAGCTGTCGCTTCGCTATCGCTCGCAAACGTTCGCGACCGACCTGTGAAGCGCAGCGCCCAAAACCTCCTCACGAGACCCTGAAAGAGGCTTTTGATCCCATGACCCTGACGCCCACATACCCGAAGACCGCCATCAAGGCCGGCGGTCGGCTTCATGAAAACCTCGACACGCCGCAACTTGTGGAACTGGCGCTGCGCCGCGGCGAAGGCCGCATGTCGGAACATGGTGCGCTGGTGGTGGAGACCGGTGAGCACACCGGTCGTTCGGCGCAGGACAAGTTTATCGTCCGGGACGTGCTTACCAAGGACGATGTCTGGTGGGGCACTGCGAACAAGCCCATGAACGGCGAGGCGTTCGAGCACCTCCACGCGGACTTCCTCAAGCACCTTGCCACGCTCGACGACGTATTCGTCCAGGACCTGTTTGGCGGATCGCAGGCTGAACACCGTGTCGGCGTTCGCATCGTTACTGAGCTTGCCTGGCATTCGAGTTTTGTCCGCACCATGCTCGTGCGCCCTTCCGCCGACGAACTCCAGCAATTCAGCGCCGACTACACGATCATCGACCTGCCCAGCTTTCGTGCGGATCCCGAGCGGCATGATTGCCGCTCCGAGACCGTGATCGCCATCGATTTCATGCAACGCCTGATCCTGATTGGCGGCACCGGCTATGCCGGCGAGATGAAGAAGGCGGTATTCACCGTCCTCAACTTTGTCTTGCCGCAGCAAGGCGTCATGCCGATGCATTGTTCGGCCAACATCGGCCCCGATGGCGACACAGCGATTTTCTTCGGATTGTCGGGCACCGGCAAGACCACTCTTTCGGCGGATGCCTCGCGCACATTGATCGGGGACGATGAGCATGGCTGGTCGGACACCGCCGTGTTCAACTTCGAAGGCGGTTGCTACGCCAAGATGATCCGACTCTCCGCTGAGGCCGAGCCGGAAATCCATGCCACGACGCAGCGCTTCGGCACGATCCTTGAAAACGTGGTGATGCATCCCGAGACGCGCGCGCTCGACCTCGACGACGCCTCGCTCGCCGAGAACAGCCGCGGCGCCTACCCGATCCACTTCATCCCCAACGCCAGTTCCGAGAACATGGGGCCGGTGCCGAAGAACCTCATCATGCTGACGGCCGACGCCTTTGGCGTCCTGCCGCCGATTGCGAAGCTCACACCCGAGCAGGCGATGTACCATTTCCTGTCGGGTTACACAGCCAAGGTTGCGGGCACCGAGCTTGGCGTCACCGAACCCGAAGCGACTTTCTCGACCTGCTTCGGGGCGCCCTTCATGCCCCGCCATCCCAGCATTTATGGCAATCTGCTACGCAGACGCATCGCCAACGGTGGCGTCGATTGCTGGCTGGTCAATACCGGGTGGACCGGCGGCCAGTACGGCACTGGTTCGCGCATGCCGATCAAGGTGACCCGTGCGCTGCTTAATGCCGCTCTGTCAGGCAAGCTCAAGCAGGCACAGTTCCGCACCGATCCCAATTTCGGTTTCGAAGTTCCGGTTGAAGTCGATGGTGTCGACACGCAGATCCTCGATCCGCGCGCGACCTGGGCCGACGGGCATGACTACGATCAGGCGGCACGCGGCCTTGCCGACCGCTTCCGGCGCAACTTCACGCAGTTTGTCGCGCATGTCGACGAAAGCATCCGCTCGGCCGCCCCTCCCGGGATGTTTGATGCCTGACCTTATGTTGTCTCCCTTTGATAGATTTCTGGAAAAACCAAAGTCCATGCCCGCCCATGATTCAGGATCGGTGACCGGCAATATCGTCCTCCCCGCCTCGGGCTGGGCGGCGATGTTGCGCGGCTTGATTGGGCGATGCCCGCGCTGCGGCGAAGTGTGCCTGTTCATGCGCTTTCTCAAACCGATCCCGCATTGCAAACAGTGCGCGCAGGACTGGACGCATCAACAGGCCGATGACTTTCCAGCCTATGTCTCGATCTTCGTGACCGGGCATCTCATGGCACCGCTGATCATTGGTCTGACCCGTAGTTCTGACCTTTCGATCACGGCGCTCATCGCAATAATCCTGCCGCTGGCCGTGGTTCTCATGATCGGACTGCTGCAGCCCGCCAAGGGCGCCATCATCGCCTTGCAGTGGTGGTTCGGTATGCACGGGTTCCGCAAGGAGCGCCCGGAAATGGCCCAGAACGAAGCCGAATCATGACGATAGAATTCCGCCCGCTTGCCGCGACCGAAATCGGCGAGGCCGTAAGGCTGTGGGAAGCGTGCGGATTGACCCGCCCCTGGAACGATCCCGAGGCAGATGCCCGGAGGGCAATGGACGGCCCATCCTCCACCATCGTCGCTTCCTTTGCCGCCGGGCGTCTGATCGGAACGGCAATGTGCGGGTGGGACGGCCATCGCGGGTGGATCTATTACCTTGGCGTGGACGACGATTTCCGGCTCTGGGGTATCGGGCGTAAACTCGTCTGGCACTGCGAAGAGTGGCTCGGCCAGTTCGGTGCGCCTAAAGTCCAGCTCATGCTACGCACCGAAAACGAGGCAGCCGCCTGCTTCTACGAGGCAATCGGATACGACGAAGACAGCTTCCGCTTCTTCTATCGCCGCGTCACTTCAAAGTGCCACCGCGAGCAGCAGTCCGAAGCACCCTGACTTGCCAACAAGCCAGATGCACCGGGCATCGTTCATTGCCCGGTGCTTTTGCCTGATGGTTCCAGGCCGGCTCAGGGCTGCTCCGATCGAGCATCTGGGTCACCGTTGGCGTCAGGCGCAATTTTGATTTCAGGCCAGCTCTTGCTGGCGCAATTCAGGATACAGCCAATGGTCGATGCAAACGTCTTTCTCGCCGACAGCAATGAAGTCGGCCCCAAGTTCAAGAACATGCATTTTGGTTTCGCACCGATACCCGGCGACAATGTCGAAATCGAAGGCAAAGCCTATTCCGTCTCCAGCGTCATTCACACGCCCAGCATTTACGGCGCCGGCGCAAAGCTGAAGATCACGCTTCGGGCCAAGTAGCCCAGCCCGAGGGTCGCTCCGGTCGACCCGGGAAACCCGGGCGGCCAGCATATTCTGATTTCAGCCTCGTTCAATTCACGGAGTAATCGGCCTTGCCACAGAGCAAAGTCATCGCGCGTTACGAAGACGCCATTTCAACCGGCCAGTTGCGCCCTGACGACGCGCAGCGTCTGGTTGCGCACCGCTTTGGTAAGGCGATTGCCGAACTGGAAGCACAAGCGCAGCGGCCCGGACTGCTTGCCCGTCTCACCAAACGCAAACCCGATCCTGTTCGGGGTGTCTACCTCTGGGGCGGCGTCGGGCGCGGCAAGTCGATGCTGATGGATCTGTTCTTCGATTGCGTCGATATCGCCGACAAGCGGAGGGTCCACTTCCATGAGTTCATGCAGGAGGTGCATGATCGGCTGCGCGTTGAGCGCGCGAAGGAGACCGGCGATCCGATCCTGCCAGTCGCGGATGCCATCGCTGCGGAAGCCCGGCTGATCGCGTTCGACGAGATGATCGTCACCAACTCGGCTGACGCCATGATCCTGTCCCGGCTGTTCACCCGGATCATCGGCCATGGCGTAACCGTGGTCGCAACCTCCAACCGGCCACCCCAAGATCTCTACAAGAACGGCCTCAATCGCGAGCATTTCCTGCCATTCATCGCACTGCTCAAAGACCGGCTCGATGTCCTCAGCCTCGATGGGCCAACCGACTATCGCATGCAGCGCCTAGGCGGCTTTCAGACCTGGCATGTGCCCAATGGCGCGGCTGCGACGGATGCTCTAAGCCGAGCGTTCTTCCGGTTAACCGATTTTCCGGTCGAAGACCGCGAACACGTTCCGTCCGAGACCGTTGCGATCAGGGGCGGGCGGGAACTGTTCGTGCCCAAATCGCTCAAGGGCGTCGCAGTCTTTTCATTCAAGCGGCTGTGCGGGGAGCCGCGAGGCATTCCCGACTACATGGCTTTGGCGCACCGGTATCACACGGTCATGCTGGTCGGCATCCCGGTGCTTGACGCTAACCGGAAGTCCGAAGCGGCTCGGTTCAAGACCTTGATCGACACGCTGTACGAGAATGGCGTCAAGCTCCTCGCCTCCGCCGATCGCGATCCTGACACGCTCTACTGCGCCACGGAAGATGCATTCGAGTTCGAGCGGACCGTTTCCCGTCTCAACGAGATGGGGTCGCACGACTACCTCGCCCGGGGCCACGGCGTCGGGGAAGAAACGGTCGCGGCGTAGCTCCACGGCAAATATTGCCGTCCACCCACTCACGAGCAGGATCGTGCAGAACAAAAAGGTGCAAGCCGTGACTCAAAAACCACTTCTCAAGCCGACATCCCGCAACAGTGACTTCTACCTGAATCGGCTCAACACATGCCTGGAAGAGGCCAAGGAAGCCTCGCTGCCGCGCGTCCGGGAGCGCTCCTTGCGCGCTGCTGCCGCGTGGAAAGAGATGTACGAGAAGGCGCAGTTGTTCGAACGACGTCTCGGTCGCTGAATCGCCGCTTAAGACCTCGACACTATTCGTCGGAACACAATCATCAAGACTGCCAAGCCGGCAAAGCTGCCACCCGCAATCCCGGTCGCAAGGTGAATTTGCCAAAGACTGATCCGCGCAAAGATTCAGGCGCACGTTCGGCAACGAACTGGGCGAGCATGTTGCGACGGCGTGACGACCTCGGCACGGCTTGTCGAGTCTGGGTTCAGGGCGAAGCTGACCGTTACGAGCCGGACTTCGCGATCTTCGTGATCGCTCCGGCCTTGCCGTCCCAGTCAATTTCGAAGTCCACCTTGTCGCCAACTTTGATACCGGAAAGCTGTTCGGGCTTGGCTGTGAAGCCCATCGTCATGGCGGGCCAGCCGAGATTGCTCATGGCGCCATGATCGAGCGTGATCGTACCCTCAGCGGGATCGATAGCGGTGACCGTGCCGGCCGCCATACCGTGCATCATCTGACCGGCCATGGGCATGTTCGCCATGGGGCCGGATGCGGCGCTGCTCTCAGCGTGCTTCGGTGCATCCTCTTGCTTGTTGCAGGCGGCGAGCGAGGCCATCAGCGCTAGGCTGGACGCCATCATCAGGGTCTTGTTCACTTCACCTCTCCTTCGGGTTGAACAGGGGATCTGGGTCGCCGGCGCATCAGCAGATAAGCCGCCGGAATCACGAGCATCGAGAGCAGCGGTGCGGTCAGCATGCCCCCGATCATGGGCGCTGCGATGCGGCTCATGACTTCCGAGCCCGCACCGCTTCCGACCAGCACCGGCAGCAGGCCCGCAAGGATCACGGCAACGGTCATCGCCTTGGGCCGCACGCGTAGCAAAGCGCCTTCGCGCACGGCAGCGATGACATCGCCGTCGTCACGTGCCTGGAGCGCCTGCTTGAGGTAGATCAGCATCACCACGCCGAACTCGGCGGCGACGCCGGCAAGAGCAATAAAGCCGACCGCGCTTGCCACCGACTGATTGTAGCCAAGCCAATAGAGTAGCCACAGCCCGCCGGTCATTGCGAAGGGCAATGTGCCCATGATCAGCAGCGACTCGTCCCACCGTCGGAAAGTCAGGTAGAGCAGGGCGAATATGACCGCGAGTGTCACCGGAATGACCAGCTTCATGCGTTCCCTGGCACGGACCAGAAACTCGTATTGGCCGGTGTAGGAGACACTGACGCCGGGCGGGAGTTCGACTTTGCTGGCGATCGCCTGGCTGATCTCGCTGACCAGCGTTTGCATGTCGCGGCCGCGTCCATCGACATAGATCCAGGTTACAGGGCGACCGTTTTCGCTTCTGAGCATCGGCGGGCCGTCGCTGATCCTTATCGAGGCTACGGTGCCCAAGGTAATCTGTTGGCCCGACGGCGTCAGCACGGGCAGATTGGCGAGTTTGTCGGGACTGTCTCGCAGCTCGCGCGGGTACCTCACACTGATCGGATAACGTGCAAGCCCCTCGACCGTCTCGCCGACGTTCTCGCCGCCGATCGCGCCGGAGACTACCGCCTGCACGTCCGCGACATTGAGGCCGTAACGCCCGGCTGCCGAACGGTCGACATCGACGTCAATGTAACGACCGCCTGTCAGCCGTTCAGCGAGCGCCGACGCAACACCCGGGACGGTCTTCACAACCTGCTCGATCTGCTTCGCGGTCCGGTCGATCTCGGCAAGGTTTGAACCTGCCACCTTGATGCCTAGCGGGCTCTTGATCCCGGTCACGAGCATATCGATGCGGTTGCGGATCGGCGGGATCCAGAAATTGGCAAGGCCCGGCACCTTGACGCGCGCGTCCAGCTCATCGACCAGCTTGGCTGGCGTCATGCCGACGCGCCATTGCTCACGCGGCTTGAAGCGGATCGTCGTCTCGAACATTTCGAGCGGAGCCGGATCGGTTGCGCTGTCGGCCCGTCCCGCCTTGCCGAACACGCTTTCGACCTCGGGAACGCTCTTGATCAGCCGGTCGGTCCGCTGGAGCAACTTCCCGGCTTCGGCGGCCGAGAGTCCAGGTAGCGCCGAAGGCATGTAGAGCAGATCGCCCTCGTCCATCTGCGGCAGAAATTCGCCGCCGATCCGGGACATTGGCCACAGGGTAGTGGCAAAGATCAGGACTGCGATCAGCAGTGTCTGTTTGGGGCGCCTCAGAACCCATTCGATTGCCGGACGATAGATGCGCGCCAGCCAACGGTTGACGGGGTTTTCTTCCTCGCTCGGGATGCGGCCCCGGATCAGCAAACCCATCAATACCGGAATGAGCGTAATCGAGAGCAATGCCGCTGCCGCCATGGCATAGGTCTTGGTGAAGGCGAGCGGCGCAAACAACCGGCCCTCCTGGCCTTGCAATGAGAAGATCGGGATGAACGAAAACGTGATGATGAGGAGGCTGAGGAAGAGCGCCGGGCCGACTTCTGCGGCAGCATCCGTGATGATACCCCATCGTTTAGCGCCTTCCAGCTCCTTGCCGGGGTTTTCATGTCCCCAGCGTTCAAGGTACTTGTGGGCGTTTTCGATCATCACGACCGCCGCATCGACCATCGCGCCGATGGCGATGGCGATGCCACCCAGCGAGAGGATATTGGCGTTCAGCCCCTGCAACCGCATGACGATGAAGGCGATCAGGATGCCGAGCGGGAGGGTGAGGATCGCCACCAGCGCCGAGCGAGCGTGCCAGAGAAACAGCGCGCAGACGAGCGCGACGATGATGAATTCCTCGACCAGCTTGTGGTTCAGATTTTCGACCGCGCGGTCAATCAGGCCCGAACGATCGTAGGTGGTGACCACCTCGACGCCAGGCGGCAGGCTCCGCTTCAATTCGTCGAGCTTCGTTTTGACCGCTTCGATCACCGCGCGGGCGTTCTGCCCCTGGCGCATAACGATGACCCCGCCCGCGACTTCGCCTTCGCCATTCAGCTCGGCGATGCCGCGGCGCATCTCGGGACCGACCTGGACCGCAGCGACATCGCCGAGCGTCACCGGAATGCCCCCCGACGAGGTGCGGATCGGCACGGCGCGGAAGTCGTCGAGCGTCTTCAGATAACCACCGGCCCGCACCGTGTATTCGGCGCCGGCCATCTCCACGCTCGCGCCGCCGGTTTCCTGGTTGGCTCGCTTCAAGGCCTCGCCGACTTGACCGGTTGTTACGCCGTATGCCGCGAGCTTGTGCGGATCGACCACCACCTGATATTGCTTGACCATACCGCCGATGCTCGCAACCTCGGCAACGCCAGGTACGGTCTTGAGCTCGAAACGCAGGAACCAGTCCTGTAGCGAACGGAGTTGGGCTAGGTCGCGCCCGCCGGTCTTGTCGACCAGTGCATATTCGTAGATCCATCCGACGCCGGTCGCATCGGGCCCGAGCGAGGCTTTCGCCCCTTCGGGCAGTCGGCTTTGAACCTGGCTCAGATATTCGAGCACACGGCTTCGTGCCCAGTAGAGATCAGTGTTATCGTCGAAGAGCACATAGACGAAGCTGTCGCCGACAAAGGAATAACCCCGCACCACCCGTGCGCCGGGGACCGAAAGCATCGTCGAGGTGATCGGATAGGTGACCTGGTTTTCGACGATCTGCGGCGCCTGACCGGGATAAGTCGTGCGAATGATCACCTGCACGTCGGACAAGTCAGGCAGCGCATCGACCGGCGTGGTTCGCACCGCGACCACGCCGATCACAGTCAATACGAGTGCGGCCGCAAGTACCAGATTACGCGCTCTGACCGAGGCGCGGATGATGCTCGCGATCATTCTCCGCTCTCCAGGGCGCGCGCCGGAATGCCCGTCAAGCTCGCTTCGGAATCGAGCAGGAACTGACCGGAAGCGACGACCTTCTCACCGGGAGCCAATCCCGCAATGATCTGCGTTTTACCGCCACCTTCGCGGCCCGCGCGGACTTCAGCCGGTCGATAACGGCCATCGGGCAGGGCCAGCATGACGAGCGTCCGCGCTCCGGTACGGATCACCGCCTCGCTCGGCACAAGCAGCGCTTGGTCACCGCCATCACCCAGCATGACGTTGCTGAACATGCCTGGCCTCAGGCGGCCGCCACGATTGGCAAGCTCGATGCGGACAGTGAGCGTGCGGCTGTCGGCCTGCGCAGTGGGCAGGATCGCGATCACGCGCCCGGTGAAGCTCTCATCCGGAAAGGCGGATAGCCTCGCCATTGCGCGCTGGCCGACCTTGACCATGCCTGCCTGCGCTTCGGGCACGGCGGCGTTGAGCCAGACGGTACCGATGCCGGTCACCTGCGCCAGGGTCTGGCCTTGCGCCAATGTGACGCCCGCCCTTGCATCGAGTGTCTGGATCACGCCCGCAATCGGCGAGGTGATCGTCACCGTACCATTGGTCTGCCCACTGCGCTCGACCCCTGCGATCAGGCCCTCCGACATGCCCATCAGCCGCAGGCGCTGGCGGGCAGCGGCTGTAAGCTCCGGCTTGCTGAGCCGCCTGACTGCGAGAAACTCTGCTTGCGCGCCGCCCCATTCGGGCAATTGGACATCGGCAATCGGCGCGCCCGCACCGATCACGTCGCCGGGCGCACGTCCATAGACGCGGGTGACGAACCCGCCGGTGCGCGCCTGGATGACCGCCACATTACGCTGGTTGAAGTCGATTGTGCCGGTGGCAGTAAACGTCGAGGGCAAGCCACCGATTTCAGCCGTAGCCACGCGCAGCCCGAGGTTCTGCCGGGCGGCGGGATCGATAGTGATGCCAGGGGCGGCGTTCGGCCCCTCCGGTTCATTGGCGTACCTGGGGATGGTCTTCATCCCCATCGAACTGAGCGAGTTGGGATTGTCGTAGTGCTCGGCCGGCACCATCGGATCGTACCAGTAGAGGACTTTGCGTCCCGCTGCCGTCGATCCATCGTCGCTTGCAGGACCGCCGCGTTGACCAATCCAATAGCCGCCGCCACCTGCAACCAGTGCGATTGCCAAAACTCCGGCGCCCCAGCGCACGGCTTGTCTCGCGTCCACGCTCATGGCCGCATCTCCCCGTATGTGAAATTGATCCGGATCGCGTCGCGCGCGACGTCGGCCTCGCGCGACAGCGCATCAACCTCGGCTTCCGCCAGTGCCAGCGTCGAAAGCAGCGCACTTCCAAGGTCGAGCTTGCCTGCGGCATAGCTGGCCATATCTAGCTCAGCCCGCCGCTTCGCGAGCGGCACTAGCGTATTGCGCGCATTCATCAGCCGCTGATGGTGCATGACATGATCGGCCAGGTCGCCATCGAGCGCGGCCACGAGTTCGCGTTCCCCGGCAATGCGCAGTAGCCGCGCCCGCTCTGCCTCGCTCGCGCGTGCGGCGATTTTCGGATCCTGTCTGCTCTTGGCAAAGAGCGGCAGATCGAAGCTGACCCCGACCGACACCATATCGCCATAAGCGGGGTCGCGGCGGGCATAGGAGGTGCTCACACGCCAATCGGGACGCTTGTCGGCGCGGGCCAGTTCGGTTTCCGCGTCAGCAGCCCCGACGCCCGCGTCCAGCGCCTGTAGGCTCGGAAGTGAAGCAAGTCCTGCCACAAGCTGCGCGCGGTCTACCTCAAGAACGGGCGGATCGCCCGCAACATCGGCCTCAGGGTCGCCGGTAAAGCGCGCCAGTCGCGCCTGTGCCTTGGTGACATCGGCGGCAAGCTCGCTGCGACGGTCGTTGACGGCAGCGCGCAGCTGGACGGGTTCGAGCGCCGCGCTGGGCCGCGCAGACCCAGAAGCCAGCCGTGCGGAGACGGTTGCCTGGAGATCCCCGAGGCTTTGATCGAGAACCTGCAACTGTGCGAGCCGCTGCTTGGCATAGTAGAGATCGACCCAGGCGAGCGCGGTCTCGAGGCGGATATTCTGCGCCTCGACCGCAAGGCCTGCTTCGGCGGTGCCGATGTCCGCTCGGGCGCGGGTCCGTTCAGCGCGGCGTTTTGCCGGATTGGGAAAAGCCTGCTCTACACCGATGCGCGCCATCGTCATGCTTTCGCGGGTGAAGCTGAAGCCGGGCGGCCCCGAAATAGGGAAATTGTCGAGGCCGACGGACAGTGTCGGGTCCGGTAGCCGTCCTGACGCAATCTCGGCAGAACGTGCGGCATCGACACCCGAGGCGCTCGCCCGGAGCGATGGCGCCTCGTTTGAGGCACGCTGGAGCGCGGCGCCGAACGTTAGCGGCTCGGCCAGAGCTGCGCTTGGAACGACCGCAACCGATAGGGTCGCGAGAGCCGCCACCGCGGTGGCGGGCGCAATAATCATCTTCATGTGAAGCATCCCTGGTTGAACTTTGCGATGGCGCACGGCGAACCCGGGGGTTCGTCACGCGCGCCAAGCGTTCAGCCAAGGCGTGCGGGTGGTTCTGGCTCGGGACCCATGTCACGCCCGACAAGCGGAGCGGCAGGTGCCTGTAGAGGCGCAGCAGCGCGGAATTGCGGCACCGCGTCAACGACCAGCGGCGGAATCAGCGCCAAGGGCACTGCGCAGCCCATTTTGGCGATGCAGTCCGGCGTCATGCCCTGACAAGGCTGCTTCTCAGGCTGAGGCTGCGGCTTTGCGAGCCCCATCATCTCCGCACAATTCGCGTTCATCGGCGCGGCCGTCGCAGTCTGCTTGGCCTTCTCGACCGGCATGACGTGCGCAAAGGCAGCCTCCTGACCCAAGAGGCCAAGTAATGCTCCCATGAGCAGAGCCAAGGAAAACCAGCGCTTCACGCTTCTTCTTTCGGCCTGCAATTTGCCACTGTCAATTCTCGGGCCGGATGCTGCCGGGTTTCAGCAAGTCCGGCAAGGATCGGGCAGTCAGGCCGTGCGTCGCCGCTACACCCTTCGGCCAGATCAAGCAGGGTGCGTCGCATGGCTTCGAGCGCTGCTGCTTTTCGGGCAAGATCCTCTGCATGACCGAGGGCGATGGCCTTGACCTCGCTGCTGGCCCTTTCGCGGTCGTCCCAGAGGCTGAGAAGCGCGCTTATCTCGTCGACTGAGAACCCGAGGTCGCGGGCATTGGCGATGAAACGCAGGCGCTCAACCGAACGTGGGGGGTAGTCTCGATAGCCGTTGTCGCGCCGGTCCGGCGGCGGCATGAGTCCGATACCCTCGTAGTGACGGATCATCCGCTGCGACACGCCCGTCGCTTTCGATACCTGCCCGATGTTCATGGACGTTGCTCGCCTGATCGCCGGTGCTGGCCATGGTGATGGCCGCCGTGGAAGAAGTGCAGCAACGGACAGGCGAACAGGAAGGCGTAGGGTATCAGGCCGAACAGGTGCTGCCGATGCTCCGGGTAGAACAAGTAGGCCGCGATAAGGCCTGCCGACACCGCCGCGAGCAACCAGGCTCGTCTGCTGGAAAGATTCATAGCGCGATCCTCCTCAGGCGCAGCGAATTGCCGATGACGCTGACTGACGACAACGCCATCGCCGCTGCTGCGATGATGGGCGAGAGCATGAGGCCGAACAGCGGGTAGAGCGCGCCCGCCGCCACCGGGATACCCGCGACGTTGTAGGCAAAGGCGAAGAACAGGTTCTGCCGGATGTTCGCCATAGTCGCATGGCTCAGGTGGCGAGCTTTGGCGATGCCTGTGAGATCTCCCTTAAGCAGCGTAATACCCGCGCTCTCGATCGCGACATCGGTGCCCGAGCCCATGGCGATGCCGACGTCGGCGGCGGCCAGTGCGGGGGCGTCGTTTACGCCATCGCCTGCCATGGCGACGATCCGGCCTTGTTCCCTCAGGCGCTTGACGATCTCGCTCTTCTGGTCGGGTAAGACATCGGCCTCGATGTCCGTAATGCCCAGCCTGCGGGCGATGGCTTCGGCCGTGACGCGATTATCTCCGGTCAGCATGATGACATGGATGCCCGCCTCGGCGAGCGCCAGAAGCGCGGCGGGGGTCGTCTCCTTGACCGGATCGGCGATGCCGATTGCACCCGCGACGTTACCGTCAACGCCGAGGAATATCGCGGTTGCGCCTTCACCCCGCAGGCGGTCGGCTCGCTCGGCCAGTGGCTCGATCGAGATGCCTTGTTCATCGAGAAAGCGGGCGTTGCCAGCGTGAAGCCGATGACCATCGACAGTGCCGGTGATGCCTTTGCCGACGGGCTGATCGACGTCGCCCGGTTCGCTGATCGCGAGGCCTCGTGCTTCGGCTTCCCTGACGATCGCGAGGGCCAAGGGGTGTTCACTGCTGCGTTCAAGGCTGGCGGCAAGGCGCAGAACTTTGTCTTTGTCGAAGCCATCGGCGGTTTCGATGGCCACCACCGCGGGCTTGCCTTCAGTTAGCGTGCCGGTCTTGTCGACGACCAGCGTGTCGACTTTCTCCATGCGCTCGAGACTTTCCGCATTCTTGATAAGAATGCCCGCCTGCGCGCCGCGACCGACGCCGACCATGATCGACATTGGGGTGGCGAGCCCAAGCGCGCAGGGACAGGCGATGATCAGCACCGCGACCGCCGCGATGAGGCCATAGCCCATCGCGGGCGGCGGGCCGACGAGTGACCAGGCGATGAAGGCCAGCACCGCGACCGCGATCACCGCCGGCACGAACCAGGCGGACACCGTATCGGCAAGCCGCTGGATCGGCGCGCGACTGCGCTGGGCATCGGCAACCATCTGGACGATGCGCGCGAGCATGGTGTCGCGCCCGATCTTCTCGGCGCGCATCACGAGGCCGCCGGTCTGGTTGATCGTGCCGCCGATCAGCTTCGACGCTGCCTCCTTGGTGATGGGCATGGACTCGCCAGTGACCATCGATTCATCGACCGTGCCGCGACCTTCCAGCACCACGCCATCGACCGGAACCTTCTCGCCGGGACGGACGCGCAGCGTATCGCCAACCAGCACCTCGTCGAGAGTGATCTCCTCATCCGATCCATCGGTACGGACCCGCCGGGCGAGCTTGGGAGAGAGATCGAGCAAAGCACGGATCGCGCCGCTGGTCGTCTCGCGTGCGCGAAGTTCGAGTAACTGGCCGAGCAGGACCAGCACGGTGATTACCGCTGCCGCCTCGAAATAGGCTGGTACCGCGCCGTGCGCCGTCCGGAACGCCATGGGGAAGGCTCCTGGCAGGAGCGCAGCTACCATGCTGTAAGTCCAGGCAACGCCAGTACCCATGGCAATCAGCGTGAACATGTTGAGATGGCGGCTTCTCACCGAGGCCCAGCCACGTTCGAAGAACGGCCAGCCAGCCCAGAGTACGACCGGCGTCGCGAGCGCCATTTGCAGCCAGTTCGACATCTGCTGGCCGACCAGACGGTTGAGCCCTAGCAGATGCCCACCCATTTCGAGGGCGACAACCGGCAGGCTCAGGACGAGCCCGATCACGAAGCGCCGTTTCATGTCGGCGTATTCCGCGGAGGGACCATCATCGAGAGACGGGGTTACCGGCTCCAGCGCCATCCCGCAGATCGGGCAGGTACCAGGACCGGGCCGCTGGACCTCGGGATGCATCGGGCAAGTCCAGATTACGCCATCGGCCGTCGCTAGTTCGGTCGGCTTTGCTGCAGCGCCTGTATAGCGTGCTGGTTCGGCGTTGAACTTGGCGAGGCAGCCCGCGCTGCAAAAGTAGTGATGGGCGCCGGCATGGGTGGCGACGTGCAGCGCCGTCGTAGGATCGACGCTCATCCCGCAGACGGGATCAGAGACCATTCCCTGTGTCGAAGTTCCGGAATGGGCGCAGGGGGTGTGATCGTGATGCGGGCGCGGCTCGGCCATGGTTGAGTACCTCCGTCGCTGCAGCTCATAAACCTTGACATAATGTCAGGGTCAAGGGTAATTCTGCGTCTGCACTCGGTCGCGTCGCAAGCGAGGCTCTCATGCTGAAAACGGGCTGGGCAATGCCGATCTGGTTCCGAGGTTTTCGTTCACGTTGAGCCGCTTTTCGTGGACCTGTTCGGCGGCCCCGTTCCAGCGGGAGATAACTATGCCGCCCGGGTCGGACCAAGGTATACCAGCCAGTAAACTAGCGCGACCAGAGCGCCACCACCGACAATGTTCCCCGCCGTTACGGGAAGCAAATTGGCAAGCAAAGCCACGACGTCAATGCTGCCGCTCTGGTAGAGCATGCCGATGGGAATGAGATACATATTGGCGATCGAATGCTCGAAACCGAGTGCGACGAAGGCTGTGATCGGGAAAACGATCGCAACGACTTTGCCGGACACGCTGCGCGCGGCGAAACACATCCAGACCGCGAGGCACACGAGGATGTTGCACAATATACCCCTCACGAAGGCCTGAGCTGGATCCAGCGATATCTTGGCGTTAGCAATCGTGTCCACCGTGATGCCAACGGCGCCATCGCCCAGCGCCAGCACGCCGGACAAATGGACGAGAACTGCTGTTGCGACCGCCCCGATCAGGTTGCCGACGTAAACAAGTCCCCAGTTCCGCAACAGCGCTGCCGTGGTGATGCGCCGACTTGCCCAGGCCATGACGATCAGGCTGTTGCCAGTAAACAGTTCCGCGCCGCCGATGATCACCAGGATTAGGCCAAGGGAGAAGGCAAGGCCGCCCAGCAATCGGGTTGGCCCAAATCCGAGTTCACTGCCGGTGACCGTGACCGCGTAGAACATCGATCCGAAGGCAATGAAAGCACCTGCAAGAATGCCAAGTGTCAGCGTTGAAACGAAGGAAAGTCGCACCTTGCGGACTCCCACCTCCTCGACGAGGCGAGCCATCCGTGCGGGCGGCACCACGTCGAGAGGATGAGGCTCGAGTGCGTCAACAGCAGATGCGGTGTCAGTCTGGTGCAATTCGGTCGCTCCATTCCTGCACACGCATCTGCCCTTCAACTGTCTGGCCGCGAGCCGGCTGGGCCGGCGGTCAGAGATTCGGCGCAGATCATTGTCGTTGCCGGATACCAGTTGCGGTAGATTTCTGTAACTATGCTGCTGCGTGTACTGCCCAACGGCAATTGTCGGCCGCGTTCATCACTCAAGATGTGCGGTTACAGTCGAAAAATGAGAACGGGATAGGCAAAATGATGGACTATCAAGTGGTTGGGAAAAAGCTCTCATCGCGTCTCAGCGAATTGACCAGTCGCGCAGAGGCAATCGAGGAAGAATTGCGCAGCCCGTTGGATGCCGATTCGTCCGAGCAGGCTGTCGACCTTGCTGACGACGAAGCACTCGCAGGGACGGATGAAGTCATCCGGCAGGAGATTTCCGAGATCAGAGCAGCCCTTTTGCGTATCGAAAACGGCAGTTATGGAATCTGCTCGGTGTGTGGCTCCAGCATTGGACACGCCCGTCTCGATGCGCTTCCCACCGCTACCAGGTGCATCAATTGCGCCTAGGATTTGTGCTCGGCCGCATCTCCTGCCTGTCCCAGCGAGCCTCGCCCGCGGTTTGATCAATCTTGCACGGCTGAGGCTCCCCCTGCGGAGGCGCAGGGTGCGGGTCGCCTGGGTGTTGTTCTACGGCAATCTTGGGATGAGCTTTCTGGACTTTTAGCGGCCCTTGGTAGGTGGCTTGCACAGGCCAGCGCGACCCAATGCGGCACCAAACGCCAAAATCGAATCGAACAGGTCGCTGGAATATTCATCTTCGACCAGCAGCGGGAGCGTGTTCCGTACATTCATGGCGTGATCGCCGCGCACTTCGCTCACGAGTTGCAGCAAGATGGCCTCGTGTTCCGACACCCGATTGCAGGCCAAACGGCAGAATTCGAAATTCTCAAGCCCGCCGCGATTGAACAGCGCCATCATCCGGAGGAATGGCTGGAGGCCCGCAATCATGTTTCGCTCGAGAAATGCCTTGCCGATCACGGCGCCCGGGCATGTCTTCCGTCCCATCGACAAAACCCAGCTGCGCATTGCCCAGACCAGCAGGCGCCCGCCAGGTTCGAGATCATTTACCGGCCGGTCGACAAATGCGTACATGATTGCGGTCTCCTCAGTGTGGGCGTCAGAGTTCGAGGCGCATGGTCGCGATGACGGTGCGAGGGGCGCCCGGCAAATTGAGCAGCGGCGATGTTCCGTGACCCGAGACGATGTAGCGCTTGTCGAACAGGTTGTAGGCGTTGAGCTGGAGGCGCGCGTTGCCGAGTTTCACCCAGACAAGTCCGTCGACAGTGACGTAGGCCGGCAGCACCACGGTGTTGCCGGGGTTCGCGAAACGGTCGGCAACGTAGTTCCCGCCGATGCCGAGCCCGAAGCGTTCATGAAATGACTTGCTGACAAATAGATTGGCGCTGTGCCTTGGAGTCAGGGTCGCGCGTTTGCCTTCGACCGGCTGCCCGCTTTCCACCGCCAAGGAGCGGATCACGCGTGCGTCCAGATAGGAATAGCCGGCTATCGCGCGCCAG
The DNA here is from genome assembly GCF_001563265.1 of Sphingobium sp. TKS. NCBI lineage: Bacteria > Pseudomonadati > Pseudomonadota > Alphaproteobacteria > Sphingomonadales > Sphingobiaceae > Sphingobium > Sphingobium sp. TKS. Next base: position 629,109 of record NZ_CP005083.1, on the reverse strand, counting down.
CCGGAGGCGAGATCGAGATTGGCCGACAGTTCGATGCCGCGGGTGCGCTGCGTCCCGATCGGGATCAGGACCGTCGAGCCGGGGGCGGCCGACTTGATCCCCGTTCGTTCGAGCTCGAACAGCGAGACGGTTGCGTTGAGCCGCCCGCCAAGCAGAGTATATTTGGCTCCGATTTCCTTGTTGGTCGTCTTCTCCGGCTCGATCCCGGCGTTGTTTGCCGCCAGCGCAAAGCCTTCGCCGGACGGCTGAAACGAGCGGCTCCACGAGGCATAGTAGCTCTGGCTGTCGTCCGGCTGGAAGACGAGTCCCGCACGCGGGCTCCATTCGGCGTCCTTGCGGTACAGGTTGGGCAGCGCAAGGCGCTGGATCGTGCGCTGTTCGAACCAGTCGCGGCGCAGCCCGACGAGCGCCTTGAAGCCCGAGCCGAAGTCGATCAGATCCTGGACGTAGACGCCTTCATTCTTGAAGCGGCCCTCGTTGTGTGTCGCCGGGGTGCCGCCAAGATCGACCGGAACGATCGGCAGCACGGGCTGGAAGAGATCGACGGTGGCAAATCCGTTGGACGAGTAGAGCTTCTGGAGCTTGGTCTGCCGCGCGATCTCGACGCCATAGAGCAGGGTGTGGCGGGTGCCGGCGAACTCGACGACATGGGTCAGTTCGAGCTGGTTGGACCAGCCATCTTCGTCACGGAAGAAGTTCGACCGGTTGAGCGAAACCAGCGGGCGCAGCCGCGTTGCCGTCACCGGCAGTATTGCACCGGACAGGGTGTTCCGGCGATCTAGGTCGTAATTGTAGTGGCGAAAGCCGTTGCGCAGGCTCAGGCTGTCCGAAAAGCGATGCGTGAAGCTGACGGTCTGCGACGTAACCTGTGAACGACTGACGTCAGCGTTGCGGGCGTTCGCCGCGCCGTAGTAGGTTTCCGGCGGAACAACGACTGGCCGCCCCATGTAGGCAGGGATGCCAAAGTCAGTGATACGTTCGTCCCGCAGGAAATCGGCCTGGACCAGCAGTTCGGTATCCGGCCCAGGACGCAGCAGGAGCGTCGGCGCGATCGTTTCGCGGTCGAGAAACTGGAACTGGCGGAAGCTGCCGCTGCGCTCGAGCGCGCCGGTGACGCGGAACGCGGCACCGCCGGAACCAAGGGTTCGGCCGAAATCAACCTCGCCGCGCTTCGTGTCCCAGCTTCCTGCCGACAGCGTGAGCGCGGCGATGTTCTCGCCCGGCTTGCGCGTGACCCGGTTGATGAGACCGCCCGATGAACCGCGGCCGTAGAGCACGGCCGCCGGGCCCTTCACGACCTCGATGCGTTCGACATTCGAAAGGTCACGGAAATAGAGGGCATCATCGCGGAAGCCATCGACGAACTGATCAGAGATGGCGCTGAAGCCGCGGATCGTGACCTGATCGCGCTGTCCGTCACCGTGGCTGAGGCCGACACCGGGTACATTCTTGAGCGCGTCCTGGATCGACAATGCGCGTTGGTCCCTCAAAACTTCCTCGGGGACGACGTTCACCGCCTGAGGGATGTCGCGCAGTTCCGCGGGGATCTTCGCAGCGGACGTGCTCTGGGGAGCGTAACCTTCCTTTACCCCGGTCACCACGATCGTACGCTGGTCGGCCTCTGCGTCGGCGGCCTCGGCTTCGGTAGCGCGTGCAGGTGCCGATAGGCCCGATGCAAGTGCGGCAATGGCCGTGAGGGTCGCAAATCTGAATTTCATTGATGATTCCTCCTGTCGCCGCTATCGCTAGTGATAATGCGAACGCCTCGCAATAGCATTTATCATTCTTGAACATTTGATGGGAGGGTGGGCACGTGCAATCGTCATGGCGACTGCGACACAGGGTCCAGCGCGTGGTCGGACTGGCGCACCTGTGGATTGGACTGACACTTGGTTTAGTGTGGGCCCTTCAGGGCCTCACCGGGGCAGCATTGGTGTTCCACCGCGACCTCGACCGCGCTGTGTTCGTACCGACGGCAGGGGCACCGCGATCGCTCGACGAACTGGTGGAGGCGGCCAGCCGAACCATACACTCGCGGCCGGAATCAGTCGGGCTATACTATCCGGACGGGACGATCCTCGGAGTTACGTTCCCCGACCCACGAAAGGGCAAGCACACGGTGCTGGTCGATGCTGCGTCCGGGACAGTCGTCGGAATGCGGCAGCGCGCGCCGGCAAGCCCCGCTGACGAGAACCTCTGGCGCTGGGTCTACAACCTGCATCACGGTCTCCTGCTTGGTGAGCGCGGGGAATGGCTACTTGGCGTCTCAGGCATTGTTCTGGTTTTCACGGCTAGCAGTGGCGTGTATCTCGCCTGGCCGGCCCGAGGGCAGTGGAGAACCGCGTTTGCTGCGCGGCGCTGGCGCTCGCGCCTCCAGAAGCTGTTTGGCTGGCATCGGACCGTCGGCCTCGTGGCCGCAAGTGCATTGATTCTGCTCGCCGTGTCCGGCTCCGCTATGGATTTCGGCAAGCCACTTCGTGACTGGGCGGAAGACCACGCGGGCTATCGTCTGCCCTACAAGCCCAAGCCCGGAGCACTTCCAGGCCGGTTGATCGGCGCCGAGCGCGCGAGGGAATTGGCGCAGGCCCGCTTCCCGGAAGCGGCATTCACAGCAGTGAGCCTGCCCAGTGAGCGGAGCCCGGTCTATCAAGTGCGCCTTCGCCAGCCAGGCGAGTGGCGAAAGTGGTCGGGCACAAGCCTGGTAACGCTCGATCCGGGCAATGGCCGCATCCTCGCTGCATATGACGCGGCCAATGCTCCTATCGCCAATCAGATCATCGACGGTGCATTCGCCGTGCACAGCGGGGAGATCGCAGCGCTGCCCGGACGCATCCTGACTGTCGCCGCCGGGCTTTCCCTCCCACTGCTCTATCTTACAGGACTCTGGGCCTGGCTGCGCAAGCGGCGGGCCCAGTTGCCACGGGCGGCAATTTCTGCATCCGTCGCCCATCAATTTGACCAAGATCAATTGCGAGTGTGTCGCAATAGCGGTAGTTGCCTCCGCGAATCATCAAAATCCAAGGGGGCGTTGTGAAGAACCTGCTGCTGTTATCTGCTGCCATCGTGGCCTTTCCCGGCGTGGCATTCGCCAATGAGGCGGAAGGCATGGACGGCGAGACCATTCTCGTGATCGGAAAGTCCAACGGTTACGTTGCCATCGACTCTGCCACTGCGACCAAGACCGACACGCCCCTGATCGACGTGCCGCAAACGATCAACGTCGTGACGCGGGAACAACTCGACGATCAGGCGCAGCACAGCATCGCTGACGTGCTTCGCTATGTGCCGGGCACCACCATCGGCCAAGGCGAGGGCAACCGGGACCAGATCACTTTGCGCGGCCAGAACACCACGGCCGACTTCTTCCTCGATGGCGTCCGGGACGACGTCCAATATTACCGGAACCTCTACAATGTCGAGCGCGTGGAGGTGTTGAAAGGGCCCTATGCGCTGATTTTCGGGCGCGGCGGCGGCGGCGGCATCATCAACCGCGTGCAAAAGACACCGAGCAGCGAGCGCCTGTTCGGCAGCGCGAGTGCGAGCGTGAATACCTTCGGTGCATGGGATGTCACAGCTGACATCAACGCACCGATCTCCTCAAGCGGTGCGCTGCGGGTGAACGGCTTCTACGAGAATCTGGACAACCACCGCGATCATTTCGGCGGCGAACGCTACGGCATCAACCCCTATGTTGCCTTCGAACTCGGAGGCGGATGGAAGGCCGGGCTGTCCTACGAATATCTGAAGGATGACCGCGTCACTGATCGCGGCATCCCCTCACTTGCCTGTACGCAGCCCTGCACGCCGGGCCCGCTGCCCGGTCATCGCGACACCTTCTTCGGCGTACCTGGCGTCAATCGGACCGGCCTTGAGGCGCATGTCGTCAAGGCCAGGATCGACGGAAAACTGGCGGAAAACCTCGAGTGGTCAACGACGGTCCTCTACGGCCACTACGACAAGTTCTACACCAACGTCTTTGCCAACGGTGCAGCGAGTTCGCCAACCGGAACCGTTGCCCTGTCCGGTTACATCGACCCGACCAAGCGCGAGAACTTCATCGCGCAATCGAACCTAGTGTGGGATTTCGCCGTGGGCGGCATGGAAAACAAGATCCTGCTGGGTCTCGAATATGGCGAGCAGGATTCCACCAACCAGCGTTTCAATGCCGTCCTGTCCAATGCGACGTTGAATCTTGCCAATATCGTCTATCCGACGGTGACCTTCCCCGCCATCAACCGCGACACCGCGTCGAAGGTGAAGTTCTTCTCTGCCTATGCCCAGGACCAGATCGGCATCGGCGACCATCTCGACCTCGTCGTTGGCTTGCGGTTCGACCGCTTCGACATCAAGGGGACGGACTTTGCACCCAATCCCGACCGGCCGTTCTCCCGGATCGACGAGAAAGTATCCCCCCGCGTTGGCCTGATCTTCAAGCCGCGGGAGAATATCTCGATCTACGGCAGCTTCAGCCAGTCCTTCCTGCCGCGGTCCGGTGATCAGTTCCTGACCCTGACGGCCACCCAGGAGAACCTCGCCCCTGAGAAATTCACCAATTACGAGTTCGGCGCCAAGTGGGACATCCGCCCCGGCCTCAGCGCCACCCTGGCGGTGTTCCAGCTTGACCGCACCAACGCGACCACCCCCGATCCGGCCAACCCCGCCAACACGATCAATGTCGGTGAAACCCGCACCCGGGGTGTCGAACTGGCCCTGACAGGTCGGTTGACGAGCAACTGGCAAGTAAGCGGTGGCTACACCCATCAGGATGCCAAACTGCGCGGCAATGATTTCGTGCGCCTGGGCCAGGTGCCCGAACATCAGTTCGCGCTGTGGAATCGCTATGATTTCACGCGCCAGTTCGGTGCGGGCATCGGGGTAATCCACCAGACCAGCCAGTTCGCCGCCAACCGCACCGCGGCCGGCACGACGCGGCTTCCGGGCTTCACCCGTGTCGATGCCGCACTGTTCTTCAACGCAACCGAGCAGTTGCAGCTTCAGGTCAATGTCGAGAACCTGTTCGACGAAACCTATTATTCTGACGCACACAACAATAACAACATCTCGCCGGGCGCGCCGCTCAACGCGCGCTTTACCGCACGCCTGAAGTTCTAGGGTGGGAACCAGCCGTTCTTACGGGGGCCGGCCAGTCCGGTAGAAGCGGTGGAGGTGTCTGGCGCCCAGGCACCTCCAGCCGATCACTTCCTTCGCGGACCATCAAGGTGTTGGTCGGGCTCCAGAAAAGCAGGGACTCCGCCCGGCTCCCGACAATCGCCTCTATGAAACCGCTACGCCCATGCGTGCCGAGCACGAGCACGTCGGCCGCCACTTCGCGGGCAGCCTGTTTGACAACAGGGGCCATGACGCCGTGGCCAAGACGGATCGTCACCCACTTCCTGGGAGAGAGGCACAAATTGATGATCCGGTTGCGGATGACCTAGCCCGTCGGGCCCACCATGTGCTGGAGGGCTGTGCGCGATGCCAGCCCCGTGCCGAACCAGCGGCTTGCTTTCATTCCCGAGGCTGCAAGCGTGCCAGCAGCAGCATCTGATCCAGGTTTTCGAGAGTGACCATCCCGATCAAGTGTCCGCGCTGGTCCGCGACCATGACTGCCGGGAAATTCTCTTCATCCATGAGGCGCAGGGCATCTTCGAGCTCGGCTCGGTCGGAGACAGTAGGAACATCGGTGCGCATTACATCTGCAACCTGACCGTCAGCGCCGAGATCGTGAAGTGCACGAAGCAGCCGGGCCCGCGTCAGCAGACCGATCGGCTTGCCCACCCCATCGACGATAGGGATGTCGTGCTGCGTCGAGTGGATCAGAAGCGCGACAGCGTCGGCGATGCGGCTCGTGACAGGCAATGTCGAGAACTGCGTGATCATCGCATCCGACACCCTGAGCCGCCGGGCCAACTGATGGAGCTGGGTGCTGTTGTTTTCGGCACTTGCTCCCATGAAAACAAAGAGCGCGACGAGCATCAGGAGGGGGTAGCCGCTGACGAAGCCGAACAGGCCAAATCCGAATGCCAGGATGTGACCGATCCGGGTCGCGAGCTTCGTCGCAGCGGCCCGGTCCATCCGATAGGACAGACATGCCCGCAGGGCTCTTCCGCCATCCATCGGGAAAGCAGGCACAAGATTGAACACGGCCAGGGCGATGTTCGCGACGGCCAGTTGCGACAACAGTGAGACGTTCTTCGCGGGTTGCGCGACATCCTGCATGATGGTTTGCGAACCGAGCAGGATGAACAACACCGCCGCAATCACCAGATTTACCCCGGGGCCGGCGAGGGCGACGGCCAATTCCTGGCCGGGCTTTTCTGGAATGCACTTCATGCGCGCCACACCACCAATCGGTAGCAGGACCACGTCGAGCGTTTGTGAGCCGAAGCGGCGTGCGGTCAGAATGTGGCCGAATTCGTGGAGGACGACACAAAGGAACAGCAACAGGATGTAAGCCAGGCCATTGGCCATGGCTGCCATGCCGCCTTCATTCCAGAAAGCGGCACCAATCCAGATAAAGAACAGGGCGAAGGTCAGATGGATCCGGATGCGGATGCCGCTGATGCTTCCGATCGAAAATGACCAACTCATCGGATCTCCGCAAAAGCTTGGCCCAAATCCTAGCACGCCTTGTCCAGCGAACTGCACGGGTTTGTTGCAAGGACCGGGTCGCCCGATCCCCCGATCTTGCAGTCTGTGCCGGCCCCCCGGCGGACACAGCATGACATCGTTGATTTGCCATGTGCGGAATTCTGAATGAATCGCGTCGGCGGCGAGGATGCGGTATTATGGGTTGGTGCCGAAATCCGCCGGTTCCTTGAGGCGCCCATTCGGCCAGTTCAGGAGGCAGCGATGACTGAAATCGACAAGAAGTCTGCGATCGCCATTCTCAATCGGATCATGGAAGCAGAATTGGCGGGCGTCGTTCGTTACACGCATTATTCGCTCATGGTTTACGGCTATAATCGCATTCCCATTGTGTCCTGGCTCGAAGGCAATGCCTCGGAAGGCCTCAACCACGCGCGAAAAGCCGGAGAACTGGTTACGCTGCTCGGCGGACATCCTTCGCTGCAAATCGGCTCGCTGCTGGAAACAGCCAAGCACGACATCGGTGACATTTTGCGAGAGAGCCTTGAGCATGAAAAGCTCACTCTCGGACTTTACTACGAGCTGCTTCAAACTGCTGCCGACAAGTCGGTCTTGCTCGAGGAGTATGCCCGAGAGATGATCATGCTCGAGGAACTGCATCTCGACGAGGTCAACAAGATGCTGCGCAAACCTGGCGATGTCGAGGCATACCACGGCTGACCCAAGCAAAGTGAATAGACGTGCTTGAGGCGCCTTAACGGCACAGTTTGCCAGGTAGAGGAAGCAGAGCCACAGCGTCCAGCTGCCAAGTCAGGATATATGACTTGAAGTCTCGGGGACTCCACTGCCTTCGATAAGTGGATCTATATTATGTTAGGATTGAACAATTGGCCTGGTAAGCAGTGCGCCTGAATGCGCCTCTGCATAGTCAACTACGTGTGGATGGCATTCAGGAACGTGTGATGAAGTCGATGCGGATCTTGTGGAAGCGCCTCGTTAAGGACGGTGAGACTTGCACTCGCTGCGGGGATACCGGAAACGAACTCAAGGCGGCGGTGGCAAAACTTGCGGCCGCGCTGAGACCGCTGGGAATTGAGCCCGTGCTTGAAACCCAGGAAATCGATGGAACAACATTCAAGGCAAATGCTGCGGAGTCCAACCGCGTGTGGATCGCCGGCAAATCGATCGAGGAGTGGCTCGGCGCCAATGTTGGCATGAACCGCTGCTGTTCTGTGTGCGGCGACTCGGATTGCCGAACGCTCGAAGTCGGTGGCCGCACTTACGAGACGATCCCGGAGGAACAGTTCATCAAAGCCGGGTTGATGGCGGCCAGTCAGATGATCGCTTCAGCATCGTCGCCGGCCGAGGGTACAACGTCGCGCAGCAGTCCTGCCTCAGGTGCGAAACAGTGCCCGCCAACTTCGGCGCAAGCCAAAGACGGTTGCTGCGAGTAATCAGAATGGCGGTAAGCCAGCCGTTGCACCCCCTGGGAATAGGAAGAGAATGACGGCCGAGGCGATCAACTGGCACTCCGCAATATCAAAATTTCAGCGGGTCGTGTTGCATTGTCTTTGGGCGAAGTCGCTATTTTCCAGCCGTAAGGGCGCTTGAACCGGCGAGTATGACTGCAGCGCCGGCAAGGCAGATCAGGGAGCCGAGGATATCGGTTGCCGTTGGTTTCTGTCCTTCGACCAGGCCGAGCCAAACCAGCGAAGCGACAATGTAGATCCCGCCGTAAGCGGCATAGGCGCGCCCGGCGTAGGTGACATCGACCCGTGTCAACAGCCACGCGAACGCGACCAACGCCACCACCCCGGGAATGGCGACAAGAACCGGCTTCCCATTCTTCAGCCAGGCCCAGAAGGCAAAGCAGCCCGCGATCTCGCAGAAGGCAGCTGCGGCGTAGATTGCCCAGAGCTTCACGCAGCAGCGTCCGCGATGTCTTCGAAGATCGTGCACGGTAACGCCGGCGACGGACTGCAGGTGGCATCGCAGCGCCTGGCCATGGCATCGAGCGAGGCCGCGAGACGGGCAAGTTCCAACCGCCTCTCCTTGACCTCGTCGATGCGCTGCTGGACGATTTCGCGAGCCTTGATGCATCCTCCGGGACCATCGGCTTCGGGAACCAGAAATTCGCGGGTCTGATCGATCGACATGCCAAAATCGCGCGCGTGGCGAACGAATTGCAGGCGTTTCACATCGGGTCAGCCATAACTACTCCGCCTGCCAGCGGTCCTTGCCGCGTTCGCGATGAGGCCGACGCCTCGTAATAGCGGACCGTCGGCGTGGAACATCCCGCGTGACGCGCGGCCTGGCTGATCGACATCGGCATGGCGAAGGCATCGCATGGCGCCGCTTGCTCTTCAAGGTACTTGAACTTGTAGAAGGCATCGCGGCTGGGGCTGATCGGCACATTTGCTGGGATCGCGCTATGGGCGGGCAAATGGCGCTGATCCAGGGATTGCTGGCCCAGCTCGCCGCCGAACGTGCTCCCGAGGCATTGCGAGGGGCGACCTTTGGCCTGTTCAATCTGGCAACCGGAATCACTATGCTGGCGGCCAGTGTGCTCGCGAGGGTGTTGTGGGATTATGCCGGACCGTCGGCAACATTTATCGTCGGTGGCGGGTTCGCAGCAATTGCAGCCTTGTTGATCCTGGCCCGACGAGTGGTGGCGATCCGCGTCGGAACATAAAGGCGGATTTGCAAAAGCGGCGTCCACTCAGTCCGGTTACGTCGTTAGCCTGCCAAATCCGGGCTGGGTTGCCCTTTCATCTCACCCCCCGAACGTCGGCTCGAGCGTCCCTAGCCATCCAACAAGTAGCAGAATCGCGCCGGCGAGAGTGAATTCCAACCCGACGCTCACACGCAATGCGAGCACGGCTGCAGAACCATTGCTTGCCTTGTCCGCTCGCGCAAGCGCGGGCGAAAGTCTGAAGCGGTTCAGCGCCGCAAGGCCGAGCATGACTCCAAAGAGCGTCAGTTTGAGCAGCAGCAACTGGCCATACTGTGTGGATGGCAGCAGGCGCAGATCGACAGGCCTGAGCAAGAAAGCCGCGTTCAGAAGTCCCGTTAGTATCAACGTGGCGACGACAATCGTTCCAACGCTGCCGAAGCTGGCGAGCATCTGCCATGTCCGAATTCTATGCTCCTCGTCCTGCGGCAGTTTCGCCAAAAGCCGCCGGAGCAGGATCACCAAGGCGCCCAGCCAAACTGACGCGGTCAACAGGTGAGCGATGTCCCCAGCGAGCCGGACTAATCCGGCCGCGCCATCAGATGCTGCCGCATGCCCTGACCAAGCCTGGGACGCCACAGAAACAGCCGCCAGAGTTACAACGAGAATGGGTCTCGTGGTCGTGCTGCTCGTTGAAATTGCGGTGGAGACAAGGATCAGGACCAGAGCGGCCAGCCGAACCAGAAACGCCCAGCCCACCGCAGTGCCGGTCACCACAAATGTGAAGAGATCGGGATCCATTTCGATGACGCTGGTTCCCCCCATCGCGGCCGCAGTTAGGGCAAATCCTGCAAGGCTCAGGCACAAGCCGGTCACCGCCAGAACCGCGAGAGTTCCCCGCTGCAATGGCTCGGCGTGAGGCTTGGCCAACACCATCGCGAACAGCGGGGCACCGAAGAGCAACCCGAGGTCGGCATAGAGCGCCCCGCTTACCAGATGTATCGCCTCAAGGCCCACGTCTAGCGGACCGTGAAGGATATCTTGCCGGAAATCCGATGCGTGTCCGTCGAAACCGCGTGCCAATTGACGTCGTATCTGCCAGCCGGAAGGGGGCGGGCAAGCGATGCTCTCAGCGTCTTGCGATCCGGGGCAAGGGAAGCCCTGATCCCGCTCACCTTCATTGCGATGTGTTTCCCTGATGGTGACGGGGTAGGCATGCCGGTCATCACTACATCAAAGCCGGAAAGCGGGGCGATCAACGTCTCGCTGAATGTAAGTCGAACTTCGCGGACATTGCTAGCAGTTCCGGATTGCGTTGGCACGGCGCGCAACAGTCGTGGATGTGCCAGGGCTGGAGTGGCCGCAGCAACGGCGATAGCGGCAAGTGACGTCGCAATGGTTCGGATCGGTATCATTCTGCTTCTCCTCGCGAAAGCGCTCGAACTGGACCAGGCTCGGTACCTCGCGGCGGGTTGGTTAGAGCGCGAATGGCGGATCGAGGCGCACGCTGGAACGCTATTCCAGCAGGTCAACAAGCCCGGGTTGGAATTCCTCGTCCAACCCGGGCCAAGCCAAGTGTCGGCTCTGGTGCCATCAACGTCGACGGCACATTCACCACATTCACGCCCGTCGTCTCTGCGTTTCAATAGCCATAATAGCCATAGCGGGGATAGTAACGGCGTCGCCAATCGCGACGATGCCATCCGTCATGTTCACGATCGAGTTGATCGTGCCCGTATCGGTGCTCGTATCGCAATTGCCGGTGCAGTTGTGCATGCTCCCAGGGCGTCAGCCCCTGTTCGTGTGCTTCGGCATGCTCTTCGTCGAGCTGATCATGAACGTCGCCGTGCTCAGCATCGAGCTCTTCATGCTCGTCATCGTGCCGTGAATGGCCGTTGTAATAGGGGGTGCCATAATAGCCGCCACCCGAGCCGATCGAGATCGACCAGCTGCTTTGCGCGAAAGCCGCAGTCGGTGCCATCGCCGCAAATGCGGCCGCTCCGACAAGGGGAACCAAATTTCGTTTCACGATGCGCTCCTTCCAATCAGGCCCCTGCGACTGTTTGATACAATTGCTCTGCATGATGGCTGAATGGCGGAGATGATTGGCGTTCATCTCCGGCGGACGGGGCGAGGCCCGCCGACGCTGAAGGGTCTGCGATGCGCGCCGGGAAAGCCAATTCGGAGTCAGGACCCGGATGGCGGGAATGCCGACTGGGGTCAGGTAAACGTCAGTGCCGATCTATCACCCCTTAGTAAATTGCTATTGCGAACCATTCGCATTTTATGTAGCAGCGGCCCGTCACACGAATCGGGGGACCTATGCGGAAATTTGGAATGCTTCTGGCGGCGACGGCCCTGTCGACCGCAACACCGGCCCTTGCCGATCAGACCTCCCTCGAAGCGGAAGTCGCTTTGCTGAAGGCGCAGATCGCGGCGCAAAAAGAGCAACTCGCGGCACAAGCTGCGCGCCTGGAACAAGTCGAGGCCCGTTTGCAGGCCACTGCGACACCGACCACTCCTCCTGCGGCCCTGGCGGAATCTACGAGTAAGGCCTCTGGAGCGACTGCCTCGCCCACGGCTGTTGCAGCCAACACCGTCGGTGTCGGCAAAGGCAGTGGCGGGGACACGACGATCGGCGGCTATGGCGAGATTACCTACAATGGGTATCTCAAGGACAGCAGCCGTAATCAGGCCGACCTCAAGCGCCTGGTGCTGTTTGTCGGCCATCGCTTCAGTGACAAACTCAGCTTCAACAGCGAAATCGAGGTCGAGCATGCCGTTGCCAGTTCGGGCGACCAGGGCGAGGTCGCAATTGAGCAGGCCTACCTCGACTACTCATTCAGCCAAGCGGCGAACCTCAAGGCCGGTCTGTTCCTGATGCCATTCGGCTTCCTCAACCGCAATCACGAGCCGCCGGTCTTCTATGGCGTCGAGCGCAACGAAGTCGAAACGCGCATTATCCCTTCGACATGGCGCGAGGGCGGGATGGGCCTCTATGGCAGCACGCCATTTGGGCTCAGCTACGATGTCGGGGTAACGACCGGCTTCGATGTCGCCAAATTTGATGATCCTGGCGCTCCGCTGGCAGGATCGCACCAGGAGCTCCAGCTCGCGAAGGCTTCAAGCCTCTCGTTCTACGGTTCGCTTGAATATCAGGGTATTCCGGGATTGCTGATCGGCGGCGCGGTCTTCACCGGCAATGCCACCCACAACAATGCTGACTTCAAGGCCGACCACAGCCTGCCAGACTTTTCGGGCATTACTTCCCGCGTCACCCTGTGGGACGTTCACGGTCGTTGGCAGCATCGTGGCCTCGACCTTCAGGCACTTTATGCGCGCGGCACGATCAGCCGGTCGGCGGCATTGGGCACCGTGATCGAAAATTTCAACGACACCAACGGCACCGAACTGCCGGTCGCTCCTTCAGCGTTCTATGGCTGGTATGTTCAGGGCGCTTACAGCTTTGCACTCGGGGGCACTGCGACCCTCGATCCGTTCGTCCGCTATGAGAAATTCGACACGCAGGCGCGCCTGCCGCTGGGTCTGATGTCCGATCTGGCCAACCGCGACCGGGTGCTCACGACGGGCCTCTCGTTCCATCCGCTGCGTGAAGTGGTGGTCAAGGTCGATTACCAGAAATTCTTCGAAAACAAGGACAACGACCGGATCAATCTTGGTCTGGGCTACATGTTCTAACAATCAGGTTGATCTCAAATGCGTCCATTTTCCAGCCGCTCTGGCGGCCTGTTTTTCTGCGCCCTGGCTCTGGGGGCTGCCACCGCATTCCCCGGCGTGGCCCATGCTGACGAGAACCTGTTCGGCTACAACACCGGCGCCGAAACCCTGCCGAAGGGCTCGGGCGAAATCTATGTGTTCAACACCTTGCGCTCGGACAAGGGGCAAGGCACTTACCGCGCGATCGATACCGAGATTGAAGGTGAATACGGCGTCACCGACAGGATCACCGTGTCGGCCGCCGCGAGCTTCCTCACCATCGACACCCATGGCTTGCTGATCGATGGCTATCTCCCGGCGCCCATCGACAAGGGGCCGCGTTTTTCGGGTCTCGAACTCAAATCGAAGTTCAACGTCCTCAGTCCAGCCCTCGACGATTTTGGGCTCGCCGTCATCACCTCGGTCGAATGGAAGCGGCTCGACCCGCATAGCGGCCAGCGCAAGACGGAATATGAAGGCAGGGTCGTACTGGCTGCGCAGAAATATTTCCGCCAGGGCCAGATCGTCTGGGTCGGCAACCTCGGCCTCAAGGCCGGGCATGAAAAGCGTGCACCAATTGCCAATCTGCCTGCCGATTTCGACTGGCCAACCACACCCGAAATGGAAATCGAACTCAGCGCCGGCACGGGCCTCACTTATCGTGTCGCGCCGAACTGGTTCATCGGTGCTGAGACTCAATATACATCGGAATATGAGACCGAGGTCGGCCAGGAGCGCTGGTCGCTGTTTGCCGGCCCGACGATCCACTATGGCGGCAAGAAATTCTGGGCCACGCTCACCTGGTTTCCGCAGATCAAGGGCGGCGGCGAGCGCTATAACGGGCAGACCGACACCAATCTGCACCTGATCGAGAAGACCAGGAACGAGTTTCGGCTTAAACTTGGCATGAACTTCTGACAGGAGCTTGCGATGACAAGATTCAACTGGGCAAGTATGTTCGCCACGCCGGTGCTTGCGGCCTCATCGAGCGCGGTCGCCGCCGATTACCTGACTGTGGCCGAGGCCCAGCATATCCTCGTGCCGCAAGCGGATGCTTTCACGCCATTTCCTGTTGCCCTTTCCCCGGCGCAGCTTGCGCAGATCCGTCAGATTTCCGGCGTCCCGCAGCGCACAGCCCAACCGCGCGTGTGGCGCGCCGCCGTCGGCGGCAGGCTGCTCGGCTGGGTGATCGTCGACGAGGTGATCGGCAAGCACGAGTACATCACTTATGCCACTGGCATCTCGCCCGATGGCCATGTGCTGGGCGTCGAAATCCTGAGCTATCGCGAGAGCAAGGGCGGTCAAGTGCGCGACGCACGGTGGCGTGGCCTTTTCCGGGGCAAGACGGTGCGCGACAAGTTCAAGCTCAATCAGGACATACCGAACATTTCCGGCGCCACCTTGTCGTCGCGCAACGTCACTGATGGGGTGAAGCGCCTTCTCGCCATTCACGCCGTCGCCTTGGCTCAGGCGAGGTAAGCTTGCTGACCCGATGCAAGCCTCTGCTCGGCACATTGGTCGAGATATCCGTTCCGGAAGCTGCGGCAGGTGCGGTGGACCGTGCCTTCGCGGCAATCGCGGAGGTTCATGCGCGCATGTCCTTTCATGCCGAAGACAGCGATCTGGCGCTTCTCAGGAAGGCGCCCCCCGGCATGACCGTCGAGGTCGCGTCCGAGACGGTTGAAGTGCTGCGCATCGCGCTCGATCTCCACAGGGAATCGAACGGTCTGTTCGATGTGACAATCGGCCGGGAACTGGTCCGCTCCGGATTCCTGCCGCGACCGGAAGGCCCAATGTGGTCTCGCCATTCGGGCACCTCGGCAGACATTGAAATTCTCGATGACCGCCGCGTGCGCTGCCACAAGGCGATACTGATCGACCTTGGTGGGATCGCCAAGGGCTTTGCCGTTGATCGGGCAGTCGCGGCTTTACAGTCGGCTGGAGCCATGGAGGGGCTGGTCAATGCTGGCGGTGACCTGCGGATGTACGGGGACCGCGAATGGGTAGTGCAACTGCGCGATGGCGATGGCGCTGTTCGCACGTCTATTGCCCTTGCCGATTGCGCCATCGCCAGCTCATCCAATTTTGCTAACCGCCGCAGGCGACTGGACCGTGTTCATACTCCGCACATCGGTGCCGGCCGCTCACCTGTAGCAGTACCAGGCCGGGTCAGTGTCATCGCCGATCGCTGCGTGATGGCCGATGCCCTGACCAAGGTTGCAATCGCTTGCCCAGAAACGGCGCAGGAAATGATCAAGCGTTACGGTGGATACATCCTCCCCCAATCTGACCTTGGAAAGGCCGCCTGATGGTCCATCGCCGCACGGCTCGACTTGCGGGCTGGCAGATCTGGCTCGTCAGCCTGGGCGGCGCGGGCTTATGGCTGAGTGGCGGGGCCTGGCTCTTGCTGCACTATTTTGGCCAAAAGGAAGGCCAGTTTGGACCAGAGATCAATCCGCTCGAACCCTGGATGATGAAGCTCCATGGGTTGGTCCTGATCCCTGTGTTGCTCGGCATTGGCGGGATGTTCGTCGCACATATCCCCAAGGGCTGGGACCATGTGCATCAGCGTGTCGCGGGTGTTGCCCTGTGCGCGGTCCTGGCCGTGCTCGTCGCCAGTGGGTACATGCTCTACTATGTTGGCGACGACAGCATGCGCGAATGGACCAGCATGGTACATTGGATCGTTGGCCTCGTCTTGCCGGCTATCTTTGTTTGGCATTATCTCAATGGCCTGCTCGTGCGTCGCCGGAGAGCTGGCGGCACTTGGCGCAACGAAAGTCAGGCATAGATTGGGGTATGGCAACACTCGGCAAAAAGATTTTTGGTCCGATGTTCCGGAATCCCGCCGATGAACTGCCTCGCCTGGCTGAATCCAATCTTGTGCCTTCGGCGGGCAGCGTCGGCGACAGCTACGACAACGCCTTGGCCGAGACGATCAACGGCCTCTACAAGGCCGGGGTCATCTGGCGGCAACGGTCATGGCTCGGCATCTCAGCCGTGGAAATGGCGCCCCTGCGCTGGGGTCGACTGGTTCAACCACCATCGCCTGTTCGGCCCCACCGGACACATCCGGCCGGCCGAAGCCGATGCCAACGACTATGCAGCCAACGAGACCCTCGATATGGTATCGCGACCCAATTGAAACTACCTCTGGTAAACCCGGGACGCTTCAGATGCTGTACAAACTGCGTCCGGAAGACATTCCAAGCCTCAACTGCTACCAAGATGAAATGAAAAGACTGTTTCAAGGCATGGGCAAGCCCGATTTCGGAATCGATTTTGGCACAGCGAACACGCGCATCGTAACGTCCGGCGGCGGTATTCTGTTCGACGAACCATCCCTGTGCTGTTTTATGGGGCAGGCTGATCGTGGCGAACTGGTGGCCGCAGGTTCTGCTGTCAGGTCCATGCTGGATCGGACCTCCGGAGCGATGATGGTCGCCCGTCCGCTCAAACGCGGGGTTCTGAGCGACATCGCTGCTGCGCGTGATTATCTGGCCTATGCCGTGCAGTCGAGCGTCGGCCAACGTCGGCTGCGCTCCTTCCGCGCAATCATTGGCGTTCCTGCCGATGCAACCAACGCTGAACGCAGCGCTCTGCTTACAGCTGCGAATGACGCTGGCCTCGGATCAGTCCAGTTGCTCGCAGAACCACTTGTGGCTGCGCTCGGTGCAGACCTTCCGATCGAGCTGCCCCAAGGCACCATGATCGTTGAATGCGGAGCAGGCACCACGGAAGCAGCCATACTCTCGCTTGGCGGGATTTGCGCGACGGCATCGCTTCGCGG
Organism: Sphingobium sp. TKS; assembly: GCF_001563265.1. Classification (NCBI taxonomy): domain Bacteria; kingdom Pseudomonadati; phylum Pseudomonadota; class Alphaproteobacteria; order Sphingomonadales; family Sphingobiaceae; genus Sphingobium; species Sphingobium sp. TKS. The sequence continues at coordinate 612,343 of NZ_CP005083.1, read as the reverse complement.
CGGCGGAGATGCCTTGGATGGCGCGATTTCCGACCATCTCCATTTCCGTCACAAGTTCCTCATCGGCGCAAGTACGGCAGAGAAGGCCAAGCGCGAGCTGGTTGAAATGTTTCATGATGGAGTAGACGCCAGCGTCTCTATCCGGATCAAGGGCCGTAATCTGGCTAACGGCCTGCCTGGCGCAATCAGTATTCCCGTCAGCGACTTGCATCCGGTCGTGGAGAAGCACGTAGCGGGAATTGCCGCAATGGTGCTGAACCTTCTCAGTCAGATACCGCCCGAACTGAGCCGAGACATTCACGATGGCGGCATTGTCCTAACCGGTGGAAGCGCAGAAATCGGTCTTGTCGGTCGGGCCATTGTCGACGTCACGGGGCTGTCTGTGACGGTGGCTGACAACCACGCCCATTGCGTGGCACGCGGTCTGCAAAGGGCGCTCGCGCATTAAGTATGCAGGCGTTTGCTGGCAGCTATGATTTTTGCTTGCTTGTTGTTGTCCCGTTCGTTGGCGGAAGGGTTGCTGCGGCCCACTGGCGGGGGGAAGTCGACCCGGTTCCAACCTTCTCTGGACCGCAAACTGAACGCCTTCCTGCGCGGCGAATTATGCGGCTGCCGTTTCCTCGACAGTTATGCCCTCGCGGATGTTGTACAGTCGTCCAAAGGTCGGGATGATTTTCTCGTCATGCGTGACGACAATGATCGCGGTATCGAATTGCCGGGCCATGTCATTAAGCAGCTTGACCACTGCCAAGGCGCGGACCCCGTCGAGCGGGGCGGTAGGTTCATCGGCCAGGATTACCGGAGGCCGATTTACGAGCGCGCGAGCAATGGCGACGCGCTGTTGTTCGCCACCGGAAAGCTGCGATGGCATGGCCGCAGCACGGTGCGCCACGTCGAGCGCCTCCAGCAGGTCGCGCGCCTCCCTGCGCGCCTGGGCGTTGGGTTTGCCGGCCAGCATCGGCAGCAGCGCCACATTGTCGGTCACATCGAGGAACGGAATCAGATAGGGCGCCTGGAAGATGAACCCGATAAGATCGCGGCGAAGCGCGCGCAGATCGTCCACTTTCCAGCCATTCTCGTAGATCACGGTATCGCCGATGGTCATGCGTCCGGATGTCGGCTCGATCACGGCGCCGAGGCATTTGAGCAAGGTGCTCTTGCCCGAACCCGATGGTCCGATGAGGCCGACCACTTCACCCTTGGCAACCGACATATTGACGCCGCGAAGGGCATGAACGGCGGTGTCGCCGCTGCCATAGGTCTTGGCCAGGTTCTCGATGCGGATGCCTTCAGCCACCGATCGCCTCCGCAGGATCGACCTTCAGTGCCGCACGGATGGCAAGCAGACTGGCGAACGCGCAGATCGCCATGATCGCGAAAAATCCCCGGACGGCATCGGACGGCAGCAGCAGCACGTATTTGGGGAAGAACGGTGCCCAGAAAGTCGCGGCGATCTTGCCGACGGCAAAACCGATGAGGCCCAGCCCCAGCGCCTGTTGCAGGATCATGCCTGCAATAGTGCGGTTGCGCGTGCCGATCAGCTTGAGCACGGCAATCTCGCGGATTTTGCCGATGGTCATGGTATAGATGATGAAGGCGACGATGGCGGCGCTGACTATGGCGAGGATCACCAGGAACATTCCGATCTGCCGCGCCGAAGTGGCGATCATCTTGTCGACCAGGATCTCTTCCATCTGCGCGCGGGTATAAACGGTCACCCGTTGCCACCGCCGGATCGCGGCGGCGACGCCTTCGGCATCGGCACCGGCCGCGACGGTCACCAGCACGGCGTTGACATTGTTGCTACTGGCCTGTGCGGCATTCACCGCTTCGCTCACGGCCGGATTGCCCGGCGGGTTCAGCACCGGACTTGCAGCCGTGCGCGCGCGCTGGCGGACGATGGCATCGCTGTCCTTCTGGAACTGAGCCTCCTGCGCATCCTTGAGCGAGAGAAACAGCATCGGATCTCCACCGGACGAGACCATCCGACTGGTCAGGCCGACAATGCGATAGGTGTTGCGCCGGACCTTCACCTGGTCACCGATGGCGAAGCCCGTCTTCACGTCAGCCACTGCCTCGTAATGTCCCCGCACGATCCGGCGCCCGGCAAGGAGGTGCGGCGGCTGGCCCGGCTCGCCCGGCTGGCCAACTTCCGCCCCCACCACCATGACCCGCACATCCTTGCCCCGGTGCGCGATCTGCATGGTGAGATAGGTAACGCCGGCCGCGCGGTCGACGCCGGCCATCGCCCGGATCGGGCGCTCGGTATCCTCGTTCAGGCTCGACGGTTCGGCATAGGGGCCAAGCGTTTCCTTCTGGACCACCCATAGATCCGCGCCGCTGTTGTCGAGCAGCGCCTGAGCATCATCGATCATCCCGCGATAGACGCCCGCCATGGACAGGGTGACGCCGATCAGCAGACCTAGCCCGAAACCAGTGAGCACGAACTTGCCCCAGCCATGCAGAATGTCGCGTCCGGCCAGACTGATCATCGCGGCACCTTCACGGCAGCTTTTCGACCACGGAAATCCGGCTCGAGCTTGTCAGAGGCCGGGCACTGTGGACGACTACGCGGTCGCCCTTCGCCAGCCCTTCCAGCACCTGCACCCAGCCATCTGCATCTTCCACGCCAAGGCGCACAGGCACGAATTCCAGATCGCCGTCACGCATGGCCCAGACGCCGACTCTGCCCCCTGTTCGATGCACAGCGGCGTTCGGTAACGCGAGCGTGCGTTGTCGCGACGGAAGGCTGATCGTCACTTCGGCCAGTTCGCCAATGGGTGGGTGCGCCGTGTGGCCGTTGAATGCCACCTTCGCCAGCACCTCCTCGGTCACGGCATCGGCGACAGGTTCGACCCGCAGGACAGCGCCGCGCAGGGGCGCGTCGATCCTCGAGCGCAGCACGATGCGCGCCGGCAAGCCTGCGGCAAGGCCGCCCGCGCGAGTCTGGTCGAACCGTGCGTTGATCCACAAATGCGCCGGATCGACTATTTCGACAACGGCTTGCCCTGCCACTACGGTCGTCCCCGGTTCGGCCAGGCGGCGGACGACCAGCCCGGCCTTGGGCGCGACCAGGCGCAAATTGGTCTTCTGCTCCTGCAACGCCGCGCGTTCCGCCCCGGTGCGCCCGCGATCCTGCGTGGCTGCGGCCCGGTTCGCCTGCGCGGCGGCGAGACCGGCTTCGGCTGCTGCCAGGGACTGCCGCCGTTGATCGAGGGCCGCACGGGTCAGCCATCCGCCCCGGAACAGCTCCTCGCCGCGCGCCGCCTCGCTTCGTGCCAGGGCAAGCCGCGCGCTGGCATCCGCCACTTGCGAGGTTGCCGCCTGCTCGAGTGCCGCTGAACGGCCGGCACTGCCCGATGCCGCGACGATGCGCTGGTCCAGATCGATGGGATCGATCAGGGCAAGCAACTGCCCGGCTTCCACCCGGTCCCCGACATCGACCGCAATGCGCGCGACTCGCCCCGGCGCGGTTGGTCCGATCTTATGGATGTAGCGCGCCTCAACCGTGCCAATTCCGAACAAGGCCGGCGTTATCGCGCGCTCATCCACCTGAGCGACAGTGACCTTGACCGCGGCCAGCGGACCAGAACGGATTGCCACCCAGAAGAGCAGAAGCGCCAGCGGCACAAGCACGGCCAGCAGCATCCAAACCCTTCGGCTTTGTGGCAAGGATATCTTCATGAGGCGGCTCCCAAACCTTGTCGGAAAAGACCCAACAGGCGGCGCGAAAGTGTGGGCATGACCGAAAAATCATCTGCGGCAAGTGCCTGCATGACCATGCCCTGGGCCATGGCAAGGAACATCACGGTCGCCGCCTCGATATCGGTGCCTTCAACAATCTCACCAGCATCGCGCGCGGCGCAAAGTTCGCGCGCCACTCTGGCGCGGTATCCGGCCATCAGGTCGCGGGCGATGGCCTTGGTGGGCGTCTCGCCAGCGCGCTGAAGTTCGCCGAACAGGATACGCGGGACGCCGGGACTGGCGATCACGAAATCAACATGCGCGGCCAATATCGCCTCCAATCGGGCCAGAGGTCGGCCGGCATCGAGCGCATCGAACCGGCAGTCCAATTCGGCCCGGGTCCATTCGAGCACGGCTGTCCAGATTGCTGTCTTGTTCGGAAAATGACGGAACAGTGCTCCCTGCGATACGCCCATGGCCGATGCAATCTGGCCGGTCGTGATCGTGGCCGGATCATTGTCCGCCGCGAGTTCAATGACGGCTTCCACGGCCCCAACCCGGCGAATTTTGGCAGAGAGATAAGGGCGGTTCATGTGAGCGTTCTGCCACAAAGAAAGCGATTGGTCACTTTCCTTTTCGCCATCACGCCTATCGCGCAACATGTTCAGAGGAGATGCGGACGACGTCTACTTCGAAGCGCGGCACTATCGCATTTACGGGAGCTGCGGGTCAGCCACTGTCGATGTCTTCCTGAGAGGTGATGCGGGCTACAACCACAACTACTCATCGGGCGAGCCTAGAGGTGTGAGTTGATGCTGCCAAGCAGTGGACCCCAACCTTCCAGCCGACCGATCTGCGCAAGCTCTGCGTGCAGCTTCTGCAATTCATGGTCTTGAAGAGAAGCACCAGCTGCGCATTCACACAGAGCTCGAGCTAGTGGCAGGTCTGCTCGAACGCGGCATCGACTTCGGCGTCGCTGAGTCGGACCGGGCACCCCTTGAATGGCGCTCCCGCCTCGACGTTGGCCATTAGGGATCAGTGTTCGTCAGGTTTGTCCTTGCCCATCGCATTGAACAAGAACACGCATGAGAGGGCGTTGAAGGGCAAGGCGACACTGTGCTTGATCCCTTCGTTGTGAGCGGCCTTCAAGTCCTTGAGCAAGACGCCCAGCGCGGTATCAGCGGTCCATTCCGCGATGTCGTCCCAGTTCCTGGCTACCCAGCTGTCGCCCGTGCTCACCTTGAGCAGGTCGAACAACGCCTCCTGGGGCAAATCGTAGTGGCTGCCGAGCTTCAGTCCCTCAGCCACGGCGTTCATGTTGATGCCCAGGATCATGTTGTTGACCAGCTTGGCCACCTGGCTGTTGCCCGCTTTCTCGCCGTAGAAAAAGATGTTCGATCCCATCGCTTCGAAATAGGGGCGGCACGCGTCCACGATAGCTTTCGAGCCGGAAGTCATGATCGACAGCGTGCCCGCTTCAGCCCCTGTATGACCGCCGCTGACCGCAGCGCTGATCAGTTTGAAATCGCTTTCGTCCTCGACCTTCTTCCCCAGCTCATTCATCGATTCGGGATCGAGAGTGCTCATGACAACGATCGTCTTGCCTTTGGAATGAGCGGTCAGCAGGCCCTCGTTTCCCAGGATCACGTCGACGTTCTGCGCATAGTCGCGCACCATCGAGATGATCGCCTCGTCGGCCTGGTCAGCTACCTCGCGCAAGGTATCCACCATTGTCAGGCCGGCTGCGTGCGCCTTCTCGTAGACGCCCTTGAACGCATCGTAGCCGATGACCTCGAAGCCGGCGTTCTTGAGGTTGACCGCCATCGGGAACCCCATCGTGCCGAGGCCGACAAAACCTATTTTCTTGCCCATGAGTTCTTCCTAACTGACAGTGCAACAAGGGTTGTTACAGGCCCTTCGTCCAGGTGCCGTCTTGCTGCGGATCGATTGGGAGGTCGAAGGTCTGGATGAAGCCCGACAGCATCCGGTAGTATCCAATGACGATCATCGCGTCCGCCAGTTCCTGGACCGAAAAGTGGTCGAGCGCCCGTTTGAACAGGACGCCGGGAGCCTTGCCCTTGTCGAGGATGGCATGCGCGAACCGCAGCAGTATGCGCTCATCTTCGACGAATGCATCCCGGTCGTCGAGGCGCGCCTCGGCAATCGCGACGAACTGCTCCTCGCGAACCCCTGCGGCTTGGGCGACGGAGACGTGTTGCTCCCATTCATAGGTGGCATCGGCATAAGCTGCGACGCTCAGCACCAGCAGTTCCTTGTGGTAATCCTTCAGCGTCAGGTTCTTGAAGATCGCGTTCGTGAGATCGATGATCTCGACGAAAGTGCCCGGGCTGTAGCCCATCATCCGGAAGAAATTCACCTTGGTGGGCAGGTTTTCGAACTTCTCTCTCACCTGTGCAGGTAGTGTGGCGAAATCGGGATATCCGATCTCGACCCTCGAGCTGACCCTGTCGCTGAAATCGGCGCCGCTGCTCATCTGGGTTTCCTCTCGCGTGCCTGGCTTGGAATCAGGCGTCCTTGGGCAAGGCTACAGCACCCGGGCGATGAAGTCGTGAAACTCCTGCATATAGGTGCGCAGGACTTTTCGGTTGATTCCACCGTGACTTCGCCGTCCTCGATGATCAGACCCGGCGTGAACTGGATTTAGGCTTCCGGCGCATTCATCTGGGGCGAGTTGCAGAAGCCCAGCACGCTGCGCAGGCTCTGCTGAGCAACTGCCGTGCCGATCACCCGGACCTTGTTCTGGCCGCAGTTATCCTCGGGCTCAGGGAGCAACTGGTGGATGTGGTGGCCGCGATCGAAAAGGCGCGTGAATAGAGCGCACCACTTGCAGATTCGGCATTTTGACGATGGTGTTCATGCGTAAATTTCAGACATCGCGGACAGGCCCGAGATCAAACTAAAAGGCCTGGTTACGGAATTGTATCCCCCTTTGCCGACGCGACGCGGCTATGGAGAGAGCATTGGACTGCCGCGACCCGCGGCAAACAATGGTTCGGGGTACAAAACGCAGCATGCGCATCCTTCTCGCCGAAGACGATGTCGATACGGTCCAGTTCATCGAGACCTGTCTCGGTGAGTTGGGCCATGTCGTGACGTCAGCAGGCAGAGGACAGGTAGCCTTGCAGACTGCCCGCGCGTCGACGTGGGATGTCATCATTCTTGATCGCATGCTGCCGGAACTCGACGGGCTGACGCTCCTTAAGGCCCTGCGCGGTTGCGGCGTGGCTACGCCGGTGCTGATGCTCACCGCGCTCGGGCGGATCGAGGACCGCGTGGACGGTCTCGACGCCGGTGCCGACGACTATCTTCTCAAGCCGTTCGCGCCCGCAGAACTCGTGTCACGGATCCAGGCCCTCGGCCGCCGAAATGCCCAAGGCGGGATCGCCACGAAGCTGCGGGCAGGGCCTCTGGAGATCGACCTGATCGCGCGTGAGGTGCGGCGCGACGGGCGGCTCGTGACCGTCCAGCCTCGTGAATTCAGGCTGCTCGAAGTTCTGATGCGTCAGGGCGGCGAATACGTCACTCGGACCATGCTGCTTGAGCAGGTCTGGGATTTCCATTTCGATCCGCAGACCAAGATCGTCGAGACCCACATGAGCCGGCTGCGTGCCAAGCTCAACGAGGGCGGTCTTCCCGACCTCATCGAGACCACGCGCGGTGCTGGCTACCGGGTCCGGGCTTCATGATGTTCGCTCGCCGCAGCGCCGCCAACCGGATCGCGCTCTTGGGCTGGATGACCTTTGCCGCGGCAACCCTGCTGCTGGGCGTAGGCGTCTACGCCGCGACCCATTTGGCCTTTGCCCGGCAGATCGATGCCCGGATCGAGCAAGCGACTAACGCGCTGCTGATCGAATATCACGATGATGGGGTCAGAGGCGTGCAATCCGCGCTCGACCAGCAGGGACGAACCCGCCCGATCGGGCTCGGGACCGCTCTGTTCGATGCCAGGGGAGAGAGAATTGCAGGCAATCTCGCGATCCCGCTCGCACCGCCGGGCTGGCACAACATCGTGTTCGAAGATCCCGGCGAAGGGCGTGAGCAAGCCCGTGCGCAAGTGACGGCACTGCCGGGAAGCTACCGACTTGTGGTGGCGGCCGACCTCGAATCGCTCAAGGCGATGGATCACACCATCCTGGCGATGTTCGGGAGTGCGGTTCTCGCCCTGTTGCTGCTGGGACTAGGCGGTGCCGTCCTTCTCGCCCGATATCTGCGCCGTCGTCTTGAAAGCATCGAGGCGACTGCCAGCGCCATCATCGGCGGCGACTTGCAGCAGCGCGCGAGAGTTGGCGTGGCAGGCGACGAGTTCGACCGCGTGGCGCTTTCGCTCAACACCATGCTCGACCGGATCGCGGGTCTGATCGCGAACCTGCGGCAGGTCTCGGCTGATTTGGCGCATGATCTGCGCACTCCACTGTCGCGTCTGCGTAATCATCTCGAGCGTATGCGCGGCGGCGCAGCCACGGCCGCGTCGGTCGATCAAGCCGTGGACCAGGCCGATGGCGTGCTGTCGCTGTTCGGCGCGATCCTGCGGATATCAGAGGTCGAAGAAGGCAGCCTGCGCCGCGATTTCAAGCCAGTCGATCTATCGGCGCTGGTCCATGAACTCGGGGAAACTCTAGCTCCTTTGGCTGAGGATGAAGGGCACATTCTCGAGGTCGCCGTGGGCGCCGGAGTGCGTGTTTCCGGTGATCGCGAGTTGATTGCGCAGGCGCTGATCAATCTCGTCGAGAATGCTTTGCTCCACACGCCGTCGGGATCACGGATCGGTCTTCAGGTTCGCCTTGACGACGGCGGGGCGCTTGTCGCGGTGAGCGACAATGGTCCGGGCATCCCCGCGGCCGAGCGTGAGCGGGTGCAACAACGCTTCGTGCGGCTTGAAGCGTCGCGCGCGACGTCCGGATACGGCCTTGGGCTCAGCCTGGTCCGGGCTGTGGCGCAGGCCCATGATGCGTCCTTCACGCTCGCCGACGCCCGTCCGGGCCTTTATGCCGAAATTCGCTTTCCGCGGCGGATAGTCGCGTGAGCCGGCGCAGCCTGCTTCAGGCGGCCAGTGCCGTAGCTGCCGCCCTCGCGATTTCAGGCTGCGTCCGGTACGCGCCGAAGCCGGTCAGTGTCGCAGACACAGCGACGCGCTTTGCCTCCCACACCATCGATCTCGGCACGGCAGCAGCAACTTGCCGTGCTCGCGCACCCAGTGCCCCTTGCGATCCGGCGCGGCCCGACAGGCTCGTCCTGTTCGACGTTCTCCTCGCAAACAATCCTGCAATCGCCGCAGCCCGCGCCAGGGTGGCGACGGCGCAAGCTGCCGGTCGGGCGGCGCATGCACCGGGCGGCCCTACCATGACGCTGAGCAGCGAATATGCCGGTGCCGACTCGCAGCCATGGCTGCTTGGCATCGCGGCCGACATCCCACTGGATTTGGGTGGGCGTCGGGCAGCGCGCATCGGCTCAGCCGAGCTTGCGGTTGCAGCCGCCCGCTACGATCTGGCCGATGCGATCTGGACCGCCCGGATGGCGCTGGTACGGGGGCTTGCCGAGCAATTGGTGGCGGATCGGCAGACCGCCATCGCCGGGCGCCTGGAGGCCCTTCAGAACCGACGCTTCACCATTCTTGAACGGCGGGTCGCGCAGGGCGAGGCATCGCGCGCCGAACTCGAACGTACACGGATCGATCTGGCCGATGCGCGCACTCGGGTCGCGGCGGCCCAGGCTCGACATGAAGCCGCAACCGTCCAGATTGCTTCGGCGCTTGGACTGCCGCTTGAGCAGGTGCGTACGCTGGCTGCGAGTTGGCCCGGCCTTGAAACACCTGCGCCGACCGTTGCCTCTTCTGCCGCAGGCCGCGCTGCGGCACTGCTAGGACGCCCCGATCTGCTGAAGGCAATGACCCTTTACGATCAGGCCGAATTCGACCTGCGGGGCGAAGTCGCCAAGCAATACCCCGCGCTGAGCATTGGTCCGGGGTTTACCTGGGACCACGGCCTGGTGAAGATTCCCTTCAACATCGGGCTGGCGTTACCGCCGCTCGATCTCAACCGGCGCGCGATTGCCGCAGCGCAAGCGCGCCGTGCGCAAGCCGGTGCCGAACTCGAGGCACTCTACGCCGGTGCGGTCGCCGGGATCGATCAGGCCGTGGCCGAGGCTGCGGCCGCGCGCCGGGCGCTGGCGCAGGCGCGCGGGCTCGACCTTCCCATCGCAGCCCAGCTTGCCGCGCAAGCCGACCACGAACTCTCGGCGGGGGCGATCGATCGCAGCGACTGGGCGGCGGCGCAAGGCGGGCTCGAAGTGGCACGCCTCGCCGAATTCGACGCCCTGGCGCGGGTTCTATCCGCCGATGCGGCGCTGGAAGAAGCATTGCGGCGCCCGCTCTCGGGACCGGAAACACTGATTGTGGGAGCAGGATCGTGAGCGGCGGCAAGGGAGCGGCGCTGGTCGCCATGGGCGCGGCAGCGGGCGCATCGATCCTCGCGCTTACCCTTTATCTGACGGGCGAACTTGGGGAGAATGCGGCTGAAGCGGATCGCAACAAGTCCGTAGCGGCGGCCAGTCCCGATCCGGTTCGCGATCCTGCACTGCGACAGCGACTCGGGATCGTTGAGGCGCCGCTCGCCGCATATTCCGGGGCGCAGCAGGCCGGCGGCTTTGCCCGAGGGCTCGATGCCAGCACGCTGGCCGCCATCGTTGCCGAGATTGACACCGCGCGCGCCACCGCTGCCGCCTCGCAGGCTGAAGCTGCGCGTCTCGATATGCTCTATCGCAGCGATGTCAGCGCATCGCGCCGCGCGGTCGAGACAGCGAAGGCGCAGGCGGGGGCGGACCTAGCCCGGCTACGACTTGCTCGGCAGCGGATCGGGCTGGAATACGGTCCTGGTCTTGCAAGGCTCGGCGATGTCGGCGTGCACCAACTCGTCGCGCGAATTTCCAGTGGTGATGCTGCGCTGGTCCGGATTGACGTGCCGGGGGTTCTGCTCAGTGCTGGCGCGGTTGTCCGAATCGGCGACAGGGAGGTTTCGGTCGACGTCCGGGTGCTCGGGCCGGCAGCCGCGAGCGACAGCAAACTACAGTCGGCAGGAGTGCTTGCGGTCGTGACCGGCCCTGCCGTCCGTCAGGCTCTCGCCGGACGCGTGCTTGCCGTGCAGACGGCATCCGGCGCTTCGGTTTCGGGCGTTCTCGTTCCGCGCGATGCCATTGTGCGGCATCAGGGACAGATGTGGGTCTACCACCGCGAAAGCGCGAAGTTCGAGCGGGAAGTCTTGGTCGAACCCGTGCCCGTCAGCGGAGGCTGGCTGGTACTCAGCGGATTGAGACCGGGTGAGATCGTGGTCGTCCACGGCGGTGCTGGACTGCTCGCGCTCGAAACGCGGCCGGCGCAGTCCTCTGGCGGGGACGACTAGGGCCATGCTTGATCGGGTTGTTCGCTGGTGCGTAGGCAACGCCTGGCTGGTTCTTGGTCTTGCTGCCATCTTGCTCACTTACGGGATCGTCGTGGTCGAGCGTGCGCGCTACGATGTGTTTCCTGAGTTCGTTCCCGCACAAGTGACCGTCCAGACCGAATCCCCCGGCCTGGTCGCCGAGCAGGTCGAGGCTCTGGTGACCCGCCCGCTTGAAAACGCCATCAACGGGGCGAACGGAGTTGAAACCGTCCGCTCGGAATCGGCTCAGGGCCTGTCGATCATCCGGGTGACCTTCAAGGAAGGGTCGGACCCGTTAAGGGTTCGGCAGGTCGTGGCTGAGGCATTGGTTCGGGTTTCGGGCCAGTTACCGAGCGGCGTGGCGACGCCCGCGCTCTCGCCGCTGACCTCCTCGACAATGGACATGCTCAAGATTGGACTGGTCAGCGACCGGCTTGACCAGCGCCAACTGAGGGCGTTCGCTGAATGGACCCTCAAGCCGCGTCTGCTGGCAACACGCGGCGTTGCGGGCGCGGTGATCTATGGCTCGGCCGAATCGCGATTCGAAGTGCGCTTGCGACCCGAAGCACTGGTTGCCCGGCAAATCTCGCTGGCGGATGTCTCTGCGGCGGTATCGGCGCTTACAACAGTTCGCGGCGGCGGCTTTGCGGAGACAGCCAACCAGCGTATTCTCATACGACCGACCAACGGACGCATCGATGCCTCGACACTGGGGGATGCACTGATTGCCAGTGGCGGTGGGCCGGCAATTCGCTTGCGCGACGTCGCCGACATCACCCTGGTGGCCGGGCCGCAGATGGGCGACGCGCTCATCATGGGCCGCCCCGGCGTGCTGGTCTCGCTGTTCAGCCAGTACGGCGCTAACACCCTCGAAGCGACGCGCGCGGTGGAAAGGACGCTCGAGGACCTGCGCCCCTCTCTCGCCGCGCAGGGGGTGCAAGTCTATCCCGCCCTCCATCGCCCCGCAAACTTCATCGAGACTGCGCTGCATGGCATGTCGATCGACCTAGCCGTGGGCGCAGCGATGATCGGCTTTATCCTGATGGCCTTCCTGCGTGACATGCGGATCGCGTTGATCGCGTTCCTGGCCATCCCGCTGTCGCTGATTGCTGCTCTGATCGTGCTCGACCTTCTGGGCCAGACGATCAACACCATGACGCTTGGAGGTTTGACAGTTGCGCTCGGCGTTGTCGTCGACGATGCCGTTGTCGATGTCGAGAATATCGTGCGCCGGCTGCGCGGAACGCAGGGCGGTGACCGCCGGGCAATCATTGCCGCGGCGAGCGTTGAAGTGCGCGCGCCCGTGGTTTACGCGACCTACGTGCTGGCGCTGACCATCGCGCCGATCCTGTTTCTCACCGGCCTGCAGGGCGCGTTTTTCTCGCCGCTCGCGCTGGCGATCCTGCTTGCCGTATTGGCCTCGCTCGCCGTCGCGATCACCCTGACCCCGGCGCTTGCCTTCCTGCTGCTGTCTCGCACCACGCCTCACGACGAACCGGCTTTGCTTGCGCGCGCCAAGGCCTGGCACAGGAATTATCTGACCCGGATTTGCGGCGGGCCCAAGCTTGTGCTGGGTGTCACCGCCATCACCGGCATCGTCGGGGTCATTGGCCTGCTGGTCTTTGGCGGCGAACTGCTGCCAGCGTTTCGTGAAGGCCACTACGTGCTCAAGGTTAACGGCCCTCCCGGCGCGTCAATAGGCTGGATGCGCGAAACAGGAACACGGCTCTCGCGCGATCTCCTGGCCATACCGGGCGTTGCTACGGTGGAGCAGCAGATAGGGCGTGCCGAAGCCGGCGAAGATCCGTTCCCGCCCAACCAGAGCGAAATGCATGTCGAACTGAAATCTGGCGGCGCGCGGTCCCAGGAGGCTACCCTGGCAGCCATCCGCAGAACGCTGAGCAACTATCCATCGCTCCAATCAGAAACACTCACCTTTCTGGGTGACCGCATTGGCGAATCGCTTTCGGGCGAAACGGCGCAATTTGCGGTCAGCATCTATGGTGCAGATCTCGACACGCTCGATCGCGTCGCAACAGAAGTGGCCGCGGTTGTCGCCAAGGTTCCGGGGGCTGCGGACGTGCGCGTGAAGTCGCCGCCGGGAACGCCAGTGCTGACCATCGAACTTGATCCGGCGCGCATGGCTGCGCACGGAGTTACCCCGGCCGACGCCAACGACGCGATCGAGATAGCCAATCAAGGCCATGTTGCAGGGCAGGTTGCCGAAGCCGACCGGGTGACCGATGTGGCGCTGATTCTGCCCCCTGAATTGCGCCGCGATCCCGAAAGCGTCCGCGACATACTGGTGCGATCGATGGACGGGTCGTCGGTCAGGCTGGGTGACGTGGCGAGGATCAATCTCGAAGAGGGCCGCAGCAGCGTCAATCGTGGAGGCGGCCAGCGCCGCCAGGTTGTCACGCTCAATCCGACGCGCTCCGATGTTGCGGGCTTTGGCCGCGATGCGCGCGCCGCCATCGCGGCCAACGTCAAGCTGCCGGTCGGGGTGACGCTTGCCTACAGCGGCGTTGCCGAGGGGCAAGCCGCTGCAACGCGCCAGGTCATGTTCAACGTGGCCATCGCCGCGGTTGCCATCGTCGGGCTCCTGGTTCTCGCCTTCGGCGGATTGCGGTCGGCCGCGCTGATCCTCGCCGGCACTCCATTCGCGCTGATGGGTGGTGTCGTCGCGGTTGGACTGACAGGTGGCGTGCTGTCGCTCGGTGCTTTGGTCGGGTTCGTCACGCTGTTTGGCATCGCCGCGCGCAATGCGATCTTGCTGGTTTCGCATCTCGATCACCTGGTCGGCGAAGAGGGCGAAGCCTTTGGCATCGCCACTGTCCTCAGGGCAGCCGAGGAGCGCGTAACCCCGATCCTGATGACTGCGCTGGTCACGGCGCTCGGCCTCCTGCCTTTGGCGCTCGAAAGTGGTCAGGCTGGTCGCGAGGTGCAGGGACCGATGGCACTGGTCATTCTCGGTGGCCTCATCACCTCGACAATCATGAGTCTGTTGTTCCTCCCAGCGCTGATTCTCCGGTTCGGCAAGCATGCGCGGACTGGGCAGCCCTTGCCCGCGCCGGACTTGGCGTCGTGAGCGAAACCGGCCCTGCAGCGACAACCACCCTGGCCGACGCTCGGGTCGGAATTCCCCGCACGGTTTGGGTGCTGGGCCTCGTCAGCCTGTTCATGGATCTATCATCCGAGATCATTCACGCGCTCTTGCCGGTGTTCCTGACCACGACGCTCGGCGCCAGCGTCGCCCTTGTGGGCCTGATCGATGGCATCGGCGAGTCGACCGCATCAATCACCAAAATGTTCTCGGGCTACATTTCGGACCGGATCGGACGCCGGAAGCCTCTCATTCTCTTGGGATATGGGCTTGGGGCGGTATCCAAGCCACTCTTTGCCATAGCTACGGGCCCCATGCCGGTGCTTGGTGCACGGTTTGCCGACCGGATCGGCAAAGGCCTGCGCGGTGCGCCGCGCGATGCGCTTGTTGCCGACGTAACCACGATTGAAATTCGGGGACGAGCCTACGGTTTACGTCAGGCGCTCGACACGGTCGGAGCTTTCCTGGGACCGCTGGCCGCCATCGCACTCATGTTCGCGCTGGCCGACAATATGCGCGCGATCTTCTGGATTGCACTGATACCGGCGCTGCTCTCGGTCCTGCTGGTGATTTTCGGCGTCGGCGAGGCCGAACGAAAGACGCAGGGCATGGCAAAGCCACCGCCACTCAGACTGGCGGAACTGAAGTCCTTCGACCGCGGGTTCTGGATGGTCGTGGCGGTGGGAGTAGTATTCACACTTGCCCGGTTCAGTGAATCCTTTCTCGTACTCAAAGCCAACGGCGAAGGACTACCGCTGGCTTGGACGCCGCTGGTACTGGTGGTGATGAACCTCGTATATTCACTGGGATCCTATCCCGCGGGCGCGATTGCAGATCGGGTGAATTCGGCATGGCCGATGGCCTGGGGACTCGTGTGTCTCATTCTCGCAGACCTCATGCTGGCGTTCGGGGTTGGGCTATTCGCAGCGTTCGCCGGCATCGCCCTGTGGGGCGCGCACATGGCACTGACTCAAGGGATACTTGCCAAGTTAGTGGCGGACGCAACGCCTGAGCATTTGCGTGGCTCAGGATTTGGCCTGTTCAATCTGGCAACTGGGATTGCGATGCTATTCGCCAGCTTGCTGGCAGGCGTGCTCTGGTCAACAATCGGGTCCGCTGCCACGTTCCTGGTCGGGGCGATGTTTGTTCTGGTAGCAGGCAGTCTGCTGATGATTGCCCGACGAGTGGGCGGAAGTTAGTTTGCGGACGGCTGGGGACCCTCAGGATATCCAGCACCTCGGGTATGGTGAATCCGGTAACGCCCGGACCGATGACGCCGGCATTGGCTAGGTTCTGTTGACAAAGTTCGGTAGCCATCGACGGATGGCGGCGAGATTAAGGAAGCTGGCGAACGAGAGCGCAGTCTTGTCGTAGCGGGTTGCGATGCGCCGTTGATGCTTGAGGTGACCGAACATGCGTTCGATGCGGTTGCGGTCCCTGTAGCGACGGAAGTCGCAGGCGATAGGTTCGCGCCGGTTGGCCTTTGGCGGGATGATTGGCAGGATGCCGCGCATCAGCAGGTTCGCCCGGACCGCATCGCCATCATATCCTTTGTCTGCCAGCAAAGCCTTGGGCATGTTGACGGGCAATGCCATGAGGTCATCGACCGCCCCGTAATCCGAGGCCTCGCCGCCGGTCAGGATGAAGCCGAGAGGGCGTCCCTGATTGTCGCAGCGGGCGTGGACCTTGCACGAAAAGCCGCCGCGTGATCGACCAAAAGCCTCCTTATGAGTCCCCCTTTAGCGCCCGCTGCCGAAACATGGCCGCGAACCGTGGTGCTGTCGATCATGTGCTGCCAGTTGTCGGTCAGTCCGAACTCGACCAGCGTCGCCAGGATTGCATCCCAGACGCCTTGCTCGGCCCATCGCCGGAACCGCACATAGACCGAGTTCCACTTGCCGTAGCGTTCATGCATGTCCCGCCACGGGCAGCCAACACGCAGCACATGAAGCATGCCATTCAGAAATCGCCGATTGTCATGGGCAGGGCGCGCCTTTCGACCGCGTTCCGAGGGCAGCAGTCCCTCGATCACGTCCCATTCCTCGTCCGTCAGATCTCCACGCGCCATCGCCGCTCCCTGCAAAAGGCAGCCTTGAATCAGAGATCAACCCATTTGTGAATCGTCAGAGTTCAGCGTCTGCGGGTGGACGCACATTTTTGCGGTGGCGAACATCGCAGGCACCGCACTCTGCGAAATTCACCCGCGCCTGACGTAATGATAGCGAGCCGTTCGGACCGCCCCGGACCAACTCGGCATCGTGGTCGTCTTGGCCATCATCTTCCCAAAAACACACGGGGCAAACCTCATAGCCGCCTCGCTCCGAGAGCGTCGCGAAGCGGCAGCAGGGACACCTGAAGGCCCGTCCTTCCGTATAAGGTTCAATGACGTTGCGAAACTTCATTCAAGCAAAGTCACCGTAGTGACCAACTTTGTCAACAGGACCTAGCACTACTTTGGCAGAATTGCAGGATGTGCAGTTGCCAGGCATCCTCCGCAATGAGGGCAATGGCGCGGCGGCGCGCGCGATAAGCGGTCAAGGATAGCTTGGCGTACAGCCGGTAGGCTCGGCTGAGGGGGCGGACCGGAGACTCTTTTTTTTCCGCCCCGTCTGAGCGAGCCTTCGTGTTTGCAGGAAGGCATAGGCGATCATTGTCATGAGCGCATGGCGATGCAGCCCGGTCCACGAGCGGCCCTCGAAATGGTCGAGACCAAGTTCTTCCTTGAGTTGCTGATGCGCCTGTTCGCAGACCCAGCGCGCCTTGATGGCGCCGGCGACATCTTTGGCTGGCGTGTCGGCGGGAAGGTTGGAAAGATAGTATTTTCGCTCGCCGCTGGAGCGATGCTCGCCCACCAGCCAAGCCTCTTCGCCTGGCATGTGCTGTGCGCCAGCAGCACCGATCCGCTGTGGCGCGCCATCAGCGATCCGCACGCGCATGACAGCGAAGCGGGCGCTCAGACGGCCTTTGGTTCCGCGGCGCCAACTGATCTTCCGCCACTTCGCCTCCTCCAGCATGGTATGGGCGGCCAGGGATTTGACGTCGGGTACGTGCCGGACACGCGGTCGTCCACGTCCCGCCACCGGGAAGATCAACTGCACGTCTGAGGGATAGACCTTCTGGTGGCGGGGGATGCCGACCGCCCAGCAGAGGCCCCGTGCGCTGAGCGCCTGCCGGAACGGTGCGGACAGGCCATAACCGGCATCGGCCAGGACGCAGCCAAAGCGCACGCCGGCAGCGATGATGCGGTCGATCTCCTCAATCGCGATGTCAGGCTTTGTGCGATAGGCCCGAAATGCTTCGGGCACAGCCGCCTTGGCCATCCGTGCAGTGTCGCTGGTCCAGCTTTCCGGCAGGAACAGCCGCAAACCCAGCATGACCGGAACTTCTCCCGAGGCCAACGTCACCGATACCAAGGTCTGGCAGTTGGCGTTCTTGCCCAACACCGTGGCGTATTGCGGCGCGACACCGACCGAGGCCTTGCCCTTCTTGGGTAGCGCTGTGTCGTCGATGATAAGCCAGGCCTTGTCGCCGCCGACCAGCTCATCAGCCTGTCGCCACAACGTCGCCTCCAGCGGCGCGCTGTCCCAGATCCCTGCTCCGACGAAATGGTGTAGCCGGTCATAGCTGAGCGCGTCGATGCGTGCTGCCATCGGCTGGATACTCTTGCGATCGCCCGGGCCTATCAATCCGGCGATATAAGCCGGACACATCCGCCGCCGCGTCTTGTTGGCCAGAGCCTGCAAATACGGCTCAAGCCACTGTTCGAGGTCCCGCCGCCAATCCTCTTCCATCGCCAGCCTCCACAAAAGCTGGCTCCCTATGAATCACGCATTCCTCCGAAGGGGAATCCCAAAAATTACACTTCTGCCAAAGTAGTGCTAGTATATCCGCGCGGGTGCACAACCGAGGACCGGTTGGTCAGGCATTTTTCACCTTGTCGGACGAGGATGGCACGATGAACTACTATTTTGCAAAGACCCTGGAGACGGATTTCGAGAGTGCGGTGCAACGTGCCACCGAGGCACTGAGGCAGCACGGATTCGGGATCATCACCCAGATCGACGTCAAAAATACGTTCAAGAACAAGATCGGGGTTGAATTTCGCGACTACCGCATTCTGGGTGCCTGCAATCCGCAACTGGCGCACGAGGCGCTCCAGATCGAGGACAAAGTTGGCACCATGTTGCCGTGCAACGTCGTCGTTCAGGATTTGGGCCATGGAAAGATCGAGGCCGCCGCGATTGACCCGGTCGCCTCAATGATGGCCATCGAAAACCCAGAACTAAAGCGCGCCGCTGAACAGGTTCGCGAGAAGCTTCACGGAGCGATCGAAAGCCTGTAGCCAAGGCCTTCCTGCCCTGAGTGTTCCCGATCAACACAGAAATGTTGATACCTGGGCTACGCGTGGATGGCGATGCAGCCAAGGAGCAGGGTTGAGCCCCCGGTATAACCGATGCCGAGCGAACGGGTGGCAACATCGGCCATGGTGCTGCCCGCCTTGGTCGATGCGATGATCGTCGTCCAATAGAGCGTAGGGTGGGAAGGTTCGGGCGCGCATCTGCAACCATACGAGCAGCAC
Organism: Sphingobium sp. TKS; assembly: GCF_001563265.1. Classification (NCBI taxonomy): domain Bacteria; kingdom Pseudomonadati; phylum Pseudomonadota; class Alphaproteobacteria; order Sphingomonadales; family Sphingobiaceae; genus Sphingobium; species Sphingobium sp. TKS. Next base: position 593,544 of record NZ_CP005083.1, on the reverse strand, counting down.
CAACAGACTGGCGAATATGGCTGTGTCGACGAGATAGCCGAGGTTCATGGTCATGGAGACGGTATCCCATGCAATCGGAGCAGGATTTGAGAATGGCATCACTGCAACTCCCCCGATTCCGGGACTCTTTGGGATTGCCCCTGCGCCTACTTGCCGGGCTGGCCACTGTCGCCGGCCTTTTCTTCGTGTTTCTCAAAATTTGGGCCGAAGTGGCTGAAGGAGATGCACGTGCGGTTGATGCGGCAATTCTGCTGTCGTTGCGGGTGGCAGGGCATCCGGACGTTCCGATCGGTCCGACCTGGCTCAAGCAAAGCATGATTGAGGTATCGAGCCTCGGCGGGACGACCCTGCTTGGCCTGCTGATTTTTGCCGCCTGCGGATATCTCGTCATCAAAGGGGCACGCATCCGCGCGTTGATGCTCGCGGCCGCAACTCTCAGCGGCGCTGGTGCAATATTTTTTCTCAAGAATGCCTTCGGACGGCCCCGGCCAGAACTTGTCGATCATTTGGTGGCGGCCCAATCGATGAGCTTTCCATCCGGCCATGCCGCAAATTCCGCGCTGGTCTATCTCACCATCGCCGCGCTCGCCAGCGATGTGGAACCAGGCCGTTCGGCGCGAATCTACATAATGGCTGTGGCCATGACGCTGACGATCCTGATCGGATTGTCGCGGCTCTATCTCGGCGTCCACTGGCCTAGCGATGTCGCGGCTGGCTGGGCGCTTGGTGCGGGTTGGGCACTGGCGTGGAGATTGGCTGCGGCCCGCTATTCTCTGGTTTCTACGTCGTGAAGGCGATGCTCATGGTCTGAAAATTAACGCCATGGAGCGCGACAAGGCCAACTTGCGCCATGGAGTCATCCTGCTTTGCCGTCCACGCGAGGTTGAACGTAAATCGCCATCGCCCGCACGGCCCATGGCAATAGGCCTGCCGCGAGGCAGAAGGCGGACAGGATCAGCAAGGGGAGAGCTTCAGCGGACAGCGCCGCAGCCAATCGCAGCACGGTTGAAACCTGGACCAGGGCAAAGGCTAACCACGCGAGGGCGGGCATGGCCAGTGGCCGGCCCGAATGCCCCTGGCTCACGCGCGTGACCATGGCGATAACCAGGCTGCCAGCAAAGCCGATCGTGAGCAGGTGGATGCCTCCCCTGGCGCTCTCCGGTGCGAACAGGCCGGACCAGGCCGTCCAGGCGAAGCCAAGAGGCGCCCAGGCAAATCCCAGGATGAGAACCCACAGCAAGCCGGGTGCACGCCTTCCGGGCCACCACTTCCACAGCATGAGGCCGGTCAGGCACGCGAGCACTGCATTGCATGCCGCAGCCACGCCAGAAGCGGAAAGGTAATAGGCGCCAGTCTCGGCAAGACTGGCGATCCAGAAGGCAGCCAGGACCCAGAAAGGCCTCCAGCGCGAATAGTTCGTCACCACATTGCCTGCGAAGAACGGGACCATGCGGTGACACACGGTGATGAAGACCGGGAGGATGAACAGGGCGAGGCCGGCAACGTTGGACACGTGGATCAGCATACCATCCAGCGATCGCAATCCCGCGATAACCCCGATCAGGCAGCCGAAGCCTGCGCAGACGGCGCCGAAGATCGACCAGCCGTGCCACGTTGGCGACCGGCCAGCGCGCAACTCGCGAACCAGCCAGCCAAGCATCCAGCCCAGCGCCCAGATCCAGCCTGTCGCCGCCGCGCCGAATGCAATGACAATGGCGAGGGGCACAGCGGCAAGCAGGCCCGTCCACAGCATGATCGCTGCCAGCAGGAAGGCCAGGCCTACTGGGACGTAGATGATCGGCGCCGAATCAGGAAAGCCCGTCCAGCGCGGAAATACCGTGAGGAGGAAGCCGAAAAAGAACGCCGGAAGCACGAGAAACAACATGATCGGGGCATGCAGCAGGCTTGCGGGGATGGGTTGCTCAAGGTGCGGCCCCATCCCGCCGAGGGCGAACAGCATTGCGCCCCACCATATTATGACCAAGGCGAACTGGACCGCGCCGACGAGAAACAGCAGCCGGTGCGGGGTCGCAAGGACGACGGGGGCTTTTACCACAAGCCATGGCTCCCGCCAGCAGCGCCGATGATTGTGATCAGCGAGGCCGCCAGCAGAATGCGATGCATGATCTCCATCCGGCGAAAGTCGGCGGCTGGCGTGGACGAATGGCGCATGCGCTTATGGATGACGAGCGGTTCGAGCACGAACAGCATCATGGCAAACATCGTCCAAACGGCCACCATAGCCGTCATCCACCAGAATTGGAGTTGGCCGAACCGTTCCCACAAGCCGGCGCGCCAGACCATCCAGAAGCCGCTGAGGCCGGCCAGCGCCACCCAGACGCGCGCCTGCCGGGCAAAGCCGCCTTCGAACCGATGAAATCCCGAGAGCTGCTCATCCGGCAGAGTGTCGCGCCGGATCGCCGGCATGGCGACCGTGGTGACAAAGGCGACGCCGCCGATCCACAGCACGATGGAGGCTATGTGGATCACGCGGGCGATCATGAAGTCATCCATGGCCATGCTCCAGGGGTGTTTGGGTCTGGCTGGGCGTGGAGTCTGGCCCGGTCATAGCGGCTTGTCATCCTCGTCCAGGAAAATCCGCTCCGACGCTCCGGCAACATCCTCGTACTGACCCGTCCGGAATGCCCAGAAGAATACAGCGAGACCCAGACCGCCAAGAGCGATCGAAAGAGGTATCAGGAAGATCAGCGCACTCATCGGGTGATGTCACGATTGGTCTGGGGAAGAGGATGACGCATCTCGGGCGACATCGTCAGCGAACCGCGCGCCAGGCATGCCATGTCGCATGGCCCAGCAACGGAAACACGATGATCAGGCCGATCATCCCGGTCGCCACCGAAAGCACAAACAGCGCCAGCACCACCGCACCCCAGACCAGCAGGGCCGGCAGATTGTTCCAGACCAGCGCCCAGCTCGTGCCCATCGCAGTCAGGCTGTCGAGCCGCCGGTCGAGCATCATCGGGATCGAAAAGGCCGAGATGGCAAAGGCAAAGGCGGCGAACAGGCCGCCGACTGCCGAGCCGACCAGCAACATCGCCAGCCCCGTCGGCGTGGCGAACAGCATCTGCACGATATGGTTGAACCCCGGAAACGGCCGCACCCCGAAGAACAGGGCGTAGATCAGCACCGCCGCCCGCATCCACAGCAGCAGCAGCCCGCACAGCATCGCGCCGGTGAACAGGATCTGGCCGCCCGACTGCGCCCGAGGCATCAGCATGTGCCCCAGCGACACCGGTCGACCTTCCTCCAACGAGCGGCTCTTGGCGTAGAGACCGATGGCCAGCGCCGGCGCAAGGATGAGAAAGCCGGCAAGCACCGGGAAAATGGCAAAGTCCCATTCCAGCACCACCAGCCCCACGATGATCGCGGCGGACAGCAAGAACACGAACAGGCCGTAGAGCAGGCTTGGCCATGGATCGCGCGTCAGGTCGTGCCATCCCGCGCGCAGCCAGGCGACAGCACTGCTGGCTGGCAGGTTGCGGGCATAGGGACTGACCCGAGGGAGCGGCGGGACGATAGGGGGGATGGTGGTCATCATCGTCTCCTGATCATGTCAGCATGACGGCTGGGCCGCAGTGAAGACGCCGGGGCTTACGGGTTGTTCGCCGGCCTTGGCATGCGCCACGCATCGCGGTTGCGAACTGGTGGCGACATAGACCAGATGGGCATTGGCAAGCAGCACGACGACGAGCGCGATGCCGCACAAGATCACGATCGAGCGGCGGGAAGGGGCGGTCATCACCGTCCGGCCCCCTTGTCGAGGAGATAGACCACGAGGATCTTGCGATCGACCGGACTGAGCTGGTTCTGCCAGGCGGGCATTTCGCCCTGCCTGCCACCGTACACCGACGTATAGACCGACTCTGCATCGCCGCCATAAAGCCATGTGTGATCGGTGAGATTGGGGACGCCCAGCGCCTGGTTGCCGCGTCCCTCCGGCCCGTGGCAGGCGACGCAATTGGCCGCGAAGACTGCCTGCCCCGCAGCGACCGATTGCGCGGTTCTGCCCAATGCATGGGCCGGGTCCGACAGCGACAGGACATAATCGGTCACCGCCAGAACGGCGTTGTTGTCGAGAATGCCATCGCGGCCAAACGCCAGCATTTGGCTGACGCGCGTATCCTTGCTCTTGCTGCTGTTCACGCCAACCGCGATGGTCTGCGCGATCGTTCCGGGGCTGCCACCCCACAGCCAGTCCCGGTCGGTGAGGTTGGGAAAGCCCTTGCCGCCGGTGGCATTGACGCCGTGGCAGGCCGCGCAATTGTCGCCGAACAAGCGGTGGCCGTCTTCCCGGACGATCTTCATCAAGGCCGGGTCGGCGCGGATCTGGTTGTAATCGAGCGCGGCGATCCGGCCGGTCCAGGCGCTGCGTTCTTGCGCGGCCCGTTCAACGATCCGGGTCACGGTCGTCCGTTGATCCACGCCAAGCAGGCCGTGCGTATAAGTGCGGCCAAGCGGCCAGGCCGGCATGAGAATCCAGTAGCCCACGGCGAACAAGGCGCTGAGGATCAGGAAGAACCAAACCGCCCGGGGCACTGGCGTATTCAGTTCCTTGATGCCGTTCCATTCATGGCCGGTTGTCTGGTGCCCGGTGTGAGGATCGCGTTCGGTTACAGCCATGGCTTGTCCTCGTCCTCGATGATGTCCCGGGCTGCCTTGTCGAACCGGTCCCGGTTCCGAGGCCACAAGGCGTAAGCCAGAGCTACCGCCGCCATCGCGAGCAAGTAGACCAGCCCGAACGACTTGGAGAAACCGACCAGCGTGGAATGGGCTATGTCCATCGGGTCACTTTCCTGCCGGTTCGGGTGCCTGGGCCGCGTTGCTAAGCTTGCCCAGAACCTGGAGATAAGCGACCAGCGCATCCATTTCCGATACGGTGCGCTTGTCGCCATCGAATGAGCGGACCTGCGTCGCCGCGCCATAGCGCTTCATCAGCCCCTGCGTGTCGCCATCGGGCGAGGCCTGGGCGACAGCGTCGGCTGGCGCATTCGCGATCATCGCGTCGGTATAGGGCACACCTACGTCGCGCTGCGCTTTCAGGTGCTCGCCAAGATAGGTGGTCTGCAATTCTGTGGTATTAAGCCAGCCGTATTTCGGCATGACGGACTGCGGAACCACGCTGCGCGGGTTGGTGAGGTGCGCCACCTGCCAGGCGTCGGAATACTTGCCCCCGACGCGGGCGAGATCGGGACCGGTGCGCTTTGAGCCCCACAGCATCGGGTGGTCGTACTTGGACTCCACCGCCAGCGAATAATGGCCATACCGATCCACGTCGTCCTGCAGCGTGCGGATCATCTGCGAATGGCAGGCATAGCAGCCTTCGCGGATGTAGATGTTGCGCCCGGCCAGTTCGAGCGGCGTGTAGACCCGCATGTCCGGATCGGTCTCCACCGTTTCGTCGATGGTGAACAGGGGGGCGATCTCGATCAGGCCGCCAATGCTTGCGACGACCATGATCGCGAGCACGAGTGTGATAGACTTGCGTTCAAGCCGGTAGTGGATTCCGAACATCGCCGTTTACTCCGCAGGCTGGAGGTGGGCGAGGACGGGCTCATCTCCCGGCGGCGCAACGGCGGACGTCGGTTGGCGGATCGTCATCCAGATGTTGTAGCTGCCCACCAACGCGCCGGTCAGGAAGAACAGCCCGCCGATGGCCCGCGCGATGTAGTAGGGATGCATCGCCACGACCGTATCGAGGAAGGAGTAGGTCAGCGTGCCGCTGTCATTGTAGGTGCGCCACATCAGGCCCTGCAGAACGCCCGAGTTCCACATGGCAAAGACGTAGATCAGCGTTCCCGCCAGGGCGAGCCAGAAGTGCACCTCGACCAGCGCCGGGGAATGCATCCGCTCACGCTTCCACAACCATGGCACCAGCGCATAGATCGAGCCGAAGGTGATCATGGCGACCCAGCCCAGCGCGCCCGAATGGACATGGCCGATCGTCCAGTCAGTATAATGCGATAGCGAATTGACCGGACGGATTGCCATGAACGATCCCTCGAATGTCGACAGCCCATAGAAAACGGCGGCCATCATCATGAAGCGCAGCGTGGCGTCGTCGCGGACCTTGTCCCACGCGCCGTTCAGCGTCAGCAGCGCATTGGCCGCCGCGATCCACGAAGGGATAAGCAGCATCAGCGAGAAGGTCATGCCCAGCGTCTGCACCCACTGCGGCAGCGCCGTGTAGTGCAGGTGGTGCGACCCCGCCCACATGTAGAAGAAGGTGATCCCCCAGAAGCCGATGATCGACATGCGGTAGGAATAGATCGGCCGCCCAGCCCGCTTGGGCAGGTAATAGTACATCATGCCGAGGAAACCGGCGGTGAGGAAGAAGGCGACCGCGTTGTGGCCATACCACCACTGCGTCATCGCGTCCTGCACGCCAGAGAACGCCGAATAGCTCTTGGCGCCGGCAAAGGACACCGGCACCGCCAGGTTGTTGACGATGTGCAGGATCGCAACGACGAGAATGAACGCCAGGTAATACCAGTTGGCGACGTAGATATGCGGCTCCTTGCGGCGCGCCAGCGTTCGCAGGTAGAGCACGAGGTAGGTCACCCAGACCACGACCAGCCAGATATCGGCATACCATTCCGGTTCGGCATATTCCTTCGACTGGGTAATGCCCATGAAATAGCCCGACACCGCAAGGATGCAGAACAGGTTGTAGCCCAGCAGAACGAACCACGGGCTGAACTGGCCCGGCATCCGCGCGCGCGATGTGCGCTGCATGACATGGTAGGAGGTGGCGATCAGCGCATTGCCGCCAAATCCGAAGATCACGCCGGTGGTGTGGACCGGTCGCATGCGCCCGAAGCTGGCCCATGCCGTGTCGAAGGTCATGTCGGGAAAGGCCAGCAACAATGCCACCCAGACGCCCATGAACATCCCGAACACGGCCCACGCCATGGACAGGATGATCCCGGCCTTGCTCGGGTCATCGTAATATGAGGCCAGTCGCGTATCGTCCGGTTCCGGCGCAAAATATCCGCGCAGGACCACGGCGAGGAGGCCAAGGCTGTACAGCGCTACGATATAGCCGTGAATTTCCATGGCATCGGCGCGCATCGCCGCCGCCGCAGCCATGACGATACCAATCATCATTCCCACGGTCAGAATGGCAATCGCCGCCTGGCGTTCGCTTAAGGTGAGACCTGAGATCACGCGCGAACTCCCTCAAAGGACATGCCAGGAATTATCACAGAAGATGCATTTGACATACCGCTTATTGTTGCAAAATTGCTTTTGCAGCAATTTCTTGTGGTAATACCGGGCGAGGTCCAGCAGCGACAATGCACGGCCTCCAATCCAGCGGGGGCAAGCGTCGAATGTGGTCCGGAGCTGCCGAGCCGCCAGCGGATCTGCTGGTGTCCCTGGCTGCAAGTGAGACTGCCGGGGTATGAGCAACCTGGAATCATTGCCCGGCAGCGGTCGACAGGCGGGCTGCAAAGTGATGGAAGCGCTCGTGGGTTCCAGGAGCATTGCGCGCCTCCACTTCCTCAAACTCCGCAAATATCTGCCTGCGGGCTTCGGCAGGCACCAATCGTTCGACCATCGGAAAGACCATCTGGTCCTCTTTCCAGATGTGTTCCGGATAAAGGCGCTCGATGGGCTCGATGGCCGCTATGACCTTCCCTTCGGAGCCTGGCTCACCTGCGTGATAAGCCTTGGCAGCCTCCTCCAGCTGTCCGACGAGATGCCTTGCTTCCTTGTGTTCATGCAGCAGCGCATCCAGCGGGCAGCCGTGCAGGGGGACGCCGTGCGCGACCATTGCGGGAAACAGGATTTCCTCTTCCTTGGCATGATGGCATTTGTCGGCGAATTCACGCATGAAAATGACTGCTTCAAGCAGCAGATCCGCATCGGTACTGCGGCCTTCGCGGAGATGCCGCGCAAGACCATGCAGGCCGAGAACGACCCTCAGGATAATCTCATGCTCCCTGCCGAGCATCTCGATCGCGGCATTGTCCGTCATGTCTTATCTCCGATTGGGTTCCATCGTCGAACGTTGCGCCCTCACGCGGCCTGTTTCATCTCCAGGCGTTCCCAGATTTCGACCAGCGCCTTGGTTAGCTCCACCATCATCTCCTCGGTGTGCGAGGGGCCGGGGGTGAAGCGCAGCCGCTCGGTCCCGCGCGGGACGGTGGGGAAGTTGATCGGCTGGACGTAGACGCCGTATTCGGCGAGCAGGATGTCGCTGATCCGCTTGGCCTTGACCGGATCGCCGACCATCAGCGGGACGATGTGGGTGACCGTGTCCATCACCGGCAGCCCGGCCGCGGCGAAGCTGGCCTTGAGGAAGGCGGCAGCCGCCTGCTGGCCCTCGCGCTCGACGCTGGAGGCCTTGAGGTGGCGGACCGATGCGAGCACGCCGGCGACCAGCACCGGCGAGAGCGAGGTGGTGAAGATGAAGCCGGGCGCGTAGGAGCGGATCACGTCGATGATCCGGCTGTCGGCCGCGATATAGCCGCCCATGACGCCGAAGGCCTTGCCCAGCGTGCCCTCGATGATGGTGACCCGGCCGGCGGCCTCGTCACGCTCGGAGATGCCGCCGCCGTGTACGCCATACATGCCGACGGCGTGGACCTCGTCGATGTAGGTGAGGGCGTTGTACTTGTCGGCCAGGTCGCAGATCGCGTGGATCGGCGCGGTGTCGCCGTCCATTGAATAGACGCTCTCGAAGGTGATCAGCTTGGGCAGGGCGGGATCGGTTTCCGCCAGCAGCTGTTCGAGATGTTCGACGTCGTTATGCCGCCAGACCTTCTTTTCGGCGCCCGAATTGCGGATGCCGGCGATCATCGAGGCGTGGTTCAGCTCGTCGGAAAAGATCACGCAGCCCGGCAGGACCTTGGCGAGGGTGGAGAGCGTGGCGTCGTTCGAGACATAGCCCGAGGTGAACAGCAGCGCGCTGTCCTTGCCGTGAAGGTCGGCGAGTTCGGCTTCCAGTTCGATGTGATAATGCGTGTTGCCGCCGATGTTGCGCGTGCCGCCTGAGCCCGCGCCGACATTGTGGAGCGCTTCCTCCATCGCGGCGATGACCTTGGGGTGCTGGCCCATGGCGAGATAATCGTTCGAGCACCACACCGTGATCGGCTTGGGACCATTGTGCCCGGCAAAGCAGCGCGCGTTGGGATAGGCGCCCTTGTTGCGCAGGATGTCGATGAAGACCCGGTAGCGGCCTTCCGAATGAAGGCGCTCAATCGCCGAGTCGAAAATCTGGTCGTAGTTCATCTCGACGCCTCCTTGATTCCTCACAGCTTCCACGTTGCTTCGATGGTGAACGATCTTTGCGGAAACGGATGAAAGAGGAAGTATTTGTCATTATTGAGGTTATCGACCCCGACCGCGAATTCGAGATGTTCCGACACCTGGAACAGCGCGCGCGCATCGACGACGAAATACCTGTAGAAACCTTGATAGGTGTTGCCGACACTATCGCTGTTATCGAGCGTCGCGTAGTTACGGCTGGCATATCTCACGGCCGTGGCCAGTGAGATCGCCTTGCTTGCATGCCATGTAACGACTGCGCTGGCTTTCCAGTGTGGGACGCTGGGCAGCAGCTTGCCGACCGCGGCAGGAAAGATCGCATCTCTGACTGTCCTGGCGTCGGTGTATGTCACGCTGCCCGACAGGTCGATTCCCGGCACGATGTCGCGGTGGTTGACCGCCACTTCGATGCCGCGCGCGCGGGTGCGATCGACGTTTTGGACGAAGCTGAACGTACCGGTGATCGGCGGTAGCGGGCCACTCTGGGCGATCAGGGCATTATCGACCACCTCGTTGAACAGCGACAGGCGCAGTGTGCCGCGGGCGTCGCGGTGTTCCAGCGCCAGTTCCGCGGATCGCGCGCGCTCGGGCTTGAGGTCCGGATTGGGCACGCTCAGCACAGTGCCCGTGGTGACGGTCTGATAAAGCTCGCCCACTGTCGGGAAACGGTAGGCCTGGCCGAACGACAGTTTTGCGCTCCAACCCGCCCTAGGCTGCCACTCGAGCGTGGCCTTTGGCGAGAACCCCTGGGCTGCGCGCTCCGGCTGATTGACGACAAGCGCCGGAGTAGCCGAGAAGTTGTAGCCTTCGTAGGCGCGCCACCATTCATGGCGGCCGCCCAGCGTCAGCGTCAGGCCCGGTCTGATCGTCCAGGCGTCCTGCACCCAGAGCGCCAGCATGCGGGTCTTGCCGCGCGAGGACTGGTTGAGCGCGCCCTGCTGATCCCCGGTCCAGTCGGCGGTGGTGTAACGGTCGGCTTCGACCCGGTAGCGGTCGTAGTGGCCGCCAAAGCCGAGGACATGTGCACCGTCCGATGAGCGCCAGGCGGCCTTGGCGTCGAACGTGGTCCATCCGGTTCCGTCCTGCCGCTGGACGTTGCCGCCCCCGCCGGAAAAGGCGGCGGGGAGCGCTCCGCCGGGCGTGCGTTGTATGTCGTGACCATAGCGATAGACCGTGCCGACTAGATGCCAGTCGAAGTGGTCTCCTTCGCCATGAACGGTCGCCACGTGCGACCAATGCAAGGCATCGCGGGTATAGACGTTCGGTGAGAACGCGCTGGTGTAGACAGGCGCACCGGTCACATCGCTCAGGTAGGATTTTACCGTGCCTCGGCTGTCGTCGCGCCACAGACCGAATATATAGGTGATGCGCACATCCGGGCTCAGTTCGAGTGCGGCCTTCAGCTTGAAATTGTCCTGAAGGTGATGCTCGATCCCGCCGCCGCCGAGCACCTTGATCGGAGTGCCGGTGCGGTTGCGATCGTCGAAGGCGCCGGTGGCGCCTGCCGGGGCGCTGGCAGCCGTGATGTAGGCCAGCGGCTGGCTGTTGGCGGTGGTGTGCGTCGCGCTCGCGAACAGGGCAAGTGGTCCGAAGCGGTCCCCGATCGAGCCGGCGACCTGCCATGTCGGCAGCGTCCGGCTGGTGGCGTACTGGTCGAACCGCTGGAGGTTGCTCAGTACGCTCAGCCGCGCCTCCAGCGCATCGGGCATGCGTGTGACGATGTTGACGACCGTGCCGATGCTGTTTCCCGGATAAGCAGCGGAAAAGGGGCCGTAAAGGACGTCGATCCGCGAGATTTCCTCGGGCGTTACCATGTTCCAGCGCGGACTGCCGCTGCCGTTGTTGTTGGCAATGAGTGCCGATAGCGGCGCGCCATCGGCGTAGATCAGGCTGCGGGCGCTGGCGCCGAGCCCCGATGTTCGCGTTGCGATGGGTGCGAAATTGTCGCCGATGTGCCTCTTGCGTACCACCAGACTTGGCAGATACTTGATCGTGTCTTCGACGCTTGCGGCGTTGACCGTGGCGTTTATCCGGCTTTCGTCGATGGAGACGCGCGTGGACGGCGCGTTTTCGATCCGGTCGTTGTGCTTCTGGCCGATAACGAGGATTTCGTCGCCGGGCGTCGGACGGAAGTTAGCGACCAGTCGATTTTCTTCCGGCTCGTTATCGGCCAGGGCTGGCGATGATAGGGCCAGCAATCCCAAAGTGATTGCATATGTCATGTCCGGCCGTTTCATCGTCGATCTCACAAGTCGTTTCCGTCGTGGTTCCCGAGACGAGGCTCCTGCCGCATTCATCGGCCCGGCAGGAGCCAAGGGGTCGTCCCGGGAACCACGGCGCTGGTGCGACCACGCACCAGAGGGGGGGCTTGCTTGTGCCTAGGGCACAAGGATGAGGTCGCCCCGACCCATCTTGGGATCCGCGTCATCGGAATACATGAGCACGGCCATCGCCCCGGTATGGGCATGTGACATGGAGTGATCGACAATCACATTCGCGCCCGCGACCGGCGAGACGATGTCGAGAGTAGCACCATCGCCGGGTCCGACGGTAAGGCTCTGCAGCCCGGTCTTGCGGTTTTTGGGATTGCCGCTGGGATAGACGGCGTCCCAGATGCCTGCAATCGGATGCAGCGTCGAATATTCGTTCGGGCCGGCGTTGACGAAATAGACCCTGACCCGCTCGCCGGGCCTGGCGACCAACATCCGCGTGGCCGCCGGATCGTGGACGGGATCATACTTGAAGGCCATGCCGTTGAACGCAACATGCTCCCAGTTGCTCTTCATGATCGAGTGAAGGTCATCCGGGTTGGCATAGATTTCCGACTGAACGAGCACATATTCGCGGTCGGCCTTGGGCAAGGCCTTGGAATCCTTCGGATCGACCAGGATGACCCCGAACATGCCGCGCGCAATGTGCTGGTACATCGGGTCCGAGCCGCAGTGGTAGTAGAAGGCGCCCGGATAAGTGGCGACGAAACTGAAAGTCTTGGTTTCGCCGGGCTTGATCGCTTCGAAGTCCTTGACGACGTCAACGCGGGCAGCGTGCAGATCGATCGAGTGCGAATTCTTGTTGGCGGGATCGTTGGTCAGCGTGATGGTAACGCGGTCACCCTCGGTCACGCGCAGGACCGGTCCCGGTATCTGGCCTTCATAGGTCCAGGATGCCTGCATGGTTCCCTTGTTGTCGATGGGCAGCATCACCTCCTTGGCGGTCAGCCGCAGATTGATCTCTTTCGCAAGCAATGGCTGTGCGATGAGAGCCGCGAGTGCCGAAGCGGCCAGTAACATGGTTTTACGCATAAGGTTCCCCCTGGTTGATGGAGCGGGTCACTTCGCCTCTCCGCATTTGCAGACGAAGTGGAGGTAGTCGGCCATGTCCTCGATCTGTTCGTGAGTGAGGACCGAAGACCACGATGGCATCAGTGCCGATTTGTTGACCGAAGCGCCGCCATCGGTGATTGCGCGGATCATCTGGTCGCGTGGCAGCGAGGCCATGGCGACCGTGTCGCTGTGATCGCGCGGTTGCACCGAAAGCCCGACCGTGTTGATGCCCTTGCCGTTGCGCTGGACGCCGTGACATTGCGCACAATAGGTGTCGTAGAGCCGGGCGGACGCCTGGATCTTCGGACTTTCGGCGCCTGCGGAGGCGGGCTGGTGAAGCGCCAGCGAGCCTGCGAGCAGTGCGACGGCTGGCGCGAGGATTCCAAAACGGACCATCACTTGCCCTCCTTGCCGAGTGAGGCGACATAGCCGGTGAGACGCTGGAGGTCGGCGTCGGTCAGCGTCAGGCGCGGCATCCAGATGAAGCGGTCGAATTGCTGCGGGTCGCGGGTATAGGCCAGGACATAGTCCGGCTTCAGCCGCTTGCCCGCGTCATAGAGTTCGGGGCCGGACAGGCCGCCCTGGCCGGGCTTGTCCTGATGACAGGAAGTGCAGCCGCGCAGCTTGCCAAAGGACATCTGGCCCATCGTCAGGTTGACGCCCTCGGGCTTGAACTCGCCGGGATTGACGAGTCCTGCGCTCTTGAGCTGCGACAAGGCGTCGGCGATCCGGGGAGCAGAAGCGGCATCGACCGGCGGATGTTTCTCGATCGCGGCCGTGTCCAGCGTATCGCGCGGACTCCCCGGCTTCGCATGCTTGAACCACAGCACGCCGCCCGGACGTATCGGCGTGGGATTCTGCAGCCAGCTCACCAGCCAGTCGCGGTTGAATTTGTCGCCGGCATACCACAGGTCCGGTCCTTTGCGGTTCCACAGACGCTCGACGGTGGGATTGTCGGGTTTGGTCAGCGCATGACACGAGGCGCAACTGGCTGGAATGGCGCTTGCTGCATCCGCTGCGGCAGCCGGCTCCGCTGGAGCTGGCCTTGCCGAGAACATCAGGGCGGCAATGGTCGCGCCTGCGGCAAGAAACAGGGGAATGCGCATCGTGCCGCCTCCTCAGGTGATCGGGGTGCCCTTGAAAGTCGGGTTGGTGTGGATGCCGTGGGGCTTCTTCAGGCTCTGCTCGTAGTAGAAGTCGGGCACGAACTGCTTGTGGCCCCAGTGATACCAGGGCTGGTCGCGCGGAATGCCGTCGTATTCGATGACGGTCATCACCCCGCCGTGCGGCGTGTGGCCGTTCATGGTGTGGTGATCGATGTGATCATGGATCATCCATCGGCCGGGGTTGTCGCAGCGAAGGATGATGTCGTAGCGTTCTCCGGGACCGACCAGCACGGTATCGGCCTTGATTGGCGCTGGCAGCGGATGGCCGTCCTTGAAGGCGATTTCGAAGACGTGGCCATGGATGTGGATCGAATGGAATCCGCCACCTGCTCCGAACAGGCGCAGACGCAGGACATCGCCTTCCTTCACCCGGAGTGGCTGCGTTTCGGGGAACGATTTCCCGTTGATGGTGAAAAAGTCGAAGACATCGCCCGGCACGCCTCCCTGCCCAGGCTTGTCCGCCCAGGCCGATGCCCACTCGGAGAACATCATGATGTAGTCGCCGGTGATTTCGCGCTCGATTGGCGTGGGGCGCTTTCGGTCGATAATGAATGGCCCCCACATACCGCGGGTGGCGACGTGTTCATTTACGTTGACATGGCAGTGATACCACATCGTTCCGGCCGGCTCGGCGACGAACTTATAGGTAAAGCTGTCGCCGGGCTGGATGCCCAGTTGGGTCATGTCGGGCACGCCGTCCATCTGCCAGGTGCCGCGTTGGAGAATGCCGTGCCAGTGAATCGAATGAGGCAGGGTGGTGAGGTTGTTCACGGTGACTTCGACAAGGTCGCCTTCGCCGACGTGGAACAGGGGGGCGGGAACCTGGCCGGCGAAGGCGAAGGTGTGGAACGTCTGGTTGCCGACCAGCGTGATCCGCGTGTCCTCGATGTTCATTTCGAACTTGTGGGAAGCGCGGCCTGTGCTTGTCGATGTCGAGGGGGCGCTGGCGGCCGACGCAGAGGCCGAACTCAGAACGGGAAGCGCGCCCGCCGCCGCCAGGCTGGTCAGAACCGCATCGCGTCTGGTAAGCTTTGGCATGTCCCCGCCCCTTAAATAGGTATGTTTAATACCTCATTTATGGGCGGATTGTGCGTAGTGGAAAGTGAAAAATGTTGTTTTTTTAGTGTAATAATTTTGCTTGATTGCCCGTCAGGCTGGCTAATCGGCGTCAGTCTGTGGCCGGAAGGTTCCGGCTGAGCTGTTCGTTGAACCAGGCAGTGTCAGGCACGAGGTCGGCGACGGTGTAGCTATCCAGTCGCTTAAGGAAGTCGCCAAGGGCCAGCCCCAGGGCACTCTGGAGGCCGCAGACGCCGAACGCAGGGCACATGTTCCGCGCCGGCGACATGCATTCGACGAAGGTTTCGAGGTTTTCGAGATCCCTGACGATGGTTCCAACGTTCAGATCTCTTGCCGGAACGGCCAGGCGCAAGCCGCCGCTGCGCCCGCGAGCCGTGTCGACGTAGCCCGATTGCTGCAGGCGCTGCGCCACCTTGGCCAGATGATTGCGCGAGATGCCATAGCTGCGTGCGATCTCATCGACCGACATTTGCCGGTCGGCTGAGGCGAGCAGCATGAGGATGCGCAGGCCGTAATCGGTTTGCAGGCTGAGATGCACGATGCCAACATGGGCCAAGTCGATTTTCGAGGCAACCGTTTGGAGCCGCCTCGCGCCATGTCAGGTCTTGTCTGCACTCTTGCAGACATTGACGATGGTGAGTTTGCGTTCACGCCCGTCGCGGTCAGGCCACAGGATGGATTGGCCCGCGCGCAGACCGATCAAACCGGCGCCGACAGGCGTGAGAATGGACACACGCCCGGCCGCGATATCGGCGTCCCGGGGAAAAACGAGTTTGACTGTCCGGTCGGCACCGCTCGCCTCGTCGATGAATTCCACTGTGGAATGCATCGTGACGACATCGGGCGGAAGGCTGGCCGCGTCATGGACGGTGGCGCGTGCAATTTCGTCGAGCAATTGCCGACTGACTTCCGGGACCCGCGCTTCGGCACTCAACGCGAGATCAGTCAGTGTATCAGCCTCGACATCTATCATGTGTATCGGCGGCCGCCGTGTGGCCTTCTTCGTGGTCATGACAATGCAAAATCCGGAGCTTGTATCGCGGGTCCGCGATCAAATCGCGGCGATGGAGAGGATTTTCGCCCCGAGACCGGAGCACACCGCACCGGATCCCGGGGCTAGTTGCCCGCGAGAAGCTGACCTGCGTGAACGCGAAAACGCGGTTGGATGGATTGAGACCACATGATGCGAGCGTGCAACGACCGCATCGACAAGTCAAATATGCTGGTCTGATTGGCGCCCCTTCCCCGCAAATCAGGCAAAGGCGCCTGCATCATCCATTTGCTGGAGCGTCAGTGGCATTTCGACCGCGTCTGCAACAAGGATCGCGAACTTGGCTCCGCGATAATAGATGTCCGGCCTGTGCCAGGCCTCCATCACCTTGAGGCGCACACCGGCCAGTTCCACCTCTTCGCCGGGAACCGGCGGGTTGGAGAAATGGAAGCTTCCTTCGGCTGTTGCCGTTTGCCGGTTCCGGCCCAGGAATATGTCTACCAGCATGTCTATCCATCCTTTCCAGAGCGTGTGCTCAATGCGTTGCCGCAGGAAAACTCCAGAGGGCGCCTTGTCCGGTGGCGGCGGCAAATTGCTTTTCGGCGAACCGCCAGTTGGCGAGCTTGCTCCACCAGACTGTGAGCCAGGCGGCTCGGTCCTGCCGATGCTCGATGTAATAGGCATGTTCCCAGACATCGCAGGTCAGCAGCGGGATCGTCGTGGCATCGCTGATCGGCGTCTGGGCATCATGGGTCGACAGCACTTCGAGGACGCCGTTGCGGGCGACGATCCAGACCCAGCCCGAACCGAATTGCCCTAGCCCTACGGCGATGAAGCGTTCCCGCAGCTTCTCCGGACTGCCGAAGGTTTTGACGATGGCCTCGGCGAGCCGTCCCTCCGGCCCCGCAGTCCCGGGCGTCATGCTTTCCCAGAAGAAGCTGTGATTCCACGCTTGCGCCGCGTTGTTGAACAAGGCGGCGTTGCCCGTCCTGGCGGCAGACCGGATCACGTCCTCAAGGCTGGTCGGGGCGAGGCTCTGCTCGGATAGCAGGCGGTTGAGGTTTTCGACATATTTGGCGTGATGGCGATCGTGATGAACGTGGAGGGTCTCTTCACCGAGATGGGGCTGAAGATCCTGATAGCCGTAAGGTAACGGCGGCAGAGTGAAGGTCGCGGGTGCAGACGACGCTGCGGTAGCTGTCAAGGATGGGCTCCTTTCAGGCATTTCATATCTCCTCGGATTGGTTCGCGGGTGCCATTCCGGCATCTGCAGCCCGCATTCGGGCGCGCAGCGCGGCCAGGCACAGCGCAATGGGCAGGATGTCATGCGTTCCCCGCGACCGGTCCTCGGCACTCATGACGATGACGTCCAGGCAGTCATGCTCGATCCAGCAGCCAGTGGGCACCAACGAGGCTGCCGCTGACCAGGTCCGCGTATAGTTCAGCGCCCGGACACGGTTGCCATCCTGTTGGCGCCAGATGCCCGGTTCGAGCTCTTCAAGGTCGGCCAATGCGGGAAAGATGGACTTGCCGATTGCTGCGTCCAGTTCGCGTGACGGCGCGGTGGCGGCAAGACAAGACGCGATCGCGCCGCGTAGCGGTGCCAGCGCAGTACCCGTCCTAGCCGGAAGTGGTGCATGACAGGCCATCACTCCAGCTTCCCTGCCGGCAGCCACTGCGCTGAAACGACCGGCGGCTGGACGGCCTCGAGCAAGCCATCACCGATGGCGTAGACCCAACCATGGAGCATGAGCGGCGTGCCGCGGCTCCAGGCCGCAAGCACGACGGGATTTGCGGCCAGCGCGGCAACCTGGGCCGAGACGTTGCGCCGACAGAGTTCCTCGGATGAAACCGCGCGCCCGTCGCGGCTGGCGTCATGGCTGGCGCAAGTGTTCCGGTACAGCTTCCTAAGGGGGGCAAGCCACAGGCCGATGGCGCCGCCGGGCTCGGTCCCGGCCATTGCCGCATCCACGCCGCCGCATCCGTAGTGGCCAACCACGATGATGTGATCGACTTCGAGTGCCTCGACCGCAAACTGCAGGGCGGCCTGGAAATTGGGATCATCCGGATTTGCGAGATTGGCGACGTTGCGATGTACGAACATCTCGCCCGGATCGAGATCGACGATTTCGGTGGCGGGCACACGGCTGTCGGCGCAGCCTATCCAGAAGTACCGCGGCTTTTGCTGGCCAACGAGCCTCTTGAAGAAGCCCGGATCGCTCGCTGTCTTGCGGCTCGCCCATTCCCGGTTGCGGTCGAAAAGTTCGGTGAGCGCGCAGTCCTCTTGCGGCGCGGCCGGAATTCCAGGTTCAGGCAAGCCACCGGTCATGAAGCGCCGGCATGCAGATCGACAATCCGCAGATAGGGCTTCAGGGTGCGGAAGCCTTGCGGGAACTGGCGCGCGGCCTCCTCGTCCGACAACTTGGGTGAAATGACCACTGGCTCCCCTGGCGTCCAGTTGACCGGAGTTGCGATACTGCGAGCATCTGTGAGCTGCAGGCTGTCGATCGCACGCAGGATTTCGGCGAAGTTGCGGCCCGTGCTTGGAGGATAGGTCAGGATCAGCCGAATTTTCTTGGTTGGATCGATGACGAAGACCGACCGGACCGTGACCGTGGGATCGCTCTCGGGGTGGATCATGTCGTATAGCTTGGAAACCCGGCCGTCCGGATCCGCGATCATCGGAAAATCGAGGCGGGCGCCTTGCGTTTCCTCGATGTCGTGTTCCCATTTGTGGTGCGCCTCAACCGGATCCACCGAAAGGCCGATCGGTTTGACATCACGCTTGTCCCATTCGGAACGAAGCTTGGCCACTTCACCCAGTTCGGTGGTGCAGACCGGAGTGAAGTTCTTGGGATGGCTGAACAGCACGCCCCAACTCGTTCCCAGCCAGTCATGGAACCGGATGCGGCCGTGGGTTGTGTCCTGTTCGAAATCGGGGGCGATCTGCCCGAGATGAATGGTCATGAGCGGCTCCTGTCGGAATGCTCACCCATTTTGGGGTCAGGTTGATAACCAAGCAAACGAATGATATTCATGCTTGGAAACAAGAAATTTGATATTATAGTTCCGGAAGTGCTGTGCAGTCGCCGTGCGCCATGACAGGCGGCGCAGGGCCATCATCAACGCTGTCATATTCGGCGATTGTCAGAAGGAATCCTAGGGTATGGATATTGCGGTTGCCCGGACATTTCTCGAAGTCGTGAAGACCGGCAGCTTCGTTCGGGCAGCCGAAAACCTGAACCTCACGCAAACGGCGGTCAGCGCGCGGATTCGCGTCCTGGAGGAGCAACTGGATCGCCCCGTCTTCATTCGTAACAAGGCTGGCGCCAGATTGACTCCGGCCGGTGAGCAGTTTCACCGGTTTGCGACCACGCTTGTCCAGGTCTGGGCGAGGGCACAGCGCGCGGTGGCCCTGCCACCGGGGCGCGAAACGGTTGTAACGATCGGGGCAGAACTGAGCCTGTGGAGCCCGCTCCTGCGGCACTGGCTCCTGTGGATGCGCCGCGAATGTCCGGAGATCGCTGTCAGCACGCAGATTGACACCTCCGAGCGGCTGATGGAGCAGGTTCAGGATGGTTCGCTCGATGTGGCGGTGCTCTATGCCGCCCCGAGCCGGCCCGGCATGATTGCCGAACTGCTGTTCGAGGAGAAGCTCGTCCTTGCCCGGACGACGCCGACGACCAAGCCGCTGGCGCCGGAGGACCATGTCCTCATCGACTGGGGAGAGGAATTCGCGGCGAGTTACCAGGCGGCATTTGCCGATCAGCCCAATGCAGTAGTGTCGATCAGCTATGGGCCGCTCGCGCTCGACTATATCCTCGCGACAGGCGGGGCGGGCTATTTCCGCAAGGGTTTCATTCGTTCCTACCTTGAGGAAGGGCGGCTCGCCCTTGTCCCCGGCAGCCCCGAGTTTTCCTACTCCGCCTATGCAGTCCATTCGACCAAGGCTGACCCGGGGGTCATGGACCGGGTGCGCGCGGGCTTGCGTGCGGCTGCGGCGATCGCGGCATGAAGGAAATGAGGTGATGCCATGAACGAACCTACCTCCCCACCCTGCGGTGCGGCCGATGCCGACGACGTCTACATGGGATATGCGGGGAGGGACGAAATTGTCGCCGCCCTCAACGAATTGCTGGAGGCAGAAAGGGCCGGTGCGCGGGTCGCGGCCGAGAGCGCGAAAACAAGATCACCTGCCGGATTTGCCGAACTGATGCGGCACGTGCGTGCAGACGAGGCGCACTGGTGCGCGATGCTCGATCGGCATATCCGGTGTCTTGACGGATCGCCATCGCACAGCACCGGAGACTTTCACGCCAGGGCGATGGCCATTGCCGATCCGGTCGAACGGCTGTCCTTTCTCAACCGCGGACAGCAGTGGGTGGTGCGCAAGCTGGAGGCGCTGATGCCCCGGATACGCGATGACCGGCTTCATGCCGATCTGGCCGAGATGGCGCAAAGGCATCGTGATAACGTAGCGGCAGCCGAAGATTTTCTGGGGCGACTGCAATCCCGGAAATAGAATAAAATTTATTGCATTGAAGATGCAATAATATGCATTTGTAACATGTCAATGCCTGCGCGACAACCGCGCTCCTGACCGAATGCTTCTGACGACAGTACCCGCGTAGACCACTTCTCCGGGGCTCCCGCACAGGAAGTATGGCGCGGTCGTCGAGGGATTGCAGGCATGGCGGTAAATGAAGTGCCCGGTGCGGTCTTGGCCGCCAGACAATGGCAGTTGGTCCAGGCATTGGCGGCCGGCCTGGCGCCGCCGCAGGCGCAATGGCTCAGCGGCTACTTCGCCGGCCTTGGCGCGGTGCTTCCTGCCGCGGCGGCGAGCGGGACTGGTCCTGGGCCGGCGTCGCGTTCGCTTACGATCCTCTATGGGACCGAGACAGGCAATGCAGCCGACGTGGCGAGGGCCGCCGAGGCGGCTGCGCTTGCGCGGGGGCTGGCGGCTGCGGCGGTGGACATGGCCGACTACAAGGTGCGGCAACTGGTGCACGAGGAAGACCTGCTGATCGTTGTCAGCACTTACGGCGAAGGCGACCCGCCGCAGCCGGCGGCGGGCTTCTTCGAATTCGTCGAGGGCCGCAAGGCACCGAAGCTGCCGGGCCTGCGTTTTGCCGTGCTGGCGCTTGGCGATTCCACCTACGAACACTACTGCCAGGCGGGCAAACGGCTCGATCGGCGGTTAGAGGAACTGGGCGCGCGGCGGATCAGCGACCGGGTCGATTGCGATGTCGATTACGAGGATGCCGCCGCCGCGTGGACGCAGGCCGTCATCGCGCAGATTGCCGCTGTGGCCCCGCAAGGAGCGATACCCGCCGCGGTCCTGCCCGGCAGCGCTATCGCCGCTGCCAGGCACGACAAGCGCAATCCGTTTCCTGCCGCGGTAATCGAGAACATCGCCATCGTCGGGCGCGGATCGACCAAGGAAACCCGCCACGTTGAATTCTCGCTCGCCGGCTCCGCGCTCGCTTACGAACCCGGCGATGCGCTCGGCATCGCCGCCGAGAACGATCCGGCAGTGGTCGCCGCGCTGCTCGGCGCGCTATCCCTGCCCCCCGACGCTGCATTGGAGATCAAGGGGCAGACCCTGACTCTAGGCGAGGCGCTGACCCGGCGCTTTGAAATCACGGCCGCAACCCCGCGCTTTCTCGACTACTGGGCCATGTTGAGCGAGGCAACTGCGCTCAGGCAGTTGCAGGATGCGGACAGGCCGGGCGAACGCGCGGTATTCCTGCGGACGCATCATATTGTCGATATCGTCCGCCGGTTTCCTGTTGGCGCAGTCATGCCGCAAGGCCTGGTGTCGGCACTGCGCCCCTTGCAGCCGCGGCTCTATTCGCTCGCATCGAGTTTGTCGGCAGCGCCTGACGAAGCACATCTGACGGTGGCGCCCGTGCGCTACGCGCTGCACGGGGAGCAGCGCAGCGGGGTGGCTTCCGGGCTTCTGGCCGACCGCGCCGACCCCGACACTGTCCTGCCGATCTATGTCCAGGCCAATCCGCATTTCCGTCTGCCTGCAGACGATGTCCCGATCATCATGATTGGAGCAGGCACGGGTGTCGCGCCCTATCGCGCCTTTCTGCAGGAGCGCGAGGCGAGGGGAGCCGCGGGCCAGAGCTGGCTGTTCTTGGGCGAACGCAATTTCCGCACCGATTTTCTCTACCAGACCGAATGGCAGGCCTGGCTGAAGGATGGCACGCTTGGCCGGATGGATGTCGCCTTTTCGCGCGATGGGCAGGAGAAGGTCTATGTCCAGCACCGAATGCGCGAGCGCGCTCGTGACATCTTCGCGTGGCTGGAGGACGGCGCGCACGTCTATGTCTGCGGCGATGCTGCTCATCTGGCTCCCGATGTCCATGCGGCGCTAGTCGAGATCGTGGCGAGCGAAGCGCGCACAGGATGCGAGGCAGCCGAGGACTATGTCCGCTCGCTCCAGGCCGATCACCGCTACCAGCGCGACGTCTATTGAAGGACTGATCATGACGAGGAGCATCGACCGAAGCCGCGACCTTTCCCAGCCGCTTGATCGTCTGAGCGCCGATGAGCGCATGAAGGACGCGAGCGATTACCTGCGCGGCACAATCGACGAGGGTCTGCTCGATCGCATAACCGGGGCCATGCCTTGTGCCGACGACGTGAAGTTGATGAAGTTCCACGGGATATACCAGCAGGACGACCGCGACCTGCGCGACGAGCGTCGGCGACAGAAACTTGAACCGGCTTACCAGTTCATGATCCGCGTACGACTGCCGGGTGGTGTCTGCACGCCGGCGCAGTGGCTGAAACTCGACGAACTCGCCCGGGCCCACGGCGGCGAAACCCTGCGGGTCACCACCCGCCAGACGTTCCAGTTCCACTGGGTACTCAAGAACCGCCTGCAGCCGGTGATCCAGGGGCTTCACGACGCCCTGCTCGACACCATCGCCGCCTGCGGCGACGACAGCCGCGGGGTGATGTGCACGGTCGATCCCCAGGCCTCCCGCTTTCACGCCGAGGTTGCTGCCATGGCAAAGCGGGTGAGCGATCACGTCATCCCGAAAACCCGGGCCTACCACGAAATATGGTATGGTGAGGAACGGATCGCGTCCTCCGGGCCGGAGGATCCGTTCTATGGCCGCACCTACATGCCGCGAAAGTTCAAGATCGGCTTCGCGCTGCCGCCCTCGAACGATATCGATGTCTATGCGCAAGACCTGGGGTTCATCGCCATCGGCGGACCGGACGGGCTGGAAGGATTCAACGTCGTCATCGGCGGCGGCATGGGGCGCACCGATCAGGCACCGGAAACCTATCCGCGCCTCGCCAGCCTTATCGGCTTCGTGCCCGCAAGTCAGGTGATCGCCTGCGCCGATGCGGTGATGGCGGTGCAGCGGGATTATGGCGACCGCAAGGACCGCCAGCGCGCCCGCTTCAAGTACACCATCGACGACAAGGGACAGGATTGGATCAAGGCAGAGATTGAGCGCGTGATGGATGCGCCGTTCGGGGAACCGCGATCCTTCATCTTCACCTCCAACGGCGATACGCCTGGCTGGAGTGCCACGCCTGATGGGCGGCAGCACCGCACCATATTCGTCGAGAATGGCCGGCTCGATCGCAAACTTCTGGATGCCTTTCGTGACCTGGCGCGAATCCATCGTGGCACCTTCCGCCTGACTCCCAACCAGAACCTGATCGTCGCCGGCGTGAAGCCGGAGGACCGACCAGCCATCGACGCGGTTCTGGGCGATCACGGCCTTGGCACCGACACATTCTCTGCCTTGCGCCGCAATGCCATCGCCTGCGTCGCCCTGCCCACCTGCGGCCTCGCCATGGCGGAAAGCGAGCGGTACATGCCATCGTTGATCGCCCGGATCGAGAGCATCCTGGCGAGCCATGGTCTGTCTGCCGAACCGATCACGATCCGCATGAGCGGTTGTCCGAACGGCTGTTCGCGGCCCTACATCGCCGAGATCGGTTTGACCGGCC
The DNA here is from genome assembly GCF_001563265.1 of Sphingobium sp. TKS. NCBI lineage: Bacteria > Pseudomonadati > Pseudomonadota > Alphaproteobacteria > Sphingomonadales > Sphingobiaceae > Sphingobium > Sphingobium sp. TKS. Next base: position 569,716 of record NZ_CP005083.1, on the reverse strand, counting down.
GGGCGCCGGGCAAGTACAACCTTTATCTCGGTGGTGGCTTCCACGGCCAGCGTCTCAATCGCATGGTGCGCGAGAATGTGGGCGAGGCGGCGATCCTCGAACTCCTGGACGATGTGATTGGCCGCTATTCCCGCGAACGGAAGCCGGACGAGCGCTTCGGTGATTTCACCATCCGCGCAGGTATCGTCCGCGAGGTGACGGAAGGACGTTTCTTCAATGACTGACGACAAGGCCGATAGCTGCCCTGAGACGATTGCCGCCGCGTTCGGGGTCGCCAGTGATCCAGCGTTTGGAGCGGTCGCGCCGCCACTCTATCTTTCTACGACCTACGAATTTGCCGGATTTGAGCAGCCGCGAGCCTACGACTATGGACGCGCCGGCAACCCGACGCGGGATCTCCTTGCGGAGGCTATCGCCAAGCTCGAGGGTGGGGCAGGCGCGGTAATCACTGCGAGTGGAATGGCGGCGGTCGATCTCCTCGTCAGCCGCCTGCCCGCCGGCGCGCAGGTCGTGGCCCCGCACGACTGCTATGGCGGCACGATCCGCCTGCTCAAGGCCCGCGCCGAGCTTGGCCAGATCGGCCTTCGCCTTGTCGATCAGGCTGACGCCGGGGCTTTCGCGTCGGCACTTCGGGAGCGGCCGAGACTGGTGCTCGTCGAAACGCCCAGCAACCCCCTGATGCGGATCGTCGACATCCGGTCAATCTGTACCATGGCACACGAGGTGCAAGCCGAGGTGGCGGTCGACAACACGTTTCTTTCGCCGGCCATCCAGCAGCCGCTTGCGCTGGGGGCCGATTACGTCATCCACTCCACCACGAAATACCTGAACGGCCATTCCGATGTGATCGGCGGCGCCGTTGTCGCGGCCGATGCCGTGCAGGTCGAGGCGCTGCGCCATTGGGCTAACGTCGTGGGCAGTACTGGCGCGCCATTCGACGCCTGGCTGACCCTGCGCGGATTGCGTACGCTGTTCCCGCGAATGGAGTGGCAGCAGGCCAACGCAATGGCCGTTGCGCACTATCTCGAATCCCATGCAGCAGTAGCGAAGGTCCATTATCCGGGGCTGCCCTCGCACGCGGGCCATGCCGTGGCGAGCCGCCAGCAGCGCGGCTTCGGCGCGATGCTGAGCTTCGAACTGGTCGGTGGGATCGAGGCCGTGAAGTGCTTCATCGCCGCGGTGGGTTGCTTCACGCTCGCGGAATCGCTGGGTGGGGTCGAAAGCCTTGTCGCCCACCCGGCAACCATGACCCATGCCGACATGGGCGCCGAGGCGCGTGCTCTTGCCGGGATCAGCGATAATCTGCTGCGGTTGTCTGTCGGCATAGAGGCCGAGCAGGATCTCATTGTCGGACTGGGACAAGGGTTGGCAGCATGTGGTGGTTGAACCAGCGAAGAATGGCGCAGGTTCGTGAGGAGGCGACATGTCTGCCCGGGTGCTGATCGTCGATGCGTTTGGGTTGGTACTTGCGCTGAGCGGGTTCGCCATGGCGTTTCGGCAATCATTTGTCAGGCGCCTGTTCGGGTGGTCCGCGCCGCGTTCACGGCCTGTTCGCGGCGAAGGCGATCCGGTAACGTATGTCCTTAGAATATCCGGAACCATGATCATGGTCTTCGGCATTGCACTGGGAACAATGGTGACGCTGTTCAGTCTCGCCTAGCAGGAGAGCCTTCCATGACTGACACTGGCGGCAACGACCTGTTGATGCGGATCGCACGCGAAATCGCGATGCGTTATCGGGCCGGCGAGGACAGACTGGAAGATCTCGTCGGACAGGCGATCCAGCGATATTGCGTGGAAGGAGCGGCGCCCCCAGTCCTCGCTGCGGATGTCAGCTTCGAGGTTCGTCGTTTGCTGGAATCGGACATCGTTTCCGACTTGGTCGATGAAGCTTCGATCGAGTCCTTCCCGGCAAGCGACCCGCCCGCATGGATTGGGCGCAGGCATCGCGGCGTCTTGTGATGGGCACTCTAAGCCTGAAACGGGCCTATGTACCGCCTGACCCAAACGATGGCATTCGGCTTCTCATCGATAGGCTCTGGCCGCGCGGCGTCAGTCGAAGCGAGGCTGCAATTGACTGCTGGATGAAAGAAATTGCGCCGTCTGTGCCGCTGCGCAAATGGTTCGGACACGACCCTGCCCGATTTGCTGAATTCAGCGAGCGATATCGCGAGGAACTGGATGAAAACCCGGAAGCCGTCGCACAGTTATGCGACATGGTGCGCCAGCATGACGTGACGCTGGTCTACGCTGCTCGGGACCCTCACATCAATCATGCTCGCGTCTTGGCGGAATACCTGGCTGAACACGAATGTTCACCCAACGCTACGACCTGATCTGATTTACACTTTGATGAGACCGGTCCCGTTATCGAACTCCGGCGCTTTGCTGGCGCAAATAGGCAATGACATCGGCACGCTTCTGGGCATCAGTCAAACGAAACGCCATTTTCGTGCCCGGAATTACGCTGCGGGGATCCCGAAGCCAGCGATCGAGATTGTTTGCGTTCCAGATGATACGAGAATTTTTGACAGGCGTCGAATAGGCGTAGCCGGGCGCCGATCCGGCCTTGCGGCCATAAATACCTCGGTGAGCAGGTCCGACGCGGTTGGCGTCGAGTGAATGGCAACTGCCGCAATTGGCGGTATAGATTGTCGCCCCACGTACCGCGTCACCGGGGGCGGCGAAAACCGTTGTCCCGCAAAGTGCGAAACTCGCTGCTACAAGGAACCTTGCCCTTGGAATCAGGGCATGGTGAGCATTCATGATCCATGTCTCCCGACACTTGCCAGCCGATCTCCCAACCGGTGAGGGGGAGCAGGCTAGGAAACCGGCTGGCGGTGCGACCCTAGCCGAACATCAGTGCGGCCTTGGGCAAACCTTCGCCGAGCGTCGAAGATAGCAGCGCCCAATGGGCCGCTTCGTCGGCAGCGATCCTGGCGCTCACTTGCGCCAGATCGCGGCTTCCGAACGAGGGGATGACGCCGATGTACGCATTGGCCGCACCCTTCTCATGCGCTTGAGCCAACCTCAGTACGTCTTCCTGCGTCTTGATTGCGGCGATGTTCAGACTGGTCAGGTATTCTGCCCGCGATTTGGGGGACACCGGGTGACCGCCGAGCTGAGTGATCGCACTGGCCAAGGCGTCGCGGTGTCCCTTGTGGTGTCCCTGGAACAGCAGTGCGACATCAAGCACCGGCTTCTGCAATAGTCCGCTTTCCGCGCCGATCTGGTAGGCTTCGATTGCCTCCAGCTCGAGCCCGAGGGCGACATTGAGTATATCGATGTCGCCCTGATGGGCCGCCGTGCCTGGCTTCCGACCGTGGGTGCGGGCAAGGGCAGGGGCATTGCCCAGAATGCCAATGGCTGCGACCGACAGCAGTCCGGTGCTGGCAATTCCGATCATGCTGCGGCGCGACGAGACAATGTGTTCCATGTGCGTAAATCCTCCTTCAGGATTCATGCGGCTGGTGGGCTGGTGGAGCGGGCCGCACCGGTCATCTGCGACCGTACTCCCTTTGATGCCATCTGTTCGCAAAGGTTCCGGTCAGTGGTGCCATTCCTCGTGGCCCATGATGGGAACCTTTGCCAGCCCGTGGTATCCAAGCAGATGAAGCGAGCCGAACGGATACAGACCGTGTCGTAAAAGGAGGCTGGCATGACTGCATTGCGCCGGATCGACTATGCGGCAATGGACGACAGATCGCTTGCCGCGCTCATCGCCGCCCGCGATGCCAATGCTGTCCGGCAGGTGACCGCGCTCAACAACCAGCGCTTGTTTCGCGCAGCATGGTCTATCCTCAAGTCTCGCGCCGATGCTGAGGATGCGGTGCAGTCTGCCTATCTCAAGGCCTTCGCCGCGATAACCTCGTTCACAGGTGCGTCCTCGCTTTCGACCTGGCTGACGCGGATCGTCATCAATGAGGCGCTGGGCAAACTCCGGTCAGACCGGCGCAGGCGTACGCGGCTCGATCCAGATTCCGTCATCGATCTGGAGCAATACAGAGAGGCACTGATGCGTGGCTCGGCGACTGCAAACGATCCCGACCGGGAACTGGCCCTGAAGCAGGTCAGGCAGATGATCGAACAGGCAGTCGCCCGACTGCCGGCACAGTACCGTCTGGTCTTCGTCCTGCGAGATATCGAGGGCATGTCGGTCGATGAAGCGGCAAAGGCGCTCGATGTCGTGCCGGCGACCGTGAAGACCCGGCTGTTTCGTGCTCGCCAACTCCTGCAACACGAACTTGAACCCGAACTCAGGCCGACTCTCGACGGAGCTTTCCCGTTCGCCGGCGCGGATTGCGCCGGCCTCACAGGCAGGCTGCTGGACACGCTGGCTTGGGAATGTCCCGGCGACAGGTAATATCGAGAGCGTCGGAGTGATTTGCGGGACTTGCCATGTTCGATGACTGGGCGCTCTTTTCCCCATTGGACTGACTGCCGACAGCATGAGCTTCAAGACGTTCGGAAGCAGCATGCACCGAGTTTTGAAACTTGCAGTCGAAAAAGAAGCCCTGAATTTCCAGGGTAGGCGGATCGTGTGGGCCTTGGGTACGCATTACGCCGATGCGCAAGTGATGGTGAGGCACCGGCACCGTCTTGGCTTTGTCGAGGGCGGCAAATGCTGCCAGGCCAAGATCGTGACATACAGTCCGACCCCAAGGGGAACGGCGGCATTGGACAGCGGGAATACTGGTGGCAGGGCATGTGATGATGGCGCTAAAGCATCATATCATCGACCGGGATCACACCTTGCGCATGATGCTGCAGGGCAAGGATCGATACCAGGCAGATCTTTAAGACACTGCTTCAGGAGAAGGCGCCATGGGTCTGTTGATCGACGGCATCTGGCATGACGAATGGTACGATACGAAGTCGACCGGCGGCCGCTTTGTCCGCAAGGACAGTGCTTACCGCAATTGGGTGACGCCTGACGGTGCCCCGGGTCCCAGCGGGGATGGCGGCTTTGCTGCGGAGGCCGGGCGCTATCATCTTTATGTGAGTCTCGCCTGTCCCTGGGCACACCGCACTCTGTTCATGCGGGTGCTGAAGGGGCTGGAACAGATGATCGATATATCGATCGTCAACTGGGTCATGCTGGAGCGCGGCTGGACCTTCGACGATGCCCCGGGCGTTATTGCCGACCCCATTCATCACGCACAGTGCCTGCACCAAATCTACACCGCGGCAGACCCCCATTATACCGGGCGAGTTATCGTTCCCGTGCTGTGGGACAAGAAAACCGGGCGCATCGTGAACAACGAATCGTCGGAAATCATGCGTATGCTGGGCACTTCCTTCGATCATCTCGGCGCGCGACCGGGCGACTATTATCCCGAAGATCATCGGGCGGAGATCGACGCGCTGAACCAGCGGATCTACGACACGGTGAACAATGGAGTGTACCGGGCGGGTTTCGCCACCACGCAGGACGCATATGCCGAGGCGATCGGTCCATTGTTCGAAACGCTGGACTGGCTGGAAGAGCGGCTGGAAACTCGGCGTTACTTGCTGGGAGATCGGTTGACCGAGGCGGACATCCGCCTGTTCACCACGCTGATCCGGTTCGATCCGGTCTATGTTGGGCATTTCAAGTGCAACCTGCGACGGATTGTCGATTATCCCAACCTGTGGCGATTCACCCGTGAGATCTACCATCTGCCGGGTGTAGTCGGAACGGTGAACATGCAGCACATCAAGGGCCACTATTACCAGAGCCACCGTACCATCAATCCGACCGGGATAGTGCCACTGGGCCCGGAAATCGAATACTGATCAGCGCTGCCTCGCCGGTCCGAAGGCGAACTATGCGATGTCGGAAACCGTGGCGATCTGGACGGCCCCTTCCAGCGTCTTGTGGACCGGGCACCGGGCAGCGACCTCCAGCAGGCGGGTCCGCTGATCTTCCGAAAGATCGCCTGAAACCGACACGCTCTTGCGAAAGGTGTCGATCCTGCCGGGGTGGCCTTCCACTTCGGCCTTTTCATGGTACACCACCACTTCGACATGATCGAGCGGCCAGTCCTTCTGACGCGCAAACCAGCGCACGGTCATCGCCGTGCATTCCGCCAGGGCCGCGGTGAGCAGGTCGTATGGCGCAGGTCCAAGGTCGAGTCCTCCCATTGCGGGCGGTTCGTCGCCGAGGATTTGGTGCCCTGAAACTTCGATAGCCATGGCGAACGGGCTGCCTTGCGCCTGAGTCGGGGGCGCATCGGATACGTGGGCGATGGTAACGTCAGTCATTTGCTCGCTCCGGTCCCGGCCGGCTTGTCTTCCGGCAGGGGAATGAATTCCAGATCATCGCCAACGGGCAGCTTCATGCGCTGCTGCCGCCAGTCTTCCTTGGCCTGTTCTAGTCGCTCCTTCGACGAGGACACGAAATTCCAGAACATGAACCGCTCGCCGACCGGCTCGCCGCCCAACACCATGATGATCGAGGGCTCCAACGCCTGAATGTCGGCCGCACTGGCGGGGGTGAGCACGGCCATTTGTCCTGCGTTCAGCACTTGGCCCGCGACTTCCGCCTGCCCGCTCGCCACGTATACCGCGCGTTCCGGATAAGCCATAGTGACCAAGTGGCGCGCGCCGGGCTCCATCTCGAGGTGTTGGTAGAATAGTGGGGAATGGGTCGGAACCCCTGCGGCAAGGCTATCGGCGGCACCGGCAATCAGGCGTCCGCGCAGGCCTGCGTCCTGCCATTCCTGCAGATCTGCACCCTCGTGGTGGTAGAAGGCGGGCGCAGTTTCCTCATGCTCCACCGGCAAGGCGACCCAGGCCTGGATGCCATGCATGTGCGCACCGTGGGCGCGGGCATATTCCAGCCGCTCGCTATGAGTAATGCCGCTGCCCGCGACCATCCAGTTCACCTCGCCGGGGCGGATTTCCTGATGAAAGCCAAGGCTGTCCCGGTGGGTCAACGCACCGCTGAAGAGATAGGTCACGGTCGAAAGACCGATATGCGGATGGGGGCGCACGTCCAGTCGGTCAGGTATGCCGGGCGCAAGATCCAGCGGGCCCATCTGGTCGAAGAAGATGAAAGGACCGATCATCCGGCGGCGGGCGAAAGGCAGCACGCGGCCCACTTCGAAGCCGCCGCCCAGATCACGAATGCGCTTGTCGATGACGAGTTCGATCACGGCCAGTGTCTCTTTCGCAAGCAGTCTGCCGAGCGGTCTCATGATCGCCCGGCAGACTTTGAAGTTCAAGCGGATGCAGGCTCCCGAGATGCTTCGATGGATCGCACGAGGGATAGGCCACGGCCGCCATTGCGAAGTCGAGGCTGGCCTTGTCGGTAAGGCTACCATCCTGCACCTTGGTATGGACCTCACCGATCAAGATCTGCGGACGGATGACGAGACTGGTGCCAATCTCCAGGAGTGTTTCGTTCAGTTGGGCCTGCGCACACACCCCGCCGGTAAAGGCGAACGTCGAGCTCATCGTTACCACCGGCTGCCGATTTCCTGTCGAGCACGCCCTGAATCTTGGTATTTCGGCTGCCAATGGAGATCCTAGCCTCCCTTTTTGCTGAGGAAAGCACGATGAGCTATTATTTTGCCACGACGCTGGAGACTGATTTCGAGGGTGCGGTGCAACGTGCTACCGAAGCGCTGAAAGCGCATGGCTTCGGGATCATCACCCAGATCGACGTCAGGGATACGTTCAAGAACAAGCTTGGGGTCGATTTTCGGAATTACCGCATCCTCGGTGCGTACAATCCGCAGCTGGCGCACGAAGCGCTCCAGATCGAGGACAAGGTTGGCACCATGCTGCCATGCAATGTCGTCGTTCAGGACGCAGGTGGAGGGAAAATCGAGGTTGCAGCGATAGATCCGGTAGCCTCGATGATGGCTATCGATAATCCGGAACTGAAGCGTGCAGCTGAGCGAGTGCGCGACAAACTGCGCAGCGCAATTGAAAGCCTTTAAGCCGGGGCGTTGATGCAAACTTCGGATTGAAAACACGTTTTCGATCTACAATTACGGATTTGTCGTAGGGCTCATTCCGAATGCCGGTACAAAGTGGTTCGTTAGACTGGCGCCAATCCACCTGAATGCCACCAATGCTGTGAGTAAGATAATGGGTCAATCAGGTCGATTGTGGTAGTGCTAACGCTTCGGCCCCGGCTGCCCGGTTCCGTTCAGCAAATGCATAATGTGGTCCGACACTGCGGTCGCTGCTGCGCGGAGCGGTTCGTCGATGTGGATGTAACGCTGGGTGATGCCACGTGACGCATGCCCTAGCAGCGCCGCGATCGTCAGCTCGGAATAGCCAAGCCCGCCGGCGATGCTGGCAAAGGTATGGCGCAGGACGTGAGGCGTTACATCTTCAAGCCCAGCCTTAAAGCACACCCTTTCAAGCACGCGGACGACCCCTATGAAGTGGCCGTCGCCCCAATCCGCCGGAAAGAAGTATTTCGAACCCATGTTGGGCTGGGCCAGGAGCAGATCGACGGCGGCGGCGCCGATGACCCTGCGCTGTGCACCTGTTTTCGTCGTTACGAAATGAACCGCATTCTCCTCTTCGAGGAGCCATTTCCGCTCAAGTCCCAGAGCTTCCAAGCGCCGGAAGCCCGTCAGCAACAACAGCTTGATCACCGCGATCCCCTTGGGATGCTCGAGATCGGCTTCCGCCTCCCGAAGTGCCGCACCAAGCTTGCGAATTTCTGCCTGGGAAAGCCACCTCATGCGAGGCGGGCTGGCAATCCGCCGGATGCCTCGGGCAGGATTCTTCTCGATCTCCCCAAGTCGGACCGCATGTTCCAAAATGGAATGCAAGGTCGACATAGTACGAGCAGCGACGCCTTCGCCCCCCTTTGTCGCGCCGCCACGGCTTCCAACCCGTGGCTTTGAGGTCGCCCCTGCTGCGATGTCGGCTTGAGCCGCTTCGATATCACCCAGCTTGAGCGTTTCGATGATGCGATGCCCCAGCAATGGCCGGATGTGGGACTCAATCCGACTGCGGTCCATGGCCAAGGTCGATGATTTGATCGCCTTGCGACTGCGGCCGATGATCTTGCCAGCTTCGGCGCGCTCGAGATACCAATCGCAGATCTCGCCTACGGTATGGCCAATTGGCTGCTGCTTTATTTCTTCGATAGGGTCTGCGCCTTTGGCAACATCACCAAGCATCGCGCGAGCGTTGCGCCTGGCCTCCTCGACGGTCATTAGGCCGAAGCGGCCGATGACCTTTCTGCGGCTCAGCCCAGTGGTACTCCGGTACTGGACCACGAAGCTTTTGGTGCCTTTCTGTCCGACCGTGACACCAAAGCCGCGGAGCTCATTGTCCCACACAAACTGACTCGAACCTTTGACCCCATCTTTCAGAGGTTTCAGAGCTTCGACGAGCGTTTTTGTGATTTTTGGCATGTCCTCAGCACCTTACCGATAGGCCGGAAAATCTGCTTACTTTTCCCGCAAGAGAGCCCCATTTTGCTTACTTTATAAGCTTTGTAGATCAAAATCTAGCGTGGGGCAGGTTATGGTTGTCGTGCCGCGTTGGCAAGAAAATTCCCTATATACCGTGCTTTATCGTGTTTCTGAGCAGTGTCGGATAGTGCGGCGAAAACGCCTCGGGCGAATTGCCAAGGTTGGGGTCGAGGGTTCGAATCCCTTCGCCCGCTCCAGATTTCCTAGAGAAATCAAGAAGTTAAAGAGGTCGCCGTTTGGCGGCCTTTTTCATTTTCGGCTCGTCTACCACCCGTCTACCACCGAGTGAAATTGACCATCGGAGTGCACCTGCGTCCGGTGAAATCCTCCAGCTACATCACAGCGCTTTTTCGGTCGGTCCCATCCTCACCCGGCCGATTCGAAGCTGCGGTTCCCGCGGCAGCGCCAGAGACGTGGGATAAAGATGATCCCGGCCGCGATCTCGTATGATCCGGCGGAGCTCACTCGGCTCATAGGTCTCCAACTTCTCACCGATACTCGGATAATCGAGCAACCGTTCCAGTGCGGGGCGAACTGCTGGACCACGCGCGCAGCTGCGTCAGGTGCGACCGGGCCGAAATGCTCGTGCAGACGCACAAGGCCCGACGGCGCCGCTGGTCCAGGGGATCTTCATTTGACCGGCAAGAGATGGTTCGATGCAGCTCAGAGATAGCTTTGGTATAACCTTAATATGTGTCAGATACACACCGAGCGAAGCAAGAAATAGAGACCCTCAGTGATGCACCACATCCGCGGACGGATTAACAACAGCATCAAGATCATCAACGAAAAACGGTTGATTAAAGCGCAAGGGTGTGGATCGGCCTGGAGACGGAACCCGCTTAGATTTCGGCCAAGCCGCTGAAAGTGAACTAAAAATGCTACGGCGCCGGGGTCCCGATCGGCGCCGGTTCGAACCCCAGCACTATCTCAATTTCGCACGTTATTTCAGATAGTTGTGCTGCGCAAGGGCAGGGTTACGCATCGGCGCCGATCCACAGGCAGGGTTACGCATCGGCGCCGATCCACATGCTGGACGTGTTACATCGGGTTCGGATTGAAATTGACCTTAATTTATCATATATGACGCACTAAGCGGTGTCAGCGGTCATATATGGATAATTGAGATGAGCTCGCCCAAGTCGAAATCCGCGCTCGCAAGGCTCGGCCGGGATATGCGCGCAGCGCGCCTGCGCCGCAATATCGCGCGCGCGGACCTTGCGGTGCGCGCGGGCACCTCGGCGAGCACGATCGTGAGGCTGGAAAGCGGCGATCCGGGCGTAGGCATCGGCACGCTTGCCGATGTCCTCGTCGCGCTGGGCCTGATCGATCGTCTCGCCGATCTTGTCGATGTCCGTCACGACGAGCTTGGCCTCGCGCTGGCCGCCGAGAAGCTGCCGCAGCGCGGCCGCACCTTTGCCTCGACCCTTCGCCGCCAAAAGAAGAAGGGCGAGACGAAGTCCGCGTCCGGCGGGGCCGAGGTTAATCCTGACGGCGTCGCCTTCTGATGGCCGACTGGTTCGCGAAGGTCGCGCTCGGCGAGAAGCTGATCCAGGTCGGAGAGCTGCGCTACACCCGCACGGGTCCGCGCCAGTTCTCGGTCTTTTCCTATGATCCGGCCTGGGCGGCGAGCGCGGCGGCCTTCGCGCTGCAGCCCGACCTCCCGCTCGAAGGCGGCCCTTTCCATGCCTCGAGCCAGTCCGGCAATGTCCGCGACGCGCTTGCCGGCGGCATCGCTGACGCCGCGCCCGACACATGGGGGCGAACGCTGCTCGAGCGGACCTATGGCGCGGGCCTTTCGGAATTCGAATATCTCACTCTTTCCGACGACAGTTGCCGGCAGGGCGCGCTGCGCTTCGTCGACGATCAGGGCACGGTCATTCAGGGCGGCGCGCCCGAAGCGGTCCCGCGCCTTGTCGATCTCGAAGCGATTACAGGCATCGCCCGCGCTTATGAGCAGGGCAAGGAGGTCTCCGCGGCCGATATGCAGGCCCTCGCGGGCGCCGGCGGCTCGGGCGGTGCCCGCCCGAAAGCCAATGTTATCGACGATGGCACGCTTTGGCTCGCCAAGTTTACCTCGGTCCACGACCAGCAGCCCGTCGAGCGGGTCGAGGTCACAACGCTCCGCCTCGCCGCTTCCTGCGGCATCCGCGTGCCCGACGTCCGCCTCGAACTCGTCGATACGCCCTTCCCAGTCGCTCTCATCAAGCGGTTCGACCGGCAGGGTGCGGGCCGCATCCCCTATATCTCCGCGCGCACGGCCCTTGGCAAAACCGGAGTCGAGCTTGGCTCCTATACCGAAATCGCCGACTTCATCCGGCAAGCCGGACCCAATCCGGTCGAAGACTTCCTCGAAATCTATCGGCGCCTCATCTTCACCATCCTGGTCTCCAACAAGGACGACCATCTCAAGAACCACGGTTTCCTCTACGTTGGCGCGGACAAATGGCGCCTCTCCCCCATGTTCGACGTCAATCCCGCGCCCGATCGCAACCCGCACCTCGAAACAGCAATCTTCGAAGGCGGCGGTCACGAACGGTCCATCCTGCGAGCGCTCGAAGCTGCGGAATTCTTCGAGATCGCCGACGCGGACGCGCGCGCACTCATCCGCGACATGGCGCAGCGGATAGCCGCCACGTGGCGCGACGCACTCCGCGCGACAGGCATCACCGGCGCGCTCGCCAAGCATTACGAACCAGCCTTCGTTCACGACGAAGCAGGCATAGCGCTTTGTCTTTAATTTCCATATTTGGTAAACACTACACCTCAGTTTGTCATATCTGACATTTTATAATGTCATGGCTATGCAGCGGCCGGAAGCTGGCGTCGCCGGCCGGGAGTGAAACGCTCGCCATCAGCTTCTCGCAAATGCCAGCAGCGGCGCGAAGTCGTGCTGGTCGGCCGCGCGGAGCGCAGCGATATATTCGGCCTGCAAAGTGCCGATGTCGCGCAGCGTCCCGCCGCCCCAGCTGAAGGGCGCGCCGCCGAGCTGGACGATGAGCGAATCCGCCACCAGCCGAGCGTGTCGGCCGTTGCCGTTAGGGAAGGGGTGGATCGCGACCAGCCCGTGGTGCAGCCGGACCGCGATTTCGTCCGGCGGGAAGGACCCATTGTCCACCCAGTAACGCGCGTCTCGCAGCAAACCCCCAAGCTGAATGTGGATCTGCACAGGATCGATGCCGATATTCTTACCCGTTTTCCGGGTCGAACCCGCCCACGACCAGACGTCACCGAACATCCGCTTGTGCAGCTCGAATACAAACCCTTCGGTCAGGATGTCAGCGTCGCGGCGTCGTTCGGTCCAGGCAACCGCGCCATCAATATTGGCCTGTTCGGCTTCGTTCAGATCCGCGCGGGTCGTGATCCAGGTCTGCAGCAGTCCCTCGCGCTCTTCGGCGTCGAGAGGTGTCGCGTCATCGGGCTGCGCGAACAGATCGGTCACAGCGACTCCCAAAGGTCACGATCGCGCAGGGCCGTGTCGATATAGGTCTGGACTCGCTTCTCCAGATCGCGGTCGACCTGCTGATCCTCGAGCGCCATCGAGTGAGAGACGCGCCGCAGCGCCCGCAGGGCAATGTCACGCGCCCGGTGGTCCACCATCTCTGTAAGGCTCGTTTTGGGCACCAGGGCATAGACCAGGATACAGTCCATCGCTTCGGCCGCCCGGCGCAGCGTGTTGAGCTGGATCTTGCCACTTGCTTCCGAGCGCTCGAGGCTGACGATGCCTTGCGCCGTCATGCCGAGCCTTCGAGCCAGCTGCGCCCCGGTCATGCCGATCGCATCGCGGATCGCGCGTACCCATCCTTTGGGGGGCATGGCAAAGCGCTCGATCGGCTTGATCGAGGCCAGTTTACTGTCGAGCCGCTCTCGGGCTCGGTTTCGAATTGCAGGTTTCATAAGGTCCTGCCTTTATAATCCTTGTCAATCCATCAAGCTGAGACTTGATATTATAAGCTATTTGATAAAGCCATAACTTTAATAAAATTCTTGTGAGATAAATACAGGAGTTTACAGGGGTCATTTGCGGGAGGGGGCGAAATCCTACGCTAAGCCGAGGACGCGCTTTCCATAGTCCCGGAGTTCGCCCTTGGGGCCGACATAGCGGTAGAGAGTGACGCGCTCGATCCCGAGTTCCTTGCAGAGGTCGGAGACGGACGTGTCGCGCTGGGTCATAGCGGCTTGGGCGAGACGCACCTGAGCCTTGGACAAGGCGAACTTGCGGCCTCCCTTTCGGCCGCGCGCGCGAGCAGCGGCCAGGCCAGCCATGGTGCGCTCGCGGATCATATCCCGCTCGAACTCCGCCAGCGTGGCGAAAATGCCGAACACCATGCGGCCCGACGGCGTCGTGGTGTCGATTTGCGCGCCCTTGCCGGTGAGAACCCTCAAGCCAATGCCGCGATCGGACAGGTTCTGCAACGTGTTGACAAGATGGGTGAGCGTTCGGCCGAGCCGATCGAGCTTCCAGACGATCAGGACGTCGCCAGCGCGCAACGATTTGAGGCAGGCGGCGAGACCGGGGCGGTCATCGCGGCTACCGGACGCGCGATCATCATAGATTTTATCCGGCCCGACGCCGGCGGCATGGAGGGCGTCGTGCTGCAGGTCGAGCGACTGCGAGCCATCGGCTTTGGAGACGCGGGCATAGCCGATCAGCATGGATCACAAACGAAGGTTTGAGGTGGCGGGGCGAGCATAGGCATTTGACTACGCCATTGTGTATCTCAACCAGCATCGCAATCAAGCTATCTCAAACATTGAGTCGGAAAGAAAAGGAACATGCATGCCCCGTCGCGTGACCCTGACCGATCGCCAGCGCGACGCGCTACTCCGTTTGCCGGTCGATCAGGGCGAGTTGCTGCGTCATTACACCCTCAGCGATGAGGATCTCGGGCATATCCGGCAGCGTCGTCGCGACCACAACCGTTTCGGCTTCGCACTGCAACTGTGCGTGCTACGCTTTCCCGGTCGGGTGCTGGCACCGGGCGAAGTGATCCCGGCGCCAGTGACAGATTTTATCGCAGCCCAACTCGGGCTGAGTGGCGATGATCTGCTGCCCTATGCCACGCGCGAGGAAACGCGGCACGAGCATCTGGCAGACCTGCGCAGAATCTATGGCTACCGGGCCTTTTCAGGTCGCGGCGCGCGGGATCTGCGTGAATGGATCGCGCGAGAGGCCGAGACGGCAACATCGAACGAGGATCTCGCCCGCCGCTTTGTCGTGGAATGCCGCCGCACCCGCACGATTCTTCCGGCGCCCTCAACGTTCGAGCGGCTGTGCGCCGACGCATTGGTCGATGCCGAGCGCCGCATTGAGGAGCGTATCGCTGGACGGATCTCGCCCGCCCTCGGCGAGCAATTGGCTTGCCTGCTGGAGGATACGGTGGACGGCCGTATTACCCGGTTTGTCTGGCTGCGGCAATTTGAGGTGGGCGCGAACTCCGCCGCTGCCAACCGGCTGATGGATCGACTGGAATATCTCCAGGACGTCGATCTTCCCGCAGACCTCGTGTCCGGTGTGCCGCCGCACAGAGTGGCCCGGTTGCGCCGGCAGGGCGAGCGCTATTATGCAGATGGTATGCGCGACCTGCCCGAAGAAAGGCGGCTAGCGATCCTCGCGGTGTGTGCGCTGGAATGGCGGGCATCGCTGGCCGATGTCGTCGTGGAAACCCATGACCGCATCGTCGGTCGCCTCTATCGAGCGTCCGAGCGCCTTTGCAGCACCAGGATCGCCGACGAAAAGGCGGCCGTGCGGGACACGCTGAAATCCTTTGCCGAAATCGGCGGCGCATTGCTGGGGGCACAGGACGATGGCGCGGCGCTGGACGGGATCATCGCCATGGGGCTTGGCTGGGAGCGGTTCAGAACCCTCGTCGCCACAGCCTCCGCACTGACCAACGTACTTGCGGCCGATCCGCTCAGCCGCGTGCTGGACGGCTATCACCGCTTCCGCCTCTACGCACCCCGGATGCTGCGCCTGCTCAACATGCAGGCGGCGCCGATTGCCACGCCCCTTTTGGCGGCAGTCGCAATCCTGCAACGCGGGATCAAAGCCGCGCCGCCAATCGACTTCCTCCGCCCGAACTCGAAATGGCATCGCCATCTTCGCGCTCAACCCGTCGGCGACCACCGGCTGTGGGAGATCGCGGTGCTGTTCCATATCCGCGATGCCTTTCGGTCCGGCGACATATGGCTGGCGGGGTCGCGTCGCTATGCCGACCTCAAGCAAATACTGGTCCCGGCCCAGTTGATAGAACAGACCGCTCGCCTCACCGTGCCGCTGCGACCGCATGAATGGCTGGCGGAACGCAAGGCCCGACTGGATGAACGGTTGAAGGAACTGGGTCGTGCGGCCCGGGCCGGGGCGATCCCCGGCGGCATCATCGAGAATGGCAGGCTTCATATCGACAAGCTCAAGGCCGACACGCCGGAAGGTGCAGAGGATCTCGTGCTCGATCTATACCGGCAGCTTCCGCCCGCAAGGATTACCGACCTGTTATTGGAAGTCGATGAGCGGACCGGATTTTCCGAAGCCTTCACCCATTTGCGCACCGGCGCGCCCTGCGTGGACCGGATAGGGCTGATGAACGTTCTGCTGGCGGAGGGCGTCAATCTTGGCCTGCGCAAGATGGCGGCTGCGACCAACACGCACAGTTTCTGGGAATTGCTGCGGATCGCACGCTGGCATGTCGAAGGCAGTTCCTATGATCGGGCACTTGCCATAATAGTCGAGGCGCATGGTACGCTTCCCATGGCCGCATTCTGGGGACAGGGGCACTCCGCCTCCAGCGATGGACAATTCTTCCTCGCCACCGAGCAGGGCGAAGCGATGAACATGGTCAACGCCAAATACGGCAATATCCCAGGCCTGAAAGGATACAGCCATGTCTCCGATCAATATGCACCGTTTGCTACCCAGGTCATTCCGGCGACCGTCAGCGAGGCACCCTATATTCTCGATGGGCTGCTCATGAACGACGCAGGCCGCCATGTCCGTCAGCATTTCGCTGACACCGGCGGTTTTACCGATCACGTCTTCGCCGCCTGCTCACTTCTCGGCTACAGGTTCGCGCCGCGCATCCGCGACCTACCGCAAAAAAGGCTCTATGCCTTCACCCCCGGTGCGACGCCAGCCAATGTGCGGGGCCTGGTCGGCGGGAAAATCAAAGAGCCGCTTATCGAGCGGAACTGGCCCGACATCCTTCGCGTCATGGCCACGATCGCCGCCGGCATGGTCGCCCCCAGCCAGATTCTCCGCAAGCTGGCTTCCTACCCTCGCCAGAATGAATTGGCCCTTGCTCTTCGGGAAGTCGGCCGTGTCGAACGGACTCTGTTCATGATCGACTGGATTCTCGACGCCGGCTTGCAGCGCCAAGCCCAGATCGGCCTCAACAAAGGCGAAGCCCATCATGCGCTGAAGCGCGCGATCAGCTTCCATCGGCGCGGCGAAATCCGGGATCGATCGGGAGAAGGTCAGCATTATCGCATCGCCGGCATGAACCTGCTGGCCGCCATCATCATCTTCTGGAATACGATGAAGCTCGGAGAGGTCGTCAGCAGCCGAGCCGCTAATGGCGCCGCCGTCGCGCCCGATCTCCTCGCCCATGTCTCACCACTGGGCTGGGAACACATCAACCTCACCGGCGAATATCGCTGGCCAAAATCCTTAGCGTAGGTTTTCGCCCCCTCCCGCAAACGCCCCCTTTACACGTGGGGGCTCGACAGCTCGACGCCGTCCCAACGAGGACGGCCACTATCAGGCGGCGAACAGCTTCAGCAAAGCGCGCAGTCGCTCGGCATCCTGATTGTCGTTCGCGAGAACCTTGGCGACTTCGATCAGCAGTTGCTCGTCGCTCGCCGCCCTTTCCCGCTCCGCATCCGTGACGATCGCTTCGACGCCGGCCAGCTTCCACATCAACGCGGTCTGGTCTGGCGCCGACATCAGGATCAAGGTGCTTTCCAGCGCGCACAGGATATTCATAGGCGTTCGCTTTCATCACAGGCCGCATCCCAGCCGAAGCGCTCACAATCGGCCCGGTAAGCCCTCCCCTTATTTCCTCAGGCAGCGTCGACCATGACGATCTCGCTATCCTCCACCGCAGTGACACGAATCACATCGACATCCTTGATCGCGGCACCGTCACGGGCGTTAACCTGTACCTCGTCGATCTTGATCACCCCGGTAGCGGGAACCAAATAGGCCTTGCGGTCCTTGCCGATCGGATATTCGGCACTCTCTCCAGCCTTCAGGGAAGCGGCAACGATGCGAGCGTCCGTACGAATCGGCAGGGCCTCATTGTCGTTCTCGTAGCCGGACGCCAGCGTGATGAAATGGCCGGCGCGATCGCCCTTCGGGAACGGACGGGCGCCCCAGCTTGGCGCATCGCCGTTCCTGGTCGGCACAATCCAGATCTGGAAGATTTTCGTGGTGACATCCTCGAGATTATATTCGGAGTGGCGCACGCCGGATCCGGCGCTCATAACCTGAACGTCGCCAGCTTCGGTCCGACCCTTGTTGCCCAGACTGTCCTCATGCGTGATGGCGCCTTCGCGAACATAGGTGATGATCTCCATGTCGCGGTGTGGATGCGGCGGAAAGCCGGTCTTGGGCGCGATCGTGTCGTCGTTCCAGACACGCAGGTTGCCCCAGTTCATGCGCGCGGGATCGTGATACCCGCCGAAAGAGAAGTGATGCTTGGCATCGAGCCAGCCGTGGTTGGCGCCGCCGAGGTCTGCGAAGGGGCGAACTTCGATCATGTGATGTCTCCTTTCGAACAGCGTCAGGCTGTCGTTGGAGCTGTTTTAGGCCTTGCGAGAACTTCGATGCAGATAGATAAAGTCGGCGCATTCGTTCGAGAAAGTAGAACAATGAACTCACCCGGCACACCGACATTCGACCAGATCCGGATTTTTCTCACCATCGTCGATCTTGGCAGCTTCGCTGCTGCCGCGCGCAAACTCAATCGCGCGGTGTCGGTGATCAGCTATGGCATCGCCAACCTGGAGACGCAGCTCGGGCTGACGCTGTTCGATCGGGAGGGTACCCGCAAGCCCCAGTTGACCGTGGAGGGCCGCGCCTTGCTCGCCGAGGCGCGCAGCATATCGCATGGCTTTGATGGACTGCGGGCAAAGGTGAAGGGCTTGCTCGACGGGCTGGAGGCGGAGGTCGACCTGGCGGTCGACGTCATGGTGCCGTCCGAGCGGCTGGGAAAGGTCCTGCGCAATTTTGCGACGGAGTTTCCGACGGTTCAGCTTCGCCTGCATGTCGAGGCATTGGGCGCAATCACCGCCATGGTACTGGATCGTGGCGCGGCGATCGGGATTTCCGGGCCATTGGCGGCCGGCGTCGAGGGCGTCGAGTGCATTGCCGCCGGTTCGGTCCCGATGGTCCCGGTCGCAGCGCCCGATCATCCGCTTGGTCGGATGGAACGCATCCCTCCCGGCGCCGGGCGCGAGCATACCCAGTTAGTGCTGACGGATCGCTCCCGCTTCACCGAGGGGCAGGATTATTCGGTGATGAGTCCCAAGACCTGGCGCCTGGCCGATTTGGGCGCCAAGCATGCGCTGCTGCGCGAGGGAATTGGGTGGGGCAACATGCCGCTGCCGATGATCGAACCCGACCTTGTCGATGGCACCTTGGTCCGCCTCGTGATGCCGGATCACATTGGGGGAACCTATCGCTTCGCGGGTGTGTGGCGCAGAGATGCGCCACCGGGACCTGCCGCCTCCTGGCTGCTCGATCAGTTCGTCGCGCTGGGTGCGAACGACAAGGAACTGGAGGGTATGGGTGATGTCTGATCATCCCGAAGGCAGGCCGAAGCGCGGCATGCGGTCGGGCCGACTCGAGGCCTTCACCGATGGCGTGGTCGCGATCATCATCACGATCATGGTGCTCGAGTTGAAGGTGCCGCAGGAAGGCACGCTCGCGGCGCTGTCGGACAGCATGCCGATCCTGCTCGCCTACGTCCTGTCCTTCATCAATGTCGGCCTGTATTGGAATAACCATCACCACCTGATGCAGGCGACCCAGCGAATTGACGGTCGCGTCCTGTGGGCGAACCTCTTCCTGCTGTTCTGGCTGTCGCTTGTGCCTTTCGTCATCCGGTGGTTCGATGCCAGCAGCTTCTCGGCGATGGCGACGGCGTCCTATCAGGCCGTTGACGAAGTCGGCGGTGGCTGATTCAGTGCGGCAGTGGGATTGTCTGGCGGGTTAGCGGCGATGGCGATGGGGCGTGATAGCGAGGTCCAGTCCGATTTGATCGTGACGTGGGCGGAGATACCGCGTTCACCGGGGCATGTTTTCTACGACAAGCTCCAGAAGCTGCTGGCCGAGGCGGGCTTCGATGGCTTTGTCGAGAAGACGTGCAAGCCCTATTATGCGCCGCGGATGGGAGCCCCGTCGCTGCCGCCGGGCCGCTATTTCCGCATGCTGCTGATCGGCTATTTCGAGGGCATCGACAGCGAACGCGGGATTGTCTGGCGCTGTTCGGATTCGCTGTCGCTGCGGGAGTTCCTGCGACTGTCGAGCCGCGACAAGGTCCCTGATCATAGCTGGTTGTCGAAGACGCGGAGCCGCCTGCCGCACGAGGTACATGACCAGATCTTCGGCTGGGTACTGGCCCTCGTCGCCGGGCACGATCTGGTGAAAGGCGAGCGGATCGGCGTCGATGGCTCGACCATGGAGGCGAACGCCGCGCTGCGTACCATCGTGCGGCGTGACAATGGCGAGACCTACCGCGAGATGCTGGTGCGCATGGCGCAAGAGAGCGGCATCGACACGCCGACGATCGACGACCTTGTCCGGCTCGATCGCAAACGCAAGGGCAAGAAGCTGTCGAATGCGGACTGGGCGAGCAAGACCGATCCCGACGCGAAGGTCGCGCGGATGAAGAACGGCTCGACGCGTCTGGCCTACAAGCCCGAACACGCGGTCGATCTCGACACGGGTGTTATCGTGGCAGCGCCGATCCACCCGGCCGACAAGGGCGACACGACAACGCTCGACGCCACGCTGGAGACGGCAGCACGCAACCTCGCCGACATTGGCCTGGCGCCGACGTCCGGGGATCCCTGCGATCTTGTGACCGATAAAGGCTATCATTCGCGCGAGCTCCTCAAGGGTCTCGACGGCGACATCTGGAAGACGCGCATCGCCGAGCCGGCACCGCCGAATGGATATCTGCGCTGGCACGGCGACGAGGCTGCCCAGAAGGCCGTCTACGCCAATCGGTCTCGCCTGAAATCCGCCGTCGGACGCAAGGCGATGCGCAAGCGTGGTGAGATGGTCGAGCGTAGCTTTGCCCACGTCCTGGATCGCGGCGGCATGCGCCGCGCGTGGCTGCGCGGGCGCGAGAATGTTCACAAGCGTTATTTGATCCACGTCGCCGGGTTCAATCTTGGCATTCTCATGCGCGCCCTGTTCGGTTGCGGCACTCCGAGGGGCGCCAGGGGCGCATCCAAGGCATTCTTGTTCGTAGTTCAGACCGATGTTGCGCTCGTCATCGCCCTCGTCGCCGAGTTCGACGGAGAAAGGGCCATGCTCCTCATCGTTTTTACCCCTGAAGGCGCTGACAGACCCGGCTGAAAACCGACTTCGTCACCGCGCTGCTATGGCGTCGTGCTGGGAATGGCAGCGATTGGCTATGAACTCACCGAGTGGTCGATCATCGCCTGCAATGGCCATCAGTCGGCTGTGGCGAAGGCCATCGGGCGCGATTGGAAGGGCAAGATCAGCCTTGCCCTCTACGCCGTCGCTGTGCCCGCGGCATTCTTCGCTCGGCCGGTGGCGATCATTCTCTATGTCGCAGTGCTGCTGTTCTGGCTCGCGCCCGACCGCAGGATCGAGCGCGCACTGGAGGATTAGAGGGGCTTGGCGGCGGCCGGGTGAAGCATGCAGGCGATCGTGCCCGCGAAGATCAGCCCGCCGGCGAGGATGAGCGGGGCAACCAGCCCGCCATGGGTGACGAGATAGGCGCCGATCGCCGCACCGAGGAAGATGGCGGCCACACTAGCGATGCGGCGTGCCCAGTTGGGGTTGGCACCGCCAGCGACGCTGGAATCGGCAGCAAGACCGGTGATGGTGAGCGTGAGGACGGTCGTGGTGAGGTCGGGAACCTTCAACTGGCGGATGGTCGCATTGCGGAAGCCCATGGCGAGCCCGGTCAGCGCGATGATGACATACACGCTCGACCCTGGGGTTTGCGTGGCGATGTCGAACCCGACTGCGACGCCCGCAGCGATCCAGAGGAGGACGGCTTCGGCGGAGGCGGCGACGAGCAACCAACGGCGAAGGGGTGAGCGGGCATGGCGCTTGCCGACGCGGCCGGCAATCAGCGCGCCGACCATGAACGACGCGATGGCAAAGACATAAGGCGCGATCTTGAATCCCGGCGCGCCGCTGGCAGCGAAACCGAGGAAGACGACGTTGCCAGTCATGTTCGCCGTGAAGACCTTGCCCAGGCCCAGCACCGATATGGCATCGACAAGGCCCGTCGTCACCGAGAGGAGCAGTAACAGCCAGGGAAGCGGCGATGCGGCGGGCTTTTCGAGGGTCATGACGGTCTCCGTGAATGTCTATGACCTCCGTCTAACCGCTGTCACCACATCGATGCAGTGGAATAAGATCGATCCTGTCTTTCGATAAAATCGAATAGCAAAGTCAAAAGCGAAAGTTGCTTTCCATGCCCAGCATGGCGATCGTCTTGGCAGGACCGGTCTCACGGATGAAGGCGCCCGGTGCGAAGGCGGACAAGGATGCCGACAATTCCCACTCGGGCATCGCCTGCCAGGCGATCGTCGCTTCGGCCTCCTTGCCGATGAAGCGTGCCTTGCTGCCGCCTGCATCGCGGATCAGATTGCCGGGTATGTCGTACACGCCGTCCGCAATGCTGTACCGCCAGTACGCCATGCCGGCGAGGCTGACTGACACACCACCACCCAACGTACCGTTGATGCGCGGATTGACGCTGATGATATTGGTCGGACCGACCGGCGAAAGCTCGCCGAAATACTTCCCCTTGGGGAAGAGCGCGTTGAACGTGCCGATCTTGCCATCGCCCGCCTTGCCATCGCCGCTGACGACATTGACCCGCAATGTCGCGTCCGGAGCGAAGGTGAGCGCGGCAAACCTGTGGCCGACCTCCGTGCCCAGCGTCCATGCCGAGATCCGCTGCCCTTCGAAATGGCCGAACTGCGCCACCCCCTCGACATTCCAATGCCAGTTGCCACGCACGCCGTTTGATCGCAGGCCGATGCTATGTCGAATTTCGCGCCCTGTCAGTCCACCAAAGCGCGCAAGCCGGTTACGGTAGCCGAGGTAGTAAAGGTCCAGCTCCGGGAGCGTGACATAGGCGCCCCATAACGCCTTGTCTTGAGAGGTTGCGTCGTCGAAGCTGCCGGGACCGGGCTGGACGGGCCGCATGTTCAGCAGGCTGATCCTGGCACGCCCGACCGTGCCGTCTGCCCGCACGCCATCGAAGGCGAGCGGGACATTGGGGCCGTAGCGCGTCCCGACTAACCGTTCGGTGCCGAGCGACAGCATCTGGCGGCCGGCACGCACTGTGACCGGGCCGAGGTCGACCTCGCCGAACCCCTGGAGCAGATCGACCCGCGTCTGATCTATCGGGCTGGCCGATGGGGAGACGCCGAGCGCGTAGGCCAGGATCGGCTGCACGAAAGCTCGCACCTTGCCCACATGCAGATCGGCATAGGGCAGCGCGCGCAACCAAAGATAGCTGTCATCCGGCACGCCCGCACCGCCCCAGAGATTATTCTGATAATTCTCGGTGCGGGCGCGCAGTTCGATGCCGGTGCTCAACCAACTGTCGTCGCCGAGCGGGATATATTTGAGCGGACCGGTCCAGTGATGCGCGCGTTTCTGCGCATCGGCGAGATCGGACCAGTCCTCGTCATAGCGTGTGATGCTGAGCGTGGGGGCCTGCCATGCCTCGCGCTGCTGGGCGCTGGCCGGCGCCGCCAAGGCGCCTGCCAGCAGCCCGGCAGCGATGAGACTCCTAAGCACGTCGCCGCTCCCGTTCGGCAACGAGTGCCACCAGCACGAAGCCGCCGACCAGCCCGACATGCTCGAAGAAGGCATTGGTCGCCATGAAGCGCTCCTGCCCCGCCGGCATCGCCCAGAAGGCATTGGCGGTGAAGGCGGCGAGCAGCGTGAAGACGCCCAGCATGCCAGCACCCAGCCAGACAAAGCGACCGGTCAAGATCAGGATCGGCCCGACAATCTCTATGCCGATGGTCAGCGCCGCCCAGAAGGCAGGCGGGCTCATGCCGAAATGGGCCTGTTCGGCGACGGCTGCTGGCCAATCGGTCGCCTTGACGACGCCGCCCAGCAGATAGGCGCCGACCAGCGCGAGCCGCGCGAGGAACCAGGTGGGGCGCCAGTCGAGGATCGCGTCGACGAAGCGGGGTTCATCCGCGCCGGTCACGGCTTCACCAGCGCATGGATCTCGGCGATGTAGCCGCCGGGGAAGCGGACGATCGCAGACTGGCGATCACTTTCTGCATGCGCGGGCACGAGCGTCTCGACGCCTGCTGTTGTCGCCTTGGCGAGCGTCGCCGGCAGATCGCTAACCTCATATTCCGTCATGTCGCGGCCATAGGGCCAGGGAAGCTGGCCGTCGGAAACGATCACGGCCATCTTGCCATAGCCCGACGTCATCCGGATACGGCGATAGCTCTTGCTTGGCTGGCCGATCTCCGCGCCCGGTGCGGCCCTGTCGTCGGAAGTGACCGTCGCATGGGCGAAGCCGCGCCACTGCTTCACGAACTGGTCTGCAGCATCAGCGGTCAGGTAGATGCGGTTCTCCGGCACGGTCCCGAGGGCAGGATAGTTGGGCTTCGCGGTGTGCCAGTAGAACTGCATGTTCACGCCGCCCGCCCATTGCACCACGACATCGCGGCCGATGGGATCGGGAAAGCTGGTGATAAGACGCGCCGCGCCATGCCGCATGGCGGAAGCGACGGCGGCATCGAAGTCGGTCACGAGATAGCCAGTGCGTTCGGCACCGAACGGGACCGGGATCGGGGTGACGAAACCGAAGACGGAAACGGTGCCGGAGGGGGTCAGCGCAAGCTGTGATTTCGTTTTGCTGTCTGTTGGCGTTACCTGGAAGACGCCCTGCTTGCTCGCGGTGCCGCCGAAGGTGGCGGTGAAGCTGGTGACGAAGCGGTCGAAATCCTCCGGCGCGACATAGACATGGGTAGTGTCATATTGCGGACCGACGGAGAAATCAGTCACCGCGTTCTGCGCGGGTGCCGTGGTTTGCGCAAGCGCGGCGACAGGGCTGCAGGCGACCAGGGCGGTCGCCATCATGAGGACGATGCGGTTCATCTTAGTATCTCCGTTTGGGTAAGTCGGCCGTCCGATGAGGTCGCGAGTATGTTCTACGCGGCCAGAACCGCTCCAACGATCCGAATAAAATCAGAGGCAGCGTTCCAGATTATCGAACAAAGACGGAGCGCCCTCCGATCGGGGGGCGCTCCTCCTCTCAAACGGCCCAGCAGCCGCAGCCCATGACACCCCAGAAGCTCTGAACGTCGGCGGCGGGCACGTCGGCGCAAAGCGCCGCCGCATGATCATGGCCGTGGACGTTGCACGACGAGGCGCAGCCGCATGCCGACGCCATCTTCTTGGCCGTATCATCGCGGCGCCAATGTCCGCCGAAAGTCGCGACCGGCGACCAGTCGGGCATTGCCTTGGGCGCTTCGGGCGCGAGCGGGCCGAAGCTGCCCTCGCCATAGACGATCTTGCCGCCCAGCACGGTCAACACCGAGCGCAGATGCGCGATCTCGCTCTCGGCCACGCTGAAATAATCATCGGACAGCAGCGCCAGGTCGGCCAGCTGGCCAGCCTTGATCTGCCCTTTTTTCCCAACCTCGTTCGAGAACCAAGTGTTCTTCTCGGTCCACAGGCGCAGCGCGGTTTCGCGATCGAGCCGGTTGCGGGTCGGATAAAGCGTCAGACCGCCCACCGTCTTGGACGTCACCAGCCAGCTCAGCGAGACCCAGGGATTGTAGCTGGCGACGCGGGTGGCGTCGGTTCCGGCGCCCACAGGCACGCCCGCATCCATCATGCGCTTGATCGGCGGGGTCGCCTCGGCGGCCTTCGCGCCATAGCGTTCGACGAAATATTCGCCCTGGAAGGCCATACGGTGCTGGACTGCGATACCGCCGCCCAGCTCGGCGATCCGGTCGATATTGCGCTCGCTGATCGTCTCGGCATGGTCGAAGAACCAGTTCAGACCTTGTAGCGGAATGTCCCGGTTCACCTTCTCGAACACGTCGAGCGCGCGGCCGATTGTCTGGTCATAGGTGGCATGCAGCCGCCAGGGCCAGCGGCGCTCGGCCAGCAGGCGGATCACCGGCTCCAGGTCGCCTTCCATCTCCGGCGGCATGTCGGGACGGGCGACGCGAAAATCCTCGAAATCGGCGGCCGAATAGACCAGCATCTCGCCCGCACCATTGTGGCGATAGCTGTCGTCGCCATCGCCCGGTTTGATCTGGATCGACCAGCTGGCGAAGTCCTTCAGCTCTTCCTTCGGCTTCTGCGTGAAGAGGTTATAGGCGATGCGCAGCGTCAGTTCGCCATCTTTGTGCAGCTTGTCGATCACTTCATAATCGTCGGGATAGTTCTGCGATCCGCCGCCCGCGTCGATGACGCTGGTGACGCCCAAGCTGTTCAGCTCGCGCATGAAATGCTTCGTGCTGTTGAGCTGATAGTCCTGCGGTAGCTTGGGCTCCTTCGCCAGCGTCGAATAGAGGATCGTCGCATTGGGTTGGGCCAGCAGCAGACCCGTGGGATTGCCCTGCGCATCGCGGACGATCTCGCCGCCCGGCGGGTTGGGCGTATCCTTGATATAGCCCACCGCCCGCAGCGCGGCGGCGTTCAGCAGCGCGCGATCATAGAGGTGCAGGATGAAGACCGGCGTATCGGGCGCTGCGGCGTTGATCTCCGCGATCGTCGGCAGGCGCTTCTCGGCGAACTGATGCTCAGTGAAGCCGCCGACCACGCGCACCCATTGCGGCGGCGGGGTATTTTCGGCTTGGCGTTTCAGCATGGCCATGGCCTCGGCGAGCGTCGGAACGCCCTCCCAGCGCAGCTCCATATTATAGTTCAGACCGCCGCGGATGACGTGGATGTGGCTGTCGATGAGACCGGGGATCAGGCGACGGCCGCCGGCGTCGACGAGGCGGGCATTGGGCGCGGCGGCGGCCCGCACTTCCTGCTCGGTACCAACGGCGAGGAACCTGCCGTCGCGGATTGCTACCGCCTGCGCCTGCGGATTCTCGCGGTCCAGCGTCGTGACCTTGGCGTTGGTGAGGATGAGATCGGTCTGGGTCATGGCGAAACTTTCCGTGGTGGCAGTCAGGGCGGTTGTGGCGGCGGCGCTGGCAAGCAGCTGGCGACGGGTCATCATGCGTCGCGTTCTCCGTGAGAGGGCAGTTTGCCCAGTACATGATTTACGCAGTCCTGGCGCACGAAGCGGGTCAGTTCAGGAAGGCTGGCGACGCGCTTGGCGACCGGGATCAGCTGTTCTCCGAGCAAGATGCCCGCCAGCCCGACGAGCGCTATAACCGGCGGTGCGGGAGAACGGACGCCCATCAGACTGTAGACGATACCGACGATCAGGCCGGCGCCGAGGGAGAGGATATAGGCTTTCATGTCCGTTCTCCAGCGTTGTCCGGGTCAGCCCTGGATGAAGGCGAGAATGTCGGCATTCAGCACGTCGGCGTTCACTGTCAGCATGCCGTGCGAATAGCCTTCATAGATTTTGAGCGTGGCGTTCGGCAGGATCTCGGCCTGAAGGACACCGGCGTTCTGGTATGGAACCACCTGGTCGTCATCGCCGTGCAGGACCAGCGTCGGCACCATGATTGCCTTCAGATCGTCGGTTTGGTCGGTTTCAGAGAAGGCCTTGATGCCTTCATAATGGGCGAGCGCGGAGCCCATCATCCCTTGACGCCACCAGTTGTCGATGACTGCCGGCTTCACGTTCGCGCCCTCGCGGTTGAAGCCGTAGAACGGCCCTGCTGCGACGTCGCGGAAGAACTGCGCGCGGTTAGCGGCGAGGCCGGCGCGCAGACCGTCGAACACGTCCATGGGCAGGCCACCCGGATAGCGCTCGGTCTTGAGCATGATCGGCGGCACGGCGCTGACTAGCACAGCCTTGGCGACGCGGCCCTGCGGGATACCGAAACGGGCGACATAGGCTGCGACTTCGCCGCCGCCGGTTGAATGGCCGATATGAATGGCGCCCCGCAGGTCGAGATGCTCTGCGACCGCGGCGGCGTCAGCGGCATAATGATCCATGTCGTGACCGGCGTCGACCTGAGCCGAGCGGCCGTGGCCACGGCGGTCATGGGCGACCACGCGATATCCCTTCGAGAGGAAGAACAGCATCTGTGCGTCCCAGTCGTCTGACGAGAGCGGCCACCCATGGTGGAACATGATCGGCTGGGCGTCCTTGCTGCCCCAGTCCTTGTAGAAGATTTGCGTGCCATCGGCGGTGGTGACGAAGCGGGTCATGGCGGGATCCTGGATGCGGGATTTTGGGAAGGAACGGCGTCCGGGCGCGGAAAGGGAAGCACCCGGACGCCGAAGGGTTGAGAGCTTAGTGGGCGCCCTCGGAAGCGTTGAACATGGTCTTGGCGTAGGTGATGCCCAGGCCATAGGCGCCGCCCCACTTCTTCGCGAAACCGGTCGTCATGTCGTAGGTCTCCGTGCGCGCCCAGTCTCGCTGCAACTCGAGGAGATACTGGAGCGAGGTCATCGGCTTCGCACCCAGTTGGATCATGCGCTCGACGGCACGCTCATGGGCTTCTTGGGAGATGTCGCCGCAGGCGTCAGAGATGAAGTAAACGTCGAAGCCCTGGTCGATCGCCGAGGCGACGGGACCGACGATGCAGACCGAGGTCCAGAGCCCTGCGAAAATGATGCGTTCCTTGCCGATGCGGTTCACTTCGTCGATGACCGCTGAGTCTTCCCAGGTATTCATCGACGTGCGGTCAAGCAGCCGTTGGTTCGGGAAGGCGTCGGTGATCTCGCTGAACATCGGGCCGGAGAAGCTGTCGACGGCGACCGTGGTCAGGATGGTGGAGACGTTGAAGCCGGCGGCGGCGTTGGCGACCAGCGCGGCGTTGTTGCGCAGAAGCTCGGTCGAGATCGACTTGGTGGCGAAGGCCATCTGCGACTGGAAGTCGATCATGATGAGAGTGTGGTCGGTCGGCGAGATCAGGGATTTGCCGGGGGTGGGGGTCGCTTTGACGGTCATTTCGGGTCTCCAATCGAAATTCGTTCACTCGGTTCGTTCCGGTGTGATTGGAGGTCTAGCGGGGTCTCTTACTGCTGCGCAGTCTGATAAAACATGCCCTATTATTCGATTAAATAGAACAGTGCGGCGGGGTCGCGGTTAAGGGCCACTTTCGCGGGACTGTCAGGAATTTCGTGTGCGACGAGGCATAATGGGGAACAAGGAGACCCGGTATGTCACGACGCAAAGAACCCTCGATACCGAACGACATTCTCGATCAGCTGCTTGCCGGCACTGACGCGGCCGCGGCGCTCAGCCAGGGCGGCCTGCTCGATACATTGAAGAAGGCATTTGCCGAACGGGCGCTCAATGTGGAGATGGATCACCATCTTGGCCAGGAGGAGCAAGGGAACAACAGCCGGAACGGCTATGGCCGCAAGACGGTGACGACCGACGGGGGACGGATCGAGATCGAGGTGCCGCGTGATCGGGCCGGCAGTTTCGATCCGCAGCTGATCGCCAAGTACCAGCGACGCTTCCCTGGCTTTGATGACAAGATCATCTCGATGTACGCGCGTGGCATGAGTACCCGGGAGATCACCGGGCATCTGCGCGATCTGTACGGGATCGACGCCTCGCCCGATCTGATCAGCACGATCACCGACGCGGTGCTGGAAGAGGTTGCAGCCTGGCAGCAACGCCCGCTGGACCCAGCCTATCCGCTGGTTTTCTTCGATGCGATCCGGGTCAAGATCCGCGACGAAGGCATGGTCCGCAACAAGGCGATCCATATTGCCCTGGGCGTCATGGCCGACGGCACCAAGGTGGTCCTGGGGCTATGGCTGGAACAGAATGAAGGCGCCAAGTTCTGGCTGCGCGTCATGAACGAACTACGCAACCGCGGCGTCGAGGATATCATGCTGGCCGTCGTTGACGGTCTGAAGGGCTTCCCCGACGCCATCACCGCCGTCTTCCCCGAAGCGATGGTCCAGACCTGCATCGTCCATCTGCTGCGCAACTCGATGGATTTCGTGGCGTGGAAAGACCGTAAGGCGCTCGGAACGGCCCTGAAGGCCATCTACCGTGCTGTCGATGCCGCGGCCGCCGAGGAAGCGCTGACGGCCTTCGAAGCGAGCTTCTGGGGGCAGCGCTATCCTGCCATCGGCCAGAGCTGGCGTCGGGCATGGCCCGAGGTCATCCCATTTTTCGCCTTCCCCGACGAAGTCAGGCGGATCGTCTACACCACCAATGCCATCGAGGCCTTGAACTCCAAGCTTCGTCGCGCTGTTCGTGCGCGGGGCCATTTCCCCAATGATGAGGCGGCCACCAAGCTGCTCTATCTGATCTTGAACCGATCGGAGAAAGAGTGGAAAATGCCGCCGCGCGAGTGGAACATGGCGAAGGCGCAATTTGCCGTTCTCTTCGGCGAACGCTTCATCAGGGCCATGACGGCCTGATGGTCAACCGCCTCGCCGCACACGAAATTCCTGACAGCCCCACTTTCGCGGATCGGCGACTGGACGATCGCCCCGGCAGATCACAACATTCCAGATTCATCTTGATGCGCTGAAATGGCACGCCATCGCACCACCATCCTAACATAGCGCGCACTCGTGCGATTTATATTGCAACGGCCGCTTCTGTCGACTGCAGACATCCGCAGGGTCGCCGAAAAACGATGTATCTTGGTCGGAACCGGACATAATGGCTCGAAGGATTGGGGGGTCGCGGCCTCTTACCGCCACCACCTGGCGAGTCCCAGACCTGCGAGATAGGCTCCGGCGTCCTGACCATTTACCGAGACACGCGCGAGAGTGCGGATTTCAGAAATCAGCCTCGAAGACGTAAACGGCAGTTCTGTCGGCGTTTTAATCGCCTACATCGGCCAACCAAGCTGGCATGTCCCGCTTGGCATGAAGCACGCGCCAGACATCCACATGGGTCTCCAATTCAAGGTAGAAAGCAAGCCAAGGAAATCCTTTCAGCCCTATGGTCCTCAACCCGGGTAAGTTCAGCTCATGAGACCATCGCGGAGATCCTGCCGCCGGCATTTCCCCCATAAAGATATAGGCCTGTTCAAGCGCATCAATGAAACTGAAAGCCACATCCGCGCCAGCTTCGGCCGCGTAATGCTCGACCGCAAGGTCGACATCCGCCCGCGCTTTGGCGCGCGGTATGACCGGTTTTCCAGTCACGACCTCGTGCGTTGCGTCACACGGTCACGAAGGCCTTGGAAATATCCGGCGTCGGCTGGCGCTGTGGCTGCAGAACTGGCGCCGTCCAGGAGCATTTCGCGAAGGCGCTGAATGTCCTGATCCTTGCGGATTAATTCCCGCACATACTCGCTGCTCGTGCCGTAACCACGCACGTTAACCTGCTGATCCACAAACGCCTTGAGCGCATCCGGAAGCGAGATGTTCATCGTCGACATGGACTGTGATATAACGGGTTTGGCAAAATTTGGCAAGATGTCACGGGGGGCAAATCGCCGTACACGGCACCGTTCCGATATCCTCCGATCGGCCAATTCTGGCCATCGGAGAACTATCATGGGACATTCGGACCTCGACCCCGCCATACACGATCGGCGCCCTTGGAATGCAGGGCAGAATATAGGGCCGAAGCGCCCACTCAAGCCGAGAGATATCTGGGCAAGGCCCACGTCCTGCTCTGCATGCTGGCCTATTATGTCGAGCACCACATGCTCGAAAAGCTCGCCCCCATGCTCTACCGCGAAACCGACCCCGTGGCCGCCCAGGCTCTGTGCCAGGACGTCGTCACAAAGGCCCAGCGATTCCCGGCCGCCAAGCAGAAGGAAGCCACCCACAAGACCACCAGCGGCCTCCCCGTCCACAGCTTCCAGGGCCTCATGGCGCATCTCGCAACCTACTGTCGACTGACCGCCACCACACCGCTCAACGACAAGTATCAGTTCACCCTCTACACGAAACCCACACCGCCTAGCCGGGACCGGCCGACGCCATCGCTGCCCAAGCGATGTCCACTGGCGATCCGTCAGGGCGCGCGTCAGTGATCGTTGCCCGGCAGGGAGTGCGCCGTTGTGGCGCGAGAAGAAAGGAGTGTTCTACCGGACGAAACTTACTGGCACAGTTTCTACCCGACCGACTTACCGGTGCCGGTGATGAACCGGCTGAGATTCCGAAAGGGAAACGGGACCATAGCATGTCGGTGAAAGGATCGAAGCCTGACTCCGCAGTCGGGCGGCTGACCTCCGGGTAAGGTGCGCATGGTGAAGACTGGATTGTCTGAATCCCAGGTTCCAGCGGTTAATAGGTAAGCGATGGCGAACGCGGATGACACGCCATTTCGTGCAGGGCGAGGAGCACGGCCCAGTGAATCGCCGCCAGTCTGCACGGCGCAGCCCCGGTCAGGGGATCAAGGAAACGAACGGGACACCTAAATGCATCGCGACTCCTCCTCGTGCAACTACGGGATCGCCTAAACAGGCCAGCGTATCGGACCTGCATGGCGACGGAGCCGTCATAGTACTCAAATGCCCGGTGTAATGACCGGGACAGCCACCGCGAGGTGGACGGACCGGCGGTATAAGCGGCGAGTGATCGCCCGTGAAATCCGCCCAGTGCGGGGGAAGGACGGCAGTTCTGCGTAACTCGACCAATCGATGGAAAGGAACTGCTGATGCAGACCGCTATTATCCTGAGAAGGCTCGAAACTCTTCCGGCCCTGTCGCGGGCGGGAAAGCGGGTCAATGGTCTTCACCGTCTGTTGAGATCGTCGCATCTCTACGAACGGGCCTATGTCAAAGTGTCCCGGAACCGGGGTGCCGCGACACCGGGCGTTGACGGGCAAAGCTTCGACGGCATGACGCTAGAGAGGTTAGCCAATCTCGCCCGGCAGGTGGCCGATGGCACTTACCGCCCCCGACCGGTCAGACGGGTCTATATCCCCAAGGGCAATGGCAAAATGCGCCCATTGGGCATCCCTACGGTCGATGATCGCATTGTTCAGGAAGCGGCTCGGATCGTCCTCGCGCAAATCTATGATCCTGTGTTCTCAAAACATAGCCATGGGTTCCGCACGGGGCGCTCCTGCCATACGGCGCTCGAAGAGAGCCGTAATACCTGGACAGGTATGAAATGGCTGATTGAGGTGGATGTTCGCGGGTTCTTCGACAACATCGACCATGACATCCTGCTCAGGCTTCTCTCGAAACGCATCGATGATCCTCGGTTCATCGGTCTGATCGAAAGGATGCTGAAGGCGGGCGTCATGGACGACTGGACGTTCGAGCGGACCTATAGCGGCACCCCGCAGGGCGGCGTAATCTCGCCCTTGCTGGCCAACATATATCTCCATGAGCTTGATGAGTTCATGGAGGAAATGCGGGTCGGCTTCGATCAGGGAAAAACGCGCAGGGCAAATCCTGCCTATACGCGTCTATCTCGCCAGATCGCCGATTATCGTGCCGAGATCGATGCGCTCCGCGCCGGTGGCGCGGACGATGCCGAGGTCCGTAACCTGTTGAAACGGATCAAGGCAGTCACGAAGGAAAGGCAGGCATGTTCGTCTGTCGATCCGATGGACCCGGACTTCCGGCGCCTGCGCTATTGTCGCTACGCCGACGACTTCCTCGTCGGTGTAATCGGCAGCAAGGCTGATGCAAAAAGGATCAGGGCTGAAATCGAAGCGTTCCTTCATGATCGGCTCAACCTTGAGGTGTCACCGGAAAAGACGCGGGTCAGTGATGCATCGAAGGGATCGCCGTTCCTTGGCTTCCACGTTTGCGCCTTCACGTTGCGGTCTGCCGGATCAATGGCAGGGCGGTCGAAGGTCGGTGGCGGATCACGTCGTGTCCGTCGCCGGCCAACGCGGGGCAATATCAAGCTGTGGGTGCCGAGGTCGCGGGTCTATGGGTTTTGCAGGCGCAAGAAACTCGGCAACCTCGACCTGAGGAATGGCCGGGTACGTCCGCAGTTCCTCGACTCCAGTGTCGCGGAAATGGTCATTGCCTACAACTCGGAGCTACGTGGCCTCGCCAATTATTATGCGATCGCCGATGGCGTGAAAAGCTCGCTCGACGGCCTTGAACTCGTCATGTTCAGGAGCCTGCTGGCGACCATCGCGGCGCGGCAGCGCATAACGCGGGCGCGGGCCATGGCAAATCTGAAATTGGGGACGGACTATGGCGTGAAAACCATGGTTCGGGGTGAACTGAGGGTCCAGATGCTCTGGCGGTTGAAGCACCTGAACGTTCGGCCTTGGCAACAGTCGGTCGTGGATAACACCACGGTCGGCTCACGCCTTGCGCTGAGCACGAACGATATCATCACGCGCCTCAGCGCTCGCGAATGCGAGAGCTGCGGCGATGTCGATGGTCCGTTTGAAGCGCATCATCCCAACAGACTGAAGGACAAGCGGCGCGGCCCGATGACGGCGTGGAAACAATCGGCTCGGCGGCGCGGGACTATCGTCCTGTGTCGCTCATGCCATGTCCACCTCCACGGCGGCCGGTTGACTAGCGGAATGGAGAGCCGTGTGCATTGAAAGGTGCAAGCACGGTTCGGGGGGAGGCGCTGGAACGTCCTCGAAAGAGGCGTTCCGCGCCGACCCTACCGAGACAAGCGAAGTGAAGGCTCGGTGGAGCGAAGCGGAATAGAGCGCGGCCCAGCACGGGGGACGCCCTCGGCACGGCAATTTCCCGAACGGGAATATTCCGTTACCCGCCCCCGGATAGGGCAACATATGCAGTTACAGATATTTCATTTAATGCACTTATTGCGTTTACGGCGGCAAATCACTATGTAGCTATCATCCACCCCGAGCCCAAATGGAGACTGACATGAGCGAGCAAGCGCTTTCCGAGCGGCCGCCTACGGACGATGAGGTCCGCGCGGCCTCCGAAGCCGCACGTCTTCTGGCCAAGGCTCTGACCCCCGACGGCCTCCCTTTCAGCGTGCAGAAGAATGGCGACCAGGTCCAGGTCGAGCTGCCCGCGCCACTGGGACAGCTCATGCTCGACGTGCTGACCCATGTCGGTCGCGGCGAGATGATCACGCTCGTCCCCTATGGGGCGGAACTCACCACGAAGGAGGCCGCCGATCTGCTGAACGTGTCTCGCCCCTTCCTAGTGAAGCTGCTCGACGAAGGGGTGATCGGCCATCACAAGGTCGGCTCCCACCGCAGGATAAGGGCGAGCGAACTGCTGGCCTACAAGGCCAGAAGGGACGAAGAGCGACGCAGCGCGCTGAGCGAGCTGCAGCGTCTCGGCCAGGAGTTTGACGCCGATTGAGCGACATAGCCGACAGATTTGTCGTCGTTCTCGACGCCAACGTCCTTTACCCCTTCCGGGTCAGGGATGCCCTGCTTCGCTTCGCCGAAGCAGGGCTGTTCCGCGCGCGCTGGTCCCCGACCATCATGGACGAGTGGACGCGCAATCTGCTCGACAGGCGGCCGGACATGGAGCCCAGCATTCAATCCCAGGTCGCTGCGATGGAACGCGCCTTTCCTGAAAGCTGCGTCAGCGGCGCGGAAGGGCTCATCCCGGCGCTCAGCTTGCCCGACCCCGATGATCGCCATGTGCTGGCCACGGCCATCCGGACGGACGCCGAGCATATCGTCACTGAAAATCTGAAGGATTTCCCGGACGAAGCACTCGCCCCGTTCGGCATCACCGCCGTGACGCCCGACGATTTCCTGAGCAGCACGTTCGAGCTTTATCCGGGGGACGCGCTGTCCACCCTGCGAACCATGCGGCAAGACTATAGAAACCCACCATTTTCTCCCGGCGAGTTCATCTTCGAACTCCAGCGCAAAGGCCTGCCCAAATTGGCCTCCATGCTGAAGGAGCATATCGATCTCCTGTGATGCCAGGCATTGCGGGTTCAAATGGTACGGCTGAACAAGCCAAGCGAGAGGACGACCTTCCGGTCTAGAAATTCGCCCGATAGGCCGTCGGCTGCAGCCCGACATGGTCGGTCAACGGCGGCTCCAGCTCGAAAGCCTTGGCCGACCCCGCAAAATCATAGATGCGCAGCAGCCTGAAGGCCTCGGGACGCTCCTGCGAGAATGAGAGCTCATTGCTCGACAGATAGAAGGGCGTCCGGGCATGCCCAAGCGTGGTCTTGACCTCCAGCAGCCGTTCGCTGCCATCGAACCCATAGGAACGGATATTCACGACATTCCGAACCCTGCCAGAGGCAACTGGTCCTGTTTGCCGAGAGCGAGCAGTCGCCACTGGCCGCCATCGGCCAAGCGGCGCTATCATGCCGCGCTGATAGTGGCGCAGGAGGAGGGGAGCGTCGATCCCTTGCCCTGCGCGATCATGGAGGCAGGCGACGATGCGGCGGCGCTGGAGGCTTCGCTGATCGAGAATATCGCCCGGCTCGATCCTGACGAGGTGACGCGCTGGGAGACCTTTACCCGGCTGGTGAAGGAAGGCCGGTCACCCGAGAATATTTCGCTGACTTTCGGACTCACTGAGTTGCAGGTGAAGCGGACGCTGGTCCTCTTCAGACCGGGAAACATGCTGTTTGCCAACGCCTCGCCAGGGCGCTCTTTTTGCGCATCACCATGGGGCAAAATCTACCACGCCCGTCTACCACCCGTCTACCACGGAGGCTGAATCCACCCATATCCATTGCTGTTTGAAACTTATCTTGCTGATAGCAATTTCAGTGTCTTATAGATCATTCTTGACATCAGTAGACAAGAATGGACGCTAACTGAAGGCCTTGATCAGGTTGTTCAAGATGGCTTCCGCCGTTGCAGGGCTGGTCGGTTGCACGCGGTCGATTACGTGATTGGAGAGTAGGAAGTCGTTCAGCAGGGGCATTGACAATTTGTCCAAAGAGCCCGCGCCAATGCAATGGCACTTCTTGCTCATCATCATCCCGTTGCAGCATTAGTGTCGCTCTGCTCAATCGATCTTTTGACCATTTGAAGCAAAATCATGAGGGCCAGCAAGGCATTGGTCCAGTGGAGATACGGGATAGGCGTTGACGCTGAGCAAGAGGGTTGATTCAAGGCTGTCTTTTGGAGGCAGATTTGAGCCGGGGCGATCTCACCGAAGCGGGATGGCGCATTCTCAAAGGACTGCTGCCGATGGAGCCTGAGAACCGTGGCCGAGGAAGGCCGCCCGAGCAGAACCGCTCAATCATCAACGGCGTACTCTAGCGGCTCCGGTGCGGTGCTCCGTGGCGCGATGTGCCGCCCAAATACGGCAGTTGGAACACCATCTATCGGCGGTTCCGGCGATGGAGCGAAGCGAGGGTCTGGGAGACAGTGGCGGTGACGCTCGCCGAGATCATGGCGGACAGCGGCCACTACAGCATCGACAGCACCACCGTTCGCGCCCACGTTTCGGCAGCGGGCGGGAAAGGGGGACTCATCGACGCGCTCTTGGCCGCTCGCGGGGCGGGTTTACCAGTAAGCTTCACTGCCTGGCTGATGCCCTCGGAGGGCCGCTCCTCAAAGTTATATCCCGACGCGATGATATAGCGGGTTAGAACAAGGGGATGGGATCGGCCGTAAGATCGACCAAACCTACCTCGCGGCGATGGTAAGGCGCGATATTCTCCCGTATTTTCTCGCTGCCATATCGGCCACCCCCGGAGCTACGCGGGCCACGAAACCGCTAGCACCAAATGACAGCCCCGAAACCTCACCACTATGTTCCGCAGTTCCATCTGGAGACGGTTCGTGGACGAGAAGGATCGTCTCTGGGTGTGGAATAAGCGGGCCGACCGCGTGTTCGCGAAAGCGCCAAGGCGCATTGCAGTTTCTGCGCACGCGTGACACGCGCGAAATCCCTTCAGCCTTGCTCCAGCTGGATCAATATAATGATGCCTGTTTCAGTTTCTTGGTGACCAGATTAAAAACCTATATTGCCGTTTCCGCAGTAAAACCGATCGCCGCCGCCGATTCCTCCCAGCCGTTCATGTCACCGAGAAGTTCGTTGATTCTGCTCCGCGCCATGGAATAGGCATCGCTTCCCAGCAACAGATTGAGTGGCAGTTTCTCGGCATCCAGCGCCGCCAGAACAATCGTCGCGGCGAGATGGGGATTGCCGGGCTGCTTGCCATGCGCATTGGCCAGAGCCCGTCGCGCGATATGGGCGGTCTGGTCGTAATCCTCGATCATCACCTGCGATGCACCCAGCGACGCGCCATTGAAATTGGTCCGCAATCCGCCGGGCTGGACGTTCATCACCCGGATGCCCATGCTGGCCACTTCCTGCGCCAGCGTCTGGCCCAGCCCCTCCATCGCGAATTTGCTGGCGCAATATATGCCCGTGCCTGACCAGGGCTTGAACCCCGAAATGGATGTGACATTGACGAGTGTGCCGCTGCGCCGCTGCCGCATCTGGGGCAGGACGGACTGGATCATGGCGATCTGAGCGAAGAAGTTCAGTTCGAAGACCGACCGTATCTCGGCATCGCTGGCCTCCTCCACCGCGGCGGTGAAACCCCGGCCGGCATTATTGACCAGAATGTCAATATCGCCCAGCCGGTCCATCGCCTGCCGCACCAGCGCCTGGGGCGTGCCGGGAACCGTCAGGTCTCCGATCACGGCGACGATGCCCGGAATGTCCCGTTCCAGCGCTGCGGCCTGCTGCGCGCTGCGCACCGTGCCGACGACGCCGTCGCCCCGCGCGGCGGCCAGCCGCGCGATTTCCTGCCCCAGCCCGCTGCTGGCACCTGTGACGATCCAGTTCTTCTTCATGTCATACTCCAGCAAACGGTCAGGGGGAAGGGAAGGACGGCGGCCGTCAGGGTACCAGCACGAGCGACCCGGTGGTCTTGCGGGTTTCCAGATCGATATGCGCCTGGACCACATCCTCCAGACTGTAGGTCAGGTGATTGCCCAGCTTGAACACGCCGGCACGGATCGCGGCGACGACGTCGGCGGCGCGTGCCTGATATTCGTCCACATCGTCATTATAGGTGCCGCCGCTGAACTTGGTCAGGTATAGCCCTTCATGCTGCAATTCGATGGGGTCGATGGGATCGACCAGCCCGGATGCCTGGCCGAAGGACACCATGGTGCCATAGCGGCGGATGGCGCGCAGCGAATCCACGAACACGGCAATACCGACCCCGTCGAAGCAAACGTCCACGCCCTTGCCGTTAGTGATTTCCAGCGTGCGGGCGACAAAATCCTCCTGCGTGTGGACGATGGCATGGGCGCAACCATTGGACAGCGCCAGTTCCGCCTTTTCCGGCGCGCTGACCGTGCCGATCACCGACGCGCCCAGATGGCTGGCCCATTGCGACAGGATCGTGCCGATCCCACCCGCCGCCGCGTGGAGCAATATCCAGTCGCCGGCCTTGACGGGATAGCATTGGCGGATGATCCCTTGCACGGTGATTGCGCGATATAACAGGGCGGCCGCATCGATGTCGCGAATGTCGTCGGGCAGGATGAAGCAGCGTTCAGCCGGAAACAGGCGTACCTCGGCATAGGCGCCGATGGTCAGGGAGGCGGAGGCATAGGCTATGCGGTCACCGACCTTGAACTGGTCCACGCCTTCCCCCACCGCCTCGACAAAGCCCACCCCTTCCAGTCCCGGCGTGAAGGGGATGGGCAGCTTTGCCATCGAATGCTTGGGCGCGGTGCCGCGGCGATAATGTACGTCCGCAAAATTGACGCCGATGGCGGTCTGGCGGATGCGGACTTCGCCCGGCCCCGGCATGCCAGGGTCGAGGTCCACGATCTTCATGGCGTCGGCGGCACCGAGTTCTTCGACGATGACGGTTCTGGGCATGCTGTGTTCTCCGATCAGATTGGGTTGGAAATGACGGGCAGCGGCATGCTGTCCGGGAGGATGGCGCGAAAGCCGACGGTCACGGCCGCGCCGACGCAGGGCGCACCGGCATCGTCGGGATTTTCCACATGGACCATCAGTCGCAGCCCGGCATCCAGCGCGACCAGTGCAATGCCGTAGGGGATGAGGTGTGCGAAGGATTGCTGGAAGGCACGACGATAGACGATCAGGCTTTCCACCCGACCCGCTGGATCGCATTGGCGCCAATCCACCGCGCCACCAGTAAAGGGGCTGATCGGGCTGGGCGGCCAGAAGGCCCGGCCGCTGTCATGGCAATGCGGCAGGACCAGTTGTCCCCTCTCCGCCCCTTCCCAGAAAGCTTCGTTCAGCCGGTTGCGAACGGGCGTGACCGTTTCCGTCATCCTCAGACCCTTTCGAACGCGATGGCATCACCGCCTATGCTGCACCACAGACCCCGGCGCGCGCCATCGACCTGCCGGCCATGCGCCTCGCCGCGCAACTGCCGTACTATCTCTGCCACCTGACCCCAGCCGTTGAGCTGTGCATGGCTGAGTTGGCCGCCCGCCGTATTGACCGGCCGTTCTCCGCCCAGTTCGATCCGGCCGCCCTGTATCCAGTCCAGCCCTTCGCCCGGCCCGCAAAAGCCGAACTCCTCCAGGGCGTAGAGCGCCAGCGGCGCGAAGCTGTCATAGACCCCGACCAGATCGAAGCCTTCCGGCCCGCTGCCCGCCATGGCGTGCACAGGCTGGCTGCGCGTCTCCGTGAGAGGGCGGCGGCGGTGCGATTGCTGCGCCATGCCAAGGCCTTCGGGCGCGAAGACGAAGCTTTCCCGACTGGCCCGCACGCCCTGCATCCCGGTCAGCAGCACTGGTCGCGCGAGGCTGCTTGCCAGCCGCGCCGCGCTCAGCACCACGCAGACTGCCCCATCCCCCACCAGCGAGCAGTCAAGCAGGCGCAACGGATCGATGATGGGCCGGCTGGCCAGATAATCGTCCAGCGTCATGGGCGCACGCATCACCGCGTCGGGCGTCAGCGCTGCATGGCGGCGAAAAGCCATGGGAATGGCGGCCAGCAGTTCGCGATCCTTGCCATAGCGGCGGCAATAGAGGTCGAACGCCATCGCCGCGCCCGCCACGGGGGACGCCATGCCGATATGGCCTTCCTCGCCATGGGGGCCGCCATTTTCCCGGAACTGTTCGTAGAAGAAGGGATTGCCTGCTTCCCCGATGCGGCCGATATCGCTGTTCTTCATCGCCAATATGCAGGCGACCCGCGTAGCCAGTCCCGATTCTATCGCCATGGCGGCATGGGTCAGCACCGTCGCGGTGAAGCGGCCATGCGGCCAGGTCTGGCTGGCATAGCGCAGGTCAAGGCCGAATGTCTGGGCCAGCGTGTCGTAATCCGCGCCGCGCGGACTGCCGATCTGCACGCACAGGCCATCGATGGCGCTCTTTTCCAGGCCCGCATCGACCAAAGCCTGCTCCAGCGCGGCACCGGCCATCTGCAACACCGATCGGTCCGGATCGCGCTCCAGGCTGGACGTGCCGACACCGATCACCGCCGTCTTGCCCGCCAGGGTCATGACGCCAGCATCTCCGCCGCTTCCTGCTTCAGCCGCGCCTTGGCGATCTTGCCGGTGGCAAGGCGCGGCAATTGCGCCTCGCTACGCAGGAAGACATGATGCGGCACCTTGAACGCAGCGGCTCGTTCCTTGACGAAGGCCTTCAACGCCGCCTCGTCAACGGGGCGCAAGGGATCGACGAAGGCGACGATCAGCTGGCCGCGCACCGGATCGTCCAGACCGACCACATGGGCATCGCGCACATCGGGATGGGTGGTCAGCAACTGCTCCACCTCCACCGGCGACACGTTGATGCCGCCCGACTTGATGACTTCCTTGAGCCGCGAGTGGAAACGCAGCCGTCCCTCCCCGTCCAGTGTCCCCAAATCGCCCGTGTCGAAGAAGCCGTCCGGGCGCAGCGCCTTGCCCGTCTCCTCCGGATTGTCGAGATAGCCGGACGTCACATTGCCGCGCACCAGAATGAGGCCCAGCTCACCCGCCGCCAGCGGCGCGCCGCTTTCGGGGTCCACGATCCGGATCTCCTGCCCCGGCAAGGCGGCGCCGTCGGTCGCCATCTTGACCTCCAGCGGATCGTCGAAG
Organism: Sphingobium sp. TKS; assembly: GCF_001563265.1. NCBI lineage: Bacteria > Pseudomonadati > Pseudomonadota > Alphaproteobacteria > Sphingomonadales > Sphingobiaceae > Sphingobium > Sphingobium sp. TKS. Next base: position 528,103 of record NZ_CP005083.1, on the reverse strand, counting down.
CGGCCGACCGCCGCATTGCCGTAGGTTTCGGTCAGGCCATAAGCGGGCACCGCCTGCTCTATGCCCATTTCCACCAGCGTCAGCCGCTTATATTCCGCGCCCAGCCCGGCATTGCCCTTTTTCAGCGTCGCGATGCGCGCGCGGGTGAAGGCGGGATGGTCGATGATCGCGCGGCTCATATTGCCGGTGCCGTAATAGACGGTCGCGCCCGTCCGCTCGATGATGTCGATGGCGGCCCCCGCCTCGAAAGCACCCTGAAGGACCAGCGTGGCCCCGGCGGTGAAGGTCGCGGGCAGCGCGTTGGTCGCCCCCAGCGCGTAGAAGAGCGGCGTACCCAGCCATGTGCGGTCCTGCGGCCCGATCGCCCGGCGCTGGCCGAGTTCGAACCCGTTTTCCACCACGCCGCGATGGTTGAGCAGGACGCCCTTCGGCTCGGCCGTGCTGCCGGAGGTGTAGAGCACATAGGCCGGGCTGTCCGGATCGACGGCCTCCGGGTCCAGCATCACGCCCGCCGCCTTCGCGGCCCTGCCCCGGTCGACGAAGGCGTCATGACGCTCGTACCCCGGCACGGCATCGCCCAGAAAGACCAGCTTGCGTAGGGAAGGCGCCGATCCCTCCCGGTCGATCTCTGTCAGCATCGCCGCGAAATCGGCGTTGAGGAAGCGGCTGGCGGCGACCACCAGGCTGAGGCCGCAATGGCGGATGGTCCAGGCCAGTTCGCCCGCCTTGTACCATGTGTTGAGCGGCGCCAGCGTTGCTCCGACGGCTGCGGCAGCCAGCGCCATGGCGACCCATTCCGGCTCATTGCCGATCAGGATGCCGATGCGGTCGCCCGCCCGGATGCCCGACGCATCCAGCGCCAGCGCGCGCAGTTCGACCATATCCCGCAACGCGCCGTAGCCGATGACCTCTTCGCCATAAAGGATGGCGGGGTGCGCGGGATTTGCCGTCGCCTTTTCGGCAACGACGGTGGCCAGTGTCTTCCCCTTGGGAGGAGCGATCATTGTGTTTTCCTTGTCCCGCCGCGGCGGGGACGACCCGCCAGATCGTCGGCAATGTTCCAATAAGTTTCCATCCCGGCGATCTCCGCCAGTTCGCGGCGCATGCGCAGCAGCAGTTCGTCCTCCTGTGCGATCCGGCCATCGCTCGCCGCCCGCGACCAGAGGTCGCCCACCGCCTGCGCAATCGCGGCGATGCTGTTGAAGGGGTAGAGCGACAGCGCGAAACCCGCCTGCGCCAGATCATCGCGCGACGGGACGGGCGGCACGACGCCGCCGATCCAGACCTGCGGCACGTCCGGCATGGCCCGGCGAACCTCCGCCAGCCGGTCGGGCGTCAGGTCCAGGATCATCAGCGCGTCGGCACCCGCCTCCATATAAAGGCGCCCGCGTGCCATGGCTTCCTCCAGGCTCGCCCCTTCGCGCAACGTGTCGGTGCGCGCGATCAGCGTCAGCGCGGGGTCGCGCCGCGCCGACGCCGCCACGCGCAGCCGGTCGGCCATCAGCTCCGGCGCGACAATGCCGCCCTCTCCCCGGTGATAGCCAGGATTCTTGGGATAGGGCTGGTCATCAATATGGATGGCCGCGACGCCCGCCTGTTCCAGTTCGACGATGGTGCGATGGACATGCGGCACGTCGCCAAAGCCCGCCCCGGCATCGACGACCAGTGGCCGGCTCGAGGTCCGCCCGATGGCGGCCGCGTGCATCGCCGTTTCGGTCAGCGTGACCAGCGGCTGCCCCTTGGCAAGGCTCAGCCCCAGTGCATTGCCGCCCAGATAGAGCGCTTCGCCGAAACCGGACCGGTCGATCAGCCTGGCCGTGAACGCGTCGCAGGCGCCCGGCGCGAACACCGGCCCCTGCGCCATCAAGGTGCGCAATCGGGCGGGTGCGCTCATCATGCCACGACCGCCCCCGCCATGGCGAGCTGGACATCGAACCGGCCGACATAGCCGCCCGCGCCATCCTGCTCCAGGCCGACCGTCAGTTCCTCCGTCACGGCTCCCTCGACATAGTCGCTGTCCAGGAATCTACTGGTCGACATGAAGATCTGCGTGGTCAGCAGAACCTGCCCTTCGACCGACGCCTTCAAGTGGATATGCGCGGCCCGCGTATTGTGCCGGCCCATGGCGCGGAACAGTTCGCCAATGGGATCGTGGTCATGTTCGGAATAATCATTGGGCAGCACCGTGTGCAGCGCGTAACGGCCCTGCGCATCCGTGCGCAGCCGGCCACGCAGATGATCTCCCTTCCGGTCGTACAGGCCGTTGGAATCGGCCTGCCAGAAATCCAGTTCCGCGTTCGCCACCGGCTGCCCCGTGTCGTCGCAAGTGACGCGTCCGGTCAACAGCAGGGGCGGCATGCCTTCCGGCGAGGGGCCATCGAACAGCCTGCCCTCGGCGCGATCGGGATGGCGGGCATGATAGGGACCCTCCAGGCAGGGCCGCGTGCCGCGATCGGCCCCGCCCGTCGCCTCTACCGAGGTCATGCCCAGCGCGACGTCGAACAGGCTGCGGCACATACCGCTCTGACCCAGCCGATTGAAAAAATCGCCCGCGGCATGCAGTTCATCCTGGGTCACCTGCAATTCACGCACGACCTCCTTCATCTTCTCGACGCTCAGCGCCCAGATGGCTTCCAGCCTTTGCCGGCCCCTTGGCTGATCCATTGTCTCTCTCCTCTCAGAATGTGATGACGGCCCGTCCGGTCAATGCGCCGGACTCCGCCAGCCGATGCGCCCGCGCGATGTCCTCCAGCGGAAATGTACAGGCGACGGGCGGGGTCAGGTCGCCGCGCGCGACAAGGGCGGCGGCATCCTCCAGCTGCACGCGGCTAACGCTGCCCACGCCCAGCAATTGTGCGCGCTTGAAGAATATCCGGGCAGGATTGATGCTGATCTCCTCGCCGAAAAGCTGGCCGACAAAGGCATATCGGCCATGGACCGCGAGCGCCGCGAAGCCCGCCTCGAACACGCGACTGCCGACCGTGTCGATGACGACATCCACGGCCCGCTCCGCGGCATGAAGCGCCTTGCCGAAATTGTCGCTGCCGTCCCAGACGACCACTTCGTCCGCGCCGGCCTGTTCCAGCATCTCACGCGCCTCCGCCTTGCGCGTAACGGCAACGACAGTCGCGCCGGCAAGCGCGGCGATCCGCACCGCCGCCAGACCCACCCCACCGGTCGCGCCCGTCACCAGCACCCGTTCCCCGATGGCGACGCGGGCGACGTCGCGCACGGCATTGAGCGCCACGCCCACGGTCGGCCCCAGCATGCACGCCTGTTCGAATGACAGGCTGTCGGGAATGGGCACCAGCGCATCCTGGTCGATGGCCGCCAGTTCGGCATAGCCGCCCCGCACCGCCCTGCGCTCGCGGCAGCTGGTTTCCCGGCCGGTGCGGCACAGCCGACACCGGCCGCAGGATGCAAAGGCCTTGGTACAGACCCGGTCGCCGACCTTCAGGCCGGAGACATCGGCGCCGGCCTCGACCACCGTACCGGCGATTTCATAGCCCAATATGACGGGGAAGTGCATGTCGCGCCGATAGGTGCCGTTGCGCTCCACAATATCGTGGAAGGCGACGCCGCAGGCGCCGATTTTCACCAGCGCCTGCCCGGCCGCCGGGACGGGCGCCGGAACATCCTCGATGCGCAGAACATCGGGCGATCCTGTCATGTGAAGCACGGCTGCGCGCATGGTCTGACCTGTCAGGTACAAAGAGGGAGAGGTGGCGAGTCACCGCTTCCTAACCTGCGCGGCGGGGATGATAAGCCGCCTCGAGCGGGTCGACCGCCTCCGTCCATTTATTCAGGCACAAGGGTCCAAGAACCGATCCGTTAAGCCCTAAACAGGCGATGGGATATGCGTCTATTCAGATGGTCCGCGCAGCACAGCGTCATAGGAGACCCCATGTCCGTCCGTTCGTTACGCATCGATCCATTCCTGCTGGCCATGCTGGCGACCGTAAGCGCCGCCACGCTGTTGCCCGTGCGGGGCGAAGCGGCAGAATGGGCAGATATCGTCACTGACGCCGGGATCGCCCTGCTCTTCTTCCTCCATGGCGCGAAACTTTCCACCGCCGCGATCAAGAGCGGCATCGGCGCGATCCGCACCCATATGCTGGTATTCCTGTCGACCTTTGCCATCTTCCCGCTGCTGGGCGTGGCCATCGGCCATATGGGAACGGGCTGGTTCACGCCGCCGATCGTCGTCGGCTTCATCTTCCTGGCACTGGTGCCATCCACCGTACAATCGTCGGTGGCCTTCACCTCCATCGCGGGAGGGAACGTCCCGGCAGCGATATGCAGCGCGTCCATCTCCAACCTGGCAGGGATCGTGCTGACGCCGCTGCTGGCGGCTTGGCTGCTCTCGATGCCGGGGGCGGGGGCCGCCATCTCCGCCGACGCGGTGGGCAAGATCGCGCTCCAGCTTCTGCTGCCCTTTATCCTCGGCCATCTGGCCCGGCCGGTTCTGGGCGCGTTCGTCGACCGCCACCGCTCGCTTGTCGGCCGGACCGACCGCAGTACCATCCTGCTGGTCGTCTACACCGCCTTCAGCGCCGCCATTGTCGAGGGACTGTGGCAGAAGATCGGCCTGTCGGACCTGGTCGCCATATTGATCGTCGATGCCCTGTTGCTGGCCGTCATGCTGGGGGCGACACTGGCCATGGCGCGGCTGGCGGGGCTGCCGCGCGAGATGGAGATCGTGCTGCTGTTCGCGGGGTCGAAGAAAAGCCTGGCGTCGGGCGTGCCGATTGCGGGCGCGATCTTCCCCACCGCGCTGGTCGGCCCTGCCGTGCTGCCGCTGATGATCTTCCATCAGATACAATTGATGGTGTGTTCGACATTGGCGGCTCGCTATGCTGCCGGAATCGCCAATGCGCGCGCCGTAACGGCCGGGGTCTGATGACAGTCGGGGCCATGACCAGCGGAGCGGCGGAGAACATGAACGGGACGCTATGCAGCTCTGGAATTTTTCAACCGCAGCCTATCTGCAGCAGGACAAGCAAGACGGCTGGTGCCAGGCGCTGAACAGTATCGGGATCGACGATGTGTCGATCGTGCCGGGTCAGCAGTTTTTCGGCATCGCCGCCGCGATCACCAGTCCGGGCGATACGGATTATGCCTATCTCTCCTCGCGCGCTCAGGCTTTCACGATCCCGCGCATGGTCGCGTCCAAGGCGATGGTCCTGTTGTTGATCGAAGGCCGCGCGACATGCACGCTATCGGGTCATGAGCCCATAGCGATGCTGTCTGGCGATTTCCTGTTCGGCGCCCCGCGCAAACCCGTCCGCATGCATTTCGAGGACGATGTCCGCGCTCTTCTGCTACGCGTGCCGCGGAACCTGCTGACGCCGCAGATGCTGGCGCCAATACCCGAAGTGCCCCAGCTCATATCCGGCGAATCGGCGCTGGCCGAAGTGTTCAGCGACATGCTGGTCTCGCTGTCTTCGCGGCTGGGGGCGATCGAGGCAAGCCAGTTCCAGACGATAGAGACGGTGCTGGCCGAATTCGTGTCCGCCAATCTCCTGAACGAGGGCAATGTGACCATGCTGGGCGGCATCAGCGGCCGGCGCGCCGGATTGCTGCACCGCATTTCCCAGACCATCGAACGCCGTCTGATGGAACCGGAACTGGGCCTGTCCGACATCGCGCAGGAATATGGCATGTCCGTCCGCAACGTTCAGAAGCTGTTCGAGGCGTTCGACAAGACGTTCAGCACCTATGTCCGTTCGCGTCGGCTGGAACATTGCCGCGACGACCTGGCCTCGCCGCTCTGCGAACAACTTTCCATCTCGGAGATATGCTATCGCTGGGGCTTCACCGACCCGGCCTATTTCAGCCGCACCTTTCGCGACGAATTCGGCGTGTCGCCGCGCGACTATCGCAAGAGTCCGCATCTCTACACGCGCGAGGAACCGTCGGGACGCACCCGTCTGCGCGGCAAGCCCGCCAGCGTCGACGGCGACCGGCAGGAAGAGGCGCTGGGCCACAATATCGAGGATATAGAGAAGCAGTTCGCGCAGCTGGAAGGGCAGCCCCCCGCCGAACATCATCTCGCGATATCGTCGGAAACGGTCCATTGGGGTTATTTCAGCCGCTTCCTGAAGCCCGCGCTGTACATTCGTTCCGGTGACTATGTCACCATAGAGACGCTGACCCACCATGCCTATGATGATTATGACCGGATGATCGCTGGCGATCCGGGGGCGGAGGACGTGTTCCACTGGACGGCGGAACGCAAGGCGGTGGACCGGCGCGGCGCAGGCCCGATGGACGCGTCGGCCTGCGGCCGGGGCGCGGGAGAGGGCTTTGGCGTCCATATCTGCACCGGTCCCGTCGCGGTCGCGGGCGCCAGGCCCGGCGACATATTGGAAGTGCGCATCCTGTCGACCGAGCCGCGTCCTTGTCGCAATCCCGAATTTGACGGCAGCGCTTTCGGCAGCAACGCCGCCGCATTCTGGGGCTTCCATTACCAGCATATGCTGACCGAACCGCGCGAGCGCGAAGTCATCACCATCTATGAACTGGATCGCGACAGTGGCGGACGGCGCGCCCGTGCCGTCTATAATTATCGCTGGACACCGCAGACCGACCCCTTCGGCGTGGTTCATCCGCGGATCGACTATCCCGGCGTGCCCGTCGACCATTCAACGGTACTGAAGAATTTCGGCATATTGAAAGATATCGAAATTCCCGTGCGGCCGCATTTCGGCGTGATCGGCCTGGCGCCGAACCATGGCGGACTGGTCGATTCCGTACCCCCCTCCTCCTTTGGCGGCAATCTGGACAATTGGCGGTTGGGGGCGGGATCTGTCGTCTATCTGCCGGTCGCCGTACCGGGCGCCCTGCTGTCCGTGGGCGATCCCCACGCCTGCCAGGGCGATGGCGAGGCCTGCGGGACGGCCATCGAATGCTCGCTCACCGGCCGTTTCCAGATCATCCTGCACAAGCGCACGCAAATTCAGGGCAGGGCATTGGCCAACATCAATTATCCGCTGATCGAAACGGCGGAGGAATGGGTAATTTCCGGGTTCAGCCATCCCAATTATCTGGAAGAACTGGGCCGTAACGCACAGAGCGACATCTATCGAAAATCATCGATCGATCACGCCATGCGCGACGCCTTTCGCAAGGTGCGCCGTTTTCTGATGGGGACTTTCGGTCTTAGCGAGGATGAAGCGATTTCCCTGATTTCGGTGGGCGTGGACTTTGGCATAACCCAGGTGGCCGACGGCAATTGGGGTGTTCATGCCATCGTCCGCAAAGACATGTTCGCGCCCGACAAGCGCATATTGGCAGGATAAGGATCCAATAGTGACCGTAGCGATTTTGGGCGGGATCAATCTGGACATCGTGATGCAGGTGGCGGCGCTGCCGCTACCGGGCGAGACGATCACGGCGCGCAGAGTGGTCGAGGGGGCAGGCGGCAAGGGTCTGAACCAGGCGGTCGCGGCGGCGCGTTTCGGCGCATCCGTCCAAATGCTGGGCGCGGTCGGCGATGATGAAGCAGGCCGGTCGTTGCGCGCCTTGCTCCGCGAGGACGGCATTGATGAGAGCGGCGTGGCGACCTGCCTGGACAGCGCTACAGGCCGGGCCTTTATCGCTCTCAGCGAAGACGGGGAGAATAGCATCGTCGTCGATGCCGGGGCCAACATGACCTTCGGCGCCGAAGCCCTGCGCGCGGCTACCGCGCCGGTCCGGGTATCGCTGACCCAGTTCGAGGCGCGGCCGGACGCGATAGAGGCGATGTTCCTGTCCCCCGGCGCGGGCATCCGCATCCTGAACGCCGCCCCTGCACTGGTCGACCACCGCGCGCTGCTGGCGCTGGCCGACATCGCGATCCTGAACGAGACGGAATGCCAGGCCTTCGCCGGAGCCGCGACCATGCCCCACGATGCACAGGGCATTGCCGCCCTTGCACGACAGCTTCTGGGCGGGCAGCTCCGCCACATCATCGTGACGCTGGGCGGACAAGGCTGTCTGCTGGTCGATGCGGAAGGCCATGAAGCCTTCGCCGCGATCAAGGTGCCGGTAGTGAACACGGTAGGCGCGGGGGACTGTTTCTGCGGCGTGTTTGCCGCGGCGCTGGCGCAGGGACTGGACATGCGCGCCGCGATACGCTTCGCCGGGGCCGCCGCCGCCCTCGCCGTCGGCCGGGAAGGCGCGGCCGAAGCCTGCCCCTACCGGCATGAGGTGGACGACCTGCTGGCGGCGGCCTGACCCCGGTCAGATGTCCAGGATCAGCCGGGAAGTCAGCGACCCGGAGCAGCAGATCATCATCGTGCGACCCTCGGCACGTTCCGCCTGCGTCAAGATGGCGTCGCGATGGTCCGGCGTTCCTTCGATCACCGCCGTCTCGCACGATCCGCAGATCCCCTCCCGGCAGGAATAGCTCATCGCTATCCCTTCCCGCGCCAGCGCATCCAATATCGTCTCCCCGGCGGTGACTTCGATGCTGATGCCGGTTTTTGCCAGTTCCACCGTATAGCCGCCGTCCGTTGCTGCGGCCTGGGTCGCGGCGAACTGTTCCAGATGGACGCGTTCGGCAGGAAGCCGGGCGCAGGCTGCGCGATAGGCTTCGATCAACGGCATGGGACCGCAGCAATAGAAATGGCTGCCCTCCGGCGCGGCCGCGATAATCGCGGGCAGGTCCATCAGCGGGTCGCCCTCCAGATTGAAATAGGTATTGAGCGCGGTCGGCGCACCCGCCGCTATCCGGTCCAGCAGGGCGGCATGCCCCCTGGTCCGCGCGGCATAATGCAGCTGGAACGACCGGCCGCTCTCCATCAGTTGCTGCGCCATGCACCAGATCGGCGTGATGCCGATGCCGCCCGCGATCAATATGCTGTGGGATGAATCCCCGGCCAGCGGGAAATGGCAGCGCGGCAGGCCGATGGTCAGCCGGTCGCCATCGACCAGCGCATCATGCAGGAAGGCCGAACCGCCCCGGCTGTTGGCCTCCCGCGCGACGGCAATGACATAACGGTCCAGGCTGGACGGCGCATTCAACAGCGAATATTGCCGGATCAGCCCGCCGGGCAGATGCACATCGACATGCGCACCCGCCGCAAAGCCAGGAAAGGGCCCGCCGCCGATACGACCCAATTCGATCAATTTCACATCATGGGCAATGATCCGGGTGCTGAGCACTTCGGTTTCGATAACATCCTGCAAGGTACGACCTCTTTCGCTGCCCATCGACCTTTTGCAGCATGCGGCCACAGGTCAAGGGGCCGGCGGGCGGCATGCGCGACCGTTCAAGAATTGAGGCAGTTAGAGTCTGTTTGGAAATGCGCGGAAGAGCGCATTTCGGGCACCGCACCAGCCCTCTCCCCCACCCGGCCACCCAACGGCAGTATCATATGGGTGGCCAGGTGGGGGAGAGGGCTGGTGCGGCTATGCGCCCAAAGGCGCATTTCCAAACAGATGGGGTGATTGGGGCTCACCACCGAGTCGGTGGGGTGGCTGCTCCTCGCAGATGGTAAGACGTGGTCCGTATCGAGCGGCCACAACCATGAGGAGGAGCAACCATGCGCCATTATGCCGGACTGGATGTATCGTTGGAAGAGACGGCGATCTGCATTGTCGATGACACGGGCAAAGTGATCCGTGAGCTTCGTGCCGCCAGTGACCCCGATGCACTGGTCGAGACGTTGACCGCTACCGGTCTGAGCTTCGAGCGCGTTGGTCTGGAGGCATGCTCGCTGTCATCGTGGCTGCATCAGGGTCTGACGCGCGCGGGCCTCCCGGCACTGTGCATCGAAACGCGAGCGGCCAAAGCGGCAATGGGTGCGATGCCCAACAAGACCGACCGTAACGACGCCCGTGGTCTGGCTCAGATCATCCGCACTGGTTGGTATCGCGTGGTCCACGTGAAGAGCATGCCGTGCCGATCGGCCCGCGCGCTGCTCGGTGCACGCCGGACGATGTTGAATAAGCAGCGCGACATCGAGAACGCGGTGAGGGCCGTACTCCGCGAGGTCGGACTCAAGCTAGGAACACCGCCGCGCAAGCTCTTCGCCGGCCTGGTCCGCGAACTCGCGTCAGTCGACCCTGCCATCTCCGACATCATCGAGCCGCTGCTTGCGGTGCTCGATGTGATGGTGCGCCAGATCGAGCATTTGACGAAGCGCGTGCTGGAAGCGGTCAGGGTTGAGCCGATATGCCGACGGCTGATGACGGTGCCAGGTGTGGGGCCGCTGACCGCGCTCACCTTCCGGGCGACGGTCGATCTGCCCGAGCGCTTCCGACGATCCCGCGACGTCGGCGCTCATCTCGGGCTCACGCCCCGTCGCTACCAGTCTGGCGAAACGGATGTCCAAGGCCGCATCAGCCGATGTGGCGACGAACTCGCCCGTACCGCGTTGTACGAGGCGGCGCATACTCTGCTGACGCGCTGCCAGAAATGGTCGACGCTAAAGGCGTGGGGTATGCGCCTTGCCCAGCGGCGCGGCATGGCTAAAGCCCGCGTCGCCGTGGCTCGCAAGCTTGCCGTCATCTTGCACCGTATGTGGAGCGATGAGGCCGAGTTCCGCTGGGGTAAGTCACCGACGTTCACAGCAGCATGAGGAGACACAAACCAGTTCCCGCCTGAAGAGACGGGTAGCGGTCGTTCCCATGGGGACGATGGGCGGAATGACCTCGTTGAGAGTCCGGATTCTCGGCTTTGCCGAAGGTCGCGAAACAGCTTGAGGCATCCCGCTCTCCTGACCCCATTATGCGGCAGCCCAGCGCTGACCGCGGAGAGAAGCGAGTGATCCATGGGAACGGTCACGAATACGAGGAAACAGCTTGACCCAAAACGCCCCAATCAGAGAAGACCCTTAGGTCCGAATGGGCCATGCAGCCCCGCTTCAGGTCAAGCAATAATGCGTTCTATCCCAATCGCACGCGCTGTCGGCTGCTCTATCGTCGCATCGAGCACCAGCCTCCAGGGAGCGATACGCAAACATATGAACCGGTTGCCGACGATCTTCTTCGGTCATGGGACACCCATGATCGCTCTGCTGGAAAATGACGTCACGGCCGCCTGGCGCTCTCAACTGGAAGGCGTGGCCAAGCCGCAGGCGGTGCTGATGATCTCCGCCCACTGGATGACACGGGGTATCGGCCTGACGGCGCAGGCGCATCCGCCGACCATTCATGATTTTGGCGGCTTCCCCCGCGCCATGCACGAATTCCAATATCCTGCACGCGGTGATGCCGCGCTGTGCCGTCGGATCGAAGGATTGCTGGCGCCGCGCATGATCCACCAGACCGATAGCTGGGGCTTCGACCATGGCTGCTGGTCGGTGCTGATGAAGATCTTTCCCAAGGCCGATGTCTCGGTGGTCCAGATGAGCATCGACGCCAATCTCTCGGCGCGGGAACATTTCGCCATCGGCCAGGCGCTCGCTCCGCTGCGCGACGAAGGAGTGCTGATCCTGGGATCGGGCAATATCGTCCATAATTTGCGCGACGTGATCCGGACCGACAGCGCCGCTCCCCGCGACTATGCCGTCCGGTTCGGCGCCGCCATACGCGACGCCATCGAGCGTGACGACAGCGGCGCCGTCATCGGCTTTGAACAACTGGGGCAGGACATGCGCAACGCCCTGCCCAGCACCGAACATTTTCTGCCGCTCCTTTACGTGTTGGGCGCTCGCCACCCGGGGGACGCGGCCAGCTTCTCCTGCGATTTCGTTCAGTACAGTTCCATAGACATGACCACGCTCAGGCTGGCAGCCGCCTGACCATCCACAGGAAAACCGACATGGCATTTACCTCTGAACCCGGCAAAGTCCGCCCCACAATCGTCCCGGGCGCCCTCCATCATCTGGAGGCGCTGCCCGAAACGACGCATTGGGGTTATTTCGACCCGGCCCAGCCCCCTGCCCTGCGCATCCGTTCGGGCGACCTGATCCAGGCGGAGGCCGTCACCCACCATGCCGGCGACGATCCCGACCTGTTGATGGACGAAAAGATTTGGCGCATCTTCCGCGAAACGCCGGAGGCCGACCGCACACCTGGCGTTCACATCATGACCGGCCCGATCCATGTCGAGGGGGCCAGGCCCGGCGACATGCTGGAGGTCCGGTATCTGGCGATGCAGCCGCGTTTCCGCCACGGGTCGAACCTCGCCGCAAATTGGGGCCATCTCTATACCGAGTTTGACGAGAAGGAACGGGTGACCATCTATGAACTCGACCCCGACACCAACACCGCCATGGCAAGCTATGCCTATGATTTCAATGGAAAATACCTGACACCCGGCACCGTCACCCGCTGCCCCGAATGCGACCGTCAGAGGGCGCTGAACGGCGTCAGGGTGCCGGTGCGACCGCATCTGGGCACGGCGGGGGTCGCTCCGGCGGTCAATGGCCGCGTCAGCACGATCCCACCCGGCCTGCATGGCGGCAATATCGACAATTGGCGCATCGGCGCGGGCTCGACCATGTACTACAAGGTGCAGGTCGATGGCGGTCTGTTTTCCATCGGCGACCCGCATATCAGCCAGGGCGACGGCGAAATCAGCGGCACCGCGATCGAGGCGTCGCTGAACGTGCTGATGCAGGTGGTGTTGCGCAAGGATTTCGAATTCCCCTCGCCACTGCTCGAAACGCCTGAACACTGGATCGTCCATGGCTTTGGCGAGGATCTGGACGCGGCGATGAAGAATGCGTCCGTCGACATGCTGCGTCTGCTGACCGAGAACCAGAATCTGTCGCGTGAAGACGGCTATTCGTTGATGAGCGTCGCCTCCGACTTTGCCGTGACGCAGGTGGTCGACGGGACGCAAGGCGTGCATGTGCGCATACCGCGCTCCATCTTCCCGGCGCGGGGCGAACGGATCTGGCCTGACAAGAAATAAGGGGCGGGGTGCGGGCGATGACCGTTCCCCGGTCGTCGCCCGAATGGCCTCAGTCCATGCCGTAGGCGACGCAGGTCATCGACACCGCCGACAATATCTCCCGGTTGAAGATATGCGGCCGCTCACCGTCACGGCTGGCGCCCAGGACATAGAGCAGCGGAAGATAATGCTCATTCTCCGGCACCGCATCCGCCGCGCCCGGCAGTCCACCATAGTCGATCAGCGCGGCATGGTCGCCCGCCTTCAATCGCTCCACAACCGCATCGTCAAAGGCTCGTGCCCAGGGATAGACATGATCGCCGCGCGGCCGTTCCACGCGCAGATTGTGGACGATATTGCCTGACCCCAGGATCATCACGCCCTCGTCGCGTAACCCGGCCAGCGCCTGGCCGATGGCATGGTGGCCGGCCGGGTCGCGGCGGACATCCATGCTGAGTTGCAGCACCGGAATATCCATTTCCGGATACATCACCCGCAGCAGCGTCCAGGCGCCATGGTCCAGCCCCCAGCTGTCCAGATCGGTACGGGCGCGAAACGCCTCCAGCCGCGCCTCGATAGCGAAGGCCAGGTCGGGATCGCCCGGCGCGTCATAGCGGATGGCGTATAATTCCTCCGGCATGCGGTAGAAATCATGGATGGTGCGCTGGCTTTCCGCCCGCGTGACCAGCACGCCCTTGCATTCCCAGTGCGCCGATATGCACAGGATCGTGCGTGGGCGCGGGAAACGACCGGCCAGTTCGGCCCATGCCCGGGCACTGGCCGTATCCTTCAGCGCGTCGCGCGGTGACCCATGGCCAAGGAAGAGTGCAGGTGCCGGTGTCATGGAATCTCCGCAAGAGGTTGAGTGGATCGGGCTTCGCGCTCCAGCTTCAGGACGTCAAGCACCCCCGCAAGCGTGCAGATCGCAACCAGCGCAAAGGCGAAGCGGAAGGGCGCCATGTCGTCGCCATGACCCGAGCCCGCCAATTCCGGCCACAGCTGGAGTGCCATCGCGCTCATCGCCACGCCCAGCGCGGCGTTCATCTGCATCACGGCGCTGAACATCATGTTGGCGACAGGCATGTGCGTGGACGGAACGGTTCGGAACGCCAGCGTGTTGAGCGCCGAAAAATGCAGCGACCGGGCCATGCCGGTACCCACCAGCAGCGCAATCAGAATCAGCCGGGGCGTGTCCTTGTCAAGAAAGGCGAACAGGCCAAACCCCACGCTCAACAACAGGCCGTTCACCAACAGGATGGAGCGATAGGAAAAGCGATGCATCAAGGGTGTCGTGAATGGCTTCAAACCGATATTGCCCATTGTCGCAATCAGCATCAGCATCCCGGTATCGACCGGCGACAGACCAAGGCCCAGCTGCATCATCAACGGCAGCAGGAAAGGGTTGGCAAAAATCGCTATGCGAACGCCACTGCCGCCCCGCAGGGCATGAGCGAAGCTGCGGTCACGGAGCAGTGTGAGGTCCAGCAGCGGATGATCCGCGCGGCGCAGATGCCGCCACAGCATATGGGCGATGGCCGCCGTGCCGCACACCGCCACTCCCGTCCACAAAGGCCCAAGGCGCGTCGCATCGCCCAGCACGAGCACCAGCATCGTCGCCAGCGCAACCCACAGCGCCAAGCCTGCAAAGTCAAGCGACACCGGCCGTTCAGGGGGCAATCGCGGCAACAACCAGGGCGCCAGCGCCAATGCGGTCAGACAGAAGGGAATGTTGATGGCGAAAAGCCATCGCCAGGATGCATATTCGACCACCAGTCCGCTGAGCGGCGGCGCGATAGCTGGCGCAAGCAGCGCTGGCCAGGTCAGCATGGCGATGATCCGGACCAGATCCCCTTTCGGCAGGTCGCGCAGCACCAGCAACCGGCCGACTGGCACCATCATCGCGCCGGCCACGCCCTGCACTATGCGCGTCATGACGAGAAAGCCGAGATTGGGGCTGGCCATGCATGCCGCAGATGTCGCACCGAACAGCGCAAGCGCTGCCATGAACAACCTTCGCCCGCCGACCCGCCGGCCCAGCCAGTCGGACATGGGAATGCAGATCGCCACCGCCAGCAGATAGCCGGTGATGGCCATTTTGAGCTGAACGGGCGCTACGCCGAATTCGGGCGCCATGGATGGCAGGGCGGTCGTCAGGATCGATCCGTCCAGCATCTCCATGAACAAGGCGGCGCCGACCAGCATCACCCCGCCTGTCCGAACGGGCGATGTGACCAGCGCCTGCCCTGACGGGGAAGGCGTCGTCCCCTTTCGCGTCACGCCTTGCGGGCGTCCCATTCCGACTGATACCGCTTCACCAGCCAGGCATTGAATTCGCGCTGGGCCTGTTCCTGCCAGGAATAGCGCCCTCGCGCGGCATAGCGCGAACGCAGGCCGATCGGGATCAATCCGTCAACATGAATGTCCTGCTCGGCAATCTCGGCCGAGGTTTCCAGGTTGATCTTCAACCGTTCGGCGAACAGGGGCTGCCGGCTCGCGCCCGGCGCCGCCAGCCAGCCGCGCTTGGCGCTGATGGTGTCGTGGGTGTTGGCGTGCAGGATGATGAAGGCGACCAGGTCGCTGCGGATGATGAGCGACAGGGACGGAGGCACATTGGCGAAGAGCAGGCGATTGCGATCCGCCTCGGTCAGCTTGGGGAAGGTCGGCAGCAGGGCTTTAAGCGTCGGATTGAAGCTCGCATCTGCGTGGACCGTGCCATTGTAGCGATAGTAACCGGCCGTATCCTCCGGCAGATCCTGCGGAAATTCGCACAATTCCGACGGGGCGATGTCATGCACCGGTCCGGCATGGAGCCGGTTGGCGTGGTAGCCGTCATTGTTGTTTTCGAACATCACCTTCCAGTTCCATGGGAAGGTTGCTTCCTCCAGGTCCATGGACGTGTCGGCATTGGCAAGATCATAGGGTTCCAGCACCTCCGTCACTTTCGTCAGGCGCGGCGCGAGCGGCGCGGCGTCCAGGTCGAAATTGATGAAGATGAAGCCCAGCCAGATTTCGACCTTGAACTTGGGCAGGCTGATCTTGCTCTTGTCGAACTTGCAGGCCCGCTCCATCGCCGGCGCGCCGATCAGCTGGCCGTCCAGCCCATAGGCCCAGTGGTGGTAGGGGCACAGGAAGGAACGGGTATTGCCATGTCCTTCGGCGACCAGCATCGCGCGATGCTGGCATACTGTCGACATGGCGCGGATTTCACCGTCGCGGCCATGGGCTATGACTATCGGTTCGCCCATGTGCATGGAGGTGAAATAATCACCCGGCTTGCCGACCCATTCCTTGCGCCCCACGCACAGCCATTCCCTGGCGAAGATCGCATCCTTCTCGAACTCGAAAAATTGCGGGTCGGTATAGCATGCGGGCGGCAGCATCTCTGCCTCGTCCACCGGCAGAACCGAGCTTTTCATGCTCTCGAAGAAACTGTCGTTCAAAACTTTCGACATCAGATCAATCCCAGATTTCCATGACTGGCCCGTTCGCCGTCCGCTCCCGGTCCGCCATGAATTGTTTCATCCTGCGCGACATTCGGGAATGGACGGCAACGTTCGCTTTCTTGATTTTATGCTGCACCGCACGAAATGGCGTTCCGGGCCGTGCAGTGCCCGGAACGCCCCTCGGTCAGAACTGGGCTGCGACGCGGAGGTGGAATGCGCGAGCCATGCCCGGCATCGCCGCCACTTCGCTGTAGGTGTCCTGCCCAAGATAGAAATAGGTCTTGTCGGTAAGGTTTTCGACAGACAGGTCGACGGTATAGCGGTCGATCGTGTAGCTGAGCGACGCGCGGGCCGTGACATAGTCCGGAACCTTCACGGCACCCGGCGCGATGCCGCTGATTTCCCCGACATAGCTGATGCCGGCATTGGCCTTCAGGCCGAAGGGGAATTTATAGGTCCCGAAAATGCTGAAGGTCTCCTTGGGCAGCACCCGGTCGATATAATAGCCGGTGGCGCCGGTGAAGCTGGTCGACCCGGCAGTCCATTCGGCCGCATAGATGTCGGCCCCGTCCCGGCCAAGCTGCGCGGCGTTCAACAGAACCGTGGCATAGCCGCGGCGCTTGGTCTGTTGCAGCGCACCGACAGCGAGCAGGCTGAATTCCGGCGTCACCTGCATGCGGATTTCCGCTTCCAGCCCCTTGCTGTGCGCTTCATTGATGGCCCCCGACAATGCATCGCGCTGCTGCCGCTTCATCTTGTAGGCAGCAAGGCTCAGGAACAGCTTGCCATCGAGCAGCGAGCCCTTGATGCCAGCCTCCTTCAGTTCGGACGGCGACAGATATTTCCTGCCGATCAGCAGGGCCGGATCAACGCCACCGCCCTTGTTGGTTTCCAGGCTCTGCGTCTTGGCATAGGTCACATAGGGGATGAAACCGAAAGGCAGCTCGTAATTGAGGCTGGCCTGCCAGCTGATCGGCGACTTCGACCCGTAATAATCGGTTCCCAAAGCCCCGCCGAACGTCACCAGACCGTCATTGCGCGAACGGATATTATAATCGTCGATGCGTGCGCCGCCCTGGATATGCGCCTTGTCGAACAGCGTGATGTCTCCGTTAATGAAGGCGCCGACCGACTTGATCCGGCTATAATAGCGGAAATCCCACACCGGCCCATTGGGATTGAGATACTGGTTGTTGATAATCATGTCCGCGGTGGGTTCCGCCGAAATATCATTGCGGTCCCAGATCACATATTGGCGACCATAGTTCTGGAAATCGTGGATTTTGTAGTCGCGATAGTTTGCGCCCACAATAGCCTGGAAACCGAACCCTTCGCCAAAATCGCGCTTCACCAGATAGGAAAGTCGGATTTCCTTGACATCGCCATCGGCGGCAGTAGCCGATCCGGCAGCACTGTACATGTCGTTTTTCAGGTCTTCATAGAAGCCCTGCAACTTGACCTGATCGCCATTGTCGAAATTATGGATCAGGTCGACATAGGCGGTGAACACCTTGTTGTCGTTGAAATCCAGCGGCGAGGTGTTGAGGTTCCGGCGCGACAGCTTCACATATTCGACCGTCGCCGGATCAAGCCGCGTCAGATTGCTGATCGTGCCACGGGGCAGCGGGTTCGCAAAGCTCGTGCTCTGCCGCAGGCTGGTGATGTAGGGCGCCAGTTGTGCGGGCATCAGCGATTGTGCGCCCGGCGCGGCCAACGACACCAGCGGCGAACCGGCCAGATAATTGCCGTTGTCGATCAGGTTCTGGGTCAGGCGGTTCCAGCCGGGCGACGCCAGATGGCCGGACTGGTCCAGATAGCGTCCGCCGATGGTCAGTTCGGTGCCGCCGCCCAGATCCATGGCATAGCCGATCTGCAATTCCTTGTCGTTCGGGCTGAAGTGGCGATAGTAACTGTCCGAATCATTATAATAGGCATAGGCATAGATCGCCGCGTCCAGATCGCCGATCTTGAACGGCAGGCCGCCTTCCAGCGTCGCCTTGCGTTCGCCATAGGAACCGACCTGTGCAGTGACCAGCCCCTTGAAATCGGTGGTGCCCTTCAGAGAGGTCGCAATATCGGTCTTGGGCGTCAGGTTCAGCATGCCGCCGATCTTGCCCGCGCCATAGTTCGGGCTCGCCGGACCGCGCACCAGTTCCATGCCGCTGATGCTTTCCGTGGGCGTTTCGTAATAGCCCATATTATTGATGCCCTTGAAGCCCCGATAATAGCTGTCGGACACATTGCCGCGGATCTGCACAGCGCCCGCCACGCCATAGAAGGCGGCGGTATAGGTACCCGGCGCAACGGCCGTCAGATCGTGGATGGAGCGGACCTGGATGTCCTTGAGCAACGCGGAGTCCGCCGTGGTCACGGAACGGGGAATCTCGGTCACCTCCTGCTCCAGACCGCTCACGGTCGCGGTCGGACGCACATTGGTGATGCCCAGGCGCTTGCCGGTGACGACGATGGCCTGCAACGCCGTGTCGTCCCGCACAGTTTCCTGCGTCTTCTGGTTATCGGTCGGCACCGGCGCTTCCTGGGCCTGGGCCGTCATGATGGCAAAGGCGGGGATGCAGGATGCGTATGCAAGCAAGGTGTGACGGAACCGCATGTCGTTTACTCCCTGAATGACCGTGCCGAAATTTCACAGGGGGATGAGGCCTGTTGGCATCCCAGCCCCCGAAGCACGGTTGCCCCAGGATCGTAACCACGGGTTCCACCGAAGCGTGTTGACTCAACAACCGGAATAGTTGGTCTCATTTACCTTCCTGACGCACCCCACATGATATTTTGCTTTTTCCAACGTCCCCAGAACGATCAGTTTCGGGTTTTCCCCACCCTTGCCGCGCGCAGCGCAGATACCCTCTGGCATCAGACTCGCCTCCCGCACTTCACGCTTATCCAAAAGAACCGGTGCGTGGCGACAACTATGCGCGACCTGGAGACGCGACGGCGCGCGGATGGCCGGTTATGCTCCCCCCTGTCGGCAAGAGGCAGGTGCGGGACAAGGACAGTCATGGCGAACGGCAACAGCAAATCCCCCTCGGTCCTGGTTGATCGATATATTGACGAATCCCCGATGAAGGGGCTGGTGCTGCGCGTACCGATATTGTGCGGCATGCTGATGCTGATTGAGGGCATGGACACCTATGGCGTAGGCTATGTCGGCCCGTCGCTCAGCCAGGAATACGGCCTGTCCCCCACCATATTGGGCACGATCTACACCGGCACGGTCATCGCATCGCTGATCGGCGCCGTGCTGGTCGCGCCGCTTTCGGACCGGATCGGGCGGCGCCGGCTGCTGGTCATATCCAGCTTCCTCATGGGCCTGTGCACATTGCTGACATCCTTTGCAGGCAGCGAAGGCGGACTGTTCGTCGTGCGGTTCCTGATTGGCATCGGCTTTGGCACCGCCGTGCCCACCGCCTTCAGCCTGACCGCCGACTATGCGCCCGCGCGGCACAAGTCCGTCATCATCATGGCGACCATGTCCGGCATCGCCCTGGGTATGGCGCTGGCCGGTATCGCAGCAGCTCTGCTGATTCCCGTGTTCGGATGGAAATCGCTCCTGTTCTTCAGCGGTGGCCTGTCAATGCTGTGGACCATATTGCTGGCGCTGGGCCTTCCCGAATCGCTCTCCTTCCTTGTGCGGTACCGCCCCGGTTCGCCCCAGATCGCCTCCATCGGCTCGCGACTGGCGAGCGCGCGCGGCGAAAACCACCCGCCACATTTCCACGTACCGGCCAGCACCATGGCCGAATCGGGCGCCAATCCGGCGGCGCAGATCCTGCGCGACGGACGCCATGTCATGACGTTCCTGCTCTGGTTCGCCATGTCGGCCGCCTATTCGCTGGAATTCTTCACATCCTACTGGCTGCCCACCGTCCTGCTCCAGTCGGGGGCCAACATGTTCGCGACGGGCATGATAACCGCGCTCGGCAAATTCGGCAGCATCGCAGGCGCCATCGTCATCGGCCTGGTCATGGACAGGCTGGGCGCGGCGCGGGTTCTCACCATTTCCTATATATTGACGGGGGTCGCGATCGTGCTGCTGGGGTCAAGTGGCGCGAATCCCACCTTTGGCGTCACGATGATTTTCATCACCTTCTTCCTGCTGGACGGCAGCTTCGCGGGGATACAGGCGCTGACTGCCAATTCCTATCCTGGGGACATCAGGGCGACCGGCGTCGGCTGGGTCACGGGTTTCGCCCGCCTTCTGGGCGGCGGCACCGGGACGATGATCGGCGGCATATTGGTGGAAGTCAGCCTGTCCGTGCGGACCATTTCCATCTGCATGGCGGTCGTGATGATCCTGGGCAGCCTGGCGGTGTCCCATCTGTGGCGCGGCGGAGCGCGACACCGGCCACAACGGGCAGCGACGCAATAAGACAAATGATTGCGGGTTCCAGAACAGCCCATCCGCCTTCAAGAGAACGGCTTTGCGGGATAGGATATTGGTTAAGGGGTCTGCGCCCGTAACCATGATGGTCAAGGAACGGCAATCGGCATGACGAAGACATTCGAAAAGGCAAACATCATTACTTCCCCGGCCGCATGGACGGGCGATGAAATCAATGATTCGACCGATTGGCTCTACATGCTGAGCGCAGAGGAGATCGCCGAGATCGAAAAGGTCGGCGCGCAATTCCTGATGGACGATCCCGACCTTCGTACCATAACAGCTGACCGCTATCCCCTGCCCGTCACGGCAAGGGGCCTGGCCAGCTGGGCCGCGGACATGGACAATGGGCGTGGCTTCGTCCTGGTCCGGGGGTTACGTTCGGAACTAT
This sequence comes from Sphingobium sp. TKS, assembly GCF_001563265.1. Taxonomy (NCBI): domain Bacteria; kingdom Pseudomonadati; phylum Pseudomonadota; class Alphaproteobacteria; order Sphingomonadales; family Sphingobiaceae; genus Sphingobium; species Sphingobium sp. TKS. Next base: position 507,044 of record NZ_CP005083.1, on the reverse strand, counting down.
ATTCCGATGCGCTGAGCGCGGCGATCTTCTACCTCCTTGGCCTGCATCTGGGCAAACCGATGGAGCAGAATAACCTGGGTGACCTGTTCGACCATGTCGTGGCGACCAGCAACAAGACCATGGACGATCCATCCGCCTTGCCCAGCCGGACGCGCGACCGCCTGAACTTCCATTCGGACAGCAGCGACGTCGTCGGCCTGATGTGCCTGCGCGGCGCGCGCGAAGGCGGCGCGTCCATCCTGATTAGCGGCGTCACCATCTACAATGAGATCGTCCGGCGGCGTCCGGACCTGGCCCCGCTGATGTACGATGTCTGGCACTATGACTGGTACCGGCAGGACCATGATGCTCCGGCGCGCTATTATTCGTCGCCCATGGTGTCCTTCATCGACGGCGTCTTCAGTATGTATGCCGGGTCGAACGTGATCCGGTCAGCCCAGGATTATCCCGAAGTGCCCCGCATGACGCCGCAGCAATATGAATTGCTGGACCTTCTCGACGAGATTTTCCTGGTCCCGGGCCTGCCGGTCACCATGGATTTCCGGCCCGGCGACGTCCAGTGGCTGCTGAACTATGCAGCGCTGCATTCCCGCACCAGTTATGTCGATTTCCCGCAACCCGAACGCAAGCGTCACCTGTTGCGCCTGTGGCTGAAGCGAGACACCGGGCGCCCTCTGGTGGACGGGTTCGGAAAACCATTCCAGAAAGTCGACCGTTCGTCTGAGGCCGCGGCGCAGCTGGACCGGAACCATATTTCGGAGATTTGCTATCCAAGGCATAATTGGGGGCTGTGATCCGGGTTCGTATTAGTCCCGGCATCTCCTGAAGGTCAGCACGACGCAGTGATGTTCCGGCGCGATTGCAGTGCGACAACAGGCTTTTGCACGCAAATCTCAATCATAGATACGGGCGACCCGCTTTCAGGTAGCGGCGATGCTTTCCGCGCCGGCGATGAGCACGGGTCTGCGCGAACAGGCAATCGCCTCGCCAACGGCGCTCTTTTCGCGCATCGCCATGAGGCAAAATCTACCACGCTCATCTACCACCCATCTACCACGAAGGCCGAATCTTGCCCTTTCTCACATTGCCACCATCCCCATAGGACATCCTCTAGAGCGCGCTGCGCTAAATCAGACGCAGGGCGCGCGCTCTAATTCCTTGTTGTCGCATCGTTTTAAGCGGAAAGTCGGTTCCCACTTTTCCGCACGATGCTCTAGCGAGACCATGGCTTGCCTCAAAGCAAGACCCCATCCACCCGCAATCACCAGACCCTGATGGTCGGTTCGAAGCTCCCGGGCTTGCTGCTGTGCCAAGCTTTCATCCTGATCGCGGTCGGGATGAAGCTGCGGCCTTTGTAGCTGGGCTCCACCTCCATCTTGTCGATGCTTCCTTCCTTGATCAGCCGGGTCAGTGTGCCGATCAGCAATTCTCGCGCTGCGGCCGCCCCGGGCGTTATATAGATCATGTTTTCCGGGATCGCTTCGCCCCCGAATTCAGCAGGGAAGAGAAGGATGGGCACGAGCTTGCCCTTGGCAACCAGCGCCTTGGCCGCAGCGGCCGTTTGAACGGTGGAGAAGTCAGGCTTCGCCCCTGCCTCGGCAGGCAGCCGGGGCGCCGCCAAAGCGAGGGCGGCTGACACCAGAGTCAAGGCCGCCCAAAGCACCATTCGACTCACGCCAAACCAGCGCGAGACGACCGCCCCCTCAATCATGCTCCCGGTCGCCGGCGCCCATATAAAGCTCGCTGCCTGTCTGCCGGAAGATTTCGCTCATTTCAGCCATGCCCTTCTCGGCATCCTCCGCCGCGAGGAAGCTGTCAGCGGGCTGGTTCTGCTTCGCGGCGAAATCCCTCACCTCCTGCGTGATCTTCATCGAGCAGAATTTGGGGCCGCACATGGAGCAGAAATGCGCGCTCTTGGCGCCTTCGGCCGGGAGCGTCTGATCGTGATATTTTTCCGCCGTATCCGGGTCGAGCGACAGGTTGAACTGGTCACGCCAGCGGAATTCGAAACGGGCGCGGGAAAGCGCATCGTCGCGGACCTTGGCGGCGGGGTGTCCCTTCGCCAGATCAGCGGCGTGGGCGGCGAGCTTGTAAGTCACCACGCCCACCTTGACGTCGTCGCGGTCGGGCAGGCCCAGATGCTCCTTGGGCGTGACATAGCAGAGCATCGCCGTGCCGTACCAGCCGATCATCGCGGCACCGATGCCGCTGGTGATATGGTCATAGCCCGGCGCGATGTCGGTGGTGAGCGGCCCAAGCGTGTAGAAGGGCGCCTCGCCGCAGGCCTCAAGCTGCTTGTCCATATTCTGCTTGATCTTGTGCATCGGCACATGGCCGGGGCCTTCGATCATCACCTGCACATCCTGTTCCCAGGCGCGCTTGGTGAGTTCGCCCAGCGTGTAGAGCTCGGCAAACTGTGCCTCGTCATTGGCGTCCGCGATCGAACCGGGACGCAGGCCATCGCCCAGCGAATAGGCGATGTCATAGGCCTTCATGATCTGCGTGATCTCGTCGAAATGCTCGTAGAGGAAGCTTTCCTTGTGATGGGCGAGGCACCATTTCGCCATGATCGACCCGCCGCGCGAGACGATGCCGGTGACGCGCTTGGCGGTCATCGGGATATAGGGCAGGCGCACGCCCGCATGGATGGTGAAATAGTCGACGCCCTGCTCGGCCTGCTCGATCAGCGTGTCGCGGAAGATTTCCCAGGTCAGTTCCTCGGCGATGCCGCCCACCTTCTCCAGCGCCTGATAGATCGGCACGGTGCCGATCGGGACCGGCGAGTTGCGCATGATCCATTCGCGGGTGTCGTGGATGTTGCGGCCGGTCGACAGGTCCATCACCGTGTCGGCGCCCCAGCGGATCGACCAGACCAGCTTGTCGACTTCGCTCGCCACGTCCGAAGCGACGGCGCTGTTGCCGATATTGGCGTTGATCTTCACCAGGAAATTGCGGCCGATCGCCATCGGTTCCGATTCCGGGTGGTTGATATTGTTGGGGATGATGGCGCGGCCGCGCGCGACCTCATCGCGGACGAACTCCGGCGTCACATAGTCGGGGATTTCCGCGCCCCAGTCATGGCCGTCGCGCACATATTCCGCGAGGCGGGCACGACCGAGATTCTCGCGCTCCGCCACATATTCCATCTCCGGCGTGATGATGCCGCGGCGGGCATAGTGCATCTGGGAGACGTTGGCGCCGGCCTTGGCGCGCAGCGGGCGCTGGACGAGGTTCGGGAAGGGCTGGACGCCGCCGCTGCGGTCGGGGCCTTTGAGACCATTGTCTTCAGGCTTGATCGCCCGGGCGTCATATTCCTCGACATCGCCGCGGGCGATGATCCAGTCGCGGCGCAGTTGCGGGAGGCCCGCCATGATGTCGATGCGCGCATTCGGATCGGTATAGGGGCCGGAAGTGTCATAGACGCGGACGGGCGGCTCGCCGCTGCCCGGTTCCAGGTCGATCTCGCGCATCGCGACCTTCAAGGGGCCGACATGGATCTTGCGACTGCCCCGGATGGGGCCGGTGGTGACGCGCATCTCTGTGCGGGCTGGCCGCTGGCTTCCATCGGAAGCCAGTTCAATCTTCGAATCAACGTCGGCCATATGCTTTCCTTTCAGGCGATGACGGTGGCGCGGCCGGTGAGGCCAGCGAGAAACAGGAGGATGCCCAGTACGATCGAGACGATCGCCCAGGCGCGGGTGAAGTTGAGCGACCAGCGGCCAATCCTGATCAGCGGACCGGGGACGGCGAGCAGCAGCGCGCCTTCGATCAGGGCGGCATAACCGATGGTCGAGACGATGATGGAGAGCGGATCGCGCCAGATGCTGTGGATCAGCACCAGCGCCGCCCCGACCGCGAAGACCGGGAAGCCCAACGCCATGACCAGACCCGGCGAGCGCTCCAGATCATCCATCATCGCCCGCCAGCGTTGCGGGGCGGTGAGGCCGCCCATGCCGATGACGATCATGTAAAGGCCTATGGCTTCGGCCAGACGCAGGGTCAGAACGGAAATGGTGTTCATGGGCGTGCCGTCCTCCTTTTGCGCTCTGGGGCGGAGGATGGGCGCGGGCTGCTGCAAGCGAACAAGCCGTTCCCTCCCTACGCCGGTCTTATCCGGATCAGGTTCAGCGGGTCGCGGCCACGTCAGCCGCCTCTCAACCGTCTGTGGACGGTCCCCCGGGGATGGCGCTTGGATAGCCGATGCGGCGCGCGAACGGAAGCCCTGTTGTGGCGCTGGACAGTTGGTGGGCTTTTCCGCTTTAGTGGCCCGCGATGAAGCATCCCGATCTGTCCACCAAAGAAGGGCGCAAGGCGCACCGGCATGAGATGCGCATGGTGGCGGTCAGACCGCGCCGTTGGGGGTTGTGGCTGCTGACGGCGGGCTTCCTGCTGTTGCTGACGCCTTCCGCGCTGAATGTGCATAGCCTGTTCGGGCTTTGGCCGCCGATGCTGGGGGCGATCTGCATTATCGTTGGCGTGCCGCTGCTGGTGACGAGCGTGCTGTTGAAGCGGCGCTATGTGCGGCAGAGGGTGGTGGGGCAGGCGATGGTGGGGCGGATCAAGGGGTGAATGGCCGTATCGCGCAGACCAACATCAATGTCCGCTAACCACGCAATCCACCCCGATCAATTCACTGGCGCCCTTCTCCGATAACTCAGCGCCTCCGCGACATGCACGCGTCCGACGTGATCGGCCCCGGCGAGGTCAGCGATCGTCCGCGCCACCCGCAGCACCCGCGTATAGCCCCGCGCCGACAGCTTCATCGCCGCCGCGGCCTGCGCCAGCAGTTCGCGCCCCGCCTGGTCCGGCCCGGCGATATCCTCCAAACGCTCGCCATCCACCTCGGCATTGGTCCGCACGCGCGTCCCCTCATAACGCCGCGTCTGCACATTGCGCGCCGCCGCGACCCGCGCCGCGACCTCGATCGATCCTTCGGCGGGCGGCGGCAAGACCAGATCCGCGGCCGTCACCGCCTGAACCTCCACATGCAGGTCGATGCGGTCGAGCAGCGGACCCGACACCTTGGCCTGATAATCCGCCGCACAGCGCGGCGCCCTTGAGCAAGCCAGCGCCGGATCGCCCAGATGCCCGCAACGGCACGGATTCATCGCCGCCACCAACTGCACCCGCGCCGGAAAGGTCACATGCGCATTGGCCCGCGCCACCGTGACCTCGCCCGACTCCAGCGGCTGCCGCAGGGAATCCAGCACGGTCCGCTGAAACTCCGGCAATTCGTCGAGAAACAGCACGCCCAGATGCGCCATGCTGACTTCGCCCGGCCGCGCCTTCTGTCCGCCGCCAACCAACGCCGCCATCGACGCGCTATGATGCGGATTGCGGAAGGGCCGCGCCCGGCTGATCCGCCCCCCCTCCAGCGTCCCGGCGACGCTCGCCACCATGGAGGTTTCAAGCGCCTCGCCCGGCGTCAGTTCCGGCAATATCCCCGGCAGGCAGCTCGCCATCAGCGACTTGCCCGCACCCGGTGGCCCGATCATCAGCAGATTGTGACCGCCCGCCGCCGCGATCTCCAGCGCCCGCTTGGCCGTCTCCTGCCCCTTCACCTGGCGGAGGTCGGCGGTCCGCACCGGCGGTTCCACTTCGCCCGGCTGGGGTGGCGACAAAGCGGCGGTCCCCTTGAAATGGTTGAGGATCGTCAACAGGTCCGGCGCGGCGATCACCTCGACCTGCCCGGCCCAGGCCGCCTCGGCGCCCTGCGCCACCGGACAGACCAGCCCCAATTCCCGCTCACCGGCATGCAACGCGGCGAGCAGCACCCCCGGCGTCGGCGCGATGCGGCCATCCAGCCCCAACTCCCCGACGACGACATAGCCCGCCAGCGTCTCGGCATCGATCACCCCCATCGCCCCTAGCAGGGCCAGGGCTATCGGCAGATCGAAATGCGATCCCTCCTTGGGCAGATCGGCGGGCGACAGGTTGACGGTGATCCGCTTGGGCGGCAGCGAAAGCCCGATGGCGGCAATGGCGTTGCGCACCCGCTCCCTGCTCTCCGCTACGGCCTTGTCGGGCAAGCCGACGACGATGAAATTGGGCAGGCCGGGCACAAGCTGACACTGCACCTCCACGCCACGCGCCTCCAGCCCCAGATAGGCGACCGTCGATACCGTCGAAACCAATGCGAAAACCCCCTGCGCGCCATTCGGCCTGCCCCGCCATGTTCCCGCCTTCGCAGGAACACAAGGTTATTTCAATGTCTTGGCTTGATCGCAGGCGCGATCCCGCGCCCGTCGGCCGGTTCAGCTTTCGGCTTCAGGCCGCCCCTTGAACCCTTGCGCCACGACATACCATTCGACGCTGCCCTTCCGGCTGGCGGGCGGCTTGGCATGTTTGATCGTGGTGAAATGCTTCTTGAGGATGGCCAGCAGATCGGCGTCCGTGCCGCCCGCGAACACCTTGGCGACGAAGGTGCCGCCCTTGCGCAGATTTTCCACCGCGAACATCGCCGCCGCCTCGACCAGCCCCATGGTGCGCAGATGGTCCGTCGCCGCATGCCCGACCGTATTGGCCGCCATGTCGGAAATCACCAGATCCGGCGCATCGCCCAAAGCCTCCGCCAACAAGGCGGGCGCCTTGTCGTCCATGAAGTCCATCTGGAACAGCGTCACGCCGGGGATGGGATCGGTCGGCAGCAGGTCGATGCCCACCACCTTCGCCTTGGGGCAGAGCTTGCGCACCACCTGCGCCCAGCCGCCCGGCGCCACGCCCAGATCGACGACAGCCCGCGATCCCTTTACGAAGTGGAACTTCTCGTCCAGCTCAATCAGCTTGAAGGCGGCGCGGCTGCGCCACCCTTCCGCCTTGGCGCGGCGGACATAGGGGTCGTTCAACTGCCGCTCGAGCCAGCGGGTGGACTGCGCCGTCCGTCCCTTCGCCGTCTTGACCCGCACCTTGCCGGCGCCAGTGCCTCTCAAAGCTCGCCTCTCACATCTTTACTCCGTCGCGGTCCATCAGGCCGCGCAATATGCCTTCGCGAATGCCGCGATCCGCCACGCCCAATCGCTGGGCAGGCCAGATGTCGAGGATAGATTCCAATATGGCGCAACCCGCCACCACCAGATCGGCCCGCTCCGTCCCGATGCAGGGCAGCTTCTGCCGCTCCGCCAGAGCCATGGAGGACAGGCGCGCGGAAATCGCCCGCATCGACGTCGACGGCACGATCAGCCCGTCAATCGCCTGCCGGTCATAGCGCGGCAGGTCAAGATGCAGGCTGGCCAGCGTCGTCACTGTCCCCGATGTCCCGAGCAAGCGGATATCGGGCTGCGGAGTGGGCAGGCGGCGGGCCAGCGGCGAGAAAGCATCGGCCACGCGCGCGCGCATCCGGCCATAAGCCGCCAGACGATCCATGGGATCGGCATGATCGAAGGGCTCGCTCTCGGTCAGCGACACGACGCCCCAGGGCGCGCTCACCCAATCGACGATATGCGGCGCGCCCTCCCGGCGGGAGTTGACCAGAACCAGTTCGGTCGACCCACCGCCAATGTCGAAGATCAGCGCCGGACCATCGCCCGGCTCCAGCAGCGCGTGACAGCCCAGCACCGCCAACCGCGCCTCTTCCTGCGCGGTAATGATATCGAGCGCGATGCCGGTTTCGCGGTAGACGCGCTGGATGAAATCGGCGCCGTTCGAGGCGCGTCGGCAGGCCTCCGTCGCGACCGATCGGGCCAAGGTGACATGGCGGCGGCGCAGCTTGTCCGCACAGACCGACAATGCCGCAATGGCGCGCTCAATGGCTTCGTCGCTGATCCGCCCCGAAGCCGCAAGCCCCTCCCCCAGCCGCACGATTCGGGAAAAGGCGTCGACGACGATGAAGCCGTCGGCCGAGGGCTTGGCGATCAGCAAACGGCAATTATTGGTGCCCAGGTCGATGGCCGCATAAGAGCGGCGTCCGCGCAGCGGATGAGGCAAAAGACCCCGCGATTTCGACGGGGGAGTGAGGGCCGCAGCCTTGCTCCCATTGCCCTGACCGGAACGGACCCCTGTGCCCGAAACTCCGCCGGCTGGGCCGGAACTCTGCGGCGATGGGCGGCTTTGCTGCACCATGGCCGTATCTCTTTTCTTCTTCGCCAACGCCGAAAGGCGCCGGAACTTGCCCCAAGAGTAAGCGGATGAAGAAAAAAGCGCAAGGCGGCCCCGGAAAGCCCCTTCGATAAAGCGCAAATGCCCCTAGATGAGCGGCAGCAGGGCCGCGACGATCCAGCGTTCCTCGGCGCGCAACACGCCCCAGGCGCGGGCGGCGGCGCGGCTGTCCATCACCTCGACCCCGATGCCCTTGGCTTCCAGTTCCCGGACGAAGGGGCGCGGCGGCTGGCGCAGGCTAGCGCCCGTGCCGATCAGCAGAAATTCCGGCAGCGGATCAAGGTCGAACAGGTCGCCCAGATCCGGCACGGTCAGAGCCTCGACGCGCGGCGCCTCCTGCCAGGCCAGGGCACGCACCGGCGAAAGCAGCAGGCCATCGGGAAAGACATCGTCCCTGACCCGAAAGCCCCGCCCCTGAAAGCCGGTGACGATCGGCCCCTGCCCCGCCTCATCGCGGCGCAGTTCGATCCCCGTGCGCCCCTTTCCCGATGCGTCGCCGTTCAGGGCCGCGCTCCATCGTCACGCGGTCCCATGCGCTCGGCCTGCGCCGCGATATTGGTCTTGCTCGCCTTCTTCTCGGCCGTCGCGGGCGACAAACCGAGAGTGATCAGCAGCGAAGAGGACACATAGACCGACGAATAGGTGCCGACGATGATGCCCAGCATCATGGCCGCCGTGAAGCCGCGCAGCACATGGCCGCCCAGCAGCAGCAGCGCACCCAGCGCCAGCAGCACCGTTACCGACGTCATGACTGTGCGCGGCAGCGTCTCGTTGACGGACAGGTCGATCAGCGCCTTCATGTCCATCTTGCGATATTTGCGCATATTTTCGCGGATGCGGTCGTCGATCACCATCTTGTCGTTGATCGAATAACCCACGATCGTCAGCACGGCGGCGACGATGTTGAGGTCGAATTCCAGTTGCGTGATGGCGAAGAAGCCCAGCGTCATCAGCACGTCGTGCATGATCGCGACGAAGGTCGAGATGCCGAACTGCCATTCATAGCGGAACCAGGAGAAGATCGCGATGCCGATCACCGCCAGCATCACCGCCAGCACGCCGTTCTGGATCAGTTCGCCCGACACCTTGCCCGACACCGTGTCGTAGCGGGAGAAGGTGACGCCGGGAAATTCCGCCGTCATCGCCTTGCGCGCCTTTTCGACGATGGCGTTGGCCGCTCCCGCGCCGCCCTGTTCGGGGAGCGGCAGGCGGATTTGCACCGTCCTGGGATCGCCAAATTGCTGGAGCGAGCCATCGCCCACGCCCAGACGGTCGATCACCCCACGCACCTTGTCGGTCTGCGGCGGCTGCTGGAACTTCGCCTCGATCATCAGGCCGCCCACGAAATCGACGCCGAGGTTGAGACCCTTGTAGAAGGTGGCGCCGACCGCCAGCACCGTCAGCAGCGCCGTCAGGCCAAAGGCCCAGTGGCGCAGCTTCACGAAGCCGATATTGGTGTTGTCAGGGACGAGTTTAAGCAGTTTCATATTGTTTCTCTCGCCCCGTCAGATGTGGATCTCGGTCGGGCGCTTGGCCCGGACCCAGAGCGACACCATCCAGCGGGTGAAGGTGACGGCAGTGAACACGCTGGTCGCGATGCCGATCAGCAGCACGATCGCGAAGCCCTTCACCGGACCCGAGCCCAGAGCGAGCATGATGCCGCCAGCAATGGCGTGGGTCACGTTCGCCTCGAAAATGGTGCGGCTGGCTTCCTTATAGCCATGTTCGATCGCTTGCACGACGTTCCGGCCACGGCGACGCTCCTCGCGGATACGCTCGTAGATCAGCACGTTGGCGTCGACCGCCGTACCGATGGTCAGCACGAAACCGGCGATGCCCGGCAACGTCAGCGTCGCGCCGAGTATCCCCATCACGCCCAGGATCACCAGCACGTTGATGGCGACGGCGAGGTTCGCATACATGCCGAAGCGGCCATAGCTGGCGAACATGAACATGGCGACCGCCGCGACCGCGATCACCGAGGCGAGCAGACCCGCCTTGATCGAGTCCGCGCCGAGCTGCGGGCCGACGGTGCGTTCTTCCACCACGGTCAGCGCGACGGGCAGCTTGCCCGAACGCAGCGCGATGGCGAGCTGGTTGGCGCTTTCCACGGTGAAGCTGCCGCTGATCTGCGCGCTGCCGCCCAGAATCGGTTCGTTGATGTTCGGCGCCGACAACACCTTGCCGTCGAGGATGATGGCGAAGGGCCGGTTGACATTCTGCGACGTCACCTGGCCGAATTTCCGCCCACCCGCGCCGTTGAAGCGGATGTTGACGATCGGCTCATTGCCCTGCGGGCTGAAACCCTGCTGCGCGTCGGTCAGATCCTCGCCCGACACCATGACTTGGCGATGGACCGCGATCACCGGCGACCCGGACGGATTGGCCGGATAGGGCAGGACTTCGCTGCCCACCGGCGCACGGCCCTGCGCGACTTCGGCGGGGTTGGCGTTGACGTCGACCAGCTTGAACTCAAGCTTGGCGGTCTGGCCCAGCAAGTCCTTCAGCGCCTTGGGATTTTGAAGGCCCGGCACCTGCACGACGATGCGGTTGTCGCCCTGCTGCTGAATGGTCGGCTCGCGCGTGCCCATTTCGTCGATGCGCTTGCGGATGACCTCGGTCGCGACTTCCATCGCGCCCTTCACCGCATTGTCGATGCCCGCCTGGGTCGGCGTGATGGTGATGGTGGAACTGTTCACCACCTCGACATTGAAGTCGCGCTGGCCGGTCAGGCCTGCCCCCTGCGTCAACGGCCGGATGCGCTCGACAGCGGCATCGACCTGCGAGGGGTTGCGGACCATGAAGCTCAATTTCCCGTCGCGGCTGGAAATATCGCCAATCGCGATCTTGGTATCGCCCCGGCGCAGTTCCGTGCGGACCTGCTCCTCCATATTGGCGATGCGCTGCTTGGCGACATCCTGGGTCGAGGCTTCCAGCAGCAAATGGCTGCCGCCCGACAGGTCGAGGCCCAGATTCACGCGGGTCTGCATGAATTTGGGCAGGTGCGCGACCGCGGAATCGGGCAGGAAGCTCGGCACGGCGCAGGCTATGCCAATGGCCAAGGGCAGCAGAATCGCGGCTACCGCCCAGCGAGGGAAATTCAGCATCGGGCCGCTCAGTCGTTCGCAGGCTTGGCGGTGGCGGGGTCGATCACGTCGGTCAGGGTGGACTTGACCGCCTTGACCTTCATGTTCGGCGCCAGTTCGACATCGACGTAAAATTCGTCGACGCGGGCCACCTTGCCGACCAGACCGCCGCCGGTCACGACCTGATCGCCCTTCTTCACGGCGTCGATCTTGGCCTTATGGTCCTTCATCTTCTTCTGCTGCGGACGGATCAGCAGGAAATAGAAGACAACGAAGATCAGGAGCAGCGGGGCCATCTGAACCAGCATGGAGGCGCCGGACGATTCCCCGCCCGCAGTCTGGGCAAAGGCTGGAGATATAAACATGCTTGGGACTTTCGCCTTATTGTCTTGTCCAGTTGCGGACGCAGGATAAACGCCCACAGATCAAGGGCGCGCGGCTAACACAGATAGGGCGGCTGAGGCAACATGATTAGGGTTTCCGACGAAAGGGCAAAAAGCCTTCATCGAATCCCTTGCATATTCCCCAAACTGCTTCTAATTGCGCCGCTCCGGTCGGGACGTAGCGCAGCCTGGTAGCGCATCACACTGGGGGTGTGGGGGTCGGAGGTTCGAATCCTCTCGTCCCGACCAAATAGACGATTAAGGCGTCAGACGCCTTGCCAACCTCCTCCATCTTAAATTCCCGTTTGCGCTGAGCGGCGCTTTTTTGCTGTCCTACAACGAACCAAATGGGATAAATAATCCGCCTTTCTGCAACAGGAGGGCGGGTTTCATGGATATTTCGGCTCTGATCGATGAGGTGATCGCGCGGGAGGGGGCTTATGGCAACCATCCGGCCGATCGCGGCGGACCTACCAATTTCGGGATCACCCAGGCGGTGGCGCGGGCCAATGGGTTTATGGGCGATATGCGCACCTTCCCCCGCGGCGTGGCGGAGGCGATCTATCGGCGGCTTTATTGGGAGAAGCCGGGTTTCGCCTTTGTCGCGGAACTGGCGCCCAAAGTCGCCGCGGAACTGTTCGATACGGCGGTGAACATGGGGCCGGGGACGGCCGGCGGCTTCCTCCAGCGCGCGTTGAACGCGCTCAACCGCAATGAAGCGGACTATCCCGACCTGAAGGTCGATCAGTCGGTCGGCGCCAAGACCCTCGCGGCGCTGGGAGCGTTTCTGAAGCTTCGCGGCAAGGCCGGGGAGCGGGTGCTGATCGTGGCGCTCGAAGCCCTGCAGGGGGAGCGCTATATGGCGCTGGCGGAAAAGCGGCCGGCCAATGAAGCCTTTCTCTATGGCTGGCTGGCAAACCGGATCGGGTAGGGGAAACTCCCATGACGAGGCGAATTGCGGAAGACCGGTGGACGCTGCGGGCGCGGCCGGCCTTTCTCTATGTGATGTACGGCTTGCTGCTCTGGTCGGTGCCGCTGGGGCTGATCGGCGGCGTGCGGCCAGATATGGCGGCGGGGATCATCCGGGCGATGCGGGCTTACTTCAACGCATTGCCGGAGCCGCTCTATGCGCTCTTCGGCACAGGCTATCTCGGATATACGGCGGCGCGGGCCTGGGGGAAGGCCAAGGGGGTGGAGCGGTAGCGCCGAATATTTCCCGATTTCCCCCGAAACGAATGAAAGTCAGGGTCGTTCGCCCGGGAAATTGGCCTTGAGGAAGTCCAGCACCACGCGGGCTCTTGGCGGCAGGCGTTTGTGCGAGGGGTGGACGGCCCATATGTCGAGCGGGGCGATGTTGCTGTCGGGAAGGACGGGAACCAGCCGCCCCGCTTCGATGTCGCCCTTTACCCGGATCGCGGGGAGCAGCGCGATGCCAAGGCCACTCAAGGCCGCGCGGTGGACGGCTTCGCTGCTGTCGCTGCGGAAGGTGCCGCCGAACACCCTCTCCCGCCCGTCGATCGTCCAGCGGGCGGGCACATCGCCATAGGCATAGGCGATGCAGATATGGCCGGAAAGATCCTCGGCGGTGGCCGGGGCGCCATGATCGGCCAGATAAGCGGGATGCGCGACCAACAGGCGCGGCAGCATGCCCAGCGGATGGACGACCAGGCTTTCATCGCCCACCGGACCCACGCGCAACGCAAGATCGAGGCGATCCTCCACCACATCGCGCTGCCAGTCGGTCATCGCGCAATCGAGCTGCAGCGCAGGATAGCAGGCGGTCAGCTCGCCCAGCCGCTCGACATAATAAAGGCCGAGCGCGGTGGTGAAGCCGATGCGCACGAGGCCGCTCGGCTGGTTGCGGACCGGGCCGAAATCCTGCTCCGCCACGTCCAGCGCATCCAGCATCGCACGGGCGTGAACCAGTAGGCGGTCCGCCTCCGGAGTGGCGATCAGCCTGCGCGTGGTGCGATGGAACAGGATCGTGCCGAAATGCGCCTCCACCTGATCGAGCCGTCGCGCGATGGTGGTGTGGCTCGCATGCATTTCTTCGGCTACGCGGGAGAAATTGGGTTTTTCGCATAGTCGGACGAATGTCCGCATGGCGATCAACAGATCGGACATTTGAACGCTACTCGCACAGATATTGTGCGGCTTATCCTTATTGTCAGGAGAGCCGAAAAGCCAGAAGCCATCGCGCAGGAAAGCAGGAAGAGGATGCCCATGACCGATCGCATCGCCCATGCGGGGCTGGCCGCCAAATGCCGGACGGCCGAGGAAGCCGCCGCGCTGATCCATAACGGCATGGCCGTCGGGATGAGCGGCTTTACCGGCTCGGGCTATCCCAAGGCCGTGCCGCTGGCGCTCGCCGCGCGGATGACCGCCGCCCATGCAGCGGGCGAGCCTTTCCGGGTGAAGGTATGGACCGGCGCGTCCACCGGGCCGGAGCTGGACGGCGCGCTGGCGCAGGCCGATGGCATCGAGTTCCGTTTGCCCTACAACAGCGATCCGATTGCCCGCGAGCGGATCAACAGCGGGCATATGCAATATTTCGACATGCATCTGAGCCAGGTGGCGCCGATGGCGTGGCAGGGTTTTCTGGGCGATCTGGACGTGGCCGTGATCGAGGTGACGGGAATCACGGCCGAGGGCGAACTGATCCCCTCCGCCTCGGTCGGCAACAACAAGACGTGGATCGACCGGGCCAAGGGCGTGATCCTGGAGGTCAATCGCTGGCAGAACCCCGCGCTGGAAGGGATGCACGACATTTATTACGGCACGGCGCTGCCGCCGCATCGCCAGCCCATCCCGCTGGTGCGCGCCGACCAGCGCATCGGCCAGCCCACCTTCCGCTGCGATCAGGACAAGGTGATCGCGGTGGTCGAGACGGACGCGCCGGACCGCAACGCCCCCTTTACCCCGCCCGACGACAAGGCGCGGGCGATCGCCGGGCACTTGCTAGAGTTTTTGAGCCATGAGGTGAAGAAGGGCCGCCTGCCCGCCTCGCTGCTGCCTCTGCAATCGGGCGTCGGCAATATCGCCAATGCGGTGCTGACCGGCCTGATCGACGCGCCGTTCGAGGATATGGTCGCCTTTACCGAAGTAATCCAGGACGGCATGCTGGACCTGCTCGATACGGGCAAGCTGCGCATGGCGAGCGCGACGTCCCTGTCGCTGAGCCCGGAGGCGGCGGCCCGGCTGAATGCGGATATGGGGCGCTATCGGGACCGGATGATCCTGCGGCCGCAGGAGATCAGCAACCATCCCGAGCTGGTGCGGCGGCTGGGCTGCATCGCGATGAACGGACTGATCGAGGCGGACATTTACGGCAACGTCAATTCGACGCATCTGATGGGGTCGCGGATTCAGAACGGCATTGGCGGGTCTGGGGACTTTGCGCGCAACGCGTTCCTGTCGATCTTCACGACGCCGTCGACCGCCAAGGGCGGCGCGATCTCCGCCATCGTGCCGCATTGCAGCCATGTCGATCATATCAACCAGGATGTGCAGGTGATCGTGACCGAGCGGGGGCTGGCGGACCTGCGCGGGCTGGCGCCCCGGCAGAGGGCGGAACTGATCATGGAAAATTGCGCGCATCCGGACTTCCGGCCGATGCTGAAGGATTATTTCAAGCGGGCGATGGCCGGGTCGTTCGGGCTGCAATCGCCCATGTTGCCGGGCGAGGCGCTGGCCTGGCACCAGCGTTATATCGATACGGGCACGATGCGGGGGTAGGGGCATTGGCCCGACGCTCAATCCAGACAAGCTTGCACCCCATCCTACCGGATTGATCGTCAACCAGCCTTCAGCCAGCATCATGCCCCGGCGGGTCTGCGAGCGCACGCGCAGACCCGCCAATTTTCCGTGGAACAGTTGCCAGCCAAAGCGCGGCAAATCGTAAACAACGATCTTGCCAGAAAATGAGAGGGGCCGTTGGGTGGTTTACCCAACGGCCCATCATTGACATGGTCAGCGGCCGGAAGCGCCGCCCAAGGGAAACGGTAATCGCGCTATTTTCCAGATACGACGCTTCGCCCGCGAAAGCCGCAGTCGACAGTCACCGAAATTCTGCAAAACCGACGCTAACGGCGTCGCTCAGCGGCGCGTTCCCCGAATGGACTTGACCGACCCCATTGCTGAACCATGAGACATCGGATCACCTCCTTTCGCTAGTTGAAGCCCCTATAGCCGTTCCCGGTACTGGTCCTTCGCCGTCTATGAAATGATATGTGAATCAGACGGGCCGCATGTTCAAGGCTTGTAAAATTCTTTTTTCGAATCATACTTCTACGTCCGCATTTCACAGGCGATTTGCTTTGAAAATCGCGGAAACTCCCTGAAATCAGAGACTTAGGCGCGGCAATCCTCGACGACGCGGCCGACCTCCGCCCAGGCGGGCAGGATCAGCGTGGGCAGACCCTGCACCTCGACCGCAAAACGGCCCCGGCTATAGGCGATTTGATCGAGCGCCGCGTCGTTGGCGGCGCGGATCGCCTGCGTCGCAGGGACCGTCCCGGCGGCCGCGCTGGCGGGCCAGCTCACCGCGCCATAGCTTGTCCGTAGCGTCATCGCCGGCTGGGCGATGCCAGGGCGCAAAAGGCTGATGCGTCGCATCGTCTTGTCGCAGCGGATGACGAACAGGCTGCTTTGCGCATCAGCGCCGAACAGGGCGACCGATCCGGCGCCGTCGACCTGATAGCGCCAGTCGCCGGGCGTGGTGTCGCGGTCCTGCCATTGGAGCGGCGCGGGTGGAGGCGGCGCCGACTGCGGCGCCGGAACAGGCCGGGGCGCAGGGGCCGGGGCGGGCCGCTCGGGCGCGCCAACGCAGGACGCCAGCAGAAGGCAAGCGGTCGGGATGGCGATGGGCGCCAGCGCGGCGGAGGGCAGAGTGAAGCGCATCCCCCCTCCATGCCCAGGGAAAGGGATTGCATCAACCGAAAAGGGCGGGATGATGCGTCCGCTCCGGCCGGATGAGCGGGTCCGAAGAAGCGCTAGATCTCACCGCTTTTGCGCCGACCCGTCATTGACAGTCTGGGATCGAATCGGTAAGGGCACCCCTTCCCAATACGCTGACAAGCGGCAGTGCGGTGGCACTGGCCGTCTTTTTTGCGTCTTGGGGTCTATCGAATCGGTTGCGAATCCTTATTCAAGGATTTTCAGCCCTGACGCTTTGAGATGGGGCGGCGCCAACCGCCCCGTGGAGCAGGAGTACAGAATACCATGGCACGTATTGCGGGTGTCAACATCCCGACCAACAAGCGCGTGATCATCGCGCTCACCTACATCCACGGCATCGGCCGCAAGACCGCCGCCGACATCGCTGACAAGCTGGGCATCGACCACAGCCGCCGCGTTCAGGATTTGTCGGACGCCGAAGTCCTGCAGATCCGCGAAGCGATCGACGCCGACCTCACGGTCGAGGGCGACCTGCGCCGCGAAACCGCGATGAACATCAAGCGCCTGATGGATCTGGCCTGCTATCGCGGCCTGCGTCACCGCAAGGGTCTGCCGGTCCGCGGCCAGCGCACGCACACCAATGCGCGCACCCGCAAGGGCAAGGCCAAGCCGATCGCCGGCAAGAAGAAGTAATCGTTGAGGGTCGAGCCTTTGGCATGACCCTCCGGCGACTTCTACTTTCAAACGATTTCAGTAGGATAGAGCAAAAATGGCACGCGAACCCCAGCGCATCAAGCGCCGCGAACGCAAGAACATCTCGGCCGGCGTGGCTCACGTCAACGCCAGCTTCAACAACACCATGGTGACCATCACCGACGCCCAGGGCAACGCCATTTCGTGGTCCTCGGCCGGCATGATGGGCTTCAAGGGCAGCCGCAAGTCGACCCCGTACGCCGCGCAGGTCTGCGCCGAAGACGCTGGCCGCAAGGCAGCCGAACATGGCGTGCGCACCCTGGAAGTCGAAGTGAAGGGTCCGGGTTCGGGCCGTGAATCGGCTCTGCGCGCTCTGCAGGCCGTCGGCTTCCACATCACCTCGATCCGCGACGTGACGCCGATCCCGCACAATGGCGTGCGTCCTTCCAAGCGCCGCCGCGTCTGATCATCGACGCCAAGGCTTTGGCGGGCGGCGGACGCGTCGCCCGCTTACCCATCTGCATCGGTCGGAACGTCCTGTCGGGTCAGGATTTTTGAACGTTTCGGCCTCATCCCCAGGGGAAATACATGACTGTCAACATGAAGAACTGGCAGGAATTGAAGAAGCCCAACAGCCTTGAGATCAAGGTGGCGGGCGACGGCAAGCGCAAGGCGACGTTCGTCGCTGAACCTCTGGAGCGCGGCTTCGGTCTGACGCTTGGCAATGCGCTGCGCCGGGTTCTTCTGTCCTCGCTCCAGGGCGCGGCGGTCACCTCGATCAAGATCGAGAACGTCCTCCACGAATTCTCCTCGCTCGCCGGCGTGCGCGAAGATGTGACGGACATCGTCCTCAACATCAAGCAGGTCGCGCTGCGCATGGAAGGCGACGGTCCGCGCCGTCTCCAGCTGTCCGCCACCGGCCCTGCCGAAGTGCGCGCGGGAGACATCATCACCGTTGGCGACATCGAAGTGATGAACCCCGATCTGGTGATCTGTCATCTGGACCAGGGCGCGACCCTCAACATGGAACTGACCGCTGACATCGGCAAGGGCTATGTCCCCGCCGTTGCCAACCGTCCGGCGGACGCCCCGATCGGCCTGATCCCGATCGATGCGCTCTACTCGCCGGTCCGTCAGGTCGCCTACAAGGTCGACAATACCCGCGTCGGCCAGGAACTGGACTATGACAAGCTGTCGCTGACGCTCGAGACCGACGGCACCGTCACGCCGGAAGACGCGGTGGCCTATGCCGCCCGCATCCTGCAGGACCAGCTCCAGCTCTTCGTCCACTTCGAGGACGCGCTGCCCGTCGCCGCTCCGGCCGCCGGTGCCTCTGCGGGTGCCTC
This sequence comes from Sphingobium sp. TKS, assembly GCF_001563265.1. NCBI lineage: Bacteria > Pseudomonadati > Pseudomonadota > Alphaproteobacteria > Sphingomonadales > Sphingobiaceae > Sphingobium > Sphingobium sp. TKS. Next base: position 488,546 of record NZ_CP005083.1, on the reverse strand, counting down.
GGCTGGCGAAGGCGAAAGCGACGCGAACCAGATCAACCGCTATCTGCTCAAGAAGGTGGACGAGCTGGAACTGTCGGTCCGCAGCGCCAACTGCCTCAAGAACGACAACATCATCTATATCGGCGATCTGGTCCAGAAGACCGAGGCCGAGATGCTGCGCACCCCGAATTTCGGCCGCAAGTCGCTCAATGAGATCAAGGAAGTGCTGTCGTCCATGGGCCTGCGCCTGGGGATGGACATCCCCGGCTGGCCGCCGGAAAATATCGAGGAAATGGCCAAGAAGCTCGAACAGGAGCTGCTGGGCTAATCCTTTTCCCCTCTCCCGGACACGCGGAGAGGGGAATGAACACCCCCATGGACATGGCTCCATGGACGGTGTGAACTTCGCCTGTTTTTCAGGCAGGGGAACGGCGGCGCCCCCGATTGCCGCCTGGTCTGGGCTACCTCAAACGGGCCCTTAACGAACGAAGGAAGACAAAATGCGTCACAAGGTTGGTCATCGCAAGCTGCAGCGCAGCGCCGGGCATCGTAACTCGCTGCTCCGCAACCTCGCGGCTTCGCTCATCAAGCATGAGCAGATCCTCACCACCACGCCCAAGGCGAAGGAACTGCGTCCCTACGTCGAAAAGCTGATCACCCTCGCCAAGAAGGGTGGCCTGTCGAACCGCCGTCTGGCCCATGCCCGCCTGCAGGACGATACGCAGCTCACCAAGCTGTTCGAAGTCCTGGCCGAGCGTTACAAGGATCGCAATGGCGGCTACACCCGCGTGATCAAGGCCGGCATCCGCGCTTCGGACGCGGCGCCGATCGCGATCATCGAGCTGGTCGACCGCGACGTCGATGCCAAGGGTCAGGACTCGGGTCCGGTCCAGAGCGCCGATGCCGACGAGCTGGAAGCGGCATGATCCGCTGATACCGCTTACTCAAAAGTGGTAATTTGATTTCAGAACAGGCCGTGGCTTGATAAGGGCCACGGCCTGTTTCGTTTTGTTTCCATCGGGATAGGGGAAAAAGAGAGGATGCGCGGCTTTGGCTGGCTTGCTTTGGCGTCGCTGTTGCTGGCCGCCCTTCCCGCCCACGCAGAGCCGGATGCAGCCGCCAGCGCCGCCAAGGCCAGCGCCAAAAGCTCCGGACTGCACTATCCCGCCGCCAGACGGCTCGATCTGGTCGAGGATCATTTCGGGGTCAAGGTGACCGACCCTTATCGCTGGCTGGAAAACGACCTGCGCGGCGATCCCGCCATCCGCGACTGGGTAGCGCAGGAAAACCGCCTCACCCGCCGGTTCATCGACGCCCTGCCGGGCCGCGACATCCTCAAGACGCGGATGCAGGCTCTGCTCGCCCATGGCCGCTACACCATCCCGCGTAAGGCAGGAGGGCGCTACTTCTACGGCTATAACAAGGGGCTGCAAAACCAGACGCCGCTCTATGTGCGCGAGGGCATCAATGGCCAGCAGCGCCTGCTGATCGACCCCAATGACTGGGCCGAGGACGGGTCGGACGCGCTGGCAGAATGGGCGCCCTCCCCCGACGGCCGCTTCCTGCTCTATGCCGTGCAGGAGGCTGGAAGCGACTGGCGCACGCTCAAGGTTTTGGACGTCGCCACCGCCAGGCCGCTCGACGACGCGGTGCAATGGGTGAAATTCTCCCAGCTCGCCTGGGACGGACAGGGGCAGGGCTTCTTCTATTCCCGCTTCGCCGCGCCGCAGGATGGGGCCAGCTTTCAGTCCTCTACGGTCGGGCAGCAGCTTTATTATCACCGCCTCGGCACGTCGCAGGCACAGGACCAACTGATCTACGCCACCCCCGACCAACCCCGGCTCAGCCACATGGCGCAAGTGACCCAGGACGGCCGCTGGCTGATCATCAGCAGTTTCCAGGGCACCGATCCGCGCCGGGAGCTGCATCTGGCCGAACTGACCGGCGGCAAGGTGAAGATCCGATCGCTGGTCAAGGGCATCACCAATGACTGGCGGCTGATCGGCAGCCGGGGGCCGACGCTCTATTTCATCACCGATCAATATGCCGCGCATCTCCGCGTCGTCAGCATCGACGCCCGCTATCCCCGGCGCAGCGGCAAGCAGGTGGTGGCCGAACGCATGGATACGCTGGCCGGCGGATCGCTGGTGGGGGACCGGCTGATCCTCGCCTATCTGTCCGATGCGGAAACCGTGGCGGAGCTGGTCGACCTGAACGGGCGCAAGGTCAGCGACGTGCCGCTGCCCGGCATGGGCACGGCGGCAGGCTTTGGCGGGCGCGACGGCGACCCGGAAACCTTTTTCAGCTTTTCCGGCTTCACCACGCCGTCGAGCATCTATCGCTTCGACACCGCGACGCTGCGGTACGAGCTGTTCGCGCGGCCGGACCTGCCCTTCAACCCTGACGATTACGGCATCGAGCAGATCAGCTACCCGTCGAAAGACGGCACGATGATTCCGATGACGGTGATCCGCAAGAAGGCGCTGGCTCTCGCCAAGACCTCCGCGCCGACTATCCTTTACGGCTATGGCGGCTTCAACATCGCGCTGACGCCCGGCTATTCGGCCACCCGCATGGCCTGGCTGGAGCAGGGCGGTGTCTATGCCATCGCCAATCTGCGCGGCGGCGGGGAATTCGGCAAGGCGTGGCATGACGCGGGCCGCCTCGCCAACAAGCAGAATGTGTTCGACGACTTCATCGCGGCGGGCGAATATCTGAAGGCCAATGGCTATACAACGAAAGACGGCCTCGCGATCGAGGGCCGGTCCAATGGCGGCCTGCTGGTCGGGGCGGTGGTGAACCAGCGGCCCGACCTGTTCGCCGCCGCCCTGCCCGCAGTCGGGGTGATGGACATGCTGCGCTTCGACCGCTTCACCGCCGGACGCTATTGGATCGACGATTATGGATCGCCGGACCGGGAGGAGGATTTCCGCCTGCTCTATGCCTATTCGCCCTATCACAACATCATCGGCGGCAAGGATTATCCCGCGATCCTCGTCACCACCGGCGACACGGACGACCGGGTGGTCCCGGCGCACAGCTTCAAATATGCAGCGGCGCTTCAGGCGGCGGAGCTGGGGCCGAAACCGCGACTGATCCGGATCGATACCAAGGCCGGCCATGGCTCCGGCAAGCCGGTCGACAAACTGATCGACGAATATGCCGACAACTATGCCTTCGCCGCGCAGTTCACTGGGCTGCGGATACGCGACGAACCGAAATAGCCGTTCAGCCCCCTGACAGCCGGACAGGCATAGCACTCCTGCAAAACTGGTTGAGGGATGCGGGCCGATGAACAGGACAAGGTGGATGACGGGATCGCTGATGGCGCTGGCCCTGCTGACGGGCGGCGCGGCTTCGGCGCAGGCATTCCAGCCACGACAGGACTACCAGCAGCAACAGGACGACTTGTCCGACGAGGCGCAGCCGCCCGCCGACGAGCCTCAGACGCCCGAGGATCAGGCAAGCCCACCCCGCGCCGACGATGATTTTTCGGACGTCGTGGCGGCGGATCAGGAGCCCGCCCGTTCCGGCCCCCAATCCGATCGCTACGGCCGGCAGGACGATCCCGCCGCCACCCCGGCCGATCAGGCCAGCGAGGAAGCGATCACCCATTGCGCCCTCGCCGCCCGCGACGAAGCCGAACGCGACGGCGGTTATGCCGAAGTGCGCCAGGTGCAGGAACCGCGCGAAACCCGCGGCGGCTATGATGTGGAGGGAGATGTCGAGGTGCGCTCCGGCTGGCGAACGCAGGACGGCAGGTCGCAGCATTTCACCTGTTCGGTGCAGAACGGCCGGATCGCGGATGTCTATTTCCGCCGGGACCGCGCCGCGCGGTAACCGGCCTCAAAGGCTTGGCAGGGCGAGGCGGAGTCTCTAGGCGAGAAACTCGTCCAGGAGTTTTCTCGTGCCCGCCCGCATGCCCCATCGCCAAACCGCCGCGATCGCCTTCATATTGGTGACGGCGCTGCTCGACGTCATGTCGATGGGGATCATCATCCCGGTGCTGCCGCAGCTCATCGAAAGGCTCTCCGGCTCCAATGCGGCGGCGGGGATGTGGAACGGGCTGTTCGTCGCGCTCTGGGCGGCGATGCAGTTTCTCTGCTCGCCCGTGATCGGGTCGCTCTCCGACAGGTTCGGGCGGCGGCCGGTGATTCTGGTTTCGGTGGCCGGGCTGGCGCTTGATTTCCTGCTGATGGCGCTGGCGCCCAATCTCTGGTGGCTGGCGGTGGGGCGGATGCTGGCGGGGGTGACGTCCTCCAGCTTTACCTCGACCTTCGCCTATATGGCCGACATCACCCCGCCCGAAGGCCGGGCGCGGGGCTATGGCCTGATCGGGGCGGCGTTCAGCGGGGGCTTTGTCGCCGGACCGCTGCTGGGCGGGGTGCTGGGCGAGATTTCGCTGCGGGCGCCTTTCTGGGCGGCGGCGGGATTGTCGGGGCTGGCCTTTCTCTATGGATTGTTCGTGCTGCCGGAATCGCTTGGCGCGGACAGAAGGATGGATTTTTCGTGGAAGCGGGCCAATCCCTTTGGCGCGTTGCGACTGCTGCGGTCGCATCCGGAACTCTCCAGCCTGGCTGTCGTCAACTTCCTGCTTTATTTCGCGCATCACCTCTTCACCGCCGCGTTCGTGCTTTATGCGGGTGACCGCTACGGCTGGGGGGCGTGGCAGGTGGGGGCGCTGTTCGCGCTGATGGGCCTCATGGACATGGGCGTGCAAGGGGTGCTGGTCGGGCCGGTGGTGAAGCGGCTAGGCGATCGGACGACGATGGTGATCGGGCTTGGCTTCGGCGCGGTCGGGATATTGGCCATGGGGTTGGCGTCGACGGGCTGGCTGTTCGTCGCGGCGATGTTCCCCAATGCGCTCTGGGGACTGGCGATGCCGACCATCCAATCGCTGATGACGCAACACGTGTCGGAGTCCGAGCAGGGCCAGTTGCAGGGCGCGAACAACAGCGTCGGCTCGATCGCGGGCATAGTGTCGCCGCTGTTCTTCGGGGCGGTTTATTCGATGTCGGTGGGCGCCAAGCCGCTGCTGCCCTTCATCGGCAGCGCTTTCCTGATCGCCGCGGCGGTATTGGCGGGCGGCGCGCTGCTGGGATGGGCTGCGGGGCGGGCGCAGGACGCGGCTTCGCTGGACAAGGAAGCCCAAGCGCACTAACCGGGCGCGAATCCCTTCCACTGGACATATAAAGGCGATTCGATGACGCTGCCCCTTCAGGATTCCATCCTTATCGTGGACTTCGGCAGCCAGGTGACGCAGCTCATCGCGCGCCGCGTGCGCGAGGCGGGCGTCTATTCCGAGATCGCTCCGTTCAATAGCGCCGCCGAAGCTTTCGAGCGGCTTAAGCCCAAGGGCATCATCCTGTCCGGCGGCCCCTCCTCGGTGATGTGGGAGGATTCCCCTCGCGCCCCGCAGCATTTCTTCGAGGCGGGCATTCCGATCCTGGGCATCTGCTACGGCCAGCAGACGATGATGCAGCAGCTTGGCGGCAATGTCGAAGGCGGCGAAAGCGGCGAATTCGGCCGCGCCTTCATCGAGGTGAAGAAGGGCTGCGCGCTGTTCGACGGCCTTTGGACCGACGGCGAACGCCATCAGGTCTGGATGAGCCATGGCGACAAGGTGACGCAGCTTGCGCCGGGCTTCGAGGTCGTGGCGGTCAGCGAGGGCGCGCCCTATGCGATCACCGCCAATGAGGAAAAGCGCTTTTACGCGACGCAGTTCCACCCCGAGGTCGTCCACACCCCCGACGGCGCGAAGCTGCTCGCCAATTTCGTGCGCCATGTCTGCGGGCTGGCGGGCGACTGGACCATGGCGGAGTTCCGCGCGACCAAGATTGCCGACATCCGGGCGCAGGTCGGTGAAGGCCGGGTGATCTGCGGGCTTTCGGGCGGCGTCGACAGCGCCGTCGCCGCCGTGCTGATCCACGAAGCCATTGGCGATCAGCTGACCTGCGTGTTCGTCGACCATGGCCTGATGCGGCTGGGCGAGGCGGAGCAGGTGGTGAGCCTGTTCCGCGAGCATTATGGCATCAAGCTGGTCCATGTGAATGCCGAGGAGCGCTTTCTGGGCGGCCTTGCGGGCCTGACCGACCCGGAGAAGAAGCGCAAGTTCATCGGCGGCGAGTTCATCGCGGTGTTCGAGGAAGAGGCGAAGAAGATCGGCGGGGCGGACTTCTTGGCACAGGGCACGCTCTATCCCGACGTGATCGAATCGGTGTCCTTCACCGGCGGGCCGTCGGTGACGATCAAGTCGCACCACAATGTCGGCGGCCTGCCAGAGCGCATGAACATGAAGCTGGTCGAGCCGCTGCGCGAACTGTTCAAGGACGAAGTGCGCGTGCTGGGCCGCGAACTCGGCCTGCCTGAGATTTTCGTCGGGCGGCACCCCTTCCCCGGCCCCGGCCTTGCCATCCGCATTCCGGGCGAGGTGTCCAAGGACCGCTGCGACATCCTGCGCAAGGCGGACGCGGTCTATCTGGAGGAAATCCGCAACGCCGGGCTCTATGATGCGATCTGGCAGGCCTTTGCGGTGCTGCTACCGGTACGGACCGTGGGCGTGATGGGCGATCACCGCACCTATGACTCGGTTTGCGCGCTGCGGGCAGTGACGTCCACCGACGGCATGACGGCAGATATCTACCCCTTCGATGCCGCCTTCCTCAGCCGCGTGGCCACACGGATCATCAATGAGGTGAAGGGCATCAACCGCGTAGTTTACGATTATACGTCGAAGCCGCCGGGGACCATTGAGTGGGAGTAAATCGGATCAAATGACCGTCCGGGGGACGGTCATCCGATTTACTCGGCACCGCAAGGTGCCGCAGCCTTTACAGAACCAAAAGCCGCCTCAACCGGGCGGCTTTTTCTATGCCTCAAATCTCATAATCCGGCCGCCATTGCGGGCTCAGATAAGCCGGCTGCTGTTCCGCCAGATCGGGCTGGCGCTGGCGCATTTCGCCATAGAGCCGCTTGACCGTGGCGCTGCCGGTGCGGGTGAAGAAGGCTGGCACCAGCCCGTGGACCATGCAGGCGAACCCCGCCCGCACCATCAGGAAACCGAAGCGCGTCGCCACTTGAAAATGCTGGCCGTAGCTTTCGTTCACGTCTCTGGGATGTTGCAGGAACAGGCGGTCGATCATCTTTGCTCGCTCGTGACGATGGGAAAGGCGGCATAATAATGCATCGGAAGGCGGAAGGAGAGAGCCGATCGCATGCAACTTGACCCCTCGCCCCAAAAACCGGCATGTCGACCGGCATGAGCGCTCGCGATCCTCTCGGCCATCCCGTCTATCGGAACATGCCCACCACCATCTTCGAAAAAATGTCGGCCCGCGCCAGGGAAACCGGCGCGATCAATCTGGGGCAGGGCTTTCCCGACGCCCAGGGACCGGAGGAGATCCTGCGTGCCGCCGCCGATGCGCTGCTAACCCGATCCAACCAATATCCGCCCATGGCGGGCATTGCCGAACTGCGCGAGGCGGTGGCGGCGCATTATGCGCGGCATCAAGACCTCGACCTCACGGCGCAGGAGGTTATCGTCACCTCCGGCGCGACCGAGGCGATCGCCGCCAGCCTGCTCGCGCTGGTCCGGCCGGGCGACGAAGTGCTGGTGCTGGCGCCGCTTTACGACGCCTATCTGCCGCTGATCGAGCGCGCCGGCGGCGTAGCGCGCGTCCTTCGCCTTACCCCGCCCGACTGGCGGATCGGGCGTGACGCGCTGGAGGCCGCCGTTACCGGAAACACCCGCTTCCTGCTGATGAACAATCCGGTGAACCCCACCGGCATCGCCCTGCGCGACGAAGAACTGGCGCTGCTGGCGGCGTTTTGCGTGGAGCATGACCTGATCGCAATCTGCGATGAGGTGTGGGAGCATGTCACCTTCGATGGCATCGCGCACAAGCCACTGATCGGCTTCCCCGGCATGCGGGAACGGACGGTGAAGATCGGATCGGCGGGGAAGATCTTCTCGCTCACGGGCTGGAAGGTCGGCTGGATGTGCGCCGCGCCGCCCATCGCCACCCTGTTGGCGCGGGCGCATCAGTTCGTCACCTTCACCACCCCGCCCAACCTGCAATGGGCGGTGGCCGAGGGGTTGGCGAAGCCGGAGGGCTGGTTCGCCGCCATGCGCGAGGGATATCAGGCGTCGCGCGACCGTCTGGCGGAGGGGCTGCGTGGGGCGGGCGGCTCTGTTGCAAAAATCGTGAAGCTTGAGCATGCTTGGCGGAGATTGGACGGACGGAACGATGACGGATTTCAAGTGGCGCCATTTCCAGGGTGATGTGATCCTGTGGGCGGTGCGCTGGTATTGTCGCTATCCGATCAGCTATCGCGACCTTGAGGAAATGCTGGCGGAACGCGGCATTTCGGTCGACCATACGACGATCTATCGCTGGGTCCAGTGCTACGCCCCGGAGATGGAGAAGCGGCTGCGCTGGTTCTGGCGGCGTGGCTTTGATCCGAGCTGGCGCCTGGATGAAACCTACGTCAAGGTGCGGGGCAAGTGGACCTACCTGTACCGGGCAGTCGACAAGCGGGGCGACACGATCGATTTCTACCTGTCGCCGACCCGCAGCGCCAAGGCAGCGAAGCGGTTCCTGGGCAAGGCCCTGCGAGGCCTGAAGCACTGGGAAAAGCCTGCCACGCTCAATACCGACAAAGCGCCGAGCTATGGTGCAGCGATCACCGAATTGAAGCGCGAAGGAAAGCTGGACCGGGAGACGGCCCACCGGCAGGTGAAGTATCTCAATAACGTGATCGAGGCCGATCACGGAAAGCTCAAGATACTGATCAAGCCGGTGCGCGGTTTCAAATCGATCCCCACGGCCTATGCCACGATCAAGGGATTCGAAGTCATGCGAGCCCTGCGCAAAGGACAGGCTCGCCCCTGGTGCCTGCAGCCCGGCATCAGGGGCGAGGTGCGCCTTGTGGAGAGAGCTTTTGGCATTGGGCCCTCGGCGCTGACGGAGGCCATGGGCATGCTCAACCACCATTTCGCAGCAGCCGCCTGATCGGCGCAGAGCGACAGCCTACCTCTGACTGCCGCCAATCTTTGCAACAGAGCCCGACGGATGATTGCGGCATCAGCATCGAGCATGTCGAGAGGCACGATATCCCTGAGGGCCGCACCGATATCTCCGCCGGCGCGTGCTGCCTGGCTAACTGTTTCCAGCACAGTGGCGATCCGCATCAGCCGATCGCGGCCTTCGCGTCCCGAAATCGCGACCCTCTGCTCCAGGCGTTTGCGAGCACGAAGGTGAGCGCGTCCCATCAAGGCGCTGAACATGGCGATCGCCGCGTCGGTAAGCGTGGCCTCCATCTCGCGCAGCGTTGCAAGCAGGATGACCCGCCTGCGGGAGACGCGCATCTGTTGGAAAGCCTGGGCTGTATATCGCACGCCTTCGCGGGCGAACTGCGTCAGGCGGGGCTCGTGCAGGGGATCGACCGGAATGCTGGAAATACCGGTCCTATGGATTATCGCGACCTTCTCGAGGATTTCGGCAAGCGAGGCTGACGCGACGCGGGGCTCTGGTTCGCGCAGCCAGGACAAGCGGCTCTGCCGGTCATGTACCTTCTCATCGATCAGCATATCGAGACGCTGACGCATATCCGCATCGAGTTTAGCATCGACCGCGGCGACCAGATCGGTTTCCGTCCGAAGCATCGCCTCGGCCGCCATCCGCTCAACGACGCTGATGCCAGGGATGACGATGCGTCGCGTGCGCAGCTCGTCCAGCAATCGATCAAGCAAAATGCGCCCGTCCACGATAGCCATGGCTTCGGTTTCCAGCCAAGTCATCATGATGCCGCGCGCTGGCCGGCTCAGATCGGTGAATCCGAAGCGCGCCTTGATGGCGGCAAGCTGATCGTAGCGGGTCGGCGCTCGCCGCGCGAAGTCGGCGACGACGCCTGCATCCACTCCGACCTGTTCGGCGATGTGGTCGAGCATGATTGCAGGCAACAGCTCGCCTGTGCGCAGATGTCGCCCCGGATAGCGCAGGCAGCAGAGTTGCAGGGCATAGCTCAAGCGGGTCGCCGGAGTGCGTGCGAAGCCGATCGCAGCAAGGTCCTCGGCATCGAGGCCATGATGTCGCACCACCGCCGCCTCGCTGTCGGGCAAAGCAAGCAACGCGGCGCGCTGCCGCTGGGTCATCGGAATACGTGCGGGCATGTTTCATCCTCCAAAAACCTCTTGCCTTTTGTTGGCTTAGTGAAAGAGGATTGTGAAAGACCCAAGGCTGCGGAAATTGGTGCATGCTGTTTCCGCCTCCAGATACGGCCGTTTGTGAAAGAGACGCAGATGACGCGCGAACCCTATCTGATCGGTTATGCCCGCGTGTCGAAGGGCGACGACCAGTCGAACGCCGCGCAGCGGCGCGCGCTCGATGCGGCCGGCTGCAAGCGGGTGTTCGAGGAGACCGCCAGCGGTGGGCGGTGGGACCGACCCAAGCTTCTGGAGATGATCGGCCAGTTGCGCGACGGAGACGTCGTCGTCGTCTGGAAGCTTGACCGGCTGTCGCGCAGCCTAAAGGATATGCTGCACATCATGGAGCGGATCGAGCTGGCAGGCGCGGGCTTCCGCTCACTGACCGAGGCGATCGACACCACCACCGCGGCAGGGCGGATGATGATGCAGATGGTGGGAAGCTTCGCCGAGTTCGAGCGGGCCATGATCCGCGAGCGTACCAGCGCCGGCCTTGCCCAGGCTCGCGCAGAAGGACGGATCGGCGGGCGTCGGCCCAAGCTCGGCGACAAGCAGCGCCGCGAAATCGCCGAGTCCGTCACGTCCGGCCGCAAGTCCGGTGCCGAGATGGCGCGGCTCTACGGCGTCAGTGAACCCACCGTCTCGCGCATCGTCGCCGCGCACCGCCAGCAATTCAGTCAGCAGCAGAGGGAACAGGCATGAAGCGTGGTCACGATCTGTCCGGCGTCATGAAGTTCGCCACCTCGCCGGCCTGGGGCGAGCATCTGGGCGAGGCGCTCGGCGATCATCTCGGGCTGGCGATGGAGGAGTTCGACTTCGAAGCGGACGAGCTGGCGGACATCGTCGGCGATCATTGGGCCGGCGTGTTGTGGGGATGCGCGTTCGAGGATCTGCTGACGCGCACCATCCAACCCGACCGGAACATCGTCGATGACTATATTCGGCGCCGGGGCTGGAATGAGAGCGGCCCGACCAAAATCTACCTGCGTGCCCTTCGATCGTCAGTGATGAGCCTCCACGAGGTCAGCGAGGTCGAGCCCGGCAGCGGCTTCCTCGTGCGCGACCTGATCCGGGGCGGCGAGCCGCTTCGAGTATCCGAGCGCAGCGCCTCGCAGACGCTGAAGCAATGGGACAGGATCGGTGCCCGCGTCGTGCAGGTCGGAGGCAAGCACCTCCTGTCGGGCGGCGTGCTGTCGTTCACGATGGAGGCGGCCGAGGCGCTCGTCGCCGATCTACGGCGCTCGAAGGGCAAGCGCAGCCCGCGCACCGCGTTGAACCTAGACGCCGACGATCTGGCTGCACTTCCGGCCCTCATCAGCACGGCATGGCTGTTCGATGTCGTTCCCAAGACCATGGGACCGGCGCCCATCCCCACGCTGCACAACATTGATGGCGAGGAGGTGATGTTCCACCGCGTGCGCTTTCCCTTCGCACGCGGCGTGACCCAGGCGCTGGTCGGCGAGCGGCTTGATACTGTCCCTGCGCTTCAGCGGGAAACCACGCACTTTTGGAACTGGCTGGGCGAGAAACCGAACGGAAAAGCGAAAAGCACCGGGCGCATGGCGTGGGGTGTGACGATGGCGGACGGCACCCCGGTGCTCGGCAATGTCGAATTGAAAGGCCGCGCCCTGATGCTCGCCGTCACCTCGGCCGAGCGAGCGAAACGCGGCACCGCGCTTATCAACGATGCGCTCGCCGGGTTGGTCGGCTCGCCGCTGACCACGATTGAGACGGTCGAACAGGCCATGGCGGCGCGGGCCGAGGGGCTGACATCATCCGAACCGGCACCCGCCATTGCGCCAGAGGTTGCAACCCCGCTCATCCATGCCATGCTCGACCGTCAGTACCGCGCGACGCTCGATGAACCCGTCGGCATGCTCGGCGACATCACCCCGCGCGCAGCCGTTCAAACTGCCGCAGGCCGGCACCGAGTAGCCGGGTGGCTCAAGCATCTCGAAAACCGCAGCAGCAGCCAACTCGACGCGAACGACCCGATGGCCACCTACGACTTCACTTGGATATGGCGCGAACTTGGCATCGAGAACCTGCGCAAATAGTTCGCTACCCCTGACGTCGATGCCTACCGTGAATCCGTGTCCCTACAATGCACAGAGGCCATCACGTTGTCTTTCTCCACGAACAGCCATCTACATGCGGCGCACTGCAACCCTAAGTCCAAGAAATCCGTCAAGTAACGAAATTTTGTTAAGAGTCTGTCTTGAATCTCATGGGTAACGAGCGATGCGTCGGATGAGGACGATGGCAGCGGCGGCATAGAGGAGCGCGGTTGCGGATTTGATGGTCCGCTCGAAGTCTTTGGCCAGACGGCGATTGCGGTTGATCCATGCGAAGGTGCGTTCGACGATCCATCGTCTGGGATGGACGACGAAGCCGGTCTGATCGGCGAATTTGCGGACGATTTCGATCGTAATGGAGGTGGCGTCCCGGACGCGATCGCTGTTGTAGGCGCTGTCGGCATAGGCGCGCGCGACGAAGGGATGCCGCTGGTGAGACTGCTGGAGCAAGGGCACCGCGCCATCGCGGTCCTGCACATCGGCAGGATGGACCAGTATGATAAGGGCGCGACCATCGGTATCGACCATTGCATGGCGTTTGCGTCCCATGGTCTTCTTGCCTGCGTCGTAACCACGAGGTCCGCCTGCTTCGGTGGTCTTCACGCTCTGGCTGTCGATGACTGCCGCGGATGGTGCTGGTTCTCGCCCTGTCCGGATGCGATCGATCCGAACGAGATGATGATTGAGGCTTTCGAATACCCCATCGTCGCGCAAGGTGCAGAACCACTGGTATACCGTGCGCCATGGCGGAAAACTGTCGGGCAAAAGCCGCCAGGGACATCCTGCCCGTAGCAGATAGAAAATGGCTTCGACGATTTCGCGCATCGGCCAGCATCGCCGTCGTCCGCGCTGGCTGGCTCAGGGTCTGGACGATTTGCTAGCCCGACGACCGGGGCAGGCCGCGACATGGCTATCCTGGCTGCGCAATGCGCCACAATCGCCGGCAGAGCGCAACATCCTGCGCCTGATCGGACGGCTCGCCTATCCGGCACGAAGCAACATACAGCGTGGGTCTGGATGTCAGCCAGCGCAGCACGAGCATCTGTGTTCTCGATCCCGACGGCAAGACCGTGGTGGAAGGGCAGGCGAAGACTAACCCGTTCGAGATCGGCCGCTATTTGCAGAAGCGCCTGGAAGGGCCGCTGAAGCTCGGTATGGATCGCATTCTGGCTCTACCATGGGCTGCGCAGGAGCGGCGTCTGGTTGAGAAGCGTCTTGAGGCGCAGGGGCGGTTAACCTGCACCGTCAGACGTAGCGCTCACTTATCGAGAAGATCGTTTGTGCCTTTGGCGCTCGGCTAAACAGCGCATGGAAAGCGTCACCTGCTGCAGCTATGCCCTGTTCTGCCAATGTCCGCGTCGGCCAATAAAGTTCGCGCACACCGATCACCGAGGGGCCGGGGAGGACGAGCTTTTCGATCGGATGGCACCGGGTATGGCGAAATGCGCCAAGACGCTCGCCAAGTGCGAAATCGTCGTCTCCGGCCCAGGCCGTGCCGCCTTCCTCGAACACCACCTGGGTAAGCTTGGCGAAGTTCGGTCGTCGGTCGATCGACCAGTTATAGGCCGCCTCGTCACCGCGCAGCGCTTCGGCGCGGCTTTTGAGAACCTCTTCGCGTGCGAAAACGGCAAAGAAGTTGTCCATGTCGACGAAATTCGGCTCATCTTTCAGCGCATAGGCCACATAATCAGGATCGGTCACGAAGGCGGCAGCGTCCGCTTCGCTGTCGAACCAGACTTCGGCGATGCCTTCGTAGCGGTTCTGATCGGCATCGAGGAAATCGACGTCGACCTGATGGCTCTGGACATAGCGCTTGATAATCCGGATGCCTTGTCCCAGCGAGCCGTGGGGATAGCGCCAGTGATCGTGAAACGCCTGAGGCGTCATTCCCACTCTCCGTGCGAAGACCGCCATCATTCGTATTGCGCTCATAGTCCGGTTCCCAACGGTTCTGGCAGTTCAGATTGCGGTGTAGCCGCCATCGGCAGCAATGGCGGCGCCGGTGACGAACGAAGAGGCATCCGACAGCAACCAGGCTGCCGTTTCGCCGATCTCCGCCGGTTCGCCGTGTTGACCGAGCGCGGCCGCGCCTCGCGCTTCTCCTGCAATTACCACAACTGGGTCTACCGCAACGACGGCAGCCTGATGGGCGTGCCAGACGAGGCGAACTTCTTCGATCTCGACAAGAAGAAATGCGGCCTCGTGCCGATCGCCACCGATGTGTGGGAAGGCTGGATATTCCTCAACCACCAGAAGCAGCCCGAAGTCAGCCTGCAGGAATTCCTTGGAGACTTCGGAACGCGGTTTGCCGGGGTTTCTTGGGAAAATACGGATACGTCACTCTATTTCGAGGCGCATCTCGATGCGAACTGGAAAGTGCTGGCCGATGCCTTTTCGGAAACCTACCATATCCCTTCGATCCACCCGGCGACGATCGGCAAGACTTTCGCCAGCGCGGTCAATCCGCATTCCCGCCCGCTCGATGCACGCTTCTGGGGACCACACCGCCAGTTTTCCACTTTCGGCAATCCGGACTACGCTCCGCCCGAAGATGCGATGGTCGAAAAGATGGCCTATGCGAACCGCGATACCGGCAACGTGCTGGGTGCCGCGGAAACGGCGGGGATGACCGAGTATCTCGATCATCCCGCGATCAATCCCAAGCAATCGAAACACTGGGCGCTGGACATCGCCGTCGCTTTTCCCACGCTGCACATAAACCTTTCGCCCGGCGGTTTCTGGTCGCACAGGTTCTGGCCGATCAGCGTCAATCGCACGCGGTGGGAAGCCGAGTTTCATGTACCCAAGCCACTGACCGGGCGGGAAAAGCTGCAACAGGAACTCTATATCACGCGCATCGCGGAAATCCTGCTGGAGGACGTGACGAACACCGAACGCACCCAGCGCGGCATCGAGGCCGGCGCATACGATACGATGCAGTTGCAGGATGGCGAAGTACAGATCCGCCACAACCTTCACCACGTCGATCGCTGGGTGAACGCCAGGACCGTGCGCGAAGCGCTGGGCATCTGACAGGCAGCGCCCTTCACTTGCCCGTCAGTCAAAAATGGGGTCCTCAATGTCCGGATTGGAGCAACGCAGCTATATCGTGACGGGCGCAGGCGGCAGTATCGGCCGCGCTGCCGCCCTTATTCTTGCCCGTCGGGGCGCGAATGTGGTTGTCGCCGATATCGTCGAAGCCGCAGCCGAGGAAACGGTCAGACTGATACGCGCGGAAGGTGGCAACGCCGTCTACAGCCATTGCGACGTCAGTATCGAGGACAACGCGTGGTCGACCGTGGAACTCGCCATCACCGAATTCGGTCGCCTTGATGGCGCATTCAACAATGCGGGGCTGCCGCCGGTCAACGTGCCGCTTCATCAACTGACGAGCGCCGATTTCCAACGATCCCTGGATATCAACGTGCTCGGCGTTTTTCATTGCATGAAACATCAGATCGCAGCGATGCTGAAAGCGGGGAGCGGCGGTTCGATCGTGAACACGGCGTCGGTTGGCGGCACCGTCGCGATCCCCGCACATGGCGAGTACATCGCAGCCAAACATGCCGTTATCGGGCTGACGCGGATCGCTGCCGTCGATTACGGGCAACAGGGAATCCGCGTGAACGCAGTTCTACCGGGCGCTATCCGCACTCCGATGCTGATGTCGGTGATCGAGAACGAGCCTTCGCACGCGGAATTCCTGAAAACCGCCCACCCGATCGGTCGATATGGCTCTGTTGCAAAAATCGTGAAGCTTGAGCATGCTTGGCGGAGATTGGACGGACGGAACGATGACGGATTTCAAGTGGCGCCATTTCCAGGGTGATGTGATCCTGTGGGCGGTGCGCTGGTATTGTCGCTATCCGATCAGCTATCGCGACCTTGAGGAAATGCTGGCGGAACGCGGCATTTCGGTCGACCATACGACGATCTATCGCTGGGTCCAGTGCTACGCCCCGGAGATGGAGAAGCGGCTGCGCTGGTTCTGGCGGCGTGGCTTTGATCCGAGCTGGCGCCTGGATGAAACCTACGTCAAGGTGCGGGGCAAGTGGACCTACCTGTACCGGGCAGTCGACAAGCGGGGCGACACGATCGATTTCTACCTGTCGCCGACCCGCAGCGCCAAGGCAGCGAAGCGGTTCCTGGGCAAGGCCCTGCGAGGCCTGAAGCACTGGGAAAAGCCTGCCACGCTCAATACCGACAAAGCGCCGAGCTATGGTGCAGCGATCACCGAATTGAAGCGCGAAGGAAAGCTGGACCGGGAGACGGCCCACCGGCAGGTGAAGTATCTCAATAACGTGATCGAGGCCGATCACGGAAAGCTCAAGATACTGATCAAGCCGGTGCGCGGTTTCAAATCGATCCCCACGGCCTATGCCACGATCAAGGGATTCGAAGTCATGCGAGCCCTGCGCAAAGGACAGGCTCGCCCCTGGTGCCTGCAGCCCGGCATCAGGGGCGAGGTGCGCCTTGTGGAGAGAGCTTTTGGCATTGGGCCCTCGGCGCTGACGGAGGCCATGGGCATGCTCAACCACCATTTCGCAGCAGCCGCCTGATCGGCGCAGAGCGACAGCCTACCTCTGACTGCCGCCAATCTTTGCAACAGAGCCGCAGCGCGAGCCATTCCAGGGCCCGGGCGCGGGCAAGGCCTTCCGTGGGCAGCAAGGCCTTTTCGGGCACGAGTTCCGCGATATGGTTGAGGATGGCGATATTTTCGGTCAGGACATCATCGCCGATCTGGAGCGCGGGCACCCGCGCCCACGGGTTTTTCAATCTTTGCAACAGAGCCGTTTTCGGCAATGTCGAATATGACATCAGCGATCAACTGACGCTGAAGGGCGGCATACGCTATACCGAGGCGAAGCGTTCCTCGGTCAACAAGACATTCGACCTTGGCGATGGCTCAATCTCGTCTTTGTTCACCACCGTCATCAACACCTATCGCCAGATCTTCGATTTCGGCGGCCCGATACCGCTGGTGCCATTGGGAGATTCGGTTTCGCTGAACAGCCAGACGGGCTTGCCGGGCACGTTTCGGGACAAGCTGAATGAAAACAGCACGTCATGGATGCTCGGCGTGAACTACAAGGCGACGCCGACGCTCCTGCTCTACGCCAATGTTTCGAAAGGGTACAAGGCGGGAAGTTTCCCGGGCGTCTCCGCCGGAACGTTCGCGCAATATGCCGCCGTCACGCAGGAATCGCTGGTCGATTACGAAGCAGGCTTCAAGACCACACTGTTCGATCGCAAAGTGACGCTGAATGGCGGCGTTTTCTATTATGACTACAAGAACAAGCAGCTGCGCGCCAAGATCGTCGATCCGTTCTTCAATGCGCTGGATGGCCTGGTCAATGTCCCCAAGTCGCGCGTCAAGGGTGCCGAACTGGAACTGAGCGCCAGAGTGGTCGAGGGGCTCACGGTCAGTGCGGCCGCGACCTATATCGACGCCAAGGTTCGCCACTATCAGGGGATCGTCGGCTCCGTTGCCAACGAAGTGGGCCTGTTCGATCCGATCCGGGGCGATTTCAGCGGCGCACGGCTGCCGTTTTCGCCCAAATGGCAATCGAGCCTGAGCGCGGACTACAGCCTGCCGCTGGGTGGCGTGAACCTAACCATGGGCACGACGATCTCCTCACAAAGCAAATCGCTGGGCGTTCTGGCCATCACCAACGCGGACAAGGATCTCTACGAGGTGAATGGCCGCACGCTCGTTTCCGCGCGGCTTGGCGTGGAAGCGCCTGATGGCCGCTGGGCGGTCTTCGGCTGGGGTCGCAATATCTTCAACAAGTATTACTGGACAAACACGATCCAGACTTACGATACCGTTGTTCGCTACGCTGGTCGACCCGCCGAATATGGCTTGACCGTGCGCTTCAAGTTCCAGTAATGAAACCGGAACGCCGATAAGAAACTGTTGGAGGGATAGATGTCTGATTTGAGCGGCAAGACGATAATCGTGACGGGTGGTGGCAGCGGCATCGGGCGCGCCACCGTGGAATTGCTGGTGGCCAGTGGTGCCAACGTCGCGGTGGCGGACATCAACGACGAGGCCGGTGAGGCGGTCGTCGCTGCGTCTGGCGGGAAGGCCGCCTATTTCCGGTGCGACATCGCACAGGAAGAGGACGTGAAGGCACTTGTCGCGCAGACTCTGGCGGCGTTCGGCGGGCTTGACGGCGCGTTCAACAATGCGGCGATCCCGCAGGCCGGACTGCCGCTTGCCGAAGTGTCGCTCGAACGGTTTCGGCAGAGCATGGATATCAATGTAACCGGCACGTTCCTGTGCATGAAGTACCAGATCCTTGCGATGATCGAGCGCGGGACGAAGGGATCGATCGTCAACACCGCATCCGTCGCTGGCGTGGTCGGCGTGCCGATGCACGGCGAATATGTCGGCGCGAAGCATGCGGTGGTCGGGCTGACCCGCGTGGCGGCGGCAGACTATGGCAAGCACGGCATTCGCGTGAACGCGCTTGTGCCCGGCGCGGTGCGCACGCCTATGCTGCAGCGCGCGATGGACAATGATGCGGGCCTTGAGCCCTATCTGAACTCGATCCACCCGATCGGCCGTTTCAGCGAACCGCACGAGCAGGCCCAGGCCGCCGTATGGTTGCTGTCCGACGCGGCTTCGTTCGTCACCGGCTCCTGCCTTGCAGCAGACGGCGGCTTTACCGCGATCTGATCATTTTACGGAGCAGCCTCCATGCACAGCATCAAGATACTCGCGACGATCCCGCGCCGGAAGGACATTTCGGAACAGCAGTTCCACGATCACTGGCGCCATCCGCACGGCACACTCAGCAAGAAGATCGCGTGCCTGCGCGGCTATGTGCAATCGCACCGGATCGTCTCTCCGCTGCTGCCTGATACACAGCTGGCCTACGACGGCATTACCGAGCTGTGGTATGACAGTCTCGACGATGCGCTCAACATGGGCAAAGATCCCGCGCATCGCAAATACAACATCCCCGACGAACCGCTGTTCGTCGACATGGACGGACTGAAGTTCACCTTCTTCGAGGAGGACATTATCCGCTCGCGACCGGCGGTGGACGATCCCGATGATGCGGCCGTGCAGTGGTCGCCCACCGAATGGTCGGTAAGCGTCAAGATCCTGCAACTGGTCAAGGCGGATGGCAATCCGGCCTGGGCAGGCGATCAGGACAAGGCGCTGGGCGATCGCATCGGCGCGTTTCGGCATGTCCGCTCGTTCGCGATAGACGCGGTGCACAAGGGCACCTCGCCGTTCATCGGCGCGCGCGAACTGTGGTGGCCGACGCTATCCGATTTCGAACGCGGCGTGGCGGGTGATCGCGCGGCGTTCGATGCGCTCCTGGCACAGGCCGGCCAGCATTACACGATGCTGGCATCGGCCGAGCGGGTGATCTGATGCCGGCCCCCGCGCTCGACGAGGAGCCCGTGCTGCCCCCCGGCTTCGAGGATCTTCTCGAATTCGTGCCGCACTGGATCGGCGAGACGGCGCAGGAACGATGGGATATCCGGGCGCGCGCGACTATGGCGGAGATAACCCGCTTCTACGATGTGCTGCTCTCCCGTTCGGAAGCCATCCTCGACCATGTCGAGACCTTTCCGCTCGACGCGATGCCGGCGCCGACGCTGCGCCTGTTCAGGCTACAGCTGGCGCTGGCTCACGCGGCGATGTCCGTAGAATTGCACAAGCAGCCGCGCGCGCACAATTCGCCCTATCCGCACCAGGTCCGCATCCTGCGGACGGCAGAGCCAACGCTGTAAAGGAGTTCGTCGCATGAACGAGATGACCGAGCTTGCCAGCATCGGCTCTGTTGCAAAGATTGAAAAACCCGTGGGCGCGGGTGCCCGCGCTCCAGATCGGCGATGATGTCCTGACCGAAAATATCGCCATCCTCAACCATATCGCGGAACTCGTGCCCGAAAAGGCCTTGCTGCCCACGGAAGGCCTTGCCCGCGCCCGGGCCCTGGAATGGCTCGCGCTGCGGCTCTGTTGCAAAGATTGGCGGCAGTCAGAGGTAGGCTGTCGCTCTGCGCCGATCAGGCGGCTGCTGCGAAATGGTGGTTGAGCATGCCCATGGCCTCCGTCAGCGCCGAGGGCCCAATGCCAAAAGCTCTCTCCACAAGGCGCACCTCGCCCCTGATGCCGGGCTGCAGGCACCAGGGGCGAGCCTGTCCTTTGCGCAGGGCTCGCATGACTTCGAATCCCTTGATCGTGGCATAGGCCGTGGGGATCGATTTGAAACCGCGCACCGGCTTGATCAGTATCTTGAGCTTTCCGTGATCGGCCTCGATCACGTTATTGAGATACTTCACCTGCCGGTGGGCCGTCTCCCGGTCCAGCTTTCCTTCGCGCTTCAATTCGGTGATCGCTGCACCATAGCTCGGCGCTTTGTCGGTATTGAGCGTGGCAGGCTTTTCCCAGTGCTTCAGGCCTCGCAGGGCCTTGCCCAGGAACCGCTTCGCTGCCTTGGCGCTGCGGGTCGGCGACAGGTAGAAATCGATCGTGTCGCCCCGCTTGTCGACTGCCCGGTACAGGTAGGTCCACTTGCCCCGCACCTTGACGTAGGTTTCATCCAGGCGCCAGCTCGGATCAAAGCCACGCCGCCAGAACCAGCGCAGCCGCTTCTCCATCTCCGGGGCGTAGCACTGGACCCAGCGATAGATCGTCGTATGGTCGACCGAAATGCCGCGTTCCGCCAGCATTTCCTCAAGGTCGCGATAGCTGATCGGATAGCGACAATACCAGCGCACCGCCCACAGGATCACATCACCCTGGAAATGGCGCCACTTGAAATCCGTCATCGTTCCGTCCGTCCAATCTCCGCCAAGCATGCTCAAGCTTCACGATTTTTGCAACAGAGCCTTTACGCCTTCGACGGCAATCCCATCGTCTCCCTGATGGCGGAGGAAAGCATCAGGGCGCTCGCCAGGAGCCTGCCGCTGATCAAGGCCGATCCCACCGATGCGAAGGCGCGGGGCGACGCGCTCTATGGCTGCTGGCTCGCCGGCAGCGTCCTGGGCGCGGCGAGCGTCGCGCTGCACCACAAGCTCTGCCACACGCTGGGCGGCACCTTCGACATGCCGCATGCGCAGACCCACACCGCCGTGCTGCCCCATGCGATCGCCTATAATGCGCCGTCGGTGCCGGAGGCGATGGAACGGGCTAGCCGCGCACTAGGCGGCGGCGACCCCGCGACCAAGCTGTACGAACTGGCGGTGGGCCTGGGCGCGGAAATGTCGCTGGCGAAGCTCGGCATGCCCAAGGACGGCATCGCGAAGGCCGCCGCGCTGGCGGTCGCCAACCCCTATCCCAACCCCCGTCCGATCACGGAGGAGGGCATCGTGCAGCTTCTGAGCCGCGCGGTGGAGGGGCTTCCGCCGATCACCGCATAAGCAAAGGCCTGATCCTGGAACAGTGCCGGCCGCATCCGATCATTTCCGGATGCGGCCGGTTCTCGATCATCCGGCGCTCCCGTTCGGCCATGGCCAAGGACGGGACGAAATTCAGCGGCTTTCCGCGCCGAGCCAGCCCTGCACCGCCGCCTTGATCGGCAACGGCAGTTCATGCCCGCCTTCATAAGGGATGAAAGTCGCCCGCGCGCCGCTGGGGCCGGAGAGATAGGCTTCCGCCTGCTCGAACTTGTGGCGCGGGATCACATCGTCGAATTGGCCCCGGCAGAAGAGGACCGGCTTGTCGAGCAGGCCGTTGTCCGGCAGGTCGCCGTCCTCCACCGCGAAGCAGCCGCCGATCATGATGAGGCCGCTATAGGCCCCCGGATTGCTGAGCAGAAGACTGGCGGCCATCGCGGCGCCGTTGCTGAAACCGCATAGCCAGGGCCGTTGGCGGCCGGTATCTGCGGCGATCCAGTCGCCGACCTTCGACGTTTCGCCCGACAGGCTGGAGGGCAGGGCGACGCCGATCTCCGGCATTTTCGAACCAGGCGAACCCCGGCCCCTGGGGAAGCGGCCCGCGATAGGAGCGAACATTCGCGCGGCCGAAAAGGGGCAGCGCGAACCCCGCTTCCCTTTCGGTGCTGCCGCGGCCGTGAAGATATACGATGTCGCGGCCGGACGGAATGTCGGGATTGTCGTATCGCATGACGATGGCATTGTCTCGAGACATGTTCGCTTCCAATTCCTGGCGATGCGAAGCCGAAGCGGCGTCCGGTCCGACGGCGTCGGCCCGGCTGCTCCGGCTTCCTGTTTTAGCGGGCTTTCCGGTCGGCGGATATTCCGCCTGCCGGGAAATGCTCAAGGCGACCATAGCATGCGATGGCTGCTTTCAAAGCGCGGTCGCTCAATCCCCATGACCGATTTGTGGGCAGTTGGCCCCGTTTCGATCAAATCCGTATCGCGAATATTCCTAATTCATTTGCAGCAATTTCCTCCGCAGGCGAAAGCTGCGATCCTTTCCGGACGGCCCGATAAGCATAATAATCACCGACGTGCCGGATAAGACAGGCGCTGATCCATAACAGCGCATGGAGAGGATATTCCTATGCTTCGATCTCCGGGCAATGCGCGGCGCGTCCGTCGCAATCCGCTCCCGGCCTCGACGTCCGCTGGCCCGCTCGCTGCGTGTCCGGCCCATGCGCAACATGGTCCAGGGGGAAACCCCGCCGCCTGTTTTCCGGAACGGCGGGAATGGCCCGATGAACTGCGCGGGCAGGCAAGTTGCGACCGTGCACCGGCTGGAATTCGTCAGTAGGGGAAGATCGAATGCCTAATGGAATGCGCTGTTTGGATCCCTCGATCGCCGATCGGATCACATCATTGTCGACGATGAGAAATAATGAGGAGATATTCGAAACATTCGGCTTCAGCTATAACACGCTGAGAAAAGTCTCGAACGGCATGCCGCTTCGCAGGTCACTTGCGGATCGGATTGAGGAACGTGCCAGAAAGGTTTTCGAAGCCGATGGATTTTTGAACATTTCGGCCTGATCGCATCGGATGGAATGCTCCGGCCTGTCGTTTCGGAGCGTTTTCCGACCGGGCGGATGATTGCTTCCGTTCGGGGCGACGCTCCGGTGCCGAACATATGCATTAAGCCATTTTTTGCCCAGTCCGCAGGAGAATTGCAGGGACATGTTGAAGCTCTACTACAATCCAGGTTCATGCTCATTGGCGTCCCATGCCGCATTGGAGGAAGCCGGCCTTCCTTATGAGGCGGAGCTGATCGACCTGACGCAAAACGCCCAGTTTTCAGACGCCTATCGTCAGAAAAACCCGTGGGCGCGGGTGCCCGCGCTCCAGATCGGCGATGATGTCCTGACCGAAAATATCGCCATCCTCAACCATATCGCGGAACTCGTGCCCGAAAAGGCCTTGCTGCCCACGGAAGGCCTTGCCCGCGCCCGGGCCCTGGAATGGCTCGCGCTGCGGCTCTGTTGCAAAGATTGGCGGCAGTCAGAGGTAGGCTGTCGCTCTGCGCCGATCAGGCGGCTGCTGCGAAATGGTGGTTGAGCATGCCCATGGCCTCCGTCAGCGCCGAGGGCCCAATGCCAAAAGCTCTCTCCACAAGGCGCACCTCGCCCCTGATGCCGGGCTGCAGGCACCAGGGGCGAGCCTGTCCTTTGCGCAGGGCTCGCATGACTTCGAATCCCTTGATCGTGGCATAGGCCGTGGGGATCGATTTGAAACCGCGCACCGGCTTGATCAGTATCTTGAGCTTTCCGTGATCGGCCTCGATCACGTTATTGAGATACTTCACCTGCCGGTGGGCCGTCTCCCGGTCCAGCTTTCCTTCGCGCTTCAATTCGGTGATCGCTGCACCATAGCTCGGCGCTTTGTCGGTATTGAGCGTGGCAGGCTTTTCCCAGTGCTTCAGGCCTCGCAGGGCCTTGCCCAGGAACCGCTTCGCTGCCTTGGCGCTGCGGGTCGGCGACAGGTAGAAATCGATCGTGTCGCCCCGCTTGTCGACTGCCCGGTACAGGTAGGTCCACTTGCCCCGCACCTTGACGTAGGTTTCATCCAGGCGCCAGCTCGGATCAAAGCCACGCCGCCAGAACCAGCGCAGCCGCTTCTCCATCTCCGGGGCGTAGCACTGGACCCAGCGATAGATCGTCGTATGGTCGACCGAAATGCCGCGTTCCGCCAGCATTTCCTCAAGGTCGCGATAGCTGATCGGATAGCGACAATACCAGCGCACCGCCCACAGGATCACATCACCCTGGAAATGGCGCCACTTGAAATCCGTCATCGTTCCGTCCGTCCAATCTCCGCCAAGCATGCTCAAGCTTCACGATTTTTGCAACAGAGCCCGGTGATATCCAAGATGGATCAGGATCTCCGCACAATGCCGTCGTGCTGTCCGACTGGAAAAGTCATAACCGGCTATCTCGCCAGCCTCGACACCGAGTTGCTCGGCCAGATACGAGAGGCCATCGGTAGGGATTGAGCCGGGATCGATCGCGAAAAACCCCAGGGAAGCGAAGAATTTCAGCTGCGCGGCGAGGCCAAGGCGCGTCAGGGCCGGCTTCGAATTTACAAAATCAATATCGGCAAAGCTCAGGCTCCATCGTCCGATCAAATCCCCGCCCGGAATACTCCGATCCATCAACCCACTCCCTATGATGGAGCGAACTGTCCTCTTCTATGATTTCCATCGTCAATACCGAATGCCACGTTCCCAAAACGTTCTCCGACTTGGCCAAAATCGCAGCTTGGGGCCGACTGGGCCAACCAGGACTTGTTCATCTGCGACGTGCTGGACGCCATCCCCAAGGATGACATGGCCTCAATGGAGCATCCGGTGTTTTCGCTCTCGACCAAGCCCGACAACCGGACGCGGCGCTACGAGCATAACGGCAACGTCATCGAGATTATCCCCTCGGGCAAGGGGCTGGCGACGATCCACGACAAGGACATATTGATCTACTGCATTTCGCAGCTCGTCGCGAAGATGAACCAGGGCGAGCAACCTAGCCGCACGGTGCGCCTGCAAGCCTATGACATGCTCGTCGCCACCAACCGGCAAACCAGCGGCGAAGGCTATCGACTGATGGCCGACGCCCTCACCCGCCTGCGCGGGACCACGGTGCGGACCAATATTCAAACGGGCGGTGTCGAAGAAACGCGGATTTTCGGCCTGATCGAAGAGGCCAAGATCACGCGCAAGACGTTCGATGGCCGGATGCTTGATCTCGAAATCACCCTGTCGGATTGGGTCTATCGCTCGGTCATCAGCAAGAACGTCCTGACGCTCCACCGCGACTATTTCCGGCTCCGCAAGCCGTTCGAGCGGCGCATGTATGAACTGGCGCGCAAGCATTGCGGCGTGAAGGACGAATGGAAGATCGGCCTAGAGTTGCTACAGAAGAAATGCGGCTCGAACAGCCCGCTCCGAGTGTTCCGGGCCTTGGTCAAGAAGGTCTGCGAGCATGACGCCGATCACGGCCATTTCCCCGACTATGCGGTGACGATGGATGATGACGTGATCTTGTTCCGCAACCGCTCGGGCCTCAAATCCAAGCCCGATCCGGTCGCCAGCGCCGGCGACGATGCGCCCTATATCGACCCGGAAACCATGCACGACGCCAAGACGGCCGCGCCAGGCTATGACGTGTATGCGCTCTATGACGAATGGGTGTCGTGGTGGCACGACATGGGCAAGCCCGAACTCAAAAGCCCTGCCGGGGCCTTCCTCGGCTTCTGCAAGAAACGGCACGAACGCAAACCACTACGCTGATCCCCTGCTCTATGCGGGCAAGCGGCCATGTTTACTTACCCGCATGTTTGCATGTGGACATGCTCACTTGCCTACAGGGCTTTCCCCCATCTTGCGAAGCCAGTCGTTGAACGCCTCGGCCATCGCGTCCTGTAGGCTCATGCCGTGCTTGCGGGCGGTCATGTGCATGGCGAAGGACATTTCCGGGCTGAAATAGCCCGTCATGGCCTTCTTGCCCTGACGGCTCGGCGCAACCGGGTTGCTGCTCGATCCGCTGCCGGAGCCTGCGCCAGTGCCACGGGCGATCGGCGCGGCCGCCCTCCCCTCCGGCTCGACCATCGCCGGCGCTGGCGCTGCATCGCGATCCCGCAATGCGAGCAATGATCCCTTCCGGCTCATGCGTTGGCCCTCCGCTTCCTAGATGCTTGCATGTTTACATGCTCGCATGTCCACTTGTAAAGCTGGCGCACCTCATCGGCCGCCTTGCCGCTCGGCTCGATCTCCATCGCCGTCTTGCCCTCGGCCGCCGCGTGGCGAAAGGCGGCGCGATCCGCGATATGGTGGGGGCAGGCGTCAAGCCCATAATCCTGCACGAGCTGCGCGGCTTCGTCATACATGCGCGGCGCGGTCGGGCTTCCCGCCGTGAAGATCACGAAAGCAGGCTTGCCGCGCATCTTCACAAGGCTGGCGGTCGTCTTGATCGCCGCCAAATCGAACGCGCTGGGGCGGCAAGGGATCAACACTAGGTCGGCCGCCTCGACGGCGGCGCTGGCGGCGCTGTCGGCGTGGGGCGGGGTGTCGATTACGATGAACGCCGCGCCCTGGCCCGTCGCCTGCTCGATCTTGGCGGCAAGGCGAGGGGGCGCGCTGTCGATCACGACCGGGGGCGCATCCTGTCGCCATGCCGCCCACTGGCTCGCCGTCGCCTGCGGGTCGACGTCGATCACAAGGGCGGTATGCCCGGAATCCTCGGCGGCGGCGGCCAGGTGCAAGGCGAGGGTGGTTTTCCCCGCGCCGCCCTTCTGGCTGATGATCGCGATTGTTGGCATGTGAATATCCTTACATGATCGCATGTTTGCATGTGGTCATACTGGCTTGCTCCGGTTGCGTCAACGAAACCCCGAACTGGCGCGCAGCGTCAATGAAACCCCGAATTGCGGGGAGGGGAGGGCGGTCTAGCCGTCGTCGCCGCCCTCATCCTCGCTGCCGTCGTCCAGCGGCTCATGCTCCATGCGGCCGTGATCCTCGATCGGGCAAAGCGGCGCTCCGGCCAGCTCAAGCCATTTGCGCGCGGTCCTCACGGTATAGCCGCACGTCGCGCACTCGCATTTGAGCATCCGGGTTTTCTGCTTCTTCGGCGCGGTCGACTCCCCATCGGTGTCGAGACGGGCATGGGGGAGGGGGCCAACGGCGTCCAAGATCGGCGCGACGGCCGCAAGAAACGCCTCGCCGGGGGTGGTGGCGCGCATCGGCCCGACGAGCCCCAGCCCCAGCGCGATCCGTTTAAACGCTTTCCCATGCCCTGCCGGGATGCCGACGGCGGCATGGACCAGCTCATGCGCGAGGATGGCCGCGATCTGCGCCGGCATGGCGTCAGGCGCGTGCGCGAGGTCGGGCCGGATGAAGATTTCAAAATGCCCGTCCGCGCTCAGCCGGTTATCCCAGCACTCGCCGATCGCCTTGCCCTTCCGGCCCGAGCTGGTGAAGCCGATCGCCACGCGGATACGCGCGGGCAGGGGAGCGTCCAACGCCGCGAACAAGGGGGCCATGCCCGCCGCCACCCGATTGAGCCAGCTTTCCCGGTTGTCCTGTTCATACCTTCTACTCCCTTCAAATCGCCCTGCGGGGCGATGGCTGCGGCCATCGCTCCCGAGTTCGCGCGGAGCAGCCGGCGAGAGAGGGGGGCAGCGGGAATCTGCGGGAGTGGTGCGGGCGGGCGCTTCGCGCCAACCCGGTCCCGCTGATTGCCGTTGCTGGGGAGAGGCGGCCGGGACCGCCTTTCCCCATGCGAACGAACATCATGCCGGCGCACGCCGGCACCATGCCCGAGATCCGCTTGCGATCTCGGCCCCGCCATGTGGGTCGTCACCTTCGGCCAAGACCGCTTGCGGGCTTGGGGAGCGAAGCGAGTAGAGCCACGGTGCCGCGCAGCGGCAGGCGCAGTCTCCTCGCCTAGATTGAAATTGTTGCTCAAATGAGCTACATCGTTCGTCTGACTAGGGAGATTCCAATGGCTGCTACCGCGTTCGTGCGTGCGCGCATCGACGAAACATTGAAGGATGAAGCCGCCGCCGTCCTAGCCGAGCTGGGGCTGACGGTTTCCGATGTGGTCCGCATGACGCTTACGCGGGTCGCCAAGGACCATGCCTTGCCGTTCGAGCTGAAGGTGCCCAACGCCGAGACGCGCGCCGCGATCGAATCGTCCCGCGCGACCATGAAGGCGCGTCGTGCGCGCTTCACCGATCCCAAGGAACTGTTCGATGCCCTCGACCAAGAAGCCCGCCAGCAGTAAGCGGGCTTCGTTCCCAAGAGAGGCATCCTACGAAAAGCGGTTCGTCAAGGATTGGGAGCGGCTGTCGCGCAGCGGCCGCTACAACATGAACCAGCTCAAGGAAGCGATGATGCTGCTCATCGCCAACGATGCGCCGCTTGGCCCGGAATGGCTGGACCACGCCCTCAAGGGCGATTGGAGCGATCATCGCGAGTGCCATATCGGCGGCGATTTCCTGCTGATCTACACGATTGAGGGCAATCTGGTGAACTTCGTGCGCGCGGGAACCCATTCGGAACTGTTCGAGTAATCGGCTCGACGGCCGAACGTTTGGAAGGCAGGGCAATGAACGCCGACGACATGAAGGTCGAAACCTTCGCCTGCGTCTTTGACGCAATCGCCGACACGCCGGAGGAGGCGACGGAGTTGAGGACGCGCGCGGACCTGATGCGGGGCATCACCGCGCGGGTGAAGTCGTGGGACGTGCCGCTGGGCGAGGCCGCCAAGCGGCTCGGGCTGACGCCGCCCCGCCTCAACGACCTCCTGCGCGGGAAGTTTAACAGATTCTCGCTGGATGACCTGATGACCGCCGCGACGGCGGCGGGCATCGCGCCGCCGGCACCGCGCAAAAGCTCGTGGGATGACCTGCGCGGGATAGTGAAGGGCAACGGCGCGCGGTTCACGATCGAGGAAATCAACGACGCCATCGCCGAAGCCGGCGCAGCAGCCGGCATGGCCGGGATGAACGACCATGACGGGGACTGATCGAAACGGCGAAATCCTTTATCCACCGATGGAGGCGGCCGAAATCCGGCGGTGCGCCAGGAGAGCGGTTTGAGCCAGGCCGGGTTTGCGCGCTTGCTGTGGGCGCACAAGCGCACGGTCCAGCGCTGGGAGGCCGGCACGATGCGGCCGACTGGCGCGGCGCTCGCCTTGCTGACGCTGGTGAAGCGGCGCGGCATCCAGATTCTCACCTAGAAGGATTGATAGATGGCCGGCCATCGCCCCTTTTCCGATCTTATGAAAGATTGGAGTCCCGAGCGCCGCGCGCGTAATGAGGCCCATAAGGCGAAGTTGGAGGCCGAGTTGATGGGCCGCGCTGCTACGCGCGATGCGATCGAAGAACTGGAAGCTGGCAAGGGCGTGCGCTTCACCAGCGTTGAGGCGCTTATGTCTGATCTCCATGATGACGATTGATCGACCCGAAACGGCGGCCGAGTTTTTCGCGCGGCGCTCCAAAGGTCGTGCGGTGGGTGATCTCGACCGCATTCTCGACAAGGTGCCTGATCGGCCGCCGGAACCCGGCGACGAATTGAAGGCTGGACGCCCGATCGCCTACATCGCCGGTAATCGGCGAGGGTGCCGCGAGATCCGCGCACGCGATCTCGCCCGCCATGTGGGCCGGAACCTTGGGCCAGGACCGCTTGCGGGCTTGGGGAGCGCAACGAGTAGGGCCACGGTGCCAGCGCCAGGCGCTTAGATCATTTTGGCTATCAGCCTTGCACTAGTGCAACCTTTGCACTACATTGAAGCATGGTCACGATGTTTCGCGGTCCCCGCTGGAAAATTGCCGTCTATGGCCGCGATCATGGCGTGCCGCATTTCCACATCGAAGGCCCGGATTTCCGCTGCTCGGTGGCGATTGCATCGTTTGACGTGATCGTGGGCACCGTGTCGGCGGCGGTCTTGAAGGACGCATTGGAATGGGCGCGGCCTAATCAGGCTTTGCTCATGCAGACGTGGCAGGAGTTGAACGGATGAACATCACCGACAAGGCCCGCACCATTACCGCCGTGCGCGCGACCGGGCCGTCATCGCTGCATCTGTCCTGGTCGGAAGGGACGGCGGCTGATCTCGATCTTGGCGCGGTCCTCGCCGATCGCGCCTTTGCCGCGCTGCGCGATCCGGGCGAGTTCGCCAAGGTCGAAGTGGGCGATTGGGGTCATAGCCTGGCCTGGCCTTCGGGTGCGGAGCTGGGCGCGGACATGCTGTGGCTCGAAACGCTGTCGGCAACCGGGCATGGCGATGTGCGCGCCTTCCTCGAATGGCGGCTGCGCCATGCGCTGTCGCTGTCGAAGGCGGCCGATGCGCTTGGCGTCTCGCGCCGCATGGTCGCCTACTACTCCAACGGCGAAAAGAAGGTGCCGAAACCAATCTTGCTGGCGTGCCGGGGCTGGGAAGCCAGCAATGGGCTATACCGGGCCGCCTAACCGGACATGAGAGCGATCTTCATCCGCCACGGCGAAAACACCGGCAACGCCGGCGTGCCCTGCCACGATCTCGCGACGATCGCGCTGACGGAGCGCGGCCACGAACAGGCGCGCGCGGTCGCGGCGAGCTGGACGCAAGCGCCCGCGCTCATCGTCACCTCGCCCTATACCCGCACCCGGCAGACGGCCGCGCCGACGATCGCGCGCTTTCCAGGCGTGCCGGTGGAAGTGTGGCCGATCGAAGAGTTCACCTATTTGCAACCTGCGCGCTGGAACGGCACGCGCAGCGCCGAACGGATGCCGCACCTAGAACGCTATTGGCGCGAGGCCGATCCTGACTACTGCGACGGGGAAGGGGCGGAGAGTTTCAGCACCCTGTTACGGCGCTGCGAGGCGGCGCTAACGCGCCTCGCCGCCATGCCTGCGGGATCGCTGGCCTATGTGTTCGGGCATGGGCAGTTCATCCAGGCCGCGCGCGCGATCGTCGCCGACGCCCATCTGGACGATCGGGCCAAGATGCGCGCTTTCTGGCGCAAGGGCGAGCCGCCCGCGATCGGCAACGCGCAGCGGGTAGGGTTTCATTGGCAGGGCGACCGCTGGACCTGCGCGCCCGCGCTCGCCGCCTAGATCAACACGCGCTCCACCTCGTCCAGCGTCACGTCATCGGGGCGGCGGTCATAGAGCTGGGTGGTGCGCGTCGAGCTATGGTTCGCCATCGTCGCGGCCGTCTCCAACGTGCCGCCATTCTTCAAATAGGTGGTGATCCCGGTCGCGCGGAAACTGTGGTTGCCGATCGCCGTCCCGATCCCGGCCGCCGCCGCGCGCCGGCGCACCATCGCGAAGGCGTTGGCTTGGGGCAGGGGGGTATCGCTTAGTCGCTTAGTGCTGCGCGCGATCGTGCGGAATAGCGGCCCCTTGCGGTCCTCGCGCAGCTCGCAACCGTCGATATAGGCGGTTAGATAATCCTCTAGATTGTGGTGGCAGGGCATTTCATGGCGCTTGCCGCCTTTCTCATGCAGGCGGACCCATAGCCGCCGATTCTGCATGAACACGTCCTCGACCCGCATCGCCAGCGCCGCGCCGATCCGCGCGAAGCTATAGACCATGAGACCGATCAGCGCGCGGTCGCGCAGGCCCGCATGGGTGGTCACGTCGATGCTGTCGAGCAACCGCCGCGCCTCGTCGGGGGCCAGTACCGGCGTCTTGCCGCGCCGCTGGCTATGCGCCGGCCCGCGCACCGATCCGGCCGGGTTCGCCGGCACGGCATGACCCGTCACCAGCCAGTCGAACAGGTGGCGCACGCCGGCGAGCTGCTGCTTGACGCTGGGGGCGGCCAGCTCGCGCCCCAGCGCCTCGACCCAGGCCGCGACATGAAGCGGCTGCACCTGGGCGAGCGAGGCGACGCCGCGCGCCTCGCACCAGGCCAGGAAGTCGCCGGCCGCCCGCGCATAGGCGCGGCGTGTATGCGGATTGCGGATGGTGACGGCGAAGAACTCAAGGAATCGAAGCTGCGCGCGCTCGTCGGCCGCCGCGATCAGCGCCGGCAACGCCAGCGCGGGCGCGGGCGCGGGGAGGGGGGCGAGCTGGTTCATCGCGCGATCTTCTCCCATCGCGCCGGCGCGGGACGCGGCGCGGCCATCTTGCGGCGCAGCTCGTCGAACACCTCGTCGGCGTCGCGGACGCGGCCAGCCTCCGCGTCCTCAAGGCCGCGCTTTATCGACCCGTCCAATATCCGGCGTAGCAGCTCGTCGCGTAAATCGTGGTGCGGCTCCATGTCGATGAAGTTCTTGACGATCGCGAACACCGCCTCGGAAGGATCGGCGAACATGCCGCGCTCGATCCGCTCCAACAGCCAGTCGGCCTGATCGCCGGTAAGATACGCCTCGAAGCGCAAGCCGCCCGCGCGGGCCTGCTCGCGCAGCGCCTTGGCCTGGTCGCGCTCGGCATAGTTGTCGGCGAAAGCCGTGTCCTCGTCCTGGTCCATATCGCTCCCTTTCGGCGGTGGATCTCGGGACCGTTTAAACGGCTCCATCGGATCGCCATGAGTGTGTGATAAAGGACATTATCATACATAGAACGAGGCGTGAATCCCGCATGTCGCATTCCGGCTATTCAGCTATCGCGTCGAACCGGTCTCGAGCCTCACGCACAGCCATGTGGTTCTGGTCAGCCCATTCGATAAGGGCCAGCAAGGGTTGGAACATCGAGTGGCCCAAAGGGGTCAGGCTATATTCCACCTTGGGCGGCGTGCTGGGGACGACCAGCCTGTGAACGTAGCCATCCCTCTGCAATTCACGCAGGGTCTGCGTCAGCATGCGTTGCGAAATGTCGAACACAAGTCGGCGGATCTCGCTGAAACGGCGCGGGCGTTCCGCAAGCACGATCAGCAGGAGCGAAGACCATTTGCCGCTCAGATTGGCCAGGACGTCCCGTACCGGGCAATTATCCAGGTTGCCGCCATGCGCGCGACGTATCTCGTCGAGCTTCATGCCCCCGTCAACATTGAACACCGCGATGCCGGTGGTTCCCTTCGCGTAACCAGCTTCCATAAAACTGCCTTCTTTACAGGAGTTGAACTCAGTTTAACATCATAGTCTCAATAAGAGACCTAATCTAGCAGCAGGAATATCCCTTCATGAGTGAAACGATCCTCGTCACCGGCGCAACCGGCCAGCTCGGCCAGCGCGTGGTTCACCATCTCCTGGAGACCCAAGGTGTGGCGCCTGAGAGCCTGATCCTGCTGAGCCGTGATCCAGGCAAGTTGTCTGACCTCAGCGCAAGGGGTGTCCAGGCGAGGATCGGAGACTTCGACGACGCAGCGTCGCTGGGCCAAGCCTTCGACGGTGCCGATCGCATTCTCATCATCTCCACGGATGCTGTCGGCGAGCCGGGCAAGAGGTTGCGTCAGCATCTTGCAGCCGTTTCGGCCGCAGCCACAGCAGGTGCGCATATTGCCTACACCTCGATGCTGGCGCCCGAACCGGGTAATCCGGTGCTCTTCGCGCCCGATCATTATGGCACCGAGCAAGCGATCAAGGAAACGGGTCGTCCCTACACGATTTTCCGTAATGGCTGGTATCAGGAGAATCTCCTGATGACTTTGCCGCAGGCGATCAAGATGGGGACGCTCTACACATCGGCAGGCGAAGGCCGGACCTCTCATATTGCGCGAGAGGACGTCGCTCGCGCTATTGCCGCCTCGCTGGCGTCCGGTTCTACGGAGAGCATCACCTATCAGTTGACCGGCCCCGAGGCGCTGACGACCACCGATGTCGCCGCATTGGCGGGCGAGGTCGCAGGCAAGCAGATTCCGGTCGTCAACCTCACCGACGAGCAGTTACTGGAGGGCATCAAGGCGGCCGGCGTCCCGGAGGGCTTCGCGCGGCTTCTGGTGTCCTTCGTGTCAATCGGCGTTCAATCGGGCCCCCCTATCGGCGCGCAAAAGGGACCCCGTTAGCGTTGCATAGATCGATCGATGTTGGGCGCGGGTTTCGCGCTGCTGGCGGCGTAGGGAGGGCGTAGCCCGACCGGAGGCGTCAGCAGCGCGAAGGCGTTTTTCTGATTGGGTCAGCTGCGGTTTTTGAAGCGCCAGCTGTCGTTGCCGGTCTCGACGATGTCGCAATGGTGGGTGATGCGGTCGAGCAGCGCGGTGGTCATCTTCGGGTCGCCGAACACGGTGGGCCACTCGCCGAAGGCGAGGTTGGTGGTGATGATGACCGAGGTCTGCTCGTAGAGCTTGCTGATCAGGTGGAACAAGAGCTGCCCGCCGGATCGGGCGAACGGCAGATAACCCAGTTCATCGAGCACCACGAGATCAAGCCGGCTGAGCTGGGCGGCGATGGATCCGGCTTTGCCGATGCGCGCCTCTTCCTCGAGCCGGGTGACGAGATCGACCGTGTTGAAGTAGCGCCCACGGGCACCGGCACGCACGACGCTGGCGGTGACTGCGGTGGCCAGATGGGTCTTGCCCGTCCCTGTGCCGCCGATGAGCACGATGTTGCGGCGACCGGGCAGGAACGAACCTGCGTGCAGGGAACGCACCAGCCCTTCGTTGATAGGGGTGCCCTCGAACACGAAGGCATCGAGGTCCTTGATTACAGGCAGCTTGGCCGCGGTCATGCGATAGCGGATCGAGGCGGCATGACGATGCGCCGCTTCTGCCCGCAGCAGGTCGGTCAGGATCTCGTTGGTCGTGCGCTTGCGCTGCAACCCGGTGGTGACCGCCTCGTCGAAGGCCCCTGCCATGCCCTTGAGCCCGAGCGCTCGCATCGCCTCGATCATCTCATGCCGTTGCATGGAGGCCTCGCACTGTGTCATAGCGCGCACAGTCCGCAACCGGCGGGTGGCTGAGCTTGAGATCAACGACCACGTCCAAAGGGCGCTCGGATGGCGGGTCCCGGTATCGGGCCAGGATGTTGAGGATCACCTCGTCGCTGACGGCCCCGTTATCGAGCGCCTCCCGGATCGCGGCCTCGACCGCTTCCAGACCATCGGTCATTACGGCTGCCAGCACGCGCACAAAGCGGCGGTCGGCTTCATCACCGCCGCCCAGCTTGCGCCGCAACCGCGTTAGTGCCGGTGGCAGGTCCCACCCCTGGAAGGGCGCGCCGTTCCGCAAAGCGCCGGGCTTGTTCGCCAGAACGGGCAGGTAATGCCAGGGATCATAGATCGTCCGGTCACGGCCGAAGTGCCGGGCATGTTCGGCGATGACCTCGTCGCCGAGGCGCACGACAATGCGGTCGGCATAGGCGCGGACCTGGACGGCCCGCCGCGCAGCCTTGGCCATGACCGAGTAGCGGTTGCGGTCGAAGCTGATCAGGCACGTGCCGGTCACGGCATGGGCGGTCTCGTGGAAGCCGTCGAAGGGCGCCAGCATCGGCTGCAGGGCTGGCCGTTCGAGAGCCAGCGCCTCGGCAACGGTCAGCTCCTTCTGCTCGGGATGCGCGTGCGTTGCGGCCCAGCGCAGGCACTCGGCCTCCAGCCACCCGTTGAGCTCCTCGATGCTGGCAAAGCGCAGGCGAGGCTGGAAGAACCGGCCCCGGATCGTCTGGACTTGGTGTTCGACCTGACCCTTCTCCCATCCCGCCGCCGGCGAGCAAGCGGTCGGCTCGACCATGTAATGATCGGCCATGACCAGAAAGCGGCGGTTGAACACGCGCTCCTTGCCGACGAACACGGTGGTGACCGCGGTCTTCATGTTATCGTAGATGCCGCGCAGGGGAACGCCGCCAAAAAAGGCAAAGCCCCGGGCATGGGCGTCGAACACCATCTCCTGCGTCTCGCGCGGATAGGCCCGGACGTAGACAGCCCGCGACGCACACAGCCGCATCTGCGCCACCTTCACTCGCATCGGCTTGCCCGCGATCTCCACATCCTCGTGGCTCCAGTCGAACTGGTAGGCCTCGCCGGGCTTGAACATGAGCGGGATGAACGCGGGCGCCCCATCACCCGCATCCTTGCGCCTCGCTTCCGTCCAGCGCCGGGCGTAGCGCCGGACCGCGTCGTAGGATCCCTCGAACCCCTCACGGCACAGCAGATCATGGATCCGGGTCATGCGCAGCCGATCACGCCGGTGCCGGACCTCGTTCTCCGCCAGCAGCGTATCAAGCCGCTCCTGGAACGGACCAAGCCGGGGCAGCGG
The DNA here is from genome assembly GCF_001563265.1 of Sphingobium sp. TKS. Lineage (NCBI taxonomy): Bacteria > Pseudomonadati > Pseudomonadota > Alphaproteobacteria > Sphingomonadales > Sphingobiaceae > Sphingobium > Sphingobium sp. TKS. The sequence continues at coordinate 452,286 of NZ_CP005083.1, read as the reverse complement.
CTGAACCGTGCGGCGATAATCGAACGCGCCTTCCGGCGCCCGGATCGCCTTGCGCACTACCTTGCGAGACAGCCGCAGATCCCGCGCAATCGCCTTGATCGCCTTCCCGCTCGCGTGCTCCCGCCGAATCCGAACAACCGTCTCCACCACCAACATCCCGATCTCACCACCTGGAAAACCAGGCAGTCAACTACACCACCAGAATGAGGGGTCCCATTTAGACGCCGATCACCCCGCTAACGGGGTCCCTTTTGCACGCCGGTCCACAGTCGATTCTCGAAGCGGTACTGCGACGGGCTCGCCAGCAAGCTGAACAGCTTACCTATGAAGTGCTCACAAATGGCCTGCTGCCCGACACACTACAGGGCCTGGACGATTTGCTGGCGCGACGGTCGGGGCAGGCCACCACATGGCTATCCTGGCTACGCAATGCGCCACAGTCGCCGGCAGCGCGCACCATCCTGCGCCTGATCGAACGGCTCGCCTATGTCCGCGCGCTGGGCCTCGATCGCGCCCGTGCCGACATGATCCCGGCTTTGACTTTTGACAGGCTGGCGGACGAAGGCAGCCGCATCACGCCCCAGCACCTTGGCGAACTCAATGCCCTACGGAGACATGCAACACTGGCGGCAACCGGCATCCGCCTTGAGGAAAGCCTGACCGACGCGGCCCTGACGATGTTCGACAAGCTGTTGGGGAGCATGGCGCGCCGCGCCGAGAACCGGACTCGCGACAAAGCCCTAAAGACGGTGCGCGAGCTGCAAGGCCATCTCCGGACGCTCACGGGATCTTGCCGGCTCCTCATCGACGCGCGCACCAAGGGCGTGGATTTTCTGGCGCAGATCGAGGCGCTGGACTGGCAGCGCTTCGCCGTGGCCGTCGAGCAGGCCGAAGTGCTCGGGCGACCGGAAACCGTCGATCGCACGGCCGAATTGATCGAGCGGCATCGCACTGTGAAGCTCTTTGCCGGTGCCTTTCTCAACACCTTTGAATTTCGCGGCGCCGGTGCGGTGCAGGGGCTCCTGTCAGCGCTGGCCATCATCGCGGAGCTCTACCAGACCGGCAAAAGGCGCTTGCCTGATCGCGTGCCGCTGCGCTTTGTGCCGTCCGCATGGCGGCCGTTCGTCCTGCGCGATGGCATCGTCGATCGTGCCGCCTATGAACTATGCGCCCTGTCGCAGCTACGTGAACGGCTGCGAGCGGGAGACATTTGGGTCGCGGGAAGCCGGCAGTTTCGCGATTTCGACAGCTATCTCATCCCGCCGGCGACCTTTGCGGCGCTTCACGAGAAGGGGCCTTTGCCGCTAGCCATCGAAACGGATTTCGAGCGCCATATCGAGGAAAGGCGCACCAGGCTCGACACGGCGATCGAACAGGTGACGATCCTCGCGCGTCAGGGCGAGCTGCCCCAGGTGAGGCTTGACGAAAACGGCCTCATCATCTCGCCGCTGAAGGCGGCAACGCCGCCCGCCACCGAGATTGCCCGTCGCGCCGCCTATGATCGACTGCCGCGCGTGAAGATCACCGATCTTCTGCTTGAGGTCGATGCCTGGACCGGGTTCAGCGAATGCTTCATCCACCGGCGTTCGGGTAGGGAAGCCGACGATCGCAATGCCCTGCTTACCGTCATCCTCGCCGACGGCATCAATCTCGGCCTCACGCGGATGGCGGAAACCTGCCGGGGCGCAAGTCTGCGTCAGCTCGCCCATCTTCACGACTGGCATATTAGAGCAGATTCCGATCCGATTGCATCGGCTCGACTGCTCTAAGTTTTTGTTTTGTCGCGTTTTCCGATTCAGCAGATGATTCCATCTGCTTGGAAAACGCTCTAGCGAGGCCGCTTATGGCGAAGCGCTGGGAAGGCTGATCGACGCCCATCGCGCCATGCCACTCGCCGCGCTGTGGGGAGACGGCACCACTTCGTCGAGCGACGGACAGCAATTTCACGCTGGCGGTCGTGGGGCCGCGATCGGCGACATCAACGCACGCAGCGGCAACGAACCGGGCGTCGCCTTCTACACCCATGTCTCGGATCGATATGATCCCTTCGCGAGCAGGGTGATCGCGGCGACTGCCGGCGAAGCGCCTTATGTGCTGGATGGCTTGCTGTATCATCAGACCGGCCTGACGATTGAGGAGCACTACACCGATACAGGCGGGGCATCGGACCATGTGTTCGGCCTCATGCCTTTCTTCGGCTACCGCTTCGCGCCGCGCCTCCGCGATATCAGGGAGCGTCGCTTGCACCTCCTGCCTGGCCAGGAATCTGGCCAGCTGCTCACTGGCATGACGGCCGAGCCGATCGCATTGGGTCATGTCGCCGCGCATTGGGACGAACTGCTGCGGTTCGCCACATCGATCCGCACCGGCACCGTCACCGCTTCGGCGATGCTCCGCCGGCTGTCCGCCTATCCCCGACAAAATGGACTGGCCCTCGCGTTGCGCGAGCTTGGCCGCCTCGAACGCTCGATCTTCATGCTCGACTGGCTGCGCGACATTGACCTGCGCCGGCGCACCCAGGCGGGCCTCAATAGGGGGCCGGTGAGAGAATGTTCGAAAACGTACGCTAAGCATCCCGACCGTTCCGATGGAGGCGGAGCGGCCTGAACCGCTCGCGGGGCTTGTCCATCTCGCTCCACAGATAGTCGCCAGTGAGGCCGATATGCTCCCAGCCCAATGGCGCGACATGGGCAAGCAGTTCGTCCAGCACCTCGACACCGCTGGCGCGCAAATGCCGGACGGCGCGGTCGAGATAGACGGTGTTCCAGAGCGTGACGGCCGCGGTGAGCAGGGTCAGGCCAGAGGCACGATGGCGCTGGTTCTCGAAGGTGCGGTCGCGCAGTTCGCCGAGGCGGTTGAAGAAGATGGCGCGGGCGAGCGCGTTGCGGGCCTCACCCTTGTTGAGGATGCTGCCGGTGCGACGCCGCTGTTCGGGATCGTCGAACCAGTCGAGCATGAACAGTGTGCGCTCAATCCGCCCGATCTCACGCAGCGCGCGGGCGACGGGGTTTTGACGCGGGAAACCCGCCAGCTTGCGCAGCATGACCGAGGCACTGACGGTGCCGGCGCGGATCGAGGCGGCGAGCCGCAGCGTCTCGTCCCAATCCTCTTCGATCGCGCGAACGTTGACCGGGCCCGCGACAAGTTGGCGCAGCGTCGGCCAAGGATCGAGCGACGACAGGCTATACAGGCGGCGTTCGTTGAGGTCGCGAATACGCGGTGCGAAGCGGAAGCCGAGCAGATGGCACAAGCCGAAGACATGATCGACCGCCCCGGCGGTATCGGTCGCATGTTCGCGGATCACCAGTTCACTCTCATGATCGAGCAGGCCGTCGAGGACATGCGCGGCCTCGCCAGCATTGGCGGCTATGACCTTGGTATGGAACGGCGTGAAGCGGTCGGTGACGTGGGTGTAGAACAGCACGCCGGGTTCGCTGCCGTAGCGGGCGTTGCGATCGGCGCGCGCCTCGCCCTGACCGCCGGCGCGGAAGAACTGCCCGTCCGAGGACGATGTGTCGCCCGGTCCCCAGACCTGGGCGAGCGGATGCGCGGTGTGGCAGTCTACGATCGCCGCCAGCGCCGACAGGTACGTTTCATCGCGCACATGCCATTCCGCAGTCCAGCGCAGGCGTGACAATGTCAGCCCACGCGAGCTTTCCGCCATGCGCCCGAGGCCGAGATTGGTCGCATCGGCGAGGATCGACCCCATCAGCGCGGACTGGTCAGAGGCCGGCTCGCCACTGCGGGCATGAACGAAACGGTCGGCAAAGCCCGACCACGCGGCGACCTCAACCAGCAGGTCCGTAATGCGGACACGCGGCAGCATCGCGTAGAGCCGGGCCTTCAGCGCCTCGGCATCGTCGGACGGAGATCGCCGGATCGGCGAGATCAACAACTGCCCGCGCTCGATCGTTACGTCGACCAGTTCGCCGGCCGCGGCTGCGCGCTCCACCTCGGTCATGCGCTGGGTCAGCATCGCGCGCCGTTCCTCATACCATTGAGAAAACGGGACGGCACGGCGAGGCGCAGATCGCTATCGGTGCGCATCGTCTCAAAGGCGGGCACCGGCAGCAGGTAATCGTCCAGCGTGCGATAGGCGCGGCTGCCATCTACCCAGATGCTGCCTGATCCGAGCCGTTCGCGCAGGTGGACGATCACCGCGATCTCATAGGCGCGGCGGTCGATTGTCCCTTCGGCCGGCTGCACGACCTTGTGCCAGCGTGGCTTGATGAAGCTGGTCGGCACACGCTTCGGCAGGACCGATCGGCCGTCGCGGTACATCGTTCGCAGCGCCTCGATCGCGCCGAGCAGCGGATCGCCCGATCTCGCGGTCCGGAAGGTGAAGGCGGCGAGGAAGGTCGGGGCGAACCGCCGCACGGCAGGGTAGCGTTCGACCACTTCCTCCAGACCGTCATCGGCCGCACGCGTCAGATCCTCGGCGAAGCGGATGCTGCGTTCGAGCTGATCCCAGCCCACCCGGTCATCGATCGTGCGAAAGGCGTCGCGTCCGCTCGCGCGTGCATCGACCAGCAAGCGGCCGAGCCGGACATGAAAGCGCGCCGTGTCTTTCAGCATCCGTGCCTGCCCGAGCAGCCGGTCGGACCGGGTACGGTCGGCGCGGCGGAACAGCGCCCCCACCATCTTCTCGACCATGACCAAGGCGGCATCGGTCAGCGCCGCCTCCATCTCGATCATGGAGGCGACCAGCATCGCGAGTCGGCGCGGGCGTTCGAGACGCCGGAGGTGTTGCGCAGTGACGATGCCGGCGGTCCGGGCGATGACGGCATAGCGGGCGGCATGGATACGTCGTGCCCGATCGGTTGCGATCCCGATGCCGCGCACCGCGTCGAGCCGTTCGACGATCCCCTTCAGGTTCGACGCCGATGGCGCTTCCGGCCATTCGCGTAGCCATCCCAGACGGGTGCGACCATTGTCATCGGATGCGATCAGGCGTTCGAGTGCCGCTTCCTGATCGGCCGAGCAATCGCGGATCAGTCCGGCATGGGCGGCCTTGCGTGCATGGGCCCGCACGATGAGGGCGAGCCGTTCCAGCGTCGATGCCGCAGGCAGAACAATCCGGTCGAGCCGCAGGCGATTGACCATGCCGGCGACGATCGCCTCGCCCCGATCGGTCGAGGTGGCGATCTCTGATCCCAGTGCCAGCGTCGATCGTACGTCGATCCGGTCAAAGGCGCGCAGACCAAGATACGCTTCGATCTCGGCGCGATGCTCGCGCAGCGTCGTCGCACGGGCAGAATAGTCGGCGAAGTCGTCGATCCGGCAACCGATCTGGTCGGCGAGCAGCGACAGCATGAGGGCGGGCACTGCTTCACTCGGCAGCAGCGCACGCCCCGGATGACGCAGGTAGCAGAGCTGCACGGCATAGCCGAGCCGGTTCGCTCTGCGCCGACGACGCGCTACCTGCGCGAGGTCATCGGGGCCGAGAGTGAAGAGCCGCTCGATCGTCGCGCTGTCAGAAGGCGGATCGAAGATCACAGCGCGCTGCGCAGGCGATAATATTGTTCTGGACGGCATCGGCTTCCTGTTTGTCACGCAACAGGGATGTGGCCCTGTTCATGGAGCATAGACGAGGAGACGGGTTATGTGACATTATGCAGATTGATCGACGGGCAATGCCGCTCCGTCACGCAGACGGACGTATATGTGACAACGCAGCTCGGTTACGCGCGAGTGTCCAAGGCGGATGGCAGCCAGGTTCACGACCTTCAGCACGACGCGCTGGTCGCGGCCGGCGTCGATCCCGAGCATATCTATGAGGATGCCGCGTCGGGCCGGCTCGACAAGCGGCCGGGGCTGGATGCCTGCCTGAAGGCACTGCGCCGTGATGACACGCTGGTCATATGGAAGCTCGACCGCCTCGGTCGCGACCTGCGCCACCTCGTTAACACAGTCGGCGACCTGACCAAGCGTGGCATCGGCCTCAAGGTGCTGGCCGGCGAAGGCGCGTCGATCGACACCACCACCGCCAACGGTCGGTTGATCTTTGCGATTTTTGCCGGCCTCGCCGAGTTTGAGCGCGAGTTGATCGTCGAGCGCACCCGCGCCGGTCTGGAATCGGCACGTGCGCGCGGCCGACATGGCGGTCGCCCGTTCAAGATGACGCCCGCCAAACTGCGGCTTGCCCAGGCGGCTATGGGCAAACCCGAAACCAAGGTCGCCGAGCTGTGCGCCGAGCTGGGCATCACGCGTCAGACGCTCTACCGGCATGTTACGCCGAACGGAGAGATCAGGACGGACGGACAGAAGCTTCTCGCTCGAAAAGCGCGCCCATCGATCAAGGCATGACGAATTTGAACAATCTCACGTTCGTATTCATCGGAGGGGAGCATCAGGTCCTGCATCTCGCGCCGGTCGCCGCAGAACTTAGCCTGAGCCATCCGGATATCACGGTCCGCTGCATCTGCGCCGACGACCGCACCGCCGCCGCCTTGCGCGCAGTGGCTGCGGCGATGAGAGCCAGCACGATGACCGTGACGCAGATCGCCTGGCCTTGGGCGGGCAGGATTGCAGCGCGCATAACGGGCAGCCGCTCGGCGGCGAAGGGGCCCCTGCTGGCGCGGATCCGATGGCAGGCCCGCAAGACCCAGGCCATCATCGTTCCCGAGCGCACCTCTGCGGCGTTGCGATGGCTCGGATGGAAGCGTCCGCTGGTACATTTCCGCCACGGTGCCGGCGACCGTGCGCCATCTTCCGAAGCGAAGCTGAGGGCCTTCGATGCCATTTTTGTCCCCGGACAGAAAGACATCGAGCGGGCCGTCGCGCAAGGCCTCGGCCATAAGAAGCTTTCGGCCGTCAGCTATGTAAAGATGGATTACCTGCAGGCTTTGCCCGCCAGACCGCGATTGTTCGACAACGATCGCCCGACCGTCTTCTACAACACCCATTTCGATCCCGCGCTATCATCGATCGGCATCGCTCGCGATGTCATCGCCCGTTTCCGCGAACAGGAGCGGTACAACTTGGTCTTCGCCCCTCATGTCCGCGCGTTCGAAAACCTCGATCCGATCGCGCGAGCGCGGTGGCTGGAACTTGCCGTGCCAGAGCACATCGCGGTCGATCTGGATTCTCCCAAGCTGTTCGACATGAGCTATGCGCGGGCCGCCGACATCTATCTGGGCGACATGTCGAGCCAGCTTTACGAATTCCTCGCTAAGCCGCGGCCCGTCGCTTTCGTGAATGCGCATGGCGCTAACTGGCAGGACGATCCAAGGTACGCTGGTTGGCATCTGGGAGAGGTCGCATCAGGTGCTGACGATGTGCTTGCTGCAGTAGATCGAGCCTTCGAACGGCATCCCGACATGATCCAAAGACAGGCGAAAGCGACAGCGTTCGCGTTCGGCCGCTACGATGGCGCAATCAAACGGGCCTCATACCAACTGCTCCACACCCTGCAATCGCTCTGATCCCTTAGCGTACGTTTTCGAACATTCTCTCACCGGACCCCCGGTACACCGTGACCCTGCCAAATTTCTCGCGCGCCTGCGCCTCGCCAAACCCCACAGTTCCGATATTCGGATGCGTAAACACAGCGGTGGGAATATAGTCGTAGCTCATGAAGCGTTGTGCCGGTCCGAAGAGCCGGTCCACCAGCACCATCGCTTCGCCCAGCGCCACGGGTGTAAGTTGCACCCGCGCGGTTACGTCGCCCAGGGCGTACACCGAGTGAAGGCTGCTGCGGTAGCCCTCATCGACTAGGATCGCGCCGTCCCTACCCCGGGCGACCCCAAGTGCCTCCAGGCCCAAGCCGGTGACGTTAGGCACGCGGCCTGTAGCGAACAGCACGGTGTCGGCCCGCAGCCTACCTCCATCGGCAAGCGTGAGCTCCAGCCCGTCGGTCGTGCTGGAAATCGAGCTAAGCTGGGTGTCCCGCCGGACATTTATGCCGGCCTTGCTCATTTCTTGCGCGATGAACTCCCTGATCTCATCGTCGAAGCCGCGCAGCAACTGCGGTCCGCGGCACAGCTGCGTCACCCGCGCACCCAAGCCGTTGAAAATCGAAGCGAACTCGCAGGCGATATAGCCGCCACCCACCACCACCAAGCGTTTTGGGAACCGCGCGAGATCAAACATAGCGTCGGAGCTGACGGCGTATTCGCTGCCGGGAATATCGGGCACGCTGGGTGTGCCGCCCGTGGCGAGAAGAATGTGATGTGCAGTGAAGGTGCGGCGACCGCCCTGCGTCTGCACCTGGACCGCGTGCTCGTCCAGCAGCGATGCCCAGCCCTGCACGATCGTCACGCCCGCGCCTTCCAACAGGCCCTGGTAGACGCCGTTGAGACGCAGGACTTCAGCTGCGCGCCGAGCCTTCAGGCGCTCCCAGTCCAGCACCGGCGCGCCGGTAACCCAGCCAAAGCCACGCGCCTCCTCGAACGCATCGGCGTAGTGCGCAGCGTAGCTATAAAGCTTCTTCGGGATGCAGCCGACATTAACGCATGTGCCGCCTAGCGCAGCGGCTTCAGCCACGCACACGCGCACGCCGCGCTGCGCCGCCATGCGCGCGGCCCGGACACCGCCAGAGCCCGCTCCGATGACGAACAGGTCAAAGTCATAGACATCCTTCGTCACGGCTTGATGCGCTCCAGTGCCAACACGCCCTGGACCGCAGGACGCAACAGAACCTGCTGGGCGACCGCAGCGTATTTGGGGACGGCAGGCAACCGTTCTTTCAGCGGCACACGCAGGCTCCACAGGTAGAACACAGTGAGGTAACCGTCACAGACGGTGAAGTCATCGCCGATCAAAAAGTCCGATGCACCGATACGGTGGTCGGCCTCCTCCAGCGCTGCGCCGAGCGCGGCGATGCCATGCTCCCGCACACTATCTATAGCCTGTGGCGAATCGCCGGCAACGCGCTCAGCACGGAACATGTTGCGAAAGGCCGGATGCACAGTGCTGGACAAAAAGGCCAGCCATTCCATGGCCCTGGCGCGCGCCACCGTACCCGGCTCCGGCAGCAGTGCGCGTCCACGCGCGGAGTCGGCGATGTGCGTCAGAATCGCGGGCCCCTCGGTAATCACTTCACCCGTGGCCAGCAGGAGTGCGGGCACCTTGCCCCAGCGATTGATGCGCAGGTAGTCGGGCGTTCGGTTGTCACCGTTTTTGGTGTTGATTTCCGTTAATCGGTATGCCAGCCCCGATTCCGCCAGCGCGATGTGCGATGCAAGCGAGCAGGCGCCCGGGCTGTAGTAAAGGGTGTGCATGGGAGCCTAGTCGGGCTGCGCGCCTGAGCGGCGTACAGCGTCGCCCCACTTCGCACGCTCCTGCTTGACGTAGGCGCCGAAGGTGGCGGCGTTCATCCATGTGATCTCGTTGCCCGAAGTTCTGGCGAACTCTTTGGCCCTGGGCGAATTGATCGCGCGCTCAAGCTCTGTCTCCAGCACGCGTGCGATGGCATCGGGCGTGCGCTTGGGCACCACATAGCCGTACCAAGCAGTCGCCTCGAAGCCGGTCAAGCCGGACTCGCTGACAGTGGGGATGTCCTGCGCGCTGGACAGGCGCCTGGTCGAGGTCACGGCTAGGGCCTTGAGACGTCCCGCGCGCACCAGCGGTAGCGTGGCGGTCGGGGTGACCAGCGCCAGCTGGATATGTTCGCCGGCAACCATAGTCAGCGGATCCTTGGCGGCGATGTGCAGCAGGTCGATGCCCGCCTGCGCGTTGATCATCGCGCCAGCTAGGTGCCCGGTGCTGCCGGCTGCGTAGGAGCCGAAGGACAGGTGGCCAGGATTCTTTCGCGCGTAGGCCAGCATGCCTGCGAAATCTTTGAATGGCACCGCATTGTTGGCCACGATCAGATTGGGCGCGGACATAGCCAAACCCAGCGGCCTGAAGTCTGCATCGGCATCGAAGCCCACGGCCGCCTTGCTGTATAGCGTCTGGTTGATCGCGAAGTTGGGTGTTGCGGCCATTAGGATCGTGTAGCCGTCGGCCGGGCTGCGCGCGGCTGCTTGACTGCCGACGTTGCCGCCCGCGCCAGGGCGGTTTTCCACGATGAAAGGCTGCTTGAGGCTTCCGGACATGCTGTCGGCCAGCAGGCGCGAGATCGTGTCGCCGGCGGTTCCCGTGGCGAAGGGCACGATGATGCGCACCGGCTTGTCCGGATAGGTTTGCGCGGCTGCGAGTTGCGCCGAGGCTAGGAACGCGGTGATCAGCAGCAGGTGGATTCGATTAGTTTTCATGTGATGGGATCAGAAGTGTTGAACGTGAGTTGGGCGCAAGTTCACGAGAGGCCCACCATGACTTGTTCGCGGAAAGCCGGCCTGGCCCTGGCGGCCTCGTACCAGCGAGCGAGCGCAGGAAGGTCCTCACGTTCGATAGGCAGCTCGAACCAGCGGTACACCGAAGGCCCAATGCAGATGTCTGCCAGCGTGAATTCATCGCCTGCCAGGTACTGCCTTTGCGCGAGAGCCGATTCAATGATCCGCATCGCGGTCGCAGACGTGGTCCGGTGGCGCGCAATCAGCTCTGACTGGTGCTGCTCCTTAGGTGTGCGCACGATCGACTGGAACAGCGGGACCATGCCGGCCACCAGGGTTGTCAGCTGCCAGTCCATCCAGCGCTCGACCTCAGATCTCTGCGCGGCACCGGCGGGATACAGGCTCGTGGGATGCGTATTGCACAGATATCTCAGGATGGTGTTGGATTCCCAGACAACCACGCCATCATCCAGCAGGGTCGGCACTACGCCGTTGGGATTGAGCCGCAGATAAGCGTCTTCCTTGTTGCCTCCAAACTTGCCGCCTACGTCGGTGCGCTCCACGGCAATGCCGAGTTCCGCTGCGCACCACATCACCTTCTGCACATTGTGCGAACTCAACCGGCCGAGAACTTTCATGCGGGCCTCCTGGTGTGGGGAATGCTCATGCCGCGCTGCACGGCAGGCCGTGCGCCCACCTCGTCGAACCAGCGCTTAACGCTGGGCAGACTGTCCCATGAGATGTCGTGCAGTTCGAAGCGGTCCACCCAGGGATAGATGGCGATGTCGGCAATGCCGTATTCGCTGCCCGCCAGGTAGCGGTGGGTCCGCAGCTGCCCCTCTAGCACTCGGTAGAGGCGATGCGTCTCATTCGAGAAGCGCTTGAGAGGATAAGCTTCACCCGATGCAAAGCGGCGGAAGTGATGGGTCTGGCCGAACATGGGACCGACCCCACCCATCTGGAACATAAGCCACTGCAGTGCCAGGTAGCGATCCTGGGCACTGGCAGGGAGCAGCTTGCCAGTCTTCTCCGCCAAGTAGATCAGGATCGCGCCCGACTCGAACAGCACCAGCGGCCGCCCGCCGGGGCCCTGACTGTCCTCGATCACGGGAATCTTGTTGTTGGGATTGAGCTGCAGGAATGCGGGTGAAAGCTGCTCGTCCTTTGACAGGTCCACCGGCACGACTTCGTACTCCAGCCCCAGCTCTTCCAGCGCGATCGATACCTTTCGCCCGTTGGGCGTTGTCCATGTGTGCAGTTTGATCATAGTTTTAGACAGAATGTCTGGCTATATTAGACAGTCTTTTTGTCTTTGTGAATTGGTATTTCGTCAGTAATAACCCGAATAATGAACTTGACATCACTTCTTTTAGGCAGATAATATGTCCATATTGATTCACGGAAAATTATGAAAAAGTCCACCGAAACCTATTCGCCCTGGAAGCCCGCCAAACCAGATGCCACCATGGGCGCCTTGGCCGGCACGCTTGGCACTTTGCTACGCACGCCGTTCGAAGCACTGGCAGCGCGCGTCTACACGGCGCTGGCCGTCAGCTATCCCGACGTTCGTGAAGCGCATGGCGCTGTGTTCAGGCACCTGCCGCTGGCCGGCGCCTCCGTGTCTGATCTGGCCCGGCGCGCTGGCATGGCCAAGCAAAGCATGGGCTTCTTGGTCGATTCGCTGCTGGGAGCCGGCTACCTGGAAGCCGCGCAGAGCGCGACGGACCGGCGGGCCAAGCTAGTGCGCCTGTCCGCCCGCGGCATGCAGATGCAGTCGCGCGCGATAGAGATCGCTTGGCGATCGAGGCCGAATGGGCCCAGAGCATGGGAGAAGTCGAAATGGGCGCGCTGCGCGCCCTGCTCAAGGTGCTGGCCGAGTCGATCCCCGAATCCACGACGGCGGGCAATGTGCCCGCAGAAACATCCACCCTCAGCAAGACACGCAAGAAGAAGGAGACTGTCTAATGTACGTAGCGATTTTTTTCCAAGATCTGCCTGGCACCGCCGCCAGGCGCCAGGCCGTGGTGTCTGAGCACCGCAAATACATGGAGGCGCGCTCCTCCCAAGTGCTGGCTGCCGGCGCGACATTTACCGACGACGGCAAGGCTGTCAAGGGCGGCAGCTATGTGATCTCAGTCGCCAGCATGGAGGAAGCTCGTGCCTTCGTAGACAACGACCCCTTCACCAAGGCGGGACTGCGTGCCTTTGTCACCATTCAGCCCTGGATCAAGGCTGTGTTCGACGGTCAGTTCAACATCCCGACGGACGACAGCCCGCTCTACGCGAGCTCGGTGGCCTGAAAGCTGCAACCATGCTGAACTTCACCTACCAAAGCCTCCCGTCGCGCGTGCGCTTTGGCCGCGGGACTATCTCGGAATTGGGCAGCGAGCTGGACAAGCTGGGTTGCCGCCGAGCGATGGTTGTTGCCAGCGCGCCCCAGGCCGCCCACGCGCAACTCCTGCGCGAGCAGCTGGGCGGCGCTTGCGCCGGCGCTTTCACGCGCGCGGCCATGCACACGCCCACCGAGCTCACGCAGGAAGCGCTGACGGAGGTTGCTAGGCTGGGCGTGGACGGAATCGTCGCAATTGGGGGCGGTTCGGCCATCGGCCTGTCCAAGGCCATCGCGCTGCATACTGACCTGCCCCAACTGGTAATTCCCACCACCTACGCAGGCTCGGAGATGACGCCCATACTCGGGCAGACCGAAAGCGGCATAAAAACGACGCAGCGCAGCCCCAGGGTCCTGCCCGAAACCGTCATCTACGACGTCGAACTGACTTACTCGCTGCCACTGGCCATGTCGGTCGCCAGCGGCATTAATGCCATGGCACATGCCGTGGAGGCGCTTTATGCCAGCGACACCAACCCGGTGGTCGCCCAGATGGCTGAAGCCGGTATCGCCGCTCTATATCGCAGCCTGCCGGCGCTGCGCACAGGCGCGGCCGATCCTGAAGTGCGCGGTCAGGCACTGTACGGCTCCTGGATGAGCGCCATGTGCCTTGCGTCCACCTCCATGGGCTTGCATCACAAACTGTGTCACACGCTCGGCGGCGCGCTTAACCTGCCACACGCCGAGACGCACACCATCGTGCTGCCGCACGCAATCGCCTACAACGCGCCCAGTGTGCGCGATGCTGTGGATGTCATCAAGCGCGCCATGGGCGGCGGTGGCATTGCTGGACGCATCCACGATATCGCCAGCAGCTGTGATGTGCCGGTTGCGCTGCGCGACATCGGCATGCGGGAATCAGACATCGACAAGGTTACCGATCTGGTCATGTCCAAGCCCTATGCCAACCCTCGCCCTCTAGACGCAGGCCTCATCCGCAGGTTGCTGACCAATGCATGGTCAGGCCTGCGCCCAGACCACTCTACCTACCTGTGATGAATTCTCGCGTGCCGCAGAACGAAACTATTGAGGCCATCGAAACACGCATCGTCGATGTCCCGCTGAAAAAGACCCACAATCACTCCAATGCCTCGCATGCTCAGCAGTCGCTAGTGTTCCTGACGCTGCGCACTTCGGGCGGCGCAGTCGCACACGGAGAAGGTGGCACGCCCGCAGGCACCGCCTTCTGGGGCGGCGAATCCTGCGAAACAATCAAGTGTGTGATCGACCGCTACTTGGCGCCGGCGCTGCGGGGTGTAAACGTGTTCGCCCATGAGCAGGTGCTCAAGACCATGGACCGGGCGGCGGCCGGCAACCACTTCGCCAAGGCGGCCGTAGACGTGGCCGTGCACGACGCCGTGGGGCGCCTGCTGGGGATTCCCGTCAGCGCGCTTTACGGCGGCCAGGTGCGCGGTTCCATGCCCGTGCTGTGGGCATTGGTCTCGGGCGACGCGGCCGCAGACATCGACGATGCGGCCCGCATGCTGCAGGAGCGCCGCCATAAGACGTTCAAGATCAAGATGGGGTTCGAAGGTCCTGAGACTGAATCTCGTAGAGTCATGCGTACTGCGCGGGCGATCCATGATATCGCTGCGCACGCGGTTGTGACGGTCGACCTGAACCAAGCTTGGGATATAGCGACATGCGCGCGCTACCTGCCGCAGTTCGAAGACGCAGGCATCGCCATGGTCGAGCAGCCGCTGCCTCACTGGAACCGTGACGGCATGGCGGCGCTGTCGTTGCGCCTACGGATGGCGGTGGTGGCCGATGAAGGTTTGTGGGATTTCCACGATGCATACGCCTCCTTCAAGTCGGGCGCCACCGGACTGTACGGAGTGAAGATCGGCAAGGGCGGCGGCATTCGTCGCGCCTACAAGGCTGCTGCGGTGGCCGAGGCCGCCGGCATTCCCATCTATGGCGGTATGGCGCTGGAAAGTTCCCTAGGCACGGCCGCCGCCCTGCAACTGTTCAGCGCGCTGCCGGCGCTAGACTGGGACTGCGAACTCATCGGCCCGCTCCTGCTGGCCGATGACCTGGCCACTGAGCCCACACGATACCGCGACTTTGAGGTTGTGGTACCGGGCGGCATCGGCCTGGGCGTACAGCCCGACCACGACAAGATCAATTTCTACACCCGCAAGACATGACTAATTTCAATTATTCCATCGACACCTCGCACGGCCCCATGGATGGCTACATCACTGCGCAGCCTGGTCAGGCCCGGCCCGGCATCGTGCTGCTGCCTGAGATTTTCGGCATCAACGGCGCGATGCGCCTGGCGGCAGACCAGTTCTCGCAGGCAGGGTTCGCGGTGCTGGCACCCGACCTATTCAGCCAAGTAGAGTCGCGCGTTGAGCTGGGCTACACGGAAGCGGACCGCGAACGCGCGATCGCCATCTGGCAAAAGATGGACGACTCTGTGGCGCTGGCGGACAGCCGCGCTGCCATCAATGCACTGGCGGCTGATCCACGCTGCAACGGAGAAATTAGCGTATTAGGTTTTTGCCTAGGAGGCAAATACGCGTTACTGTTGGCGGCCCAAGGCGGCATCCTCGCGAGCGTGTCCTTTTATCCGGTGCGTGTTAACGACTACCAAGAACAACTGATTACGCTAAAGTGTCCCACGCAGGTCCACGTTGGCGACGACGACGCGCACATACCGCCTCCAGTGCTCGATGTCCTTACAAGCGCGCTCTCGAGCAGCGAGACCAACGAGCTGCATCTGTATGCGGGAGCCGGGCACGGCTTTTTCAACTCGGTTCGCTCCTTCGGCTACTCGCCGCGCGCCGCGGAATCGGCGTTTACGCGCGCCGTCGCCTTTCTGAATCGGCACCAAGGTACTTGATGGCCGGCAAGATCGCAAGTACGGTGGCCGAGGCGATCGGCCCCGTAGCCGACGCATCGGTCGTGATGGTCGGCGGTTTCGGCACCGCCGGCATCCCCAATGAACTGATAGGAGGACTGATCGCCACCGGTGCTAGGGAATTAGTGGTTGTCAATAACAACGCTGGCAATGGTGACAGCGGCTTGGCCGCGCTGCTCAAGGCCGGCCGCGTGCGCAAGATAATCTGCAGCTTCCCGCGGCAAGCCGACAGCCAAATCTTCGATGCGCTGTACCGGCAGCGCCGCATCGAGCTGGAGCTGGTGCCGCAAGGCAATCTAGTCGAACGCATACGCGCCGCAGGCGCCGGCATAGGCGGCTTCTTCACGCCGGTGGGCTACGGCACGAAGCTCGCGCAGGGCAAAGAGACGCGCGAGATCGCGGGAAGGATGTACGTGCTGGAGTTGCCCATCCACGCGGACCTGGCGCTCATCAAGGCCGAACGCGGCGACGCCTGGGGCAACCTCACCTACCGGAAAGCCGCCAGGAACTTCGGTCCCATCATGGCGACGGCGGCCCGGCGCACCGTCGCCTCGGTCCATGAGGTGCTGGCGGCTGGTGACATGGACCCGGAGACCGTGGTCACGCCTGGCATCTTCGTCAAGTCACTGGTGCAGGTGCCGCGCGCGGCCACCGGCGCCGGCGGATTCAAGGGGGCATGAGGCAATGAACTACCGAAGCCGTGACAAGGCTGAACTGGCGTCCCTAATCGCCCGCGACATTCCGGACAATTCCTATGTGAACCTGGGCATCGGCATGCCCACGCTGATTGCCAACTACCTGCCGGAGGGCGCTGGTATCGTGCTGCACAGCGAGAACGGCATACTGGGCATGGGACCAGCCCCAGAATCGGGCGAGGAAGACTACGACCTCATAAACGCTGGCAAGCAACCAGTCACACTTCTAGCTGGAGGCTCTTACTTCCACCACGCAGACAGCTTTGCCATGATGCGCGGCGGCCATCTCGACATTTGCGTGCTGGGCGCATTTCAGGTCAGCCAATTCGGCGACCTTGCGAACTGGCACACCGGCAATCCGGAGGACATCCCTGCCGTGGGGGGCGCCATGGACCTTGCTACGGGCGCTAGGCAAACGTGGGTGATGATGGATCTGCTGACCCGGTCGGGGCAGAGCAAACTAGTCAAGGCATGCACTTATCCGCTCACGGGCTTGGCCTGTGTCGGTCGCGTCTACACGGACTTGGCCACCTTCACCCGCACACCCTACGGCATGACCGCAAGCGACATCGTCGAAGGTTTGAGCCTGCACGCTTTGTGCGACATGACCGGCCTTGAGCTGCTGGATGGAAATGCCGGGGGGAGCAGAGATTGAAGTGGCTGGCCGCAAAATGGCGTCGAGGCGCGGACATCGTCCCCTTTAGCCTGTTCGGTTGTCTACTGACCTCAACGGCCGGAGCGGTGACCAACGGACTGTTGGAAGGCAGCAGCGCGGGGTCCATCGCGCACCGGCTGGCCTGCGGCTATGCAGGTGCCTGTGTGATGGTGATTGCTCTCTTTCCCTTTCTTGCCACCATGCGCAAATCGCGCGCCGCGCGAAGCAGTGACACCTGAAAAGCGCATGAAGAGTCCGGCAATTTCAGTCACGACTATGCCTGATGCGACCTGCATTCAGGCAAAACGCTTGACACAAGCCATTTTTTATCGACTGATATAAAATAACGGGAGTCCGCTGCGATCCCCGCCGCGACTGCCTTGCTCGAAGGGAGATCCAAGTGGCCGTTATTGATCTTGATCGACAACTGCAAGAATTGCGAAAGGAGTTCGCCCGCACCGCTCCAGCCGGCCGGGTCGCGCTCTATGAGTCCAGGATCGAGGAACTGCGATCGACCTTTGCGAGGCACGCTGCGCTGAAGGAGGGAGACAGGGCCCCCGACTTTTCGTTGCCGGACGCCCAAGGCGGCACGGTGTCGCTGTCCGCTGCTCTCAAGCAAGGTCCTGTGGTGGTGACCTTCTATCGAGGTGGCTGGTGTCCGTACTGCAACCTCCAACTGCGGTCCTACCAGGCCTTGCTGCCCGAGTTGGCATCCTTTGGCGCAAGCATGCTGGCCATCTCACCTCAGCTTCCGGACGCATCACTGTCAACCGCGGAGCGCGAGGCGTTGACGTTTAACGTCCTGAGCGATCTGGGCAATGACGTGGCTCGCCAATTCGGGCTGGTCTATCAGGCGTACCTCGCAGCGTGTCCTGCGCGAAGTACGCCGCGGCTTTTTTTGCGATGTCGCGCTCCATGCGAAGGCGAGCATTCTCTGCACGCAACCGGGCTATCTCCATCTGCTCGGGCGAGACTTGGATGCCCTTGTCACCACCGCCCGCACCGTCCAATTCTCCCTTGGCTGACAGCCGCACCCAGTTGCCCAGGCTCGATTTGGGGATGCCCAGTACCTTGGCCACCACCGCAATCGCCTGACCCGAGCGGACCTGCCGAACGGCCTCCTGCTTGAACTCTCGCGTGTACTGCGCACGCACCTGCTTGTCACTCATCTCTGAACTCCTTGTCGGTATTTTCAACAAGGGTTAAGAACTCCACTTTTCAGGGGCAACCTCAGCACCCCATGACTTAACAAGGGCGCATCAGCCCGCTGTAAGCACCAGGTTGTCGCGGTGCACCATCTCCGACTCCGCGACATAACCGAGCAGCTTTTCAACCTCGGAAGACGGTTTGCGGCACAACAGCCGGGCTTCCGCGCTCGCATAGTTGGCCAGCCCGCGCGCAATTTCCCGCCCCGACGGATCGCGCACCGCTTCCCCTGGGCGGCCAGCGGCCGCGCCATCGCCAACGGGCGCGACGAAGGCTTTACCAAGCTGCTGTTCGACGACAGCCCCGAGGCGCACGGCCACGGCCGCATCCTGGGCGGCGGCATCGTCGGCACGCACGCCGGCGACATGATCGGCGAGATCGCCCTGGCCATCGAGATGGGCGCCGACGCGGTGGACATCGGCAAGACCATCCACCCGCACCCCACGCTGGGCGAGAGCATCGGCATGGCGGCGGAGATTGCCCACGGCAGTTGCACGGATGTGCCGCCTGCGCGCAAGTAAGTCCGCAGCCAAGCTACCCTGCCAAGGCCCGAACTGGCGACGGTTCGGGCCTTGTGCTTTGCGTACCCAAACAATCGCCGCAGAATACTGTGCATTTGTACAGTATTCATGTCAGCCACTTCCAAGCCCAAGCTCTACAACCCACGCCACCCCGAACGCACGCTGCTCTACCAAACGGTAGCCGAGCACTACGAGACCTGGCTAGAGTTGGCCAGCGCGGGTCAGTTCGACGGCCAGGGCGACCACCACACCCCCAAGCCCTTCGTGCGCAAAGCGTTTGCCAAGTATCTTGAGTGCGGCATCTTTGCCCATGGCTTTGCCCGCGCTCGCTGCGGCGACTGTGGGCACGACTACTTTGTAGCCTTCTCCTGCAAAGGCCGGGGAGTCTGCCCCTCGTGCACCACCCGGCGCATGGTGGAGACAGCAGCGCACCTGAACGATCACGTATTCCCCCGCCTGCCGGTGCGCCAGTGGGTGCTGTCGGTTCCCAAGCGGCTTCGTTACTTCATGCAGCGCGACGGAGCGGTGCTGAGCATGGTGCTGCGCATCTTTCTGCGGGTGATCGCACAAACTCTGCAGACCCACAGCCCCGGTGCGGCCCATATGGACAAGGCAGGCCTGCACATCGGTGCCATCGCCTTCATTCACCGATTCGGCTCCAGCCTCAATGAACACGTCCACTTCCACGTTTGTGTGGTGGACGGGGTGTTTGAGGAAGTGGAGGGCGAGGGCGATGCTGATGCGACCCCTCGAATCTCATCGCCGGGTGTCATCTTTCACGCGGCCACCGGCATCGATGCGGCTACCGTGGCCCCAGTGCAGACCACACTGCAAAAACGCATCCTGCGCGCCTTCGTTGCTCGGGGCCTGCTGGAGAACTGTGACGCCAAAGACATGCTGGGCTACAAACACAGCGGCTTCTCGGTGGACGCCGGTGTCTGCATCGAAGTTCACGACCGCGCTGCGCTGGAGCGGCTGCTGCGCTATTGCGCGCGTCCACCGTTTTCCATGGAGCGCCTACGCAAAGAGGGAAGCAAACTGGTGTACCGCTGTGCCAAACAGCGCAGCGAGCCCACCAGTGACAAGCGTGGTGCCAAGGCAGATGAGCTGCACCTCACACCGCTGGAACTGATCGACCGCATCGCCGCGCTGGTGCCACCGCCACGCACCCACCGGCACCGCTACTTTGGTGTGCTGGCACCAAACTCGCCGCTGAGAGCGGCGGTAACGGCGCTGGCTCAGCCTGCTGCGTCGCAACCAGCCACGGTGGAGACTGCACAACCTGGCGCGGGCGTACCTGGGGTGGCGGCGCCGGGCAACGCGGCCACACCCACACCCGAACCTGAAGCACGCCCGAAGCGAGCGGCGCATTACTTGTGGGCGGTGCTGATTGCCCGCATCTACGAGGCATTTCCGCTGCTGTGCCCCATGTGCGGTGGGCAGATGCGCATCATTGCCTTCATCACCCACAGCGCCGAAATCCGCCACATCCTGAACCACATCGGGGTGGAGTCTGCCCCCCCGCACATCACCCCGGCACGCGGGCCACCGCTGTGGGAGGGCTGCGACGCGCCGGTGGATGATGGTGCGCAAGGCGAGCCGGATTGGGATCTGGCAGCTCAACCCGACGAGGTAGACCAGCGCGTCAATTGGTGACCCAGTGAAGCGGCGGTATCCATCGCTGCGGGGAAGCAGCTGCACGCGCGCCAGGCCCAAATGCATACTGCCTCCCAAGCTCTTGCCATTGAGCGGCAAGCGAGCGCTCAACCTTCCTTGGCCGAACGTGTTTCGAGGCCCAAAACTCGTGCCATACTTGGCCTCATGCGGTTGAATTTCCTATCCGTGCTCATGCAAGGACAGAACGTCGTCTTCCTGACCGCGCTGGCGTTCTCGATCGCCGGTTCGGCGAATCTGCCTTCGCTGACGCTGGCCCTGTTCTGGCCGCGCCTGACGAGCGCCGGCGCGGTGGCCAGCATCCTGACGGGCGCCATCGGTTCGGTCGCGCTGATATGGTTTTCCCCGACCGTGCAGGCGGACATATTCCACAACCCGCAGGACGTGCTTTTCCCGCTGCGCAATCCCGCGATCGTGACGATACCGCTCTCGTTCGTTGTGGCCTTCGCGGTGTCGCTGCTCACGGCGCCGCCGGCGAAACAGGGTGCCCAACAGATGGCGATTTGACTTGGCCGTATACAGGCCGCATCAACCAAGGAGGTTTATATGGGACTCGTGCTGTATGGGCGCGTCAACTCGGTGAACGTGCAGAAAGTGCTGTGGATGCTGGATGAAACCGGAACCGCGTTCGAACGCGTCGACGCCGGCGGGCCTTTCGGTTTCCCCGAGGGCTACCTGGCGCTCAATCCGGCCCGCAAGGTGCCCACGCTGGTCGACGGCGAGCTGGCCGTCTGGGAGTCGAACACGATCTTGCGCCACCTGGCCGACCGCGAATCGCGCCATGATCTCTATCCGCAGGCCTCGCCGGCGCGTACCCGCGTGGATTGCCTGCTCGACTGGCAGCAGGGCGCGCTCGGCAATCCTATGCGCATTGTTTATCAGGCCGTGGTGCGCGGGGTGGCGCATCCCGCCTTCGACGAGGCGGTCAAGCAATTGGCCGACGCCTTCGGCATGCTCGATGGTTTGCTGGCGCGGCACGAATACCTGGCCGGCGACCACTTCACCATTGCGGATATCGCGAACGCCTGCTTTTCGTACCGCTGGCTCAAGCTGGACATCCCGCGGCCGGCCATGCCCCACCTGGAGCGCTGGCAGGCGCTGATGGCCGACGAAGCCGGTTATCAGCGGCACGTGGCGATAGCGCTGACCTGAACCCGATTAGCTGAGCAGATCATGATCGACCTCTATACCTGGAATACCCCCAACGGGCGCAAGATCAGTATTGCGCTGGAGGAAATGGGGCTGCCTTACACGATCCATCCCGTGAACATAGGCAAAGACGAGCAGCATCTGCCGGCCTTTCTCGAACTCAGCCCCAACGGGCGCATTCCCGCCATCGTCGACCCGCAGGGGCCGGCGGGCGCGCCCGTCAGCATTTTCGAATCGGGCGCCATTCTGCTGTATCTGGGCGAGAAGACCGGCCGGTTTCTACCGGCCGATCTGACCTCGCGCATCCCGGTGCTGGAATGGCTGATGTGGCAGGTCGGAGGTTTCGGGCCCATGCCGGGACAGGTGCATCATTTCCTGGGCGTGGAGCCGGAGGCGGACCGCCGTTACGGCTTGCAGCGCTACATGGCCGAGACCCGGCGGCTCTATGGGGTGCTGGACCGGCGGCTGGCGGGACGGGACTATGTGGCCGGCGAGATCTCGGTGGCCGATTTCGCCATTTTCGGCTGGGCCTGGCGCCATGAGAAGCACCAGGTCTCGTTCGACGACTTTCCCAACGTCGGCCGCTGGTACGAGCGCCTGGTGGCCCGTCCCGGCGTGGCGCGCGGGCTGGAGGTGAAGCTGGATTGAGCGCCGGGCGGCGCTGCGCCGCCCGGGACGCAGGACTTACTTGCTGGCCTTGACGGTGGAGTAGGCCGCCATCAGGTTGCGGTAGTCGGGGATATGGTTCGAGAACAGCCGGCCGGCAAGATCTTGGGCGGTGGCATGGTCGGCACCCACGCGGGCGACATGATCGGAGAGATCGCGCTGGCTATCGAGATGGGTGCGGACGCAGTGGACATCGGCAAGACCATCCACCCGCATCCGACGCTGGGCGAGAGCATCGGCATGGCGGCGGAGATTGCCCACGGCAGTTGCACGGATGTGCCGCCTGCGCGCAAGTAAGTCCGCAGCCAAGCTACCCTGCCAAGGCCCGAACTGGCGACGGTTCGGGCCTTGTGCTTTGCGTACCCAAACAATCGCCGCAGAATACTGTGCATTTGTACAGTATTCATGTCAGCCACTTCCAAGCCCAAGCTCTACAACCCACGCCACCCCGAACGCACGCTGCTCTACCAAACGGTAGCCGAGCACTACGAGACCTGGCTAGAGTTGGCCAGCGCGGGTCAGTTCGACGGCCAGGGCGACCACCACACCCCCAAGCCCTTCGTGCGCAAAGCGTTTGCCAAGTATCTTGAGTGCGGCATCTTTGCCCATGGCTTTGCCCGCGCTCGCTGCGGCGACTGTGGGCACGACTACTTTGTAGCCTTCTCCTGCAAAGGCCGGGGAGTCTGCCCCTCGTGCACCACCCGGCGCATGGTGGAGACAGCAGCGCACCTGAACGATCACGTATTCCCCCGCCTGCCGGTGCGCCAGTGGGTGCTGTCGGTTCCCAAGCGGCTTCGTTACTTCATGCAGCGCGACGGAGCGGTGCTGAGCATGGTGCTGCGCATCTTTCTGCGGGTGATCGCACAAACTCTGCAGACCCACAGCCCCGGTGCGGCCCATATGGACAAGGCAGGCCTGCACATCGGTGCCATCGCCTTCATTCACCGATTCGGCTCCAGCCTCAATGAACACGTCCACTTCCACGTTTGTGTGGTGGACGGGGTGTTTGAGGAAGTGGAGGGCGAGGGCGATGCTGATGCGACCCCTCGAATCTCATCGCCGGGTGTCATCTTTCACGCGGCCACCGGCATCGATGCGGCTACCGTGGCCCCAGTGCAGACCACACTGCAAAAACGCATCCTGCGCGCCTTCGTTGCTCGGGGCCTGCTGGAGAACTGTGACGCCAAAGACATGCTGGGCTACAAACACAGCGGCTTCTCGGTGGATGCGGGGGTGTGCATCGAAGCCCACGACCGCGCTGCGCTGGAGCGGCTGCTGCGCTATTGCGCGCGTCCACCGTTTTCCATGGAGCGCCTACGCAAAGAGGGAAGCAAACTGGTGTACCGCTGTGCCAAACAGCGCAGCGAGCCCACCAGTGACAAGCGTGGTGCCAAGGCAGATGAGCTGCACCTCACACCGCTGGAACTGATCGACCGCATCGCCGCGCTGGTGCCACCGCCACGCACCCACCGGCACCGCTACTTTGGTGTGCTGGCACCAAACTCGCCGCTGAGAGCGGCGGTAACGGCGCTGGCTCAGCCTGCTGCGTCGCAACCAGCCACGGTGGAGACTGCACAACCTGGCGCGGGCGTACCTGGGGTGGCGGCGCCGGGCAACGCGGCCACACCCACACCCGAACCTGAAGCACGCCCGAAGCGAGCGGCGCATTACTTGTGGGCGGTGCTGATTGCCCGCATCTACGAGGCATTTCCGCTGCTGTGCCCCATGTGCGGTGGGCAGATGCGCATCATTGCCTTCATCACCCACAGCGCCGAAATCCGCCACATCCTGAACCACATCGGGGTGGAGTCTGCCCCCCCGCACATCACCCCGGCACGCGGGCCACCGCTGTGGGAGGGCTGCGACGCGCCGGTGGATGATGGTGCGCAAGGCGAGCCGGATTGGGATCTGGCAGCTCAACCCGACGAGGTAGACCAGCGCGTCAATTGGTGACCCAGTGAAGCGGCGGTATCCATCGCTGCGGGGAAGCAGCTGCGCGCGCGCCAGGCCCAAATGCATACTGCCTCCCAAGCTCTTGCCATTGAGCGGCAAGCGAGCGCTCAACCTTCCTTGGCCGAACGTGTTTCGAGGCCCAAAACTCGTGCCATACTTGGCCTCATGCGGTTGAATTTCCTATCCGTATCACTGTTGCCGCGCCGCAATCACCGGCGCGGGATCGCCATCACCACCCGACAGGAGGGCCTCCGATGTCTGGACCGATCACCGCGTACGGCAAACTGCACCAGGGCTTGTTCCGGCGCCTGCGCCATCTCGACGGCCTTCCCCCGCTGTTGATGCGACTCTATCTGGCGCCGGTCATGATCGCGGTCGGGCTGCACAAATTCCGCAACTGGGACGATATGGTCGCCTGGTTCGGCAATCCCGACTGGGGCCTCGGGTTGCCGGTTCCTGCGCTGATGGTGGCGCTGGCGGCCAGTGCCGAATTGTTCGGCGGGTTGGCATTGTTGCTCGGGCTGGCGGTGCGCTGGTTCGCGCTGCCTCTGCTGATTTCCATGGCGGTCGCGACCGCCACGGTGCACTGGCAGCACGGCTGGTTCGCGATCGCGCCCGGTGATCCCGACACCAGCACCGCCAAGGTGCTGGCGATGATGGGTATTCCTGCCGCCGCGCGCAGTCTTGAGAACAGCGTCGAAGTCGGACAGCGGGTGAACGCGGCCCGCAGCTTGCTGCGGGAGCACGGCAACTACGACTGGCTTACCGAAAAAGGCAATTTCGTGGTGTTGAATAACGGCATCGAGTTTGCCGCCACCTATTTCATCATGCTGCTCAGTCTGTTTTTCGCGGGGGGCGGGCGGTACGTCAGCCTCGACTATTGGCTGGCCCGTCGCACCGGCGCCGTCGCCATTGACTGATTCTGTGCGTCCGAGCCGCTTGGCACGGTGGCGGGGTTGCCCTAGTATCCGGGGCCCGCTCACGCGGACCATAACAATTCAAACCCGCCACACAACCGGAAGGAGAACCCCATGACCTGCACCGTACTGCTCGAACTGAAAGTCAAACCCGAATGCGTCAAGGACACCATCGAGGGCCTCGGCGCATTGCTGCCGTCGACCCGCACCTACCCGGGCTGCATCGAGGTTTACGCGCACCAGAATCAGGACGACCCCACCAATATCGTCGCGATTGAAGTCTGGGAATCCCGTCAGGCCTATGAAAAATATTTCGCCTGGCGCACCGAGACCGGCGTGATCGGCCAGCTCGCGAACTGGGTTGCCGCGCCGCCTTCGATCCGTTACTTCGACAAGAAAGCCTGAGCCTCGCGCCGGAGCGGCCAGCGCCGCTCCGCTTCACCCAGGGCCACTCTGAATAACCGTCATGCCCGCGCAGGCGGGCATCCAGCGCTTCAAACACGGGTTCCCGCCCGCCTTCGCGGGGGCGGGCTCTACGCGGGAGCGCCGATGACAGGATAATTCGGAGCATTCCTGGCTTTATCCCGCCTCACAACGTCTTCTGAAACTGCAATACGCGCCTGAGCCTGTGCTGTGCCGGATGCCGCAAACGCATGACGCCCGATTCGGTGCGCTTTCTCGGCCGGCGTGTCTGGCTGGCCATTGTCCTGGTACTGCGATCGAGCCGTGCCACTGGCGCCTGCCTGGACGGCCTGCCGGCGATCAGTTGGGCCACGCTCAAGCGCTGGCGTCAGTGGTGGACCGAGACCTTCCCCAAGACCCCCGTCGGTCGGTGGCTGCGTGGCCTCATCCCGCCAACGCCCGAGCCGTTCATCTATCCCGACTGCCTGCTGCAATCGGTCGAGCACGACAGCGAAGACGAGCGTCTGGCCGCGGTGTTGCTTCTGCTGCTGGGCCCGGCCTGACCACGCTGGCTGAGGGATGCGCCAGATAGGGGAATCTCCCGCAGAACATGTCGATGGCGGGTCACCCGCACTGCCCGTAGCCTGCTCCCGTTATCCCCCCAACGGAGAGTCATGTCACTATCGATTGATCATCGCAACCGATGGGCGCGCTTGCGCTTCTCGGTCATTGGCCCTTTGCTGGCTTCGCCGCCTGCCAAAGGAGAATTGCAGCAAGCGTTCCAGGCACTGGCCGCCAAGGTCTGGCGGCACCCCATCACCGGCGCCGACGTTCAGTTCGGCGCGTCTTCCATCGAACGCTGGTATTACCGGGCCCGTCACGTCCAGGATCCGGTCGATCAACTCAAGAACCGACTGCGCGACGATTGCGGCCACTTCGTCAGTCTGAGCCCAGCCATCATCGAAGCGCTGGTCGAGCAGTACCGTCAGCACCCCGGCTGGACCATGCCATGCTGGCCGGGGCCACGGCAAGATCCTGGGCGGCGGCATCGTCGGCACGCACGCCGGCGACATGATCGGCGAGATCGCCCTGGCCATCGAGATGGGTGCGGACGCAGTGGACATCGGCAAGACCATCCACCCGCATCCGACGCTGGGCGAGAGCATCGGCATGGCGGCGGAAGTGGCGCATGGCAGCTGCACGGATGTGCCGCCTGCGCGCAAGTAAGTCCGCAGCCAAGCTACCCTGACAAGGCCCGAACTGGCGACGGTTCGGGCCTTGTGCTTTGCGTACCCAAACAATCGCCGCAGAATACTGTGCATTTGTACAGCATTCATGTCAGCCACTTCCAAGCCCAAGCTCTACAACCCACGCCACCCCGAACGCACGCTGCTCTACCAAACGGTAGCCGAGCACTACGAGACCTGGCTAGAGTTGGCCAGCGCGGGTCAGTTCGACGGCCAGGGCGACCACCACACCCCCAAGCCCTTCGTGCGCAAAGCGTTTGCCAAGTATCTTGAGTGCGGCATCTTTGCCCATGGCTTTGCCCGCGCTCGCTGCGGCGACTGTGGGCACGACTACTTTGTAGCCTTCTCCTGCAAAGGCCGGGGAGTCTGCCCCTCGTGCACCACCCGGCGCATGGTGGAGACAGCAGCGCACCTGAACGATCACGTATTCCCCCGCCTGCCGGTGCGCCAGTGGGTGCTGTCGGTTCCCAAGCGGCTTCGTTACTTCATGCAGCGCGACGGAGCGGTGCTGAGCATGGTGCTGCGCATCTTTCTGCGGGTGATCGCACAAACTCTGCAGACCCACAGCCCCGGTGCGGCCCATATGGACAAGGCAGGCCTGCACATCGGTGCCATCGCCTTCATTCACCGATTCGGCTCCAGCCTCAATGAACACGTCCACTTCCACGTTTGTGTGGTGGACGGGGTGTTTGAGGAAGTGGAGGGCGAGGGCGATGCTGATGCGACCCCTCGAATCTCATCGCCGGGTGTCATCTTTCACGCGGCCACCGGCATCGATGCGGCTACCGTGGCCCCAGTGCAGACCACACTGCAAAAACGCATCCTGCGCGCCTTCGTTGCTCGGGGCCTGCTGGAGAACTGTGACGCCAAAGACATGCTGGGCTACAAACACAGCGGCTTCTCGGTGGATGCGGGGGTGTGCATCGAAGCCCACGACCGCGCTGCGCTGGAGCGGCTGCTGCGCTATTGCGCGCGTCCACCGTTTTCCATGGAGCGCCTACGCAAAGAGGGAAGCAAACTGGTGTACCGCTGTGCCAAACAGCGCAGCGAGCCCACCAGTGACAAGCGTGGTGCCAAGGCAGATGAGCTGCACCTCACACCGCTGGAACTGATCGACCGCATCGCCGCGCTGGTGCCACCGCCACGCACCCACCGGCACCGCTACTTTGGTGTGCTGGCACCAAACTCGCCGCTGAGAGCGGCGGTAACGGCGCTGGCTCAGCCTGCTGCGTCGCAACCAGCCACGGTGGAGACTGCACAACCTGGCGCGGGCGTACCTGGGGTGGCGGCGCCGGGCAACGCGGCCACACCCACACCCGAACCTGAAGCACGCCCGAAGCGAGCGGCGCATTACTTGTGGGCGGTGCTGATTGCCCGCATCTACGAGGCATTTCCGCTGCTGTGCCCCATGTGCGGTGGGCAGATGCGCATCATTGCCTTCATCACCCACAGCGCCGAAATCCGCCACATCCTGAACCACATCGGGGTGGAGTCTGCCCCCCCGCACATCACCCCGGCACGCGGGCCACCGCTGTGGGAGGGCTGCGACGCGCCGGTGGATGATGGTGCGCAAGGCGAGCCGGATTGGGATCTGGCAGCTCAACCCGACGAGGTAGACCAGCGCGTCAATTGGTGACCCAGTGAAGCGGCGGTATCCATCGCTGCGGGGAAGCAGCTGCGCGCGCGCCAGGCCCAAATGCATACTGCCTCCCAAGCTCTTGCCATTGAGCGGCAAGCGAGCGCTCAACCTTCCTTGGCCGAACGTGTTTCGAGGCCCAAAACTCGTGCCATACTTGGCCTCATGCGGTTGAATTTCCTATCCGTGTGATCGGGGTGGGTGTTGGCCGCCACGTAGCGAAACGCCACCGAGTCATAGGTGGCGCGCTCGATCTTGCGGCTGGAGTGCACGCCGTTGGCGTAGCCGTAAATGAGCAGTCCCAGGAGCACGGCTGGGTGGTGCGCCGCCGAGCCCCGGCCCGCGTACTGGCGCACCAGATCGCTCAGATCGAGTTGCTCGATGACTTCGACGACAAAGCGCGCCAAGTGGTCATTGGGCAGCCATTCGTCCACCGACGGTGGTAACAGGTAGGCGGTGTCTCGATCTACGGGAACGAAGCGGCTCATCGGCGAGGTCTCGGTGATTCGGAGCCGATTGTCTCGGATGGAGTCTCTGGGCGGAAGGTGGGAAAGTCCGACAGGCTCCTAGGCAATTTTCTGACTTACGCTATGCGCCAAACCCAGGAAGATCGAGATCAGTGGAGCTTGATGCCGCTCCTTTCTACAGATGAAGTGCACCTGTGTCGCCATGCTGGTGTCTGAAATAGTTAACTTAACAAGGCGAGGATCCGGCCTGTAGGCTGTTTCCGCCACGACGCCTAGGCCCAGCCCCTCCGCCACCGCCTCTCGAACGGACTCGCGGCTGCCCATCTCCAGAGCCACCTGCACCTCGACGCCTCGCTCCTTTAGTTCTTGTTCAAACACGCGTCTGGTCGTCGATCCTTCCTCTCGGATGACGAACCTCTGACCCTGCAGATCACGCAGTTTGAGAGTGGCCCGTTGCGCGAGTGGGTGTTGGGTGTTGCCGAATATCACCAATCGCTGGGTACGGTAAGCCGCGCCAAATAGATCTGGGTGAGCGACGTGATTGAGCACCATGCCCACGTCTCCCTGGTAGTCAAGAATCTTTTCAGTGATGGTTCGCGAGTCGCCTACGCCAACAGCCACGTTGACCTGGGGGAACTGTTTCATGAACAGCTTCAACACGGGCAGCACGTTGTGCGGCCCGATGGCATGGATGACCAGTCGCCCTACGTATTGATTTTTCGCAGCAGCGAGCAGTGCGTGCGCATCTTCCTCGCCACTGAAGGTACGCCGGGTGTAGTTCAACAGAGTGCGTCCAAAGGACGTGAGTTCAAGCCGCCGCCCGCGCCGATGAAAAAGCTCCACGCCGAAGTCGACCTCCAGGCGCTGTATGTGTGAAGAAACAGTCGGTTGTTGAATAGCGAGCACTCTCGCGGCAGCGGTCATGCTGCCGGCTCGGGCCGTTGCGTCAAAGGCCTTCAAGGCTGCGAGGAGGCTGAGTCCAGACATTGATGTGATCTATGGGTGCCCTCATTTTTAGGGATGAAAGTTTCATATTCATGACACCTTGGTCACCCAGACTTGAGCTGTGCTTCCACTGAAGCTGTTTCTTCCAGAACCTCCTCTTTCCCGAGAGATACCTCTGACCACTTGAGTCCTGGTGTGCGTCTAGCGCACCACAACAAATGAAACCGAGCTATGAAAACTGCAATTCGCGAGAGCCATCTGAGCTTGCGGGGTATCACGGTGACCTATGCCGATGGTCACACAGCGCTTGCGCCCACCTCGCTGGAGGTACAGCATGGCGGGTTCCTTGTGCTGCTGGGCGCGTCGGGCGCGGGAAAGTCAACGCTGCTGCGCAGCATCAATGGCTTGGTTAGCCCCACAGACGGAGAGGTGTCGGTGGCCGATCTGCCGGGCGGCACCGTCTCAAAACGCAACCTTCTTGAGCATCGGCGCCACTGCGGCATGGTGTTCCAGCAGCACCACCTGATCGGGCGGCAAAGCGTGCTGGCCAATGTGTTGATGGGCAAGCTCGCCACCCGCGGATCTCTGGCGTCGTTGTGGCCTTGGAGCAAGGCTGACAAGCTGGAGGCGCTGGCGGCCATTGACCTGTATAGGCTTCTGATGCGACCTGCATTCAGGCAAAACGCTTGACACAAGCCATTTTTTATCGACTGATATAAAATAACGGGAGTCCGCTGCGATCCCCGCCGCGACTGCCTTGCTCGAAGGGAGATCCAAGTGGCCGTTATTGATCTTGATCGACAACTGCAAGAATTGCGAAAGGAGTTCGCCCGCACCGCTCCAGCCGGCCGGGTCGCGCTCTATGAGTCCAGGATCGAGGAACTGCGATCGACCTTTGCGAGGCACGCTGCGCTGAAGGAGGGAGACAGGGCCCCCGACTTTTCGTTGCCGGACGCCCAAGGCGGCACGGTGTCGCTGTCCGCTGCTCTCAAGCAAGGTCCTGTGGTGGTGACCTTCTATCGAGGTGGCTGGTGTCCGTACTGCAACCTCCAACTGCG
Organism: Sphingobium sp. TKS; assembly: GCF_001563265.1. NCBI lineage: Bacteria > Pseudomonadati > Pseudomonadota > Alphaproteobacteria > Sphingomonadales > Sphingobiaceae > Sphingobium > Sphingobium sp. TKS. The sequence continues at coordinate 421,629 of NZ_CP005083.1, read as the reverse complement.
GTCCTACCAGGCCTTGCTGCCCGAGTTGGCATCCTTTGGCGCAAGCATGCTGGCCATCTCACCTCAGCTTCCGGACGCATCACTGTCAACCGCGGAGCGCGAGGCGTTGACGTTTAACGTCCTGAGCGATCTGGGCAATGACGTGGCTCGCCAATTCGGGCTGGTCTATCATTGCCGCAGGAACTGCGCGATGCCTTGAGTTCCAGCAACAAGGCGCTGCCGAGCATAAATGGGGACGCCAGTTGGGAGCTGCCCGTTCCCGCCACCTATGTGATCACGCCGAACCAGAGGATCTCGCTGGCTTTCATCGAGGTCGATTACCGGCAGCGATTGGCCCCGCAGCGACTTCTTGCGGCGCTGCAAGAGCAGGCGGTTACGTGACGCAGGCCGTCGACTTGGTGCAAGAAGCGGTAGTCGGACCGGCTGCCGCGTCGTGGCCTCAGAGATCATCCCGGAACGTCTTGCGCGGATTCTGCTGGGCCGGGCTCAGCGTCACGATCTTTGCGGGCTGGTTCGTCGTGACGCGCTTCAGTGTCACGCGCGAACTTCGCCTGTGGGATGTGACCGCGCTGCGGTTCGGCATCGGTGCCGTCATTCTTCTTCCAGTGCTGTTGCGGGGAAAGAGACGCCTATCAGCCAAGGAATGGCGTGAGGGGCTGGTCTATGCCTGCCTTTGGGGGTTGCCCTTCGTCCTGGCGGTCGCGCTCGGCCTGCAGCTCACGTCGGCCGGCCGCGCGGCAGCGATAGCGCCGACCCTGATGCCGGTATTCGCCGGCGCCTTCGCGTGGATTTTCCTGAAAGAGAAACAGGGCCGCGCGCGCTGGTGTGGCTACCTCGCCATCATCATCGGACTGGTGTTCATGGTTGCAGGCGGTGTTTCCGCTCACGGTGGCATGAACCCGATGGGCCTCATCGCCCTGATGACTGCCGCTGCCATGTGGGCCGTCTACACGCTGCTTTTTCGGCGCAGCGCCCTGACACCTGTGCAGGCCGCAGCCCTGATCTGCTTCTGGTCGGCCATCCTCTTCCTGCCGATCTATATTTTTGGCGGGCTCAGTCGCCTCGCCATGGCCTCACCCAGCGAGATCGGCTTGCAGGCCGTCTATCAGGGCGTCCTGATGAGCGGCGTTGCGATCGTTTCCTTCAATCGCTCTGTCGCGCTTCTGGGCCCATCTGCGGCCACAGCCATCATCGCCCTGATTCCGGTCGTTGCTTCGCTGGCCGCCATTCCCGTACTTGGAGAGCTGCCGTCTGGTGGAGAGTGCGTTGCACTTGCCGTCGTTGTTGGCGGCGTGCTCTTGGCAGCACGTCCTGCCCGTAAAGCAGCGAAGCCATCGATTTCCGCAACCACGAGGCATACACCATGATCCGGTTCTACTTTCATCCGACCCCCAACCCCGCAAAGATCGCGCTCTTTCTGGAGGAGACCGGTCTGGCCTACGAAGCCTTGCCGGTCGACACAAGCAAGGGCGAGCAGCATGCGCCCGCCTTTCGTGCGATCAATCCGAACGGCAAGGTACCGGCCATCGTCGATACCGAGGGGCCGGGCGGCAACGAAGTCAGGGTCTTCGACTCGACCGCCATCCTGATCTATCTGGCGGAAAAGACCGGCCAGCTTCTGGGCACGTCCGAGGATCGGCCGGAGTTGCTGTCCTGGCTGCTCTTCATCGCCTCGGGATTGGGGCCGTTCTCCGGGCAGGCGGTGCACTTCCAGTTCGCCGCGCCCGAGGGCTTGGACTACGCGGCCAATCGTTACCGCCGCGAGGCGGAGCGGCACTATCAGGTTCTCAACGATCACCTGTCCGGACGCGAGTTCATCGTCGGCAGCGGTTTCACGATCGCCGACATCTCCGCCTGGGGCTGGCTCGATCGCGCTTCCCGCGTGCGCAAGGGCGCCGAGGATCCTCTGGGGCCCTTTCCCGAACTGAAGCGGTGGTTCGCAGGCGTGGATGCGCGTCCGGCGGTCGCTCGCGCCCGGGCGCTCGCCAAGAGCCATGCGTTCAAGGCGATCAACGACGAGGAGACCAAGCGTGCGCTCTTCCCGTCGAACTATCCCCCTGCATCGGCGCAAGGAGTTTGAAATGGAACTGAAGAACAAGCGGGTCCTCGTCACGGGCGGATCGAGCGGGATCGGCCTCGCGCTGGCCCATGCGCTGATCGCGCGAGGCGCCAGGGTGGTCATCACCGGAAGGCGCAGAAGCGTCCTGGACGATGCACTGCGCAGCCTTGACTCGGCGACGGGCGTCTGCGCTGACGTGGGAAGTCCCGAGGGACGCGCGGCCACGCTGGACCAGGCGATACAGACGCTGGGCGGACTCGACATCCTCGTCAACAACGCCGGCGGCGTGCGGGCTGGCCGGCTGGAGAACACCACGGAAGCCGATATCGAGCAGATGGTGATCGTCGACTTGCTCGCGCCAGTCTTGTTGACCCGCGCGGCGCTCCCCGCTCTGCGGGCCAGCGGAGATGCCATGGTGGTGAATGTCGCCTCCGGCATTGCCCTGGTCGGCGCACCCTTCTATGCAACGTATGCCGCGGTGAAAGCAGGTCTGGCTCGCTTTGGCGAGGCGCTCAGGCGCGAGCTCAAGGGCGAAGGCATTCATGTGTTGACGGCCTATCCTGGAGGCACGGACACGCCGATGATGAAGTCGAATCGCGCTGGTCCCGAACTGGGGTTTTCGCGCGAGCCTGCTTCTGCGGTGGCCGATGCCATCGTCGCCGGGATCGAGGCGAACGCTTTCGAGGTCATCCGGGGCGGGGAGGCGAGAGCCCAGATGATTGCGCTCAACCGTAACGATCCGGTAGCGGTCGATGCGAGATTCCTGACGCTCAAGAGCGCGCTGGAAGAGGCGGTCAAGGACCACAGCGCATTGTGACGACGCGGCATCAAGCACCGCATCCACTCACGAAGCCAACCACGAACCGATCCAGGAACGATCATGGCGCGCCCCAGAGAGTTTGACGAAGCAGTGGCCCTCGATGCCGCGATTCAATGCTTCTGGTCGAGGGGCTACGAAGCCACCTCGGTGCGGGACCTGGCCGACGCGATGGGTATCGCCGGCCCCAGTCTGTACAACACGTTTGGCGACAAACGCACGCTGTACCGGCAGGCGCTCGAACACTATGTCGAGCGAGGCTTTTGCGATCGGGTCCGGCGCTTCGAGTCCCAGTTGGCACCTCGTGCGGCCATCGGTGCGTTCTTCGATGAGATCATCGAATTGTCGCTGGCCGACGACCAGCGCAAGGGATGCCTGATCGTGAACTCGGCACTGGAGCTGGCACCTCACGACGCGGAGTTTCAGGCTGCACTGGCCGCTGTCTTGCGCGACATGGAGGCCTTCTTCTACCGTTGCGTCAAGGCCGGCCAAGATGCCGGCGCGATCAACATCACGTTGCCGGCCGATGATCTCGCCCGGATGCTGCTCGGCTTGCTAATGGGGCTGCGCGTCCTCGCGCGATCGCGGCCAGAACCGGAATTGCTGCGTGGGCTTGTCCGGCCCGCATTGGCGCTGCTCGATGGCGCCGGCACATCTCAACGACGGAGTCGCAAATGATCGACCTCTACTATTGGCCCACGCCCAATGGCCACAAGGTCACGATGTTTCTGGAGGAGGCTGGCCTCGAATACCGCATTCATCCTGTCGACATCAGTGCGGGCGACCAGTTCAAGCCTGAGTTCCTCGCGTTCTCGCCGAACAACCGGATGCCTGCGATCATCGACATGCAGCCGGTCGACGGCGGGGAGCCCGTGACCGTCTTTGAATCGGGCGCCATCCTGGTCTATCTTGCGGAGAAAACGGGTCGCTTCATGCCGACCGACCTGCGTGAGCGCAAGGCGGTGCTGGAATGGCTCTTCTGGCAGGTCGGTGGACTCGGCCCCATGGCCGGTCAGAACCATCACTTTGGCATCTATGCGCCCGAGAAGATCCCCTATGCCATCACGCGCTACGTCAACGAGACCAATCGCCTGTACGGTGTGCTCGACCGACGCCTGGCCGTGCAGGAATATCTCGCAGGTGAAACCTATTCGATCGCGGACATGGCGACCTACCCCTGGGTGGTGCCGTGGAAGCGCCAGCAGCAGGAACTCGACGAGTTCCCCAGTCTGCGGCGGTGGTTTGATGCGATTCGCAATCGTCCCGCGACGATCAGGGCCTATGCGCGCGGCGAGCCTTTCGCATCGCGTCCTGCGGTGACGGAGGAGGGCAAGAAGCTTCTGTTCGGTCAAACTGCCGCAGGCCCGCAGGCGCGCTGATACGTTTATGGTGCACACACCAGCGATTACTCAAAGTCAAAGCAATCACGCGACGTGGGCGTGCGCCAGCTGCTGCAGGGAGCTCGGGAATTCGTGGAGATCTTTCGAGGCGCGGGCATGATATCGCTATGACCATCGAACCGTGGGCGGACGCCCAGCTATCTGAAGATATTCCTCGGCTTGCTCAGGGCGGTGAGAGCGAGACTGTGGAATTCAAGCGAGAGCTGCCAAAGCAGGTGCGGGATCTTGCCAAGGAAATCGCGGCTTTCGCTTCCAGCAGCGGGGGCCGACTCCTTCTTGGAGTGGCAGACGACGGCTCGATTCCAGGAGTCGAAAATGCACATGACCCAGCGGTTCGAGATGATCTCGGCAGAAGGATCGTGGGCGTTTGCCAGATCATCGATCCCCCCGTCCGCCCGCAGATCGGCTGGACATCGGCAAATGGGCTCGGCGTTCTCGTCATCACTGTCGAGAAGGGTTCAGAGCCTCTGTACTACGTGGATTCGCGCGCGTACATCCGGCACGGCACGGTCTCCCGACCGGCGACGGCCTCAGAGGTTCGCGCTGCCTTGACAGCTTCCATGCCCGGGGAGGCCGCAGAAGGACCCAAGAATCATCCGGAGCTGTCTGCGCTGGCCGACGTGCTCGCCAACGTGCGACGCTGGAGCGATACGGACTCCGAGATGCGAAGCCTGAAACCCTGGATTGAAGATTGGTCGGCAGATGCGGAGGTCTATGCGTCAAAGCTGCGCGACCTGTCCGTCTCCGACTGGGCCATTGAGAGCCACGTCAATGAACGGTTGGAAGCCACAGCTGAGAAGCTCGATGAAGTCGCACAGTTCCGGCACTACCTCGGCGAAGGGGAAAACTTCAACGACGTGTGCAACTCCGCAGGCTTCGCTGCTGCGGAGTTGATGCGCGATCTGGTCGATCCTATCGAGGTCAGCGATGAGACACAGCGAAAAGTCCTGGAGGCGATTGCCAAACTTGCCCGCAAGTTGACCCAAATGTGGGACCGTGCCAACAAAGAGATCTTCGATGGGCGTGTCGAGAAAGCCCAGCAGGAAACCTATGGCATCGGCCAGCAAATCGCCACTTGGACCTATTTCAGGCTGTCTGTTGTGCCGGAAAGCACGCTGGCCGATCTGCGCCGAATCGGTCTTAGCCTGCTCCAACTGGTGTCCATGAGGGTCTACATGGATGGCGGCGCTTCACTACAGCGCATCGTCGATGATGCTCAGACTCTTGTGAAAGAGCTGAATGCGAACGTCGAGAGTTTCCTGCAGTTCGATCGCTGAGTACTGTGTGCGCCGCCGTTTGCCCTTGGGCGGCTGCGGGCCACGGCTGCCAGAGGCGTGCTCGCTCCAGCGGTACGGTGACCGTGCGCGCACTCAGCGTCTATGCGCTGGCGCGCGCCTCAGGTCGCCGGGAAGCACAATCCCCAGGCTCCCATGCAACTCCTGACATGGATGCGGTCCGTAGCTACCCGGAACCCGAATACCCTCTAAACCCGCGTCAGATATGGGTTTGCGTCCGTCCGATGCAAATCGAAAGTCCTTGACAGCGGACATTTTTTAGGATGTCGCGCTCCTCGGTCAGACGCTTGATCTCGGCCTTCAGTCGCCGGACCTCCGCCGAGTCCTTCGCCGTCGGCAGCAGTGCCGCCTCCGCGCCGTCGGCATTGGCAGCGCTCTTCGCCTTGCGCAGCCACTCGTACAGGCTGTGGGTGGAGACCCCGAGCCGCTGGGCCACATCGGCCACCCGGAAGCCACGTTCGGTTACCTGCTTGACCGCTTCGGCCTTGAACTCATCCGTGTACTGCCTGTTGCTCATAAACACCTCTGTCGTTGCCATGAATTATGGCTCCTAGGTGTCTACGAAAGGCTGGCCGGTCCAGACCTCCGTTTTGTACAAGCCGTTGATAGTTTCAGCCAGGGCGTTGTCATAGGAGTCGCCGGTGCTGCCCACCGAAGGCATCAGGCCAGCTTCCTCCAAGCGCTCTGTGTAGCGAATGGACACGTACTGACTCCCCCTGTCGGAGTGATGAATCAGCTTTTCATCGCTTGAAGGATGCCGTGCGTAGAGAGCTTGCTCCAATGCATCCACAACAAAGTCAGTGCGCATGTGGCTGCTGACTCGCCAACCCACAATCCGGCGGGCATAGACATCAATCACAAAGGCCGCAAACATCTGACCTTGCCATGTCGATACATAGGTAAAGTCTGCAACCCAAAGCTGGTTAGGACGTTGGGCTGTGAACTGGCGGTTGACGAGGTCTAGTGGGCATGGCCTTGCCACATCTGGGCGTGTTGTGCACACCTTCTTGCCACGCCGCGCACCCTCCAACCCTAGCTTGCGCATCAGGCGCTGCACCGTGCAGCGGGCAATAGGCAAGCCCTCTCGATGCATTTGCTTCCAGACTTTGATCACCCCATAAACTTGCCAGTTTGCATGCCATACACGTTGGATATGACCGCAACTCTCTTCGTCTGATTGGCTGCGCTTGCAGCGCAGCCATGGGCAGTTTCTTTGTTGAACCCTGCGTCTGTAGCCCGATGGGGCAATTTGCAGCAGTCGGCAAATTGGCTCGACCCCATAGGCATCACGGTACTTGTCTACAAAGTCAATCAGCTCTTGATGCGACGGTCCAGCTCCGCCTGCGCAAAAAAAGCGCTCGCAGCCTTGAGTATGTCATTGGCACGCCGCAACTCCTTGTTCTCCCGCTCCAGTTGCTTGAGCCGCTCACGTTCATCTGTAGTCAAACCCGGTCGTTGGCCTGCATCTATTTCTTTGCGCTGTACCCATCCATGCAGGGTACTGACAGAGCAGCCAATCTTGGGGGCAATCGATTCGCATGCACCCCACAGTGATGCGTAATCCGCTTGGCACTCCTGCACCAAACGTACGGCACGTTCACGTACCTCAGGGCTAAAACGAGCAGCTTTAGTGTTCATGACTCAATCCTCTCAGGAGTTGAGCCTCCACGGAAGCCGGTGCGATTCAGTTGGGCAATTGCAATTGCCATGGTGAAAGTGCCACGAACAGTCAAACATCTGGGTAAGTAAGGGCTTAGCGTGCTTTATTTTCCGTTTTCTGAGGCGACCCCTTTCTGGCCCCTTCTCGGGGCCATAGAGGGCCGGCGCTGCCTGGTCGGCCTTGTGGATCGTTTGGGGACAAAACGCCGGCTGGTGACAGTTGAGGGGCGTTTCTTGACACTTGGGGGGCAGCGCACCCCGGCGCGATGCTGACAGATGAGGGGCCGGCCTCGAAATCGGCCGGCTGGAGCCGCGCCGGAGGCCGTCGAGGCGGCCTATGTGCTTGATCGGGCTGGCTTTATCCACAGAAGTTGTGGATAAGCCTGTTGGCAAGGCCCTTGCCGTACTGACACTTGAGGGGCGGGGGTGCTGACAGATGAGGGGCGCGATCCTTGACACTTGACGGGCAGACTATTGACCCTTGAGGGGCTTATCCATTGACACTTGAGGGGCGGCCCTTCGAGCCTTTTCCTTGGCGTATCAACGGCTTGCGCGCGTTTTCCGGTCAAGCTAACCGGCTTTTAACCCTTCATAACCTTTATATTAAACCTAGTTGTTATAACCCGGTGTCGAAAAAAGCGGCAAACCGGCCCAAGGTGCCCCCGCAGAATGATCGGCCGCCGAAGGGGGGTGCCCCCCCTTCTCGATCCCACCCGGCCGCTAAAGGAGGGCATAGCGTGGATGGTACGCTAAACAACGCTAAGGGCGAACAATCAGCGAACGCTTAGGCGGCGCGGCTATCCGGCGGCAGATTGAGGGCCTTGCGGCCAGCGGAAGCGGCTGCTCGATCCCAGAGGAAATCGCCCGAGAAAGCAATATGCTCCCAACCTACTGGGGACGTATGGGCGAGTAGATCATCAGGCACCGCGACCGATGTTGATCGTAGATGCTGGGCGGCGGCATCCATGTAGATCGTGTTCCAATAGACGATCGCGGCGACGAGCAGATTGAGGCCGGACGCCCGATATTGCTGCGCCTCGTGGCTGCGGTCGATGATGCGGCCCTGGCGGAATGTGTAGATCGCCTGCGTCAGGGCATGGCGCTGCTCGCTGTTGTTGAGACCGGCATGGCATCGCCGGCGCAGATCGGGATTTTCTAGCCAGTCCAGCATGAACAGCGTCCGCTCGATCTTGCCGATTTCCTGTAGCGCGACATCGAGCTGGTTCTGCCGTTCGTAGGCAGCGAGCTTTCGCAGCATGACCGATGGCGCGACATGGCCGGCCTTGATCGACCCTACGAGGCGCAGCACGTCTTCCCATTGCTCACCGATGATGTCGGTGCGGATACGCTTGCCCAACAGCGGGGTGATGGACGGATAGGCCGTGACCGGCGCGATCGGCGCGAGCCGCCTGTCGGGGAAGTCGCGCAGGCGCGGGCAGAAGCGAAATCCCAGCATCGCGCACAGGGCGAAGACATGATCGGTCGCCCCGCCGGTGTCGGTGTAATGCTCGACGATCCTGAGATCGGTGCCGTGGCTGGTGAGGCCGTCGAGGACATAGGGCGCCTCATGCGTCGCGGCCGAGATCACTTTGACGTGGTAGGGCGCGCGCTGATCAGAATTATGGGTGTAGAAGCTGAAGCCATGATCGACGCCATAGCGGGCGTTGATATCGCCGCCCGACGCGCCGCGCTTCGCGGCCCTGAAGAACTGGCCATCGGAACTGGACGTGGTGCCGTCGCCCCATACTCGTGAGAATGGCAGGCGGTGGTGCGCGTTGATGAGGAGGGCCAGCGCCGCGCGGTAGCTGTCGTCGCGGATATAGGCGTCATGGGTCCAGAGGAGCTGATCGCGCGTGACGCCCTGACTCGCCGCCGCCATGCGCGACAGGCCGAGATTGGTCGCATCGGCGAGGATCGTGGCGAGCAGCGCGTTTTCATTGGGACACGGCTCGCCGGTACGCAGGTTGGTGAACGCCGCAAGAAAGCCGGTTTCCTGCGCCACCTCATGCAGTAGCTCGGTGATGCGGATGCGTGGCATCATGGCATCGAGCCGGTCGGCCAGCGCTTCGGCGTCGGGCGTCGCGATCGTGCGAACGGGGGATATCTGGAGGCGGTCGTCGCGATATCGCACACCCTCCAGAGCGTCGCGCTTCAGGCGCTGGGCAAATTTCTTAAGCCGCCAGTCAAGTTCGCGGCCCCGCTGTTCGAGCCATTCGCCGGCTGTGGGTGGCAGACCGAGAGCCGACACGATCGGCTTCGCCTGGGGTTCGCTGAGCAGGTAGCTGTCGAACCGGCGGTATCCTGCCGATCGCTCCACCCAGACATCCCCGGAACGCAGCTTGTTGCGCAGATGCGCGATCGTCGCGATTTCCCAGAGACGCCGGTTGATCTTGCCGTCATCGCCCACGACGATTTTCCGCCATTCCTTGCGGAAGGGCATCGGAGCGTCGGCAGGCAGATCGCGTTTGCCCGACCTGTTGAGGTCGCGCAGCATCTCGATGGCGGCGATCGTTTTTGCACTGCCCTTTCCGGCCCTGAACTGGAGCGCCTCAAGCAGGTCGGGGGCGAACTTGCGCAACGTCGCATAGCGGTCGGCCGCCACCGTCAGCGGATCAAGGTTGGCGGTTTCCGCGATTGTCGCCACTTCTGGCCTCGCCTTCAGGAGGGTGTTCCACCCGACCGATGCGTCCAGGGCCTCCATTGGATCTTCGCCGGTATCGACCGCATCGGTCAATGCGTCGATTGTCCTGCGAAAGATCAGCATCAGCCGCGCCACATTCTTTGACGTGGTGGCATAGCTGCGCGCCTGGGCGTTCTTCGCGCGGGTGAAGATGCTGCCGATCAGCTTGTCCGCCATCTCCAAGGCGCTGTCGGTCAGTCGTTCCTCGAGGTCGAGCAGGAACGCAACCAGCGTAGCGCGCCGTCGGGAGGGAATATATCGCTCGATCATATAGGCAGGCGAAGCGCGGCCTTCCCTGACATATTGCCGAAATCGGTCGGCATGGATGCGGCCAGCCACGTCCGGGGAGATGCCGATCTTCCGCACTTGCCGCAGGCGGTCGAGAATCTGGCGGATGTGATCGGGCCTGGCCGCAACGGGAATGGTCTTGAGCGAAGCGAGTTGGCTCATGCCGCCGGCGTCGTCAAAGACCTGGTCGAGGGCGTGGACCTGTTCGGCGCTAAGATCAGCGATCAGGGCGTAGGCAGCCTGCTTGCGGGCACGCGCGCGTCCCGCACTACTGGCGCGTTCGATGGTGGAGATGGACGGCAGTAGAATCCGGGCCTCGCGAAGGGCGGTGACAACGCCGATCGCTATCGTCATCCCCTTGTCGGTCGCCCATGCCGTTTTCGCGGCCGCTTCGATCATGAAGGGAATGTCGGCGCGGGTTGGTCCACGAAGGCCCGCTCGCATCGCCAGCTCGCGGGCATGGTCCGTCATCGTCTGATCCCGCGCTGCATAGTTGGCCAGGTCGGTTACGTGTAGACCAAGTTGTTCCGCGACGAAGGCGGCGAGATCATGGGGTATCGCTCCCTTGTCCTGTATCAACTGCGCCAGTGTGATGCCCGGGTGCCGCAAGAGCGCGAGTTGCAGCGCGACACCCAACTGGTTCCGTCGCTCCCGTCGTGCGCCGATGATCTCGATGTCCGAAGGCTCGAAGGTGTAGAGCCGGGCTAGATGGTCGCGCTCGCTCGGGATGGCGAGGATCTGATCGCGTTCGCTCTCGGTCAGGAGTTGATGCTTACGCTTCGTCATTCCGATTCCCGTCCACAAAAGGTCATCTGGGCCTATGGACAGCCATGAGTAAAGAGACATAGTATGTGGACGGATATGGATGGGGCGAAGCGATCGCCCTTCAGATCGTCCACAGAACGACCGTTTGGGAGACGCACGGGATGGGCGATATTCTGGGTTATGCCCGCGTCAGCACCGGCGATCAGGACGTGGCTGGACAGACCATGCGTCTGGAGGAGGCCGGCGCGATCAAGGTGTTCACCGACGTCATGTCGGGCAAGAGCATGGAGCGGCCCGGTCTGGCCGAACTGATCGCCTATGCCCGCAAGGGCGACACGCTGGCGGTGGTCCGCCTCGATCGGCTTGGGCGCTCGCTCGCCGAATTGCTCACCACGGTCGAGACGCTACGCGGCCAGGGCATCGCGCTCCTGAGTCTTGAGGAAAAGATCGACACATCGTCGGCCGCCGGCGAACTCATCTTCCATGTGTTCGGGGCCATCGCCCATTTCGAGCGGAGACTGATCTCCGAGCGAACCAGGGATGGGATCGCCGCCGCGCGCGCCAAAGGCAAGTTGCCCGGCCGTCAGCCGCTCGACATGTCCAAGGTACATGCCGCCATCAAACTGGTCGAAGCGAGCATCTCGCCGACAGAAGCAGCACGACAACTCGGCATCGGCCGATCGACCATCTATCGAGAAATGCGCCGCCTCGGCGTGGAAAGGCCCATCTGAATGTCCAGATCGAAATCGGCTCACGATCTTTCCGGCCTGATGAAATATGCGGATCGCGCGCCATGGGATGAGGCATTGGCCGAAATGCTGTCCGCGCATCTCGATCCGGCGAGCGAAGCGACCGGACTCGAGCCTGACGCCATATTCGAGATAATTGGCGATCACTGGCAAGGGCCGCTATGGGGCTGCGCCTTTGAAGATCTGCTTACGCAGGAACTGGAACCCGACGGTCGCAATCTGGTCGATGACTATCTCAAGCGCCGGGGCTGGAACGAAAAGGCGCCGAACAAGGCCTATATGCGCGCGTTACGCGATACGGTCATGTCGCTCTATGAGGTCAGCGAAGTCGTGCCTGGTCAGTCGATGACCTTGCGCGATCTGCTGCGCGACGTTGCTCCGGTGACGGTGCGCGAACACGGTGCAACCCAGACCCTGGTCAACTGGGACAAGATCGCCGCAAGGGTTGTCGACGTGAACGGGCGCCATGGCATTTCCGGAGCGCTGTTGCCGTTCAGCGCTGAGGGCGCCGTGCGAGTGGTCGAGGCATTTTCCCGACTTGCCGACGAAACTCAGGACACTGCGGAATTGGACCCGTCCGATCGGGACGCGCTTCTGGGAGCATCGGGACCGATGTTCACGAACATGTGGCTGCTCGACTGTCTGGGCAAGGCCATGCCCGGCAGCGCGCCGGATATGGTCAACGCCGACGGCGATGACCTGGTGTTCCACCGTATCGTTTTTCCGCTGGCGAAAGGCGTGGTCGGCAAGAGCCTGATCCGAAGGCTGAACGCGGCACAATGGCTGGAACCTGCCAGCGACAGTTTCTGGAACTGGCTGGCACCAGCGACGAAGAACAAGAAGCCGCAAGCGACCAAAGGCAAGCGGGCCTTCGTCACGACCATGGATGACGGCACGCCGGTTTTTGCCAATGTGGAACTGGCAGGGCGCAAGCTGATCGTCGAGGTAAACAGTGCCGCCCGCGCGGAGCGAGCAATTACCCAGATGGGCGAATGGCTTGGTGATTGCGTGAGCGCGCCTATGGCCGAAATCCGGACGCTCGATCAGGTTATGGCCGACGATGCCGCCCGCACGCCACAGGACGAGGCGCTGGATATTCCACCGCATGAAATGGAGCGCATCGTTCACGATATGCTGACCCGTGAATATACGAAAACGCTCGATGAGCCGGTCCCAGCCCTCAGCCACAAGACGCCACGCGTTCTGGCCTGTACAAAGGCGGGGCGGGTAAAGGTAGCCGACTGGCTCAAATATATCGAAAATGGCGCGGCAAAATCGGGCACCGCCGATCCGATGGGCACCTATGACTTTACATGGATGTGGGAAGAACTGGGGCTTAGCGACCTCCGGCGGTAACGGCCATCATGCGGTTCTTGAAATGTTCTCGCTTAGCGTTGTCTGGCGTACCTTCCACGCGATGCCCTCAGTAAAGGAATTCATACTCGCGAGAACAAGACTCTTGATCCTTTCGACCCCCCGGGGCTGTTGGAAACAAACCGACACTTTATTCCAGAATTTATTACTCCACCGGTAGGTACATATCCGGCCACGATGTAAATATTGCTCAGGAGATCTGGCGTTGTCAGGGCCGGCAACGCTGGTCGGAACGCCAGTAGCGCTCCCAGCGCGCGACGGTGCCGGTCGCAAGCATCGCGCAGCTGAGGTTGCGGCCATCGGCAAGAGTGCAGAAGGCACCGGTTCTGGCGCCGCCCGCCGGACCGGTCGAGAGACAGCGCATTGGCGCTGCGCGGACGCGGATATGGCTGATGCCTGCGTTGGCGATCCGAACCTCACCGCGCGAGCCGCCAAGCAGCTCCACCAATGCATTGCGCGCCGCGATCGGTCCAGCGCGGGGACAGGGATGGCCGCGACGGCAAGTACCATCCAGTTCGCGCGCGGCGATGCCCGCGATGCGGATGCGTGGACCCTCGGCACACCAGACCGGGCCATCGCCATCGGCGACAAGGGTGGGCGTGCAGAGGAATATCAGCCCTGCGGCCACGATACTCATGTAGCGATGGAGAGCTTCTTGCGCTTGCCGCGGCCGCGGCGGACGGTCGGTTGCCGGCCGAGGCCGATCTTCTTCGCGAGCTCGCGGCGCTGCTCGGCATAATTTGGCGCGACCATGGGATAGTCGGCAGGCAGCCCCCACTTCGCCCGGTACTGGTCAGGGGTCATCTGATAGTGGGTCATCAGGTGGCGTTTCAGCATTTTGAGCTTCTTGCCGTCCTCCAGACAGACGATGTAATCCGGCTTTATCGAAGCGCGGATCGAAACCGCGGGGACTGGGGCCTGTTGCTCAGGCTTGCCGGGCTGGCCGACGCTGGCGAGAGCGTCGTAAACCGATCCGATCAGCCGAGGAATATCGCCGACTTCGACCTTGTTGTTCGTCACATGCGCCGCAACGATGTCAGCCGTCAAAGTAATGAGATTCTCGTTGCGCCCCGCTTCCTCGCTCACAGCCCTGCTCCTGCTTACCGCCGCATCCGTAATGATCGCGGCGGGACCTGTTATCTGCTCGAATTAAGCGCGTCCATCGGTGAAAATGATACGGCGAACAGTCCAATAATCGATTGCAACCGAGGCCAGGTCGCTTTGAAGCGGCGCTTTATCCTGTCCGCCGGCTAATGCTGGTTCGTAGCGCCATTCGCCATTTGCCTGCCGACCGCTCGCCCGGACCTGGTTTGGCGATCGGTGCGCCGCGCGAGATGATTCAGCCCGGTGCGGTAGGCCCGAAGTGCGCCCGGCGCTTCGAATGATCAGTCCCTGATGTCATTGCCTGATTGGCAGGTCGCGTTACCCCCACACCGCGACCTGCCGCTGGCCCCCTTGCCTCGAAATAGGACAGGATGGTTAACAGCAATTTAACGTCGCGAGCCGGCGGCAATGCGATCGTGAACCTCTCCGGGATTCTCCTCCCCCCAACGCTGCGCCCGTCCAATCCATTTCCAGACGGCGCCTCAACCCTCCTGCATCCCTCCCTCATCCGCGCCAAAATAGTTTTCGAGACGCGCGGCCGTGTCGGGCGTCAGTTCGACAAACTGGCGCCTGCCATCGTCGGGATCGTCTATCTTCACGAGCAGCTTTGCCTCGCAAAGCTTGTTGACCAGCCGCAGCGCAGTGCTGGGAGGCGCGGTCGAAGCGAGGCAAAGGGCGCTCGTTGCCACCTTCTTGCCCTCGCTTTCGTGAATGAAGAGGTCGATCAGCATGTCCCAGGCCGGTTCGCCGAAGAGCTTTGGCGACCCGATCAGCTCTCGGCGGAACTGGCGGCGCTTATAGGCTCGGCGCGCATTTGCGAGCGCGGTTGACGCACTTTGCTGTTGTCCGCCGCCTCCCGACCCGGGATTGTCGCGCAGAACATGGGCGCAGGCGGGCGCACGATCAGATCCTATGCGCCCGCTCGCTGCGACGCGCTGGGCGTGGGTCGCCGTGACGACAATATGATCGACGATCTCGATATCGAGCGATCGACCAAGGTCGGAAAGCCTGCGCGTCGCGACGATGTCGTTTTCGCTCGGGGTCGCGTCGCCGCTCGGGTGATTGTGGACGAGAATGAGTCCGGTGGCGCCGTGCTCGATCGCGCGCCGAAAGATCGTTCTGGGATAAAGCTCGAGCTGCCGGACGGACCCATGGTGCAATTGCTCGTCCGCGATCAGGCGGTAGGAAGCGTCCAGGAAAAGGATGCGCAGCACCTCGTCCGGCAGCGATCCCATCGAGGCCATGAGATATTGGCCGAGCTTGGGGCAGGCAGGGTCGACCGGCTGCGTTGTCAGGTCGGCCTGCAGACCCTCAAGGAACATGTCCCGGGCGCCGAGCAGGATATCCGCGATCGAAGGGTGGTGACCCAGAACCCGCTCGAGCGCTTCTGGCGTTTGGGCCAGGATCCGTCCGATGCTGCGGAATTCCTGCAGCAGCGCGGCGGCTAGCCGCTCACCGTCATTCGGCTCGATGGACGCCAGAAAACGTGCCAGGACGGATCGCTGCCGCTGCGCCGCAAGCGCTGCTGGTGCCGCCAGGTTGCGAGGATGAGAAGGGGCGGGAGCAGCCAGGACGAAGCGACCTGCATCGTGAGATAGGCAATCGGGTTCATCGAGACGTCGAGCGCCCGGCTGATGTGCGCCAGCAGCGGCAGGACATGGAGGACGGCAACGATCATGGGCCAGAAGCGATGCGCCAGAAGCGCCAAGGCGATGGTCGCCGCCGAACCAATCAGGTCGATCACCAGGTAACCCAGGTCGACCGAATGATATTCCACCTGACCTGTCGAGACCAGCAGGCGATCGAGCAGGACCATCAGGATGGCAATCCCCACCATGACCCGCTCCGGAGCACCGCCCCGCCAGGCGGCGTAGCCGAGAGCCACCAACAGAAGGGCGATGAAGATTGCTATGCGCATCGTTCCCGCTTTTCATGCCAGTCGCTCCCGGTCAATCGCCGTCAGGCTACGGCCGCGAGATGCGGGGTCGTTTCCGCCGAGCCGGAGGGGCAATCGCGCAGATCGTAACTGCCCATTTCCTTGCCGATTTCGAGCAGGTCGCCATGGATCCGCAGGACGTCGCTGCTCACATCGACAAGCGACATCTGCGCCTTGGCGAGGCGCAGGATGGTCGCCTGGCCGGTCTTCGCGGGCGCACCGCTTTCGCGCCGCGCGGTCACCATGCTCGTCATCAGCGACGACAGGGCGATGATGGCGTCGTCGACCTTGGATTCAGCAGTCGGCACGTCGCGCTGCAGGCGGGCGGCCATCAGAGGTATGGATTGAGGCATAAGTTCTCCTTTGCCGGGCGCGCACCCGCGCGCCGGCGAACCGTGGGTCAAGTTGAACAGGTTCAGTTGGAGACGAGCCGCGTCAGCGCTTCCGCGATGCCGAGCCCCAGGAAAACGACGATGACCAAGGCGACGAGAATTCCCACCATGATCATGACGCGCGCCTGAATGCTGTGATCGTGTCTCCATCCGTCCCGGAACGGCAGGAAGAAGTCCCTCGATCCCTGGCCGGCGCCGAAGGTGGGCGCCGCACTGTCGCTCAGCTTCAGGACCGGTTCGGGATCGCCGTCCGGAAAGTCGGATGGCACCAGCGTCGGCGGCGAGGGAACCTGCACCGAGTCATATGTGATCCGGTCATATAGCTGTTTGAGACGCGCGTAGATGAGAGCTGCCTCGTCGCGATTGGCCGCGCCGAGGATGATCCGGGCAGCGGTGATGCGCTGGTCCACGGTCGGCTTGGAAATTCCGAGGATCCGAGCGATCTCTTTCGAGGTCTTACGCTCGATGAGCAGGTCGAGACAGGCGCGCTGCTTTTCGGTCAGGCGCAGCCAGCGTGCCAGGTCGTCATCTTCGTGCATCGTCATCGACATCACCGTCTTCGTTCTCGCCGAGGAGCGATCATAGGGGTGGCGCGAGGCTGCGCGGTCCCGCTGACGGCTTCGGGCAGGCCCGTCCGGAAGGATGCGTTCGACAAGACATGGCGGCGACGTAATCCGATTTTGCTCCTGATCGCCACCCCTTGGCATGTGAGCAAAGCCATGATGGCTCGTGCGGGTGCGCAAGAGACCGAGAACGCGCCATCGGCGGTGAGGCCTGACAAGCGGCTCCCCCGATGCACAGGCGGAAAGACCTTTTGTCGGCCATTCATCGGCTATTTCTTCCCGCCGCAAAGGCTATGGGTCGACTATTCAAGATTCCCCCCTTCGAATTCTCGGGCAATGCGACCGTCCCGGTTCGCATCATTGACGATAGTCAAGTTGCGAACAAGATTTGCTGTAGCCTCTCCAGCTACGCTCCCCAAAGCGGGTCTGGTCTCGCCGTCACCGCAAAAAGTCACGGATTGCACGGGCTGAAACACAGGTCGCGCGGGCAATCGCCGAACCTTTCATCAATCCTGTTGCAAGCGGGCGACGCCTTTATCTACTGGCGAAGGATTTGCTTTGGGGGGCCATCGTGGTGCGTTGTTTGTTGTGGGGAGTGGTGGGTCTGGCCGCTCTGTCTTGGAGTGGCTTTGCGCGTGCGCAGGAGCGCCATGTCGGCACCTACTCCGAAATCATCGTGACAGGGGAGAAAGCACGGAGATCCCTGCAGGACACGCCCAGCAGCGTGGCCGTGACCACCGCTCGGCGCATCGAGGAGGAGAATCTGTTATCACTCCAGGAGGTGTACGCGCGCACGGCGAATGTGACGGAGACGTTCAGCGCCGGCGGGTTCACTATCCGAGGCATCGCCGACCGCGGGATCATGGGCGGCGAGGGGGCAGCTCTCGCCACGATATTTGTCGATGGAGCTGCCGTGCCGGCCGCCATGGTTCATGCGTCGCCGGCGGATATGTGGGACGTCCGCCAGGTCGAGATTATGCGAGGCCCACAGTCGACCTTGCTAGGGCTGAACGCCCTGGCCGGGGCGGTCATCATGCGGACAGCCGAACCGACAATGGAATGGGAGCTGCGCGCTCGCGCCATGATAACGGACGCCGATGAGACGCAGTTCGCCGCCGCGCTGGGCGGTCCGATCGTATCCGGAGAGCTCGCATTCCGCGTCAGCGTGGAAAAGCGAGACGCCGACGGATTTACCTGGAATCCGACACGGCGCGCGCACGAGAATCCTCTTGATACGACCCAGGTCCGAGCAAAGCTCTTGTGGACGCCGACGGCCGTTCCGGGCTTCGAGGCGCGGTTCGGCTACACGCGCTATGACCGCTACAGCGGCTATTCGTTCAGCTTCACCGATACGTCTGTGCCCGACTTTTTCGACCGTCGGTGGAACTTCTCCGACAGTCCTAACGACAGTGAGGCGAGCACCGATATCGCGACCGCGGATCTGCGCTTCGATTTGGGCGCAGGTCTCTCCCTGACGGCGATCACGGCCTTCAATGAGATTAGCGAGTTCAATCGCTCCGACAACGACATGACGGCCGCCGATGGGGGCGCCTACGACCAGCAGAATCGCTATCGGACGTTCTCCCAGGAACTCCGGCTGAACTATGAGGGGGATCGCCTCAGCGGATTGATGGGGGCATTCTTCTACGATCGAAGGAACCGAAGCGCGACGGCGAGCGATGACAGCGTTCCGACGCCGGTCGACACGATAAGCGCATTGCTGCGAAGCAGTGGCATCGACGCGCCGACTGCGCAGTTGGTTGCCGGACTCTACAGCCGGGCGCTGGCAGCGATTCCGGTCGATTTCTCAGCGGATGCCTCTGGTCACGTGCGATCTTATGCCCTGTTCGGCGATGTTCAATTCAGGCTGACCGAGAGGCTCATGTTCACCGTGGGGTTTCGCTACGACCACGAAACGAACAGCTTGGGCATCGATCAGACCGCGCGGTTCGCGGGGGCCTATCCTGATCCGAGGGCTTTCGGCTCCACCGGGTCGCCGCTGTACCGCGCGGTGGTTGCAATCAACCAGGGCGTTGCCGGCATCGTAGCCCAAGCGAGCGGTTCGGCCGCCGCTACCGATCGGACCTTCGATGCGTTCTTGCCGAAGGCGGGGATCCAAATGGCCTGGACGCCGAACCTCAAGACTGGTTTCACGGTCCAACGAGGCTATCGGTCAGGCGGCTCGAGCGGCAATATCGCGCGTTCGGCGACCTTTTCCTACGATCCTGAATTCACCTGGAACTACGAGCTGTCGCTGCGTTCCGCGTGGCTCGATGGGCGGCTGACATTGAATGCCAACGCCTTCTATGTCGACTGGAAGGATCAGCAGGTTTCAGCGAACTTCGGCATGAGCATATACGACACGCATATCGTCAATGCCGGCTCGTCCCATCTCTATGGGTTCGAGATCGAGGCGACGCACAGCCCCAGCGGCGCTTTCGACTGGTACGCCTCGGTGGGCTACTCGCGCACGAGGTTCGATGAATTTGCCACGACGGTCGGCAGCGTGACGGACTATGACGGCCTTGAATTCGCTCATGCTCCGCGCTGGACGCTCGCCGGCGGCGTCAACATTCGTCCCGTCGATCGAGTGGCCATTAACTTGAACGCCAGCCATCGTTCAGCGGTTTTTACCGAGGTTCGCCTACCACAAAGCGCATCGCGGGCCAGCGGACGCACGCTGGTGAACGCGCGGGTCGCCTATGAGACAGGGCACTGGACGATGTCCGCTTTTGCCAGCAACCTTTTCGACGATCGATATTATCACTATCGCCTCGACGGGCTACCGCGTGCGGTCCTTGGAAACCCGCGCGTGCTGGGGATCGCGCTCGAGGCGCGGTGGTGATTTTGCGGCATGAGTAATGCCATAGATCGACAACCGGTCGTGGTACACGGCAGACGTACCGTTTGCTCTAGGCCGAACATCTGGATCCCCGCGCGCTGCCTCATCATCCCCTGCGCTCTGACGGCGGAATCGACGTTCAGCGCCTCGATGCTGACGGGGCCGGACATGTGCAGATAAGGCTTTACGCGAGCGGCGCGGGCAGCGTTGATCTGCTGCGCCGCCAGTTCCGGCTTCCAAACGGTCTTATTGCCAACGGAGTGGCCGAAATACGTCCCCTTGCCATCAAGGAGGTTTTCATAGCTCTGCGCGTGGCGAAGCTGTCTGACGTCGCGCGCCTCAAGCCTTGCGGTAACTTCCTCAGCGGTGAAGCGTCCATTTGATGCCTTGACCGATAATTCAATCTGGGCGGCGCGATTTTATATAGGGCATCGCGCTGGTAGCTGCACCGATCGTCGTCACTTCAAGGCCCCCGGCGAAAATAGTCTACCCGTGAACAATGCGACCGCGCGGGGCGATACTTAAGGTCCGGTCTCTCGCCGGCTCAAATCCCACGCCGTTTCACCTGAAATTAACCATGTCCTGCAATCGTCCGCGATTGGCTTGGCGGAAAGGGCGTTCTCGTGCGAATTGAAACAGCGAACAACTATCTGGCCGCGAGTCAGCGTCCATCATCGGCCGATCGCACCAGCTCGTCCTCATTCTCGGCGGCTCTCTCCACCGCGCCGGCAAGCACCGCTCAAACCGGGCCAGGCAGCGCCGCGCCGCCTGATTTCACCAGCATGACGCGCCAGGAGCTGTTCGACTGGATGAACGGCAAGATCAAAAGAGGCGAAATGTCGCTGGATGACAGCTCGGCGTTTCTCGGAATGACGGTGAAGATACCCGTTGGGACAGGGCAGGGCGCACCGATCGCGCTCGATGATTGGGAACGGGTCAACTTCGTGCAGCTCGCGCGGGACGGCATTGCAGGCGCCCAATCCCGAAACGACGCCATGACCCTGGCGATGCTACAGAGCGCCATGCAGATGATGCAAGGCGACCACGGCGCGAATATCAGCCGCCACGCCTGATCCTGCCGGCTCAAATCAACACCCGCTCCACTTCGTCCAGCGTCACGTCATCGGATCGCCGGTGGTAGAGCTGCGTCGTGCGGGTGGAGCTGTGGTTCGCCATAGTCGCGGCCGTCTCCAAGGTGCCGCCGTTCTTCAAATAGGTCGTGATGCCGGTCGCGCGGAACGAGTGGTTGCCGATCGCGGTGCCGATGCCCGCCGCGGTCGCGCGGCGGCGCACCATCAAGAAAGCATTGGCTTGGGCGAGGGGGGCATCGCTTAGGCGCTTAGTGCCGCGCGCGATCGTGCGGAACAGCGGCCCCCTGGCGCGCTCGCGCAAGCCGCAGCCGTCGATATAGGCGAGCAGATATTCCTCAAGGTTGTGGTGGCACGGCATTTCGTGCCGCTTGCCGCCCTTTTCGTGCAGGCGGACCCATAGGCGGCGGTTCTGGACGAAAGCATCGTCAACGGTCATGGCGACGGCCGCGCCGATCCGCGCGAAGCTATAGACCATGAGGCCGATAAGCGCGCGGTCGCGCAAGCCGGCATGGGTGGCAACGTCTATGGTGTCGAGTATCTGGCGCGCCTCGTCGGGGGCGAGAACGGGCGTCTTGCCGCGCCGCGCGCTGTGCGCCGGCCCGCGCACCGACGCGGCGGGGTTCACCGGCACGGCCTGGCCTGTCACCAGCCAGTCGAACAGGCGGCGCACGCCGGCGAGCTGCTGCTTGACGCTGGGCGGGGCCAGCTCGCCGCCTAGCGCCTCGATCCAGTCCGCGAAGTGGAGCGGCTGCACCTGGGCGAGCGAGGCGACACCGCGCGCCTCACACCAGGCCAGGAACTCGCCCGCCGCGCGCATATAGGCGCGGCGCGTGTGGGGATTGCGGATCGCAACGGCGAAGAACTCAAGGAATCGAAGCTGCGCGCGCTCGTCGGCCGCCGCGATCAACGCCGGCAGCGCCAGCGCAGCGACGATGCAGGCGAGGCCAGGGGGGCGAGCTGATTCATCGCGCGCGCTCCTGGCGGGCCGCGTCGATCGCCCGCTCGATCGCGCCGCGCGCCATCGGACTGTTCGACCAGCAGCTTGCGCCCAGCATCGCCGCGATGCGCCGGCACACCTCGTCCGCGCCCTGGCACGCCAGGGCTTCCATGCTGGCGATGCCAAGCGTTTCCAGGCGCTCAAGAACCGTGGGGCCGACGCCTTTCACGGCCAGCAGCACGGCGCGGTCCTCGGCGCTGAACCGGGCAGGGGAGGGCGCGGTCATTGCGCCGCCCTCTGCCACCGCGCCGGTTCGGGACGCGGCTTGGCGATCCATTGCTCTATTTTGGCGCAGACTTCTTCGTGCGGAATCCCCGGCCGCGGATCATCTATCGCGGCCTGAATACGACGCCGCAGCAACTCGTCGCGTAGATCGCCGTGCGGCTCCATTTCGATGAAGTTCTGGACGGTCAGGAACACCGCCTCGGAAGGATCGGCAAACCTGCCCCGTTCGATCTGCTCCAACAGCCAGTCGGCCTGATCTTTGGTAAGATACGCCTCGAAGCGCAAGCCCCCGGCGCGGGCCTGGTCGCGCAGCGCCGCCGCTTGGGCGCGCTCGGCCGCGTTGTCGTCCAGAAGCTCGTCGTCGGTCATATCGCCTCCCATTGATGGCGGTGGATCTCCGGCACGTTTAAACGGCCTCGGCCGGGTCGCCACGATAGCGCACCCAAAGGTCGCCCATCGCGTCGCGGTAGCCCCAGGCATCGGCGTAGGTCGTCGACTCCTGCGCCAGATAGGCCATGATCGTAAGCATATCCTCGGCAATAACGGCATCGACGTTGCACAAGTGGATGATCGGGAAATGCCCGCACTCGTCGCCGTTCCACCAGGCCAGGAGAAAATCCGCGACCTTCCATGATGCGCCGGTCTCGGCCGCGCGCGTCGGCGGCATGGCGATGGCGAGCAAGCGGCCGATCGCCGCGCCGGCCTCATCGAAGCTGACGTGCAGAATGACTGGGCGGCGCTGCGGGGGTGTCGTGGCCGAAGTGCCGGGGATCATTTCGGTAACCCGTTTTCGTCGTAGAGCAATTCGGCATGGTCAACATAGGGACGCTTCACATGCGCCGCGGCGCGGTCGGCGATAGTCAGCAGCTCGGCGCTGCGCCCACGCCGGGATGGCCTCATGCCAGCCATGAACGCTTCGTCCATCGGCGGATTGTCGGGTAGTTCATCGGTCATAGGGCCTCCATATCGGCGGCAAGCCATCTGCCTACAGATCGAGCTGCGAATGGGAGCCGAGACGGGCGAGGATCAGCCGGTCATCGTCAATGAGCCGGTAGATCAACACCAGGTCGGGCTTTACATGGCAGTCCCGATAGTCCTTCCAGTTGCCGGTCAAGGCATGATCCCGGTGCCGCGCTTCCAGCGGCGCATCCGTAGCCAGCGCCTCGATAATCCGCCGCAAATCGGTATCCAGCACATTGCGGCGCGGCCCTTTCGCCTCGCGCTTGAAGTCCCGGCGAAACGCCGTGGTGCGCTCAATCGTCCGCATGAAGATCGGCGAACAGCGCATCCACGGACGCAAACCGCTCGAGGCCGCCGCGCTCGACCTCGGCGAAGGCGGCCAGCGTTTCCGCGTTGGGCTGGAACAGCGCCGCCGGAATCTCCTTGTCCTGCGCGATCCGGGTCATCAACACGCGCACCACGTCGCTGACCGTCAGGCCCGAAGCCCGAATAACCTGACTGGCCGCATCCTGAATGTCGCCAGGAACGCGAGCCTGCACCATACGGCTTGCCGCCATGATAAACTCCTGCATCTGAAATCTGTATTTCAGTGTAATACACTTTGGGTGAAATTGCTAGAGGTGAATCCGGTTGCTGCATCGCACCCTGACATTGAGAGGCGTCCTCGCCGGCTTCGAGCTTCGCCAACCAGGCATCGGCTTCCTCAAGCGTCAGATGCAGGCCCGTCTGCTGATATTCGTCCCACACCCGTATGGCGTCCTGGCGGAATGCCTCGCGCTTTTCCTCACGTTCGACATACTGTGCGATGGCTTCGCGCATGATCCAATGCGAGCTGCGTCGACGCACTTCGGCCAGGTGCTGGACGCGCCCCTTAAGGGCGTCATCGAGTATGATTGATGTTGGCGCCACCATAGCGCGACCTCCGTAGCACCAGGCATACCTTGCGCTAAGCTACCTTATCTGGGCTGCGCCGACCAATTCTAGCGTCGACCGCGACGGCGAGTTCGATGTGTCCGCGTCAGTCTGGCTATGTCCGCTGTCAGGCTTCGTCAGGATGTTAGGGCCGGGGATTTCGGATGCTTTTCGGACCACATTCCCAGAAGGCGAGCACGTTTGCGGAATTCGTGCCCACCGAGGGTGATAGCTTTGCGCCACTCTCCGCGCCCCTTCCCTAAGCTGCCGACGCCCGCCAACCCTCAAGGTGCAGCTCGCAAGGGCAGAGGCGTTCTGCGCCAGATCACATAGCCGAATATTTCGCGCCGGTGGGCGCGCAGCTTGGGCCAAGGCCATCTCGTCTCGTGCCACCAGGCAATTCCGTGGCGATGGTCGTGCGCCTCGAGCCAGTCGCGGATCGCGGCGGGCGGCTCCGGCAGCTCCTGACCAGATTTCTCTTCGATGCGGTAGGACAGGAAAAAGGCGAGCCAGATGGCTATGGCCGCAACAGGAGCCGCGGTCCAAAGCGGAACCTCTAGGATGAAGCCCAAATAGGGCGCGAGCGCGGTCGGCTCGAGCCATAGCATCCCATGAAACACGGCGATCGTTTCAGCGATCAGCATGAGCAGCATGCCGAGGTGCCGCACGAGCTGTCCGTGGTTGCCGGGCCGGCATCGGGCACGCTGATAGGCGATGATGGTGGCATCGATCTGGCGGGCGCCGTCGCCAGGATCGTCGGGATTGAGGTGAGCGGCGAGCGCCGCATAATCGGCGGACCGGTCCTGCACAGCGTTATCCTCCAGACAGAATGCCATGAACGGGCGATGAGAAAGCGGCAGGCGCCATCGGTCCGAGGCCGCTCTCTCGAAACGGAAC
The DNA here is from genome assembly GCF_001563265.1 of Sphingobium sp. TKS. Classification (NCBI taxonomy): domain Bacteria; kingdom Pseudomonadati; phylum Pseudomonadota; class Alphaproteobacteria; order Sphingomonadales; family Sphingobiaceae; genus Sphingobium; species Sphingobium sp. TKS. Next base: position 396,624 of record NZ_CP005083.1, on the reverse strand, counting down.
GAGAGGGGCCGGTCACAAGCCGAACGCCTTCCGCACGAGCGGCGCGATCCGCGCCTCTTCCACGTCGTCCGGAGAGACGCACAGAACCGGGGCGATCTGCTGCATGCGGGGGTGGGTCACGGCTTTCGCGGCGAGATAGGTTTCATCGGTGGATCCCATTGCCTCGACGATGATCTCCCGCGTTTCGCCGGTGCTGCGCGAGCGCGCTTCCAACAGAAAATCCGGGCGGCATGATCCGATTGGCGTGAGCGTGTCGAACACGGGCTTTTCGAGGAGAAGGTCGAGCCCTGCGCGATCGAAGGACCAGCGCAGCCGCAGCAGGTCACGCAGCACCGCGCGCTCGAACTCGGAATCGACAGGGATGAAGCGCTTTCCCGAGTAGATCGGCTGGGCATAGCCGCGAAGCGGCGCATAGCCATGCGCTTCGGGATATTGGCCCGCCACGACGATCGTCAGATAGGGGCCCTTGATCGTGTTCCCGCGGATCGAGGGGGACTGGACGCGGTTCGCCAGCACGACAGGATCGCTCCCGGCGACATGGATCGTCGAACCTTCGAACTTCTGCGTGAAGAGCGCGAGGAAGCCCTGGGGCGCATGCCCGGGCGGCCAGACTCGGGAGAGCTCGCGCAAGCGGGCATAGATGCGCTTGCTGTGGAGCGCCTGTGCATGCGTCCAGAGGGCACGGCCGAGCTCGATGCCCGGTGCGATTTCGACGCGCTGCGCCGCGATGGCCAGCGTCTTGAACTCGTCGCTGATCGAATGTTCCGGGTTCTCGTCGGAGAGGCAGAGCGTACGATTGAGACCGGAGAGGTTGATAAGACGCCAGAGCAATCGGGCGAGCCTTGGCACCGAGGCCTGGCGCGTTCTGTCGTCGCTGCTTTCCTCTTCGGGACGCTGCGCCAGCTTCTCGGGCGCCGGGCGCAGCACCTCGAAATAGCCGGTCGGCGGATCGGCCGGGCTCTCCTGCGTTCGCACTTCGCTCAGCCGGTTGGTGGCCTGATCGCGGAAGAACGGGCAGTCCGCCCTGTGTTCGGGACGGTTAACGCTGGTGAGACGGCGCAGATAGTAGGTTTCTGCTTCCGACAGGAACGCCGGCGTCAGGATCGGGGGCGGAGCGTCGGCCGACAAACAGTCGCAGGCGATCCACCTCTCGCCGATGCGCGCCTGCTGGACAAGCATGATCCCCGCTTCCTCGTCGGCGCGCGAACCCTGTCCGACATACCAGCGGACGAGAGCCTCTCGGACGGGCGCGGGAAGCGCAATTCTCCCTGCGCGGGTCCCGTCCGTATTGCGCGGGATCAGCCACATCGGCGCCTCCTGATCTTGATTTTTGAGGCTGACACTGCTCGGGCACGCGGATTGACAACCCGGCGGCCGCTGATCTTCCCTTGGCCTGTTTCGGTAGCAGGGAGGGTGCAATGAGGGCGTTGGGGATCGGTTTCGGCATTGTGGCGCTGGTCGTGTCGGGGGGCGCGGCAGCCCAGGGGAAAGAGGCCAAGCCCGCGCGCAGAGTGCAGCTCATCACGATGACCGCGCCCGGGCCGGAGAGCCGGCCGGATGCAGCCGCCGAACCCCCGAGCGTGCCCAACCCGGTGTCGACCGGTGCCCGTCCGCCGGACTTTCGGGTGCATGACCTCAGCCGCCGGTGGGTGGAATTCCAGATGGCGAACAGCTTCACGAACAGCGGCGTTGCGCTCGAGCAGGCAGCAAGCGGAAGCGCCGGGAGTGAAGGCTCGGCCGCCTCCGCCGAATGGTTGCCGCCGGCGCCTGCCATCCCCGTTCCTGCGTGGATGCGCGGCGGCGCGAGCTTCGATTTCGCGGCCAATCGCTTCGAGCCAGGCTGCGGCGTCCTTCCCTATCGGCCGACAGGATTCTTGAGGGCGGACGCTGAGAGCAGGCGCGCCAGCTATTATCAGCTGATGAGCGGGATCGCGTGCGAATACGGCATTCCGGTCGGGTTGTTCGATGCGATGATCATTCGCGAAAGCCGCTATCGCACCGATGCGCTGTCGCCCAAGAACGCCTTCGGCCTGACCCAGCTGATGCCCGGGACGGCTGCCTCGCTGGGAGTGAACCGCTATAGCGTCGAGGATAATCTGCGCGGCGGAGCGAGATATCTTCGCCAGCAACTCGACAGGTTCGGCCATTATCATCTGGCGCTTGCCGCATACAATGCCGGGCCTGGCCGCGTCCGTGGCGGGCTCGTGCCGCGCATCGCCGAGACGCAGGCCTATGTCGACAATGTCCTCATGAACTGGGCGCGCTTGAGCGGCGTCTACCGGCAAGCAACCGTGCTGCCGCGCCAGACCGCAAGCGTCTTCCCGCCTCGGTCGGTGCCGCCCGCGCGCGTCGCGAGCGTCTCGCTCTTCTAGGAGCGCGGCGGGGAAGGGCCCGGCGCCGAATCCGGTCGGGCTAGATCCGGAAGTCATCGCTCTCGGCCAGGCGTGCACGGCGGGCCAGCTTGGCGCTCACCTCGTCCAGCAGTTTCCGGACGACGGCTCGCCTGACCGGCACCGCCCATTCCGGGCGGACTTCCGAGCCATCGATGCCTTCGAGTTCTTCGAGCAGAACGATCAGGCCTTCCGGCATGTCGACGAATGCGTCGCAGATCATTGTGAAGAGCACGTCATGGCGCTCGATCAGGGGCTGCGGGATCGTCCCGCTTGCCTTGATGCGCACATAGGCCGCGACGATGTCGGTTCCGAGCGCGTGCAGGATGATCTGAAGCTCGTCCACAGTCATGGGCGACCGCTTCGTGGGGTCGCTGTGCAGCAGCAGTCCCAGGCGCGTCTTGCTGATGCCGGTGAGGGCGGCGAGCTTGCGTTGCGGGATGTCCTTTCGGTCCATCATGCACCGAATGAGCGGTACGAAATCGCGCAGGATCGTTTCGTCATCCGGCTCGAGCACGAACTATGATCCAGCTGTGGCGCGAGACGACATTAGCCCCCGAACCTCCCCGTTAGGGGACAAGGCAAACACGGTGAATCCCGCTTTGCAAGCGTCGTTGGAGCCAGAGTGAGCGCAATATTCCAGCGCAGATACCGCGATATAGCTCGCGAAGATCGGGCGATTTCCTAGTTTAGCCGCGTGCTCGTGCGCCCCGGTTCGCCCCCGTCAAGGCGCTGCTCAAGCGACAACCGGTCCAGTATCTGCGAGGTCTTGAGCTCGACGACATAGTCGAACAGCAGCGCCGAAAGCGCGTCGCCGATCGTCAGTGTGGTGTCGAGGCGGCGGCCGAGAGCCTGCCGCATTTCCTCAAGCGCCTGGGCATTCGCATCAGAGAGCGGAAGCCGGATTTTCACGTCGCCATGGGTCGGAATCGCCGCGAAATGCTCGCGCATCGTGCGCACTTCATGCCTGCCCGCGGCACCCGGTTCGGCGAGCCGCGCCGCGACCAGCGATACGAGCGTCTGATGCTCGTTCGTCTCATTGGAGAATAGGCGCAGGCACTCGGTGGTCAGCCGAAAGAGATATCCGGAGACATCGAGCACAAAGCCTTCGTGTTCGGCGGCCGTCGTCCCCACGTCGAGATGAATCCTTCTTCCTGAAAGGCAGCATGGCGCTGACTACTGCGACGGAGCCTGGAGTCTCGATGGTTAATATCTGCTGAGTCGTAGCCCCGAGTCTACCGGGACGCCACCAGCGCCGCAATTTCCGGGGCAAGTTGTCCCGCATTCCGGGCCAGTCTGCCCCGTAATCCGGGGCGCCATGCCCCGAATGAGCGGGCAGGCCGCCCGGCGTTCGGGGGCAGGGCCTCGATCGGCGAAAGATTCTTCCCCCGTCACCCCGGCTGCCCGTGACGACCCGGCCGCGGGTTGGTCAGCTTTCCCTGGGCGCGGTTCTCGTCGCGTCTCCAATTGAAGGGAACCCAACATGCAGTCAGTCCTGAAAGAGACCGGGCGCGCAGAGTTGGCGATCGTCGTGATCGCCGCCCTCCTGTTCGCCTCCTTCTGGTTCGCCGGTCCGGCATTCGCCGGCGCCGACACGACCTTCGACACGGCGCTCAACAAGTTCACCGATTTCCTCGAGGGCTCGGGCGGCAAGATCATCACGGTGCTTTCGCTCGCGGGCGGCATCGTCGCGCTCGCCTCCGGTCGCTTCTCCATGGGCCAGATCGCCATCCCGGTCGGTGTCGGCGTCGGCGCCGGCACGGGCATTCCCATCGTCACGTCGACGGTCACCGCGACGATCTGATCATTCCTGCGGTCGGGCGAAGTAGCAGCTTTGACCGACCCAAGGAGAGGGTGGTGCAATGGCGGCGGATAAGTACGTCATCCCGACTCATCTGGATGATCCCGAGCTGATCGGGCTGTGGACCCTGGATGAGTTCCTGGCGATGGTCATCCCCTTCGTCTGGGGGATTCTGTCTCAGCACATCCTCATCGGCATGTTGCTTTCGGGTGCGGGCTGGTGGGGTCTCAGAAAAGCGAAGGCAGGCCGGGCGACGTCATGGCTTCTCCATCTGGCCTACTGGTTTCTTCCGGCCGGCTTCACCGGTCTGAGAGCCACGCCACCCTCGTACCTTCGATTGATGGCGGGGTGATATGGAACTTTCCTACAGCCATTCGCACAGCCAGCGGGTCTTGCGGCAGCGGAATCTGCTCGCGATCGTCGCCGTCGGCCTCTGCGCACTGACGATCCTGCTGCTTATCTTCACGGTGTCGCGGGACCGCGAAATCGTGCTGCAGCCGATCCTGCGATCGCCGGTCACGGTAAGCTCCGCCGGGGTCAGCCGCGAATATCTCGAGATGATCACGCGCGACACGGTGGTGCTCACCCTCAATCGCAGCCCGCAGAACCTCGAATACTGGATGAACGCGGTGCTCGATATCACGGCGCCGGCCTCCCAGGGCAAGGTCAAGGCGGACCTGCTCAAGATCGTGAACGAACAGCGTGGATCTTCGATTTCGCAGTTCTTCACGATCGAAAAGATGGAGCTCGACACGAAGGGGCTGCGCTCGGAGGTGACGGGCAGTCTGCATACGATCGTCGGCAATCGGGTCATCTCGAACGAGCGGCGGACCTTTCGGTACGACTGGGAATATTCCGGCCTGTCCCTGAAGCTGATCGGCTTCGGCATGGTGACGGCCGAGCAGGGGAAGGATCAATGATGTCCGTCTATGTCGTCGGCAGTGCCGCTGCGGGCACCGCCTTCCTCTCGCGCGTCAACTGTCATCTGAGCCGTTGCACGGGCGCTGCGCTGATAGGCATTGCCGTTCTGCTGAGCGCGCAGCCCGCCTGGGCCGATCAGACCATCATGGCGGCGGACAGCAGCCAGGTCGACTGCCAGGCGTCCGCCAAGGACCTGACGCGTATCAGCCTGGTCGAAGACGAGTTCGCGTCGGTCTCCAAGATCTCCACCGGCAATCCGACCGATGACTTCTCGGTCGTCAACGAGCCGGTCCGCGGCGACATCTACCTGTCCGTTCCCGACGGATTTGCCCGCCCGGCGCTCTCCTTCTTCGCCACGAGCAAGCGCGGCTATGTCTACAAGTTCGTCTGCCGGATCGGCGGCGACCAGGCCGCCCAGGTCTTCGTCTCCAATCCGGCGATCGCAAACGAACGCGCAGCGGAGAACGGTCCGGCCGAGAGGCTCGGGACCCACGATGCCGCGGTCGAGCTGGTGCAGGCGATGTATTCGAATGCGGTCGCCGACGGCTACGAGATGCGCCAGCGCGCCTTGCGGCCGGTCTATGTTGGCACCCTCAAGGTGCAGATGATCGCGGAATATCGCGGTTCGGAGCTCAGCGGCAAGGTCCTGCGCATCGAGAACAAGGGTCCGTCAGAGGTCGAGCTGACCGAAGCGATGGTCGCTCCAGCGAGCGCCCTGGCCGTGTCGATCGCCGAGAGCAAGCTCGCTCCGGGCAAGGTCACCACCGCCTACCTCGTGTCCCAGAACGGAAGGTGAGGACATGGCATTATTCGATTTCCTGAATCGCAAGCGTCCCGCTCTTGATGGGGCTTCGGACGAGGGCGTATCTCCTGTCGCCAGCGATCTCACCGCGAACGAAGCCGTTCGCCGCAAGCAGCGCCTGCTGCTGGCCGGGGTGGCGGGCGCCGGCCTGATCCTCTCCTCGTTCTGGATCTTCAGCGGCGATGAGAAGGGCGACAAGCTCGCCGACGACGGCACGAGCGAGGTCACCGTTTCGACCAAGGACCTGGTGAACCGCAATCTCTCGCAGCAGGAGTGGATGGCGCTCTCGGAGAACCGCTTCCAGTCCACCGAAAATCAGTTGAAGTCGATCGACGGCCAGAACCGCCGGCTGGAGATGCTGACCGCCCAGGTGGAGGCGCTCAAGGGCCAGAACCAGGCAATGCAGGCCGACGGCCAGCGCGTGCTGTCGGCCTATCAAGCCGAGAACGAGCAGCTGCGGCGGCAGATCAATGCGCGCCCGGCCGCCACGCCGCCCGCGCCCGGCCCGGCGGCGCTCTACGGCCCGAACGGACCGCAGGCTTACCAGCGTCCCGACGGTGCCCCAGGCGCCGCGGCGCGCGGACCGGTGGGCACCGCAAGCGAGGTGAAGCTTGTCAGCTTCAACACGGCGGAGACGGGGAACGCCACGCGGGTCGCCAAAGGCAACACCACCTACACGGACAGCGTCAATTATTTGCCGCCGAACAGCTTCGCGAGGGCGAAGGTGATCGTCGGCGTCGACGCGAGCGCCGGCGTGAACAGCCAGACCGACCCGCTTCCGGTGGTGCTCCGCGTTACGGGGCCCGCGCGTTCGGTCTATCAGAACGGCCGGCTGCTTACGACCAAGATCGAAGGCTGTCTCATCAACGGCGCGGCGCGCGGCGATCTTTCGAGCGAGAAAGTCTACGTCAAGCTGCAAAAGATGACCTGCCCGCAGCCGGGCGGCCGCTACGCCGTGTCGGAGGTGAAGGGATTCATTGCCTTCGGCGGCAAGACCGGCGTGCGGGGAAGGGTGGTGTCCCGCGAGGGCTCGCTCGTCACCCAGGCGTTCCTGGCCGGGCTCGCCGGCGGCTTCGGCCGCGGCTTCTCCGCGAATGCCAACAGCGTGTTCCAGGGAACGAACATCACCACGAACGGGCAGCGCGACAAGCTTTCGACGGGCGAAATCCTCGAAGGCGGCTTTGGCGAAGGCGTCGCGCAGTCGGGCGACATGGTGTCGAAATATCTGATCGAGCGCGCCGAGCAATATCAGCCGGTGATCGAAATGCCGACCGGGATCGATGTCGAAATTGTTTTCTTGGAGGGTGTCTATGTCCGCAATTGATCGTGTCCGCTCGCTCACTCGGCGATCGCGCCTTCTGGTTGCGACCGGCGCGGCCCTGAGCGTCGCGGGCATCGCGCTGGCCGCAGATGTGGGCAGCGCCGAAAGCCAGGTGCAGGCGCTCCTGAAGGCGCGGTTACCCAAGACTGCCGTGAGTGCGATCGACTGCGGCAAAATTGCGGGCCTGTGCGAGATCACCGCGGGCGAGAACCTATTCTATGTCGACACCAGCGCCCGCTATCTGGTGATCGGGCGCGTCTATGACATGCAGACCCGTCAGGACATAACGGCGGCGCGCCTGCTCGAGATGAACCCCGACATGCTGGTCGGCTCCTCCGCGCGGGCAAACGCGCTTGCCGCCGGCGGCGAGGAGGAGGCGGGCCAGCAGCTGGCGGCAGCACCTGCACGGCTCGAGCGGCCGGCAAGTCCCGCCAAGGCGCGAACGCTTTCGCTCTCGAGCCTGCCGAAGGATGGCGCGATCGTCTGGGGGAATCCGGCGGGCCCGACCGTCACGGTCTTTTCGGATTTTCGCTGCGGCTATTGCCGGGCGCTGACTGGCGTTCTCAAGGACATGAACGTGCGCGTGGTCGAGCGGCCGATCTCGGTGCTGGGAAGCCGGGATCTCGCCGACCGGGTTTACTGCGCCAAGAACCGCGAGGCTGCGCTCCATGCCGCCTATGCCGGGCAGCCGATAAAGGGCGAGGCTTCGTGCAACACGGCCGGCCTCGATGCGAACGAGGCCTTCGCGCAGCGGAACGGCCTCAATGGCACTCCCGTCATCGTGCGTAGCGATGGCGCGATGATCGAAGGATATCGCCCCCGGGCTTTCCTTGAAGCATGGCTTCGGGAGGCGCGGTCATGAGAAACGCTGCGTTGCATAGCCCCTGGCGCCGTCTCGGCGCGCCGCTGCTGCTTTCGACCGCTCTTGCGCTTGGAGGTTGCGCAGCGCTCGGCGGAAATGTGCGCGGCGACTTTTCCTGCGCTGCTCCTGATGGCGTCTGCGCGCCGAGCGCAACGATCGATGACCGCGCGCTTGCCATGATTACGGCAGATGCAGCTGAAGGGGTCGCGCTTCCGGCTGACGCTGCCCCGCGTTCCACCAGGGATCGGAGCCGTCTTGGCTCATCGAGGCGGACCGCCGCCACTGTCCCCGCCGATCCAGCCCGGACGCGCGAGAAGGTGCTCAGGATCGTCTTCCAGCCCTACATCGACGAGCGCGGCCGCCTGCATGAGAAAAGCGCCATACATGCGGTCGTCGCGAGCGGTGAATGGCAGCAGAGCCTTGCGCAGACCGTCCCATCCAATGCGCGTCTGGACTACGCGCTAGGGGTCCCGGAGAGTCTGGCCGATGCCGTCGACCGCGTCGACCCGCCGGGTGGGTCGCCTGGTGTTGGGGATCCTGCTGCGCCGGATCCCGATGCCGTCGCTGCCGCGCGTGCGAGGAGAGGCGACCCGCTCGAGACAATCAAGGCGGATGTCGCCGCGCGGCTCGCGCAAAAGCAAAAAAGCCCAGCAGCCGCAGCCCCCGCGGATGGTGTTGCCCACGCACCATCCGTAACCGCCTCGCCGGCGCCCTTGTCCCCCTCTGGGGCGCCGGCGGGCGGCCATGCGAGGGAGCCGGCGGCTTCTGCGGCGCCGCCGACGACGATCTCTGCGGCGGGCGAAAAGGCCGTCGAACGGGTGAAAAGCGATCCCGCCTATCGGCAGATTGCCGGGTCCGCTGCGAAGGATGCGCGTGATGCCGCCGCTGATGGCACTCCCGTCGCCTCGAAGCCGAACCTATCTGCGCCGACCGTTCGCGCCGCGGACTTCCCCGCCTCAGTGCCGGAGGATCATTGAGATGGCGGGGAAGGGCGGCTTCTTCGAGAGCCTTCTTTCAGGGATCCTCGGCGACAGCCAGCGTCCCGATGCGGATCGGCCGGAGCTTGGCGTGCCCATGCTGGCCGACTGGCTCCCTTATCGCAGCTTCGACGCAAAGACGGGCGTGTTCTACAACAGCGCGTCGCGGGGCTTTGTGATCGAGGCAGCTCCCTTGATCGGTGCAGACGAACGGACAGGGGAGATCCTCACCCAGTTCCTTTCCGAAGCGATCCCCGCGCCGGGATGCCTGCAATTCCACCAGTGGATGAGTCCGCGCGTGTCCGAGCGTCTCTCGCGCTGGTATCTTCCGCGCTACTCGGCTCGCGGCGTCTACGAGCGCATGGCGAAGCACCGCATCGACTTCCTGACCGACGGGGTGTGGCGCTCGCTCTCCGCGGATGCGCCATTCTCGCTGCGGAACCACCGTGTGGCGATCTCCTACTCGACCCCGGAATCCTCGAGCGTGTCTGTCGAGGAAATCGTGGCGGTGATGGACGGTCTGATCTCGGCCCTCGCATCGATCAATGTGCCGGCCCGCAAGATGGATCCGACCGACCTCATCGGGTGGATCGACGACATAACCTCGCCGACCACTGCGGCGGGGGAGGACGTCGTCAACTACAATCCGCTCGATCCGATTGCGGACCAGGCGGTGCGCCGGGATGTGGAGCTTCACATCGAGCCCGATCGCATGCTGCTCAGAACCGAGCGATTTCGGCCAACCGGGGCGACGGTGGACGAGGCGCCCGAGATCGGTGAGATTCTGCCGGACGTCTTCGACGTTCGCTCATTCTCGGTCCGGAACCTGCCGAGCCGCTGGGCGCCGTGGGATGTCGCCCGGCTCATTGGCGACATGTTCACCGACAAGCTCAGGATGCCATGTCCGGTCGCGACAAATCTGTGCGTCGAGTTCCCCGATCCGCTGGCATCGTCGAACAAGGCGAGCTTCAAGTTCATGCGCACCACGAGCCTTGCGGACTCCAAGTCGGCGCGCTTCCTGCCGCAGCTGCGCGAGCAAAGCCAGGAATGGCGTTACGTCAACGACGAGCTGCGCCAGGGGCGCAAGCTGGTGCGTGTCTTCTTCAGCGTGACCTCCTTCTCGCCGAAGGGCAGGGGGGACGCCAACGAACGCGTGCTCAAATCGGTTTATCGCGCAGCGGGCTGGGACCTGCTCGACGATCGGTACCTGCAGGTGATGGGCCTTTTGTGCGCCATGCCCATGACAATGGCGAACGGGCTTGCACGCGACCTCGAGCGCATGAAGCGGATGCGCACATTGCTCACGACAACGGCGGCGAACCTGGCCCCGATCCAGGGCGAGTATCTCGGCGGCCAGGTGCCGCATCTCATGCTCATCGGTCGGCGTGGACAACCCTTCTTCTGGAGTCCGTTCGAGAATGCGGCGGGCAACCACAATGTCGCCGTCTTCGGCAAATCGGGGTCGGGCAAATCCGTGACGCTGCAGGAGCTCTGTGCCTCCCTTTGCGGTGCCGGCGCGCGCGTCGTCGTGATCGACGACGGTCGCTCCTTCGAGCACTCCGCCAAGCTCCAGGGCGGCGCGTTCGTCGAATTTACGATGTCGTCCGGCTTCTGCCTCAACCCCTTCAGCATGATCGATGAGGAGCTGGCCCGCAGCGACGAGGATTACCTGCTCGACTGCATGGCGATGCTCAAAGCCATCGTGAACCAGATGTCGCGCCACATCGACCGGCTGAACGATACCGAGCGTGGCCTCATCGACGGGGCCGTTAACAGCGTCTGGAGCGAAAAGGGACGCCAGGGCTCGATCGACGACGTGATCGCTGCGCTCGAAGCCACCGGAAATGGCCTTGCCATGGATCTTGGCATCGCCATGCGCCCCTTTTCGTCGGCAGGGACGTACGGGCGATTTTTCCAGGGCGAGGTATCGTTCGAACTGTCGGCGCAGCTCACGGTGTTCGAGCTCTCCGACCTTTCATCCCGCGAGGAACTGCGCAGCGTCGTGCTGACCGCGATCATGTTCATGTCGCAGCAGATGATGCGCAAAGTCGATCGTTCGGTCCCGAAGGCGCTGCTTCTGGATGAAGCGTGGCAGATGCTGCGCGGCGGTGCGATGGCCGATTTCATCGAGACCTATGCTCGCACCTGCCGGAAATATGGCGCGGCGCTGGTGACGGCGACGCAGTCCCTGAACGATTACTATAAGTCGGCCGGGTCCGTCGCGGCGCTGGAGAACTCCGACTGGTTCGTCATTCTCCAGCAGAAGCCCGAGACAATCGCGGACTTCAAGAAGCACGACCGCTTTGAGATGGACGACTATACCGACGCGCTGCTGCGGTCCTTGAAGATCAACGGCCGCGAATATTCCGACATCCTTATCAAGGGCCCCGAGACCCTGGCCGTCGGCAGGCTGGTGCTCGATCCGTTCTCGGCCACCGTCTATTCGTCGAGCCCGGCTATCTACGCGGCGATCGAGGCGCTGGTCGCGCGAGGGCTAAGCATGGATGAGGCGATCGAACGGGTCGCCTTCCCCGGCAATCCGGAAAAGTGGGCGTCGCACGAGCAAGTCGACGTTGCCGAGGCGGCGGAGTAGGCCATGGATGCCGCAGCGCACAGGAGGAATGGCGCGGACATCGCGGTCGGGCGACAGCCCGCCCTGCGGAGCTTGCTCCATTTCTATCTGCACTTGATCGGCTTCACGGCATCGACGCTCTTGCTGACCTGGGGGCTGTTCGCGCTCTTCTTCGTGGCGCTCGGGGGTTTCTCGCTCGATGGGCTCATGCACCAGCTCAACAATTTGACGGCCCGCTACGTCGCCGCGTCTCCTGACCGCATCGCGTCATTCAAGAACATCTTCATCGCCGCACATCTCCTGATTGCCGCCGGACTGATCGTTCTGCGCCGCGAGAAGATCGTGCCTGCGGCCCTGCCCGAAGGAAAAGCTGATCATGGCTGAACAGACCGAGCTCGACCTGCCGTCCCCTGCGCCCCAACCGGCGGCCGCAGCGAAGCGCGCAATTTTCGCGGGCTTCTCGTCCGTTCAGATCGTCGCGGGCCTTCTGGTCATTGGTGTCCTGATATGGGGGATGTGGGTCACAAAGGCGCTGATCACGCCCAAGCAGGAGCGGATCGTTTCCGCGCGGCTGTCCTCGATCGTCGGCGAGTATGTCCAGGCACAAGCGCGCTCCACCTCTCCGCCGGCGCAAGTCGAGGCGGAGATGCGCAAGTTCATGGCATCGCTGGACAAGGAGCTCGAGCGGCGAAGCTCGGGCGGTGAGATCGTGCTCGTCGGGGAAGCCGTTCTCACGAAGAATGTCCCCGACATCACCGACAAGCTGAAGGAGGCGGTCTATGCATCCGGCGTTGCTCGGCCGAAGCAAGCATCGGCTCTGGAGCTTCAGCAGCTCGAGCAGCAGGCCATGCTCGCGGCACAGCCGCAGCAGCCCATGACGGCGCAGCCCGCGGCGCCGGTCGGATACCCGGATCCCATGGCACCGGCGCCTATGATGCCCGGGGCGCCGGCCGCGTCAGCGCCCCAGTACGAGCCGCCGGCTGCCACCGTTTCAACCTTTGGAGGTCCCGATGGCAGCGGCGGTCAATGACGCGGCGAAGCGGGGCTGGCGACCGAACCCGAAGCTTTGGCTTCTGCTTGGCGCCTTCGTCGGCGGAAGCGTTGCCCTGACAGGGCTGGCAGATTGGAGCGACGACCACCTTTTCCTCGTCAATACGACGGACTCCCTGCCGAACTGGGCCTTCCTCATCGAGCGGGGCCGCCTGCCTGCCAAGGGAGAGTTCATATTTTTCGATCCGCCGGCGAGCGCGCTGTTGCGCCGCCATTTTGGCGCCAGGCCAAGGATGTTTGGAAAGAAGGTCTATGCTGTCGCGGGAGACGTGATCGCGCATGACGGCATGACGGTAACGATCAACGGCGTTCCGACTGTTCGCATGAAGCCCTTCACCAAGGCGGGCGAACGCCTTGTGCCCGGTGCGACGGGGGTCGTGCCCCCAGGCTGCTATTTCGCGGCGACGCCGCACAAGGACGGCTTCGACAGTCGCTATGCCGAGATCGGCTTTGTTTGCGGCCGGCAAGTCATCGGAACCGGGGAGCCGATCCTGTGAAAGCTGTTCTGACAAGCGGTGCCGGCATCGCTTCATTCGCGGCGGCCATGCTCCTCATCGGCCCTATCCCTGGCGAAGCCAGGGATTATGGCCATGTCGGCCAGGTCTTTCCCATCATCGAGCCGGATCTGCTGGCGACGATCGAGGCGCGGCTGCGGCGGGCGGAGGGCAGCGGCGAGCTTGCCCGCATGAACGAGCAGTTTGCCAGAAGGGTCGAACAGAGAGTTCGCCGGCCCAAGCCTGTCGACGGGATCACTCCGGCGCGCATGGCGCGAAGCTGGGATTATGATCCGACCATCGCGATCGAGCGCGACATTCGGGACCAGAAGGGTAATCTGATTGCGGGTGCCGGTCATCGCATCAATCCGCTCGATTTCGTCGAGATAAAGCAGGACCTCGTCTTCGTCGACGGCGACGATGCGACGCAACTCGCGTGGGCGACCTCGCGCTATACGGATCTCAAGGCCAAGATCATCTTCGTCAACGGTTCGCCGATCGATGCGATGACGGCGAAGAAGCGGCGCTTCTATTTCGACCAGGAAGGCAAGCTCACTGCAACGTTCGGGATCGAGCATACGCCTGCGGTGGTCAGCCAAAACGGCAGGACGATGCGCGTTTCCGAGATCGTGCTGAAGCCAGGGAAGTCCGGCTGATGGCGCTGTGGCTCGACATGCTCCGAACGCCGATGGCGGCGCCCGAGACGGCGAGGCTAAGGACCATGCGCCTGTCCTGGCTCGCTCTCTGCGTCACCCTGGCCGGCGCAGTGACTCTTCTCGACCAGCTGCGCGGTCGCATCGGCCGAGCCGCGCCCTGTTTGATCGCCGTGCTGCTCGCCACAGCGCTCGTGGTCACGGTCCTTTACCTTCGGGCGAAGCGGCGCGCCGACGCGGCGTATCTCGATCAACTGGCGGAGAGAGAATGATGCGCGGACTTCGACCGATTTTCGGCACGTTTCTCGTCGTCCTGTTCGCCATCATGCTGGCGCCACGCGCCGAGGCTGCCGGTCCCACCTGCAATGGGAAGTTCGTCAACCCGATTACCGACGTCTGCTGGTCATGCCTGTTTCCGCTGTCGGTGGGCGGATTGAAGATCTGGCCGAGCGGCCGACCCGACACGAAGAACCCGGCGTCTCCCATATGCGCCTGTGCAGATCCTCTACCGCGCATCGGCATTTCCGTGGGCTTCTGGGAGCCTGCCCGCCTGGCGGACGTCACCATGAAGCCCTGGTGTTTTCCCAATCTTGGCGGAGTGCGCATCGCTCCGGGCTTCGATATCGGTCAGGGCTATCTGGCCGGCCCTTCGATGGTCGGCGGCAGGTCGCAGAGCACGGCCAAATGGCATGTGCATTGGTATGTCTATCCGCTGCTCTACTGGATGGAGATCCTTACGGATTTCGTCTGCTTCGAGCAGGCGAGCTTCGACATCGCCTATATGACCGAGGTCGATCCGCTCTGGCAGGATGACTCGCTTGCGGCGCTCATCAACCCCGAAGCGATCATTTTCGCAAATCCGCTCGCCAAGGCAGCCTGTGCGGGCGACTGCGTCGCCGGCACGGTGAACCTGCCGCTCGACCAGCTATTCTGGTGCGCAGGTTGTCAGGGGTCCATGTATCCCCTGAACGGGAACATCCCGGCGTCGATCGGCCATGTCCAGTCCTCGCGGCTCGCATTGTCGCGCTTTGCCTACAAGATGCACCGGCAGGCGCTCGCCTGGGGCACGATGGGCTCGGAAGGGCTGTGCAAGAAGTACCTCATGCCAGTCATGCGCAAACAGCAGTACCGGTTTCAGATGACCAATCCGATTCCGACGGTGAGCGGGCGCTTCGCCTGCTCGGCGATCGGAGCTTCGACAATGCCGCCGGATGCCGGTCGTGCCTATCCCGCGGGGGGCGAGGACATGGGCTATCTGGTCTGGCGCAAGCGCAACTGCTGCGTGCTGTGAAGGAGGGAGCGATGCGACTTCTCATCTTGGGCGCCGTTGGCCTCGTCGCAGCCGCCAGCATGACCGCTCTCCTGGCCCAGACCGTCGATGGCATCGATGTTCAGGCCATCAAGAAGCGATCGGCGGACCTTCAGGCGGATGCCGAGGCGTTCGTCGATCAGATCAAGGACCGCGGTGACGCGTTTCGGGAAGAGGCGGTTACCGTTCGTGACAGCGGCATGGAAAACATGCGGCGCGTCGCGGCGACGGATCTGCCGAAAGGACCTGCAGGGGCTGTCGACTTCGATGAAATCGTGCAGGGTGCTGCGACGAACGCCAAAGTCGGCGGCGGGGAGGCGCCGCAGCTCATCGCGTTCGCCAGCCTCTCGATGCCCCCCAAGGCGCTTCGCCAGCTTATCGAGGACACGGCGAGGGCAGGGGGCGTCGTCGTTTTCCGCGGCTTTCCGAACAATTCGATGAAGGAGTTCTCGCAGGCTCTGGGCAAGATCGTCGACCGGGAGGACGATTTCGCCAACATCGGCATCGACCCGAGACTGTTCCGCGCCTTCGACGTACAGGCGGTGCCGACCTACGTCGCGGTCTCATCGGATTTCGACCTTTGCGCCGGCTTTTCATGCCGAACCAAGGTCCCGCCTCACGACCGGATGATCGGCAATGTGACCGTCGAATATGCGCTGTCGTCGTTCGCCGAGGGCAACGGTCCGGGCGCGCGCGTGGCGGCGGTGGGTCTCTCCAATCTAAGGAGAGCGTTGCCGTGAGCGTCCGCTTCTCGCTGATGCTGCTTATCGCGGGTCTTGCCGCCGCCTCCCCCGCTTCTGCCCAGATGTCGGTCGAGGAGGCCCGCCAGGAAGGGCGCTCGCTCGCCAATGAGAAACGGCAGGATACGACGCTGGTGCCGACCGACAATGCCCGCGCGGAAGCGGTGCCGGGCTATGGCGGCACGGCGCTGCCGCAAGGCGCCTATTTCGACGATCCGGAAAGAATGGAAGCGGAAGCCGCGGCGACAAAGGCGTCGAACGAGCAGTATCGCATCACCACGGACGCGGACCGGACACGGCCGACGTTCAGCAATTCCGAGATCCTCGAGACAACCGCTCGCGCCACGACCGTCGAGAATGATCCATCGGCCTACCTCGCCGGGGAGAGCATGGGGGGCAGCTCCGGCTCGTGCGTCCCGCTCCCGCCGGGCTCAGGATCTGAGGGCTATTACGAGGCGACCTGCAACAGCGGCACCAAGGTCGAGGACAGGCCCGAGACCTGCACCATCCGCATGGTGCCCGAGGTGCAAACCGTCGATAGCTACAAATACTATGTGGTGCCCGACAGCGCATATGGAACCCCGTTCGCGCGCTATGCCGCCATTGCCCCTCATATTTCCTCAGGAGTCTGCAAGCCGACAGGCGTTCGGAAACAGGCCTGCGCTGCCCATCGCGACTATGGCTGGCCCTGGCCTGACAACAAATATTGCGATGATTATTATGCGACGGAATATGAATGCACGGCGGATTTGCCGGTCGCGCTCAGCGTCAGCCCGCTCACCGGGGCGTCGTGGCATGCAAAGGGCAGCACGAGCACTGTCGTAACAAGAAGGGTCGACAGCTGCGGCAGTCTTGCCGGCGATGAGATGTGTTCGTTGCAGCCTGGCGGGGATGTTTGCACGGAAGGACCTGAAACGCGGATCATCGACGGCGTTCCGGTGACGCAAGCCTGCTGGGCGTGGAAACGCGACTATGTGTGTCATCGCTTCACGCCGGCAAACGATTGCGGCGATCTAGAAGCGAACGGAAGCTGCTCCTTTCTGCGCACCGAATGCCTCGACGAGGAGCGGGATGGCGCCTGCAAGGTTGAGGAGCGGGTCTACCGCTGCCCGACACCCGGCAGCGCGGTGACCGATGCACCGCAATATATCTGCGGAGACGACGTCTATTGCATCAATGGCGACTGCGAGCCGATCGTGCGCGAGGCGTCGACCGAGTTCAAGGATGCGCTGGTCGCTCTTCACTCCATCGACCAGGCCGGCAAGGAGTTCGACGAGAACAACTTCACGGTTTTCCAGGGCACGCGAGAGACCTGCCACAAGCCGGTATTCGGGCTGATCAACTGCTGTGCCGGCAAGGTGTCCGGCTTGTTGAGCGTGGGCGCGGGCGCAGCCGCGCTTGCCGGCGGCCCAGGCGCGATCGCGGCCCTCGCCACGCCGTTCCTCGCGCTCTTCGCATGCTCTCAGGACGAGATGAAGCTCGACATCAAGGATCGTATGGGCTTCTGCCACAAGGTCGGCACTTACTGTTCGTCGAGCTTTCTCGGAATCTGCAAGACCCGGCGAACGGCCTATTGCTGCTTTGAAAGCAAGCTCAGCCGCATCCTGCAGGAGCAGGGACGAATTCAGCTCAGCAAGCCCTGGGGCGCTCCCAAGAAGGAGCAGTGCCTTGGCTTTACGATCGAGGAATTCGCCAGGCTCGACCTTTCCCTCATGGATTTCACCGAGGTCTATGCCGAGTTCGTCGATGCCGCGCGGCTTCCGGACGAAGTCGAGACGATGACCCAGATCCAGCTGAAAATTCAGGGGTACTATGACCTGCACGGCAAATAGCATGGTCAAGGACGCGATGCGCAGCGTTTCGGTGGAATCGACCGGCGCGGCGCCTACGGACGTCTCCGCCGCGGCCGACCTTTCCCGTTCCCTCCCGCGCATGAGGCTCGTGGGTGAGAGCATCTATCAGAAAGGAAGTTTGTCCATGCATCCAATCATGGCGGCGCCGCTTCTGGCGCTTTCGCTCGCTGGCCTGGCTGTTCCCGCGGCGGCCCAGCCGCGCGATGGAGCGTCGGATGGCGTCGAGCGGGCCGATGCCGGCGATGACTTTTACTGTGCAGAACGCAGGCTCGGTCAATGGTTCTATTGCAGCAAGCCGCGAGCGACGGAGCCGGAGAAGCAAGCCGTCCCGGTCCCGTCGAGCGCGGTCGAGCGCATGTCCGCCATCACCCGCCAGCTCGACGAGCTCAAGGCACGGGCGATCCTCGATCCGACCGAGGAAAATGTCATCGCTTACGTCCGATTTCAGCGCGAGCAGCTCGACCGTGCTTCGACCTTCTCAGACACCTGGCAGCGCGCGCTGTGGCAGAACCCCGATCTCGACTACACGCTGCAGCGGCCTGTTTCGACGGTGGGCAAGCGAGCCTGGCTCGATAACCGGCGCGCCGATCGCGATGCGGTTATGGCGAACCTTAGCCAACGCTACGGGCTCTTCTACTTTTATGCGCAGAGCTGCGGCGCATGCGACCTGTTTTCACCGATCCTGCGATCGGTGGCCGACAGTCACGGCATGGCGGTGATGGCGGTTTCGATGGACGGCGGGCCGAGCCGCGATTTTCCAAATTATGTCGTCGATGCGGGCCAGCGCGCGCGCATGGGCGTCCCGGGTAACGAGACGCCGGCGCTCGTACTGTTCGACACCGTCACCAAACGCACGATTCCGGTGGGATATGGGATTCTCAGCGCCGACGAGATCATGGATCGCATTTTCGCGCTGACGAACACCAAGGTGGGGAGCGACTTCTGATGGAACAGGTTCGCCGTCGCGGCTTGATCGGCCGTGTGCTTCGCTCGTCCGCTGCCTGGGCGGGAATATTGGCTATGGCCAATCTCGCGTGCACCGGGACCGCCCGGGCCGACGTCGCCTCCGAGATGAACAGCTTCTTTTCGGACGTGGGCGGCGCGGCGAACGTCACCGGCCCATCGGCGTTTCAGGGTCAATCGGCGGGCTATTACTCGCTGGGTAATGTCTGGACCCGCTTCCCGCAGAAAAGCGTCCAGCCGTTCAATCTTCAGCTTCCGAGCGCGCGTGCGGGATGTGGAGGTATCGACCTCTTCAGTGGGAGCTTCTCCTTCATCAATGCCAGCGAGATCATCGCGATGCTGAAGGCGACCGCCAACAATGCGCTCGGCTTTGCCTTCAAGCTCGCCATCGATTCTGTTTCGCCGGAGATCGGCAAGGTGATGGACGAGTTCAGCCAGAAGGCGCAGCTCCTCAATCAGATGAACATCTCGAGCTGCGAGACGGCGCAGGCGCTGGTCGGCGGAATCTGGCCGCAGATGGAGACCACGCGCGCGACGATCTGCGAAGCCGTCGGCAACAGCCAGGGCGTATTCTCGGACTGGGCGGCAGCCCGCCAGGGTTGCAACAACGGCAACAGGCGGGATTCGACCATCGCGGGAAACACAGACGCGTCGATGAAAGACCAGCTGGTCGGAGAACCGCATAACTACACATGGGAGGCCCTTAAGAAATCGGCGAAGTTCGGCGCATTCGACAAGACATTCTCCGAATATATCATGACGCTGGTGGGAACGGTCGTGACCACGCCGTCGACCGATCCGAGCGTGGGCGGGAAGGTCGTGATGTTCGGACCTGCCGAAGAAGCGGTCGTCACTGCGTTGCTCGATGGCACGGCCGACGCGCCGCCCGTCAAGATACTGAAGTGCAACGACGAGAATTGCTACGATGTGGGGGAGCAGACGCTCTCCGTCCCCGCTTCGTCCGCGCTGCGGCCGCGGATCGCCACGATGATCAGGTCGATGAGCGACAAGATCCGCTCCGATACTCCGCTGGACGCCGCCGAGAAGCAGCTCCTCAACCTCGCCACGGTTCCGATCTATAAGATCCTGGGAGTTCAGGCCTATGCGCATTATGCGTTGACGGAAGGCGAGATCGAGACGCTGTCCGAGATCGTCGCCGTCGACCTGCTTTCGGCGATGCTCGACAATATGCTCGACCGGGTCGAGCAGGCGAAGGTTCATTATCAGACCTTCGATCAAGAGACCGCGACGCAGTGGAAACAGCAAATCGCGTCTACCCGGGCGAAATTCAGCCAACGGGACGTCCGGCTGAACAACAAGCTCCAGGTGACGATGCAGATCATCAACCGAAGCATTATGCTGGAATCGACGCTCCAGAATTCCATGACGCCCGGTATGGCGGCCGCGCTGAACTTTTCGCGCGGCCTCAACGCACAGGGTCTGAACTAGGCGCGGGGGCAGACCGATGCTTGAGGTCTTCACGGTTGGTGGCGGCGAGTATCTCGTAAACATCTTCAACGCAGTCGCGGCGTGGTCGGGAGGCGGTGGCTATCGCTCGCTCATCCGCGTCGTCATGGTCATGGGCCTCATCTATTCGCTGCTCGTGGTGGCCTTCACGCTCAACTATAAGGCGTGGCTGAACTGGTTCCTGCAAGCGACGGCCATTTATCTTTGCCTGATGGTCCCGACGGTGGACATCAAGGTAACGGATCGCATCAACCCGGGCCTGACGCCATCGACGGTCGACAATGTACCGATGGGATTGGGGGTGCTTGCGAGCTTCACGACACAGGTGGGCGATTGGCTGACGCGGACGGCCGAGACCGTCTTCGTCATGCCGAGCGAGCTCAACTACTCGACGAACGGCATGGTGTATGGCGCGCGACTGTTCGATGCGACGCGCAACTTCATCATTCGCGATGCGGAGTTCTCGACCAACCTCGAAAACCATTTCAAGAACTGCCTGTTCGGCGATGTGATGCTTTATCAGAAGTCGCTGACCAATCTTGCGAAGGCGCCCGATCTCTGGGCTGCGGTCGGGCCGGGCTCGGAAGCCCGATCGCAGCAATGGCTTGAGCGACAAGGTGACGGAACGGTTAACAGCTTCATCATCACTTGCCGGCAGGCGTACCAGGCGCTCGACGCGCAATGGGGTCCAATGATCGAGGCCAACGCGCCTCTTTGGGGCAAGGAGGTCTATCCCAAGCTCAGCAACGCTCTGGCGGCGGACAAGCTCAAACACGACGTTCCCATCGTCAGTGCGGCCTTCACGGGCACGAGCAACAACTTTGCTGAGGTGATGCGCCAGAACACAGCAATCAATGCTTTCATGCAGGCCCGAAATTCGATGTCCGGCGGGACGGGCGCCGCAGAGATCGACACCTTCGCGCAGACCCGTGCCGACATTCAGGCGCGCAACACCTATAATTCGATCGCTCAGCAGGCGATGGCATGGGTTCCGATTTTGAACATCGTGCTGACGGTGGTCTTCTTCGCCATGTTCCCGGTCGTTTTCCCGCTCTTCCTGATGCCTCAGACGGGCGTCTCGACGCTGAAGGGCTATGTGACAGGGTTCTTCTATCTCGCCGCATGGGGGCCGCTTTACGTCATCCTTCACATGATCTGCATGACGCGGGCGACGTCGGCAGCGACAGGCGTCGCGGAAGGCGGCGTTACGCTCGCAAGCTATGCGGGGATCGGGGCGGTGAATGGCGAGACCGCCACGATCGCTGGCTTCATGCTTATGAGCGTGCCCTTTCTCGCGGCAGGCCTCGCGCGCGGCGCGATGTCGATTGCCGGGCATTCCATGTCCATGCTCGCGCCGGCGCAGAACGCTGCGGAAGCGGCGGCGCTGGAACAGACGACCGGCAACTATTCGTATGGCAACGTGAGCTGGGCGAATGCCACGTCGAACATGCGGCAGGCCGATCAATGGTCGACGGCGCCCACCTATATGGGCGGCGGCGCCAGCTTCGGGTGGCGTCAGGACAATGGCGCCATGGTGACGGGGTTCGGCAACGGCCAGGAGGTATATGATACATCCGCGGCCATCTCGCGCCTTGGGTTCACGCCGACGATGACATCGGGATCGGTCGCTGAATGGCGCGAAATGGCCAGCGAGGCGCATCGCCAGGCGCGTGCCTATGAGAATGCCGCCAACGAGATTCTGACCGCGACCCATGCGAACCGCAGCACGTTCGGAAGCTCAACCGAGCATACGCGGGGTTGGGAATCGAGCAGCGGCAATCAGGCGAATGCCTCTGTAGAGCAGTTCGATCGGCGCACGGGCAGCAGTACCCAGGGCCTGGAAGAGCGATCGACGATTTCGCAAAGCGAGCGCGTTTCGGGGCGGCACGATCGCCAAGCGCAGATATCCGATCAGATCGGTGGAGCACTTTCGGCCGGCCTTGGCGGCCGCCGCGGTGGCGGCAACGGAGGCTCGGGTGGGCGCGGGCTGCCGGGGCTCGGAATCAATGTGTCCAAGTCGGGTAGCCAGATGGACACCATGAATTGGACGACGGACGATTCTCGGAGCAGTGAGAGCGGCAACACCTCGTCAAGCGGGGTTCGTGACGAGCATGCGAACGGTAGCGGCGCTTCGACGTCGGAAGGCACCTATGCTCGGAGCGGTGTCTTCGCCCGTGGCTCAAGGACGGATTCGTCGTCGGTCAGCACCGAAGATTCCCTGGCTCTGGCGAAATCCTATTCGGAAACCGCGCGACGGCTCGATGAGCTGTCGCAGCAGCTCTCGCGCGACGCGAGCTATGCGGAGACGCATGGAATGCAATTGAGCGAGAACCTGAGTCAGGATCTCGCCCAATGGTATCGCCACCAGCAGGTCGCAAATCCGGGGCTCGACGCGCCGGAGCTCTGGGCGACCGACTTGACCGATCAGCAGCGAGCGGTTCGGCAGGAGATGATCACGCGCTGGATGGACGAAAAGCAGGCGTCGATCCGGTCCGAGATCGAGGGCAGGCTCCATGCGCCCGATCTCGTCGATGTGCACCATCCCTCCGTCGATAGCGCTGCCGACGTTCGGGCGGCCTACCAGCCTCGCGGGCTAGCCGGAGTGCCGGCCGGTCCCGGAGGCGGCCAGTCATCGACGGCAGCGGACATAATCGAAGAGGGCAGGGCGGATATCGACCTGACGCGTGAGGCTGCCCAATCCATGCGCGGTCAACGCATCCAAGGCGCGGTCGATGTTCAAAGCGAGGTAAACCGGGGCAGGGACCATGGCTTCTTCCATGATCCCAAGCTGCGAGAATGAGGAGCTTTAGACGAACAGGACGAAATAGCCGACGCAGCCAGCCATGAGCAGATAGGCCAATGCATAGCCGATGCGACCGCCGAGCGTAGGATTGCCATCGTGATCGACAGCCGTCCCTATTTCGCAATATTCCTCGTCAACATGCGTGCAGACCGGCGTGCCCGAAGCCTTGGTCCTATTATAGGTTTCGATGTCGAATTTCACGGTTCGCATGGTGAACTCCCAGGAAGTTCACTAGCATGTTCAATCTTTGTTCACAAGGGGCGGCACTGTCCGAACGGCCATACGGCGCGCCGCTTTGCCCGATTAGGAATGGTCAAACGCAAGGTTGCGCGGAGGGGGTTCGAGATGAAATGGATGGCAGTTGTCATTGCCGGTAGCGCCCTCCTGGCCCAAGGTGGCCTTGCGACGGCAAAGGAGAGTGCGCTGCCACCACGGGAGTGCGCCGCCAAGGCACAGGCGGCGGCGATGAAACTCCGGGATATGGCCTCTGCGATCGAAGCGGAGGCTGCTTATGCCGAGCGGCACGGCGGGGCGTTTTCGCCCGAGCTCACCCAGGAATTCGTTCAATGGTATCGCGCGCAGAGCGCGAAAGCCGGAAGCGAATTGCCGGATCTGGGAAAGACGGATCTCACAGTTGATGAGGCTCGGGCGCGGCAAGCGGCGGTTGACCGCTTTCAGCGGGAGAGAAGCGACCGCCAAAATGCCATGGTTGCCGCGATCCATCGCGAGGCTGCGAGGGGATGTCCGGTGCTTGATCGCCCCGCGTCAAGATAGCAGGGATCGTGGACCAAGCGGCCGATCTCAGTGCTGCAGCTCGTGTTCAGGCCCCGCTTTGCGTCTTCGCAGGGTCAACCCAGGCGAGTGCCTCGGCGCGCTGATCGGGCTCGAACACGCGGTAGCTGATGAACGGGAGAATTGCGCTTTCAAGGCGGCTGGCCAAGCGAATCCAGGCCTGATCTGCAACGATGGCAACGCGTCCGAAGCGGTTGAGCTTCCCGAAGAGGGGCATTGCCCGGGCGGTGTAAGCGGGCAAGCCCGACAATTCGATGCCGTCGATCGTCCGCGTCTCAACGAACATATGCACCTTTTCGTGTCGCGCCATCGCGCTGTCCAATCGGGTCATGATCGCGTCAAGATCCGAGCCGGTGATCTTGCCTGAGACTGCGAGGGCGAGCACGTCGTCCGAACTGTCGATAAACTCGTGCATTCTGATCTCCTGCCAGCACCATCCTACGAAATTTCTCGACCGAAGCTACCCTGATTCCGGTCCGGTCAGAAATGGGAGATAGTCGATGTAGCAGGCCCGCTTGCATTCGAGAGATGTGCGAGCAAGGGCGGGAAGGCCATGCCCTCCCGCCCAGGAGGTCAGTAATCCATCGCCGGCATCGGCGCGGCCTTATCTTCCTTTGGAAGCTCGGCCACGAGCGCCTCGGTAGTGATGAGCAGCGAGGCGACCGAGGCGGCGTCCTGGAGGGCGGTACGCACGACCTTGGCCGGATCGATGACGCCCGACTTCACCAGGTCTTCATATTCGCCGGTGGCGGCGTTGAAGCCCCAGTTGTAGTCGCTGCTTTCCAGAAGCTTGCCCACGATGAAGGCGCCGTCCTCGCCCGCATTGTCGGCGATCTGCCGCGCCGGCGAGCGCAGAGCCCGCCTGACGATGTCGATGCCGGACTGCTGGTCGTCGTTGGCCGCCTTGAGACCGTCGAGTGCCTTCAGCGCGCGGAGCAGAGCGATGCCGCCGCCCGGCAGGATGCCTTCCTCGACCGCGGCGCGAGTGGCGTGGAGCGCGTCATCGACACGATCCTTCTTTTCCTTGACCTCGACTTCGGTCGCACCGCCGACGCGAATGACCGCGACGCCGCCTGCTAGCTTGGCTACGCGCTCCTGCAGCTTTTCGCGGTCATAGTCGCTGGTCGTGGTCTCGATCTGAGCACGGATCTGCGCGACCCGGGCATCGATGTCCGAGCGTGCGCCTGCGCCATCGACGACGGTGGTGTTGTCCTTGTCGATGATGATCTTCTTGGCGCGGCCGAGCATCCCCAGCGTTACGTTTTCCAGCTTCGTGCCGAGTTCCTCGCTGACCACATTGCCGGCGGTGAGGATTGCGATATCCTCGAGCATCGCTTTGCGGCGATCGCCGAAGCCAGGCGCCTTGACGGCCGCGACCTTGAGCCCACCGCGGAGCTTGTTGACGACGAGCGTGGCCAGCGCCTCGCCTTCGACGTCCTCGGCGATAATGAGAAGCGGCCGGCCCGACTGAACCACCTGCTCCAGCAGCGGAATGAGGGCCTGCAGGTTGGACAGCTTCTTCTCGTGGATGAGAATATAGGGGTCCTCGAGCTCGACCTTGAGCTTCTCGGCGTTGGTCACGAAATAGGGCGAGAGATAGCCGCGATCGAACTGCATGCCCTCGACCGTTTCGAGCTCGGTCGCGAGGCTCTTCGCCTCCTCGACTGTGATGACGCCCTCATTGCCGACCTTCTCCATGGCTTCAGCGAGAATGCGGCCGACTTCAGCATCGCCATTGGCCGATATGGTGGCGACCTGGGCGATCTCGCTGTTGGCGCTGACCTTCTTGGCATGCGCAGCGAGATCCTGGACCACGGCGCCGACCGCCAGATCGATGCCGCGCTTCAGGTCCATCGGGTTCATGCCGGCGGCCACCGCCTTCGAGCCCTCGCGCACGATCGACTGGGCGAGCACAGTGGCCGTGGTGGTTCCGTCACCCGCCTTGTCGTTCTGCTTCGAGGCCACTTCGCGCAGCATCTGCGCGCCCATGTTCTCGAACTTGTCCTTGAGCTCGATCTCCTTGGCGACGGTGACGCCGTCCTTGGTAATGCGCGGAGCGCCGAAGCTCTTCTCGATCACGACATTGCGGCCCTTGGGACCGAGCGTGACCTTTACTGCATTCGCAAGCGTATCCACGCCGCGCAGCATGCGATCACGCGCGTCCGACGCAAATTTCACTTCCTTGGCAGCCATCTTGGCTTAACTCCTTTCCTTGTTCCTTCCTGAATGCTTGAGGAATGGCGGTCCTGCTAGGCCGCCTGCTTGAGCGGGACGACATTGTCGATCACGCCGAGGATGTCGCTTTCCTTCATGATGAGCAGGTCCTCGCCGTCGATCTTGACCTCGGTCCCCGACCATTTGCCGAAAAGGACCCGGTCGCCGGCTTTCACGGCGAGTTCGATGAGATTGCCGTTGTCATCGCGCGCGCCGAGACCGACGGCGACGACTTCGCCTTCCTGCGGCTTTTCCTTGGCGGTGTCGGGGATGATGATGCCGCCCGAGGTTTTTTCCTCGGCTTCAATGCGGCGGACGACCACACGGTCGTGCAAGGGGCGGAAATGCATGCATAACCTCCGGATGCAAAACAATATGTGATGGCCCTCTCGTTCATCTGAACGACAGGCTTTCCGAAGCTAGGAAAGGAGATTTTTCCGTTCAAGGGGTGCAACGAAAAATATTGGCACTCTGCGCGAGTGAGTGCCAATTGCCCTGATTTCAGTGCCTTGGTCATCGCGAATGCCCTCTTGACGCGACTCACGCGCGCACCAAGATTTGCAGCGGTGGACGTGGCGCCACGAACAACAATGGAGCGACGAGAAGGAAAGGAGGCACAGCAATGTCGCAACCATTTTCCCGTTTTCTTCATCCCTTTGAAGTTGCCCGGCATCCGAGCCTGGAACCGGAAGTGAAGCGCGCAATTCTGGCGTCCTGGGCGTCCGACAGGTCCGCGGTCAGAAACCAGCCTGGCTTGCGCAAGCCCCCTGGAGCAAGGCGTCCCATCCCAGTCGACGAAATTCTTGCGGCGATGCACACGCTTGATCAGGGCCATGAGCGGCCGCAGCCGTCGCCGTGATCGACCGGGGATTTATTGCGCAGCTGCGCGGCTATGGCCTGACGACTGCGGAAATCCACTATTATCGTCCGGACGCGCCTTCGCTTCTCCAGCTATTCGTCTGGCAGGAATATGATCTCGCTCCAGACTTTCCCGTGCTGTTCGATTTTCTCGACCACTGGCGTCGCGAGATCGAGGCGGCGCTCCATTCTGTGCGCATAGCCCATGAAGGGCTGATACGCCCTACGGAATGGAACGCCGTCGACGGCGTGATTTCGATTCAGTGAATCAAGGGGTGTTCAAGCGGATGCGACGCGGCCGCAAGGATGGTGCGCGCGTGCGCCTGCCGTTCGACGATATCATGGAGTTCGCGATCGCGTTGCTATCCATCAGTCCGCAGGAGCTCGAGGCGCTGCGCTGGACTTTTGCCGATCGTAAGCGGCTGCTCGATCATCTGCTTGCATCGGGCCGAGCCGCACAGGGTGTCGATCCCGAACGGTTGGGCATGCTACCGATCGAGATTAGCATTCCCAGAGACGATCTGACGAAGATGCAGCAATTCGCCGTTCGCGAACTTCCAAAGGCCGCGAGCAAAGCAGCAGTGATCGACCGTGTTCTCACCGCCCTCGACCTGGCAGCGCACCGCCAGGACCGTGAAGCCAGGTGACGGTCTGGTAACCAGACCCGTTTCCGCCCGCTAATCGAGAAATTGGCTCATGGTGCTTCCTGAAATTCCGGGGCAGGAGCTTCGGAGCGCCGGTGGCCGGGAGCAGAGCGCCCCCGGCCTATCTCATGACGCCGCACCGCCATTGATCGGAATTCGGCGCACACTCTCGTCGGGCTTATCGGAGCGTGGCACTGTCACAGTCAGGACGCCGTTCTTGAACGTTGCGCTCGCCCTGTCGTGTTCGACACCGTTCGGAAGGCTGATCCGACGTTCGAAGCGGCCATAGCTTCGTTCAGAATAGCCGCGGTCCTTGTCCTCGACCTCGGCCTTCTTCTCGCCGCGAAGAGTGAGCGCGCCGTCCTCGACCAGCACCTCCACATTCTTCTCATCCAGGCCGGGAAGTTCGGCCGTTACACGGATTTCCTTGTCCGTCTCGCCGAGCTCTAGGTGAGGCCAGCCGGCGCGCCGATCAAACCCGGCAAAGGCGGGCATGTTGAAGCCACGCAAGACGTCGTCGAAGAGACGGTTCACCTCGCGGTGAAGCGATTGCAGCGGATGAGTGTCCCGGTCCTGTTCGGCGCTGACCGAGACAGGCAGCCGGTTTTCCTGCCGGCTCCAGGGAATGAGATCACGAAAAGCCATGATAAGCATCTCCTTTCTGGCTGGATCCTGTCGATACCTGCCGGCACCTGCCGGCCGCCGCTGGCGGGAGGGACGAAAGCGGCGCCGGCAGGCCGGCGGCGGGATCAGGCAACTTCGCTCGCCTTCTCCTTCGCCTCGCCGATTTGGCGACCGTCCGGGGCTCCGCCGCCGATTTCGATTCGGCGCGGCTTCATTGCTTCAGGAACGACACGCCGGAGTTCGATCGAGAGCAGTCCATGTTCGAAGCTCGCCGCTCCGACCTCGATGAAGTCGGCAAGCTGGAAGCGTCGCTCGAACGATCGAGACGCGATGCCTCGGTGGAGATACTCTCCCTTGTCCGCATCATCGGCGCGCTTGCCGGTCACGGTGAGCTGGTTCTGCTGCGCCACGATCTCGATGTCGTCGGGTCTGAACCCTGCGATCGCCAAGGTGATGCGGAAGCTGTCATCGCCAAGCTTCACAATATCGAAGAGCGGATAGCCGTCGTCCTCGCGTGCTCCCGCCTCAAGCAGGTTGAAAAGACGGTCAAAGCCGACCGTTGATCGCCTGTACGGCGTAAAGTCGAAGTTGGTTCTCATTTCCAAATCCTCCAACGAAGCAATTTGGGCATGAGAAGCGTCGGTATGCGAGAGCCGACGCCCTCTATGTCCATCCGGACCCGGATGGCGTCCGGTATTGCAGAGCTAGTGAGGCCAAAGTTCGATTCAAGAGCCTGATCGCACGTTGGCGGTACCTCTGATCGAACCGCGCTGGCTTCCACGAAAAAGCGGATATTGAACCCGCTGCAGGCGGAGACGGAACCGCATCGCGATGGGGTAGCGAGGATAGTGACGCGAGCCTGCCTCTCGCGATGGGCCTGGTTATGCAATTGCGGGGATTGTTCGACCGTCAGCTATTACCGTTTGCGCGAGCCAAGCGATGAAGCTGCCGTCCCTCCAGTTCCGGTGCGTTACCACGAACCCGGGAGATGTACGCTCGGCCTGGCACCGCGTGGCCTCACGCGTCGCATCGATCGCCAGCCGCATGCGCCGGCCACCTACCGCGTTCGAGATGACCAATTCAATCAGGGTTCGTTCGTCGTCTGCACCCGGTCGGACGCGGTGGATCGCACATTCGACGCCGTGGGCATCCAGCGCCGCTTGAAGATGCTCGAGAGCGCGGAGCACATCCCGATCGAGTTCCGAACGAACGAGGATGAACCGTCGAGCATGGAAGATCGGGGCTGCGTACGCTTCGATCGCTGCGGCGCGACCGTCCGGCTCGCCTTCGAAGGCAACGAGCGCGAGGTAAGGACCCTCGATGTCGCTTTCGGTGCCGATCGTTCCTGTCACACGCAGCGGCGACATATTGGGGCCATAGAGCAATGGCGGCCGGACATCGGTGGCATAGAGGACGGCGAAACCGTGTATGGAATGCCCGTTGCGTGCGGTGCGCAGAAGGGAGGCGGCGGCCTCGCCATTATGTAGAGCGACCGGGTGCGTCCAGAAGTGTTCGGCAAGGCCCACGCCGGGAGCCACTTCGAAGCCGGCAGCGGCCGTCTTCAACGCTCCGAACAGGTCAACGATAGAGGGCTGATCGGGTGCGCGGGCGGGGGCTGGAATTTCATTGCAGCCCGCAGCGTCGATGAGTTCCTCCAGCAGGTTCGCCATGGAGTGGCGCGAGGATGCGGCCGCATGCCCGGGCAGCGGCGGCAGGTCGAGATCCGTTGTGAGCCGGAACAATGGGCGAGCGACCGGCGCGGCTATGGAGGCAGCGGAGGAGCGAAACTGGTCCAGATCCATCGCCACGCTCTAGCACAGCTTCATCCGCGCGTGAGAGAGGGAAGCGCCGAACAATGACAACTACGTCACTTTACCTTGCCCAGCGGTAAAGTGACACTGGTGGCAAAATCGCCAAATGACCGTCTTTGTGAGTAATTGGGGGATTCACATGAGTCTAACTTTGTGCTTGATTCGTTCCATGTTTCAGCAGGACCTTTTCGCACCTCCGCCCGCCCGCCGGACAATCGGAATACCCGATATCGTCCGCACGATCGCCGAACATTCAGCGCGTCCGCGCTACACCTTCATGGTGCTCGACCTTATTTCGCGGGTCGCCCGGGCGAATGGGCAGGCCGGGCCGCTCGTGCGCGATGGCGAGGCTCTGGTACCGATCCGTGAATGGCTGGCGACCGCGATCGCGCCGAGCGGGGCGCGGTACCATCAGCGTCGCGCGACCGCCGGCAAGGTGCGGGCGGCGCTCGCCGCGAAGGGCGAGCTGCCGGCCGACACGGCTGAAGCTGAACGGATCGTGGAAGCGCAAGTCAGCGAGCGCATTCGGGATACGGGCATGACGGCGATCAGCCGGGCCGTGTCCGAGCTGGTGCGGGCGGGTCTTATCGAACGCCACTATCAGGGTTTCCTGGTGGATCATGAGAACCGCGGGGCGCAGCGACATGCGGTCTATACGATAACGCCCGCCGTCCGGGCCGCGCTGCATCCCAACGTCGCCACGAGTGAGCATCAGCGAGACTTCTACATTCGCGGAATGCACGGCCAGCCTCGCGCGGCGGTGTCATGATAGCGCTGGAGGTTTGCCGCTCAAGCGTGACCAGAAGTCGACGTCAGTTTTTCCAGTTTGGCGAGGAAAAAGCGCTCACTCCACAGATCAAGCGACCTGAGTTCGGCCGGCCGCAGGAAACGCCGCACGTCGTCAGCGGCGGCCTTCCAGTCGATCTTCGCAATCGTGCTGCCCAGCGCTTCGTTCAGCCAGGGCATGTCGACGGCGATGTGATTATCTCCCGCCCAGGGACCGGCCTGGATGAGGGCATTGCGCAGGAGGGCCAGATTGAGCGTTACTCCCTTGGCGACATACCAGGAGAAATCGAACCAGTCCCGACCCTTGAGGAAACCCCGGCATAGCAAGGCATGAATCTTGAGAGCGAAATTGGACGGCAGATCCTGGTGCCGAACTTCGTGGTCCGCTGGAAAATCGAGATAGCTGGACGCCTCGCCCGAACCCGCAGGTGGGTTGACGTCGATCTCTAGCTTGATCCGGATCGTCTTTGGCTTACCAGCGCCCGCAAAAGACAGGTCGAGTTGGCTCGCGATGGAATCGTTCTTGATCAGCGCCTGGCGGATAGCCGTGTCCATCTTCGCCCTGGGCAGAGCATCGAGCTTCAGCCCGAACTGGCCGAACACCTCGATCAGGGTCTTGAGATAAGGCGTCCAGTCGAAGTCTGGGTCGGCCTGGCGCAGCAGGAAGTCGAGATCTTCCGAGAAGCGCGGTAGGCTGTTCAGGATGCGCAGGGACGTGCCGCCCTGGAATAGCGCGACGTCGAAGAAGTCGCCGCGCCAAAGGGCATAGAGCGCGATTTCCTGGAGGATTTCCTTGACCGCATTCTCTTCCTCTAGCGCATTGGCGGGATCGTAGCGGCGCAGTTTCTCCTGGATGATGTCAATCATGTGCTGAGCGGACCTTCCTGGCCATGACAGTGCTTTCGAGCGCGGCGAGGAAGCTGTTCACGGCCTTGTGCTTGTAGACCGGTTTCAGCTTGGCGAAATCCTTCCGTCGGAGCCCGAGGAGCATGTCCTCGTCGATCCGCATGCCATGGGTCAGCCACTCGATGCCCGCCCACTGCTGCTTGCGCAGGGCAACGAGGTCCAACAAGGCCCGCAGCGGCTGTGCGACGAAGGCGATGAGCTTGCCCATCTGCACGCGATCGACGCCGGCCAGGAACTGATAATCCGCGATAGCGAGCGGATGAAAGCTGAACGTGCCGAAGTCTGTCGTTTCAAAGCGGAGCGTTTTGCGGCCAGGCGTCACTCCCGCGGTCACAAAGACCGCTTCGGGGATCCAGCCATGATGGGCGAGCGCGCTTTCGAAAGAGACATAGCTACCCGGCATCAGACCTTGCGCAATGGCGAAGGGATGGATGGTTTCGGCCCGATAGCGCTTAGCCAGCAGGTAGGTGCCGCGCTTCACGCGGAGCAGGGAACCATCCTTGAGCGCCCGATTGACCAGGCCGTAGCGCCGGGCGTCTCCGCCGCCCAGCAGATTGCCGAGCTGGCGTTCGCTGAGGATATGATCGGCCAGACCCGCTGCCGTGATCTGTTGCGCCAGGGAGGACATGAAATTCCCGATACTTCCAATGTATGAAAGTTTCCAGAATTTTCTGACGAAGGGCGGGAAGCAGCGGAGGCACCCAGCATTGCTTAGTCTGCCCTTGATCCTGTCCAGAATATCAAACAGGAGGTTATCGCCATGAGCAAGCCTGTTACGCTCAATGTTCGGATCAGGGGCGCACTAGGCGATTTCGTCATGGCACATGTCGGCGCCGAAGGCTCCTACGAAAATGTCAGCGAATATGTCCGCGACCTCATCCGCCGGGACAAGGAACGGCTCAAGCCGAGCAGTTTGGTCGCCTCAAGGCAGAGCTTACGCAGGCATTCAATGCGCCGGAGGGCGGCTGGGCGAAATTTATGCCTGTACGCGACCGCTGGGGCGAGGCCCAAGGCGGATGCCTACATTCGCGGCCTCTTCGACTGCTTCGATCGGATCGCTAGGCGCGAAACGCGATGGCGCGCCATTCCGGCAGAATTCGGGGTCGAGGGCTTTTTCGGCCGCCATGAGCATCACTATGTCTTTTGGCGTTTCTGTCGGATGGATCCGTCGGGCATCGTGACCGTCCTGCACGCGCGTCGATATCGCGCTCTGATCAGCATTATCGGAAAAGCTTGTAAAACAGCCCCAAAAACCGCCCTCCCCGCGCGATCTGTCACTTACCATAATTGATCGTTATGGTAAGAACAAGTGCGCGGAAACAGCAGGGAAGGGCCAAAATGACGATCGCGAAAATGGCAGCGAAATCACGCGGCACAAATGTGCCGCGCCTTG
Organism: Sphingobium sp. TKS; assembly: GCF_001563265.1. Classification (NCBI taxonomy): domain Bacteria; kingdom Pseudomonadati; phylum Pseudomonadota; class Alphaproteobacteria; order Sphingomonadales; family Sphingobiaceae; genus Sphingobium; species Sphingobium sp. TKS. Next base: position 363,618 of record NZ_CP005083.1, on the reverse strand, counting down.
TGCCGCATGAGCACAATGCCCGGCGCAAGGGCGCGTAGCAACGATGGCCGAAAAACCCGCCAGCCGTTCCGACGCCGAAATCGTGGTGGTCCGGACCAACGATGCCGCGCTGCCGACGCGATCGCCAAACGCGGATCCCGAGACCGTCGACATGCGGCTGCTGCGCACGATCGCCAGCATCGTTCCAGCGGATCTGCCGCCGATCAGCCAACTCGGACTCGAGACGACGCTGGCGGCCATGGCCGACGCGACAAAGGCGGCGATCGCCGCCGATCTCGACTGCTGGAGCGGCTGGTGCGGTGAGGAAGGCCGCTCACCGCTGCCCGCCGATCCCGAAGATCTGGTTCGCTATGTGAATGCGCTCGATGGCAGGGGCAAGAAGCCCGCGACGCTCGCGCGCCGGATCGCTAGCCTCGGCACGGTCCACCGCATGATGGGATTGGCGGGCGAAGCCGCGCCTACCGACGCACCGATGGTGCGCGCGGCGCTCAAGGCCGTCCGCAGGCGCAGAGGAGCCTTGCAGCGCCAGGCAGCGCCATTGCGGCTCGGCAAGGCACTGGACAGCCATGTCACCAAGGGATTCACCCTCGCTGCGCTTCTCGATGCCTGCGGCGGCGACCTGCAGGGGCTGCGCGACGCTGCCCTGCTATCGCTCGGATATGACGCGGGGCTGCGCGTAAGCGAACTCACGGTGGTCGAAGCTGTGCATATCGATCCCCAGCAGGATGGTTCGGCGACGCTGTTCATCCCCTTCTCCAAGACCGACCAGGAAGGCGAAGGCGCCTGGGCATGGCTGTCGGCCGAGACCATGCGGCGGGTCGGCGCCTGGCTGGAAGCGAGCGGTATCGAGGAAGGCCCCCTGTTCCGCAGGGTCGGAGTCGATCGGCGGCGCGTACGCGCCAGCGATTCTGAAACGGCGCTCGCCCGAACGACCTATTCCATCGGAACGGCGCCGCTGACACGCCAGGGCGTCAACGGCATCTACCGACGCGTCGCGCTTGCAGCATTCGAACTGGGATTGGTGAGTCTCCCCGCCAGCGAGTTGACCGCCGCGGTGCAGGCATTGTCCACTCACTCCCTTCGCGTCGGCCTGACCCAGGACCTTTTTGCTGCCGGAGAGGACGGCGCGGGAATAGCCCAGGCGCTGCGCTGGAGCTCGCCCGCTACGGCATTACGCTATGGCCGCAAGCTCGCGGTTCGCAGCAATGTCGCCGCCCGGGTCCTATCGCGCGTGCGCCGCTGACCACACTTACGCGTCCGGAATCACAGAGCTTCGGGGCGCGACAACATCATACGCGTTTTGAGATTGCCATCGGGCCTCCGATGAAGGTCAATGATGTGGCCGGCCCGAGGTGCAAAGATCATGAGTTCAGCGGCTGTCTCGTAGGATGTATTCGACCCGAAATAGCGCACCGGTCCGTGCCACTTCTGACCTTCGATGAGCCGGAGCCGGAATGTGCCCTGCGGCACCGGCACGCGAATCCGGTCATTTTTCGAGACATAGATCGAAATGGCGTGTCGGCCGGTGGTCGGGTCGATGAGCTGCACGACGGCATTGCTGTCCGCCGTCTCGACGGTGAGGAAGCTGCTAACGGGTTCGTGCATCGCCCAACTCGCCACAGTTACCGACCCTGATTCCGGAAATGGCATCGCCGCCTCGCGATCCGGCAGCCAGCCCGCCCGTTGAGCTTCGCCGTAGAGGGGGATCAGAATGAGGAGGAGGCTCAGGGCAAAGGGAATATATCGAACAGGGCTGGAACGCCTGGAGCCCCGCCAGCGTCCGCGTTGATAGTCGAAGCTTCGAATGGCCGGGTCGAACCAGGCGCCCTCCACGCGCCCGGCTCGGTCATTCCAGCGCGTGCTTCCGCTCCGCGCGCGCTGCCGCTCGCGCATATAGTCTCGATCGTCGATGCCCATGCGCGGTTATCCTCCGATTGCCCGAGGGGGCGCGTCGCCGCGGCGCTGAGTGAATTCCATGACCGCCTCCTTCAGCCCCACCCATCCCGCCGGCCTTCGCCATTGTCGCGCAGGTTGCGCCCGTCGAGCGCCGATCGGCGGATGCTGAGCTCCACTTCCCCGCCTTTGCGGGTGATCTGCACATCGCGCGGATCGAGATTGTTGCGCCTGGCATAATCGTCAGCCGCCTTCTCGCTGCCGAACTTGCCGGCCTGCTCAAATTCCCATGCCATCGTTTCGTCTCCTTCCTTTCGCCCCCGGCGCCGCGCCGGCGGCTTCATGCTACAAATCGAGGCCGAGGCTGCGCTCGGGCAGCGGCGGCAATTGTTCCGCCCGGTCGGGCTTCGGTTCGGGCTTCGCTGCCTGGTCCTTTCCGACCGGCGCTGCGGCGCCGGCGTCAGGGAGCGGGGGCAGGTCGTCAGGCAGCGGCGGGAGATCGGACAGGTCGACGCCGTCGATCGGGCCGGGATTGAAATCCTCGCGCGCCTTCGCGCCCTTGGCCATGTTCCCATCTATGTCGAGGCGGCCGACGGTTTCGAGCGAAGAGGTCTTGTTGCCCGGGTTCATGTCGAGCTGCCGTGCCAGCTTCTCCTTGTCGTCAACGATCATCGTCAGGCCGTCGCGCACGCGCGTCACGAGGACATTGAACAGGCGCTGGTTGGACAGGAAACGCTCGAATGAGGACATGACGCCGATCGCCCTGTCGGTTGTGATGCCTTGCGCCATATGCATGTTCAGCGAGTAGGCGAGGTCGAGGCGCGAGAGCATCGGATCGCCCATCGGCAGGGTCAGTTGCTCCTTGCCCGCCGTCTCTACCGTGACGCCGGAGCCGTCGACGCTCACCACCCGGGCGAGGGTGGCGTTGTGAAGCCCGCGGCCCTTGTCGTTCGCGGTCCAGCGGATGCGGTCGCCCTCGTGGATATCGAGCGGCTTTTTCTCGGAGAGCTGGAGCCGGTCCCGCTGCTCTGCCGGCGACAGCTTCTGCGGATCGAAGCGGATCCTGCGCCGTCCGTCTGCGAGGTCGACCTTGCCACTGGCATGGACCTTGAGGACATCGTATCGCCCGGCCTGGATGCCGACATCCTGCGCCCCGCCCCGACCCACCTCGAGGGTCTGGCCGGGGCGATAGGTCGACGCATAGCGCAATTCCTCGCGCGTCGTATTCACTCGATCATAGACTGTGAGCTGGAGCGCCTCGCCCTTGACGCTTCCTTCGGCGATCAATCCGGCTTGAATGCGCTTGTTGATAGTCTCGCGCGCGTCTCTGCCTGATGCGAATACGGCGGTCGCCTCACGCTCTTCCGGTGAAAGGCCGAGCCAACTATCGGCCGCGGCGGCGGCCGGATCCTTCTCTTCCACGATATGCTCGCCGAGCACCTTCATGGCGGCGCCCGCCTTTCCCACGTTCGCGAGTTCGGCGACAACCTTCAGCTTCTGCTGCTCTTCGGTTAGCGGCTGGCCCGGCTTCCCGATGCGGATATTCTGGGTCATCCGCACCATCGTCGCGCCGGCAGCCTGGATCATGGCGAAGGCCTTGCCCCAGTCGATCGAGGAGAGCTGCTGCCTGTCGCCGACGAGGACGAGCTTGTCGACGCCCATCGCCGCGCTGATCTGGTGAAGCTTCAGCATATCGCTTGCCGAGACCATCGAGGTCTCGTCCACGAGGAGCATGGTGCCGGCGAGCCTTTCCCGCGCCGCTTCATAGCGCGGCGTGTTCCGTTCGGCGATGAAGCGCTCGTGGGCGAGGACAAAGGAGGCGATCGTCTGGGCCTGGATGCCGGCGCCCTCGGCGAGATCGCCGACCATTTTGTTCTGGAACGCGAGACCCCGGATCGTACGGCCTTCGGCCTCCGCGACGCGCGAGACCGCCTGCAGCATCGTGGACTTGCCCGTGCCCGCCTTTCCCTGGATCGTGATCGTGCGATCGTCAGAGGAGAGGATCAGGGTCGCGGCGGCAAGCTGCCCGGGATTGAGTGGATGCTCCGCGACTGCCTGAAGGCGCGCGGGCGCGTCGGCAGCAGACAGGACGGGATTTGCGGCGCCATTGCCTTCCTTCACCAGGTCGAGGATCTTCTCCTCGATGCGCAGCGCCTCCTGGGTCGTCACCATCTTGCCGTCGCGGTCCGTGGCATGGGCAGTTCCCATCACGATCTGCCGATTCTGGACGAGCTGATCGATCCGGCGCTCGACGCTTTCGACGGTGACGCCTTTGAGACCGAGATCGAGCGCAGTCTTCGACACCATATGAAGCGGCCAGGCCGCCTCGCGTTCGGACAGGATGCGGACGGCCGATGCGACCGCGAGTTGCGTGCGGGCCTCTTCGGGTGACTTGACCGCGCGCGCGAGCGCATGGTCGACTAACGGGTCGTGTGGGCGAAGGAAATCGCCGAGCCGGCTGCGCGCGAGATCGATGGCATCGACGATCGCGCGATAGCCGCGCTCGAGCGGCCCGACCGCGGTCATCATGCCAGCACGCGCTTCCGCGGCCGCGCGCAGGTCCTTTCCGTCGAAACCGAGCGCAGCGGCCCGCTCGATCCAGCTTTGCCTGAGCGCGCCGCGATCCTCGACGTCGAGCTTGGGATCGCGGGTATTGATCGTGATCTGGTCGCGGCCCTTGTGGGATGTTATGCCGGTTTCGGCCGCCTTGTTGAGAATGTCCTCGCGCCGTTGGCTGAACTCCTCACGCGCGGCCTTTGGCACGCCGACGATCTCGAAGGTTCCGTGCTTGCCGCGAAGCTCTACAGTGTAGCCGATCTTCTCGAGCGCCGTCCGCAGGTAGCTGTGGTAAATCGCGCCGATGATGCTGTTGTGGCTCCAGATCTTGTCGGCGTGAAGGGCTTGCCACTTGCCATCGGGCATCTGCGTCATGTTGCCGATCACAGCGTGAATATGGCCCTGCGGATCGAGCGCCCGGCTGGTATCGTGCTGGAAGAGCGCATAGACGAGATTGCCGGTCTGGACCGGAACCTTGCGGCCGTCGACGTCGCGCCGGCCTTCGGCAAGGTTCTTTTCGACCCAGGCCATCGTCTGCTTGACGGCCGCCATGTTGGCGGAGAGCACGCGCTTGTCGCCGGCGACATAGGCCATCACCGACGCGGACTTCGGCATCGAAAAGGTAAGGTCGAGGCCGTGCCGGCGGTTCTCGACCTGGGCGACCCCTTCCCCGCTCGGCAGGAACCCGTTTAGAATCCCTTCGAAGGCGTCCTTCGACACCTCGCCAGAGAGACCAGCGATGTCGGCCCCTTCCCCTGCCCAGGCGCTGACCTCGGACGAATCCTCGACGGTGTAATAGTCGTCCTTCGCGAAATAATTCGCGGACCCGGCGGCCGAGCGGATCGGGGCGACGGAGAGCATCAGATGCCCATATCGAGATCGTTGTCGTCACGGCCGGCCGAGAAGTCCTGACGCAGTTCGGCGAGCGTCTGATCCTCGACCTGGGGCGTCCCCTGACCCTGCCGATGGCCATCGCTCCGATCGTCGCGATCCCGCGCCGCAACAGCCTGCTCGTCTGATCGGGCCGGTGCCGCGGGCGCCTTTTCGGCGCTTTCACCCTTTACCGATCCCTGATCACCGCGGTCGTCCGTGCCCTGCGCCGCCCGTGCCGCCGCGTTCCCCTCTTCTTCTGCTTCCGCCGACAATATCCCGGCGGCCAAATCCCGCGCGAGATTGGGAGATTCCAGAATCTCGTCGATCACCAGCAACGAGCCGTCCCGCCCGCCGGCTTCCCCTGCCCCATCCTCCTCGAACGCCCCTTCTCCGCGCCTTGATCGAACGGGTTGAACATTGGCGCGAGGCATGAAGCCCTCGGCGACAACGGGGTATCGTTTCCATTCGAGCTTGATCCGTCCTGCGGGGAATCCGTCCGGATATTTGACATATCCGTGAAGCGCCGGAAGGTTGGTGATGTCGTCGGGAAGGACAAGCGGTTCGACCTGCTTTCGCGGAGTCAGCGTCGAAGCGTCGCGCGTGTTGTTATAGCCGTAAGAATAGGCCTCATCCATCTGGCGAACCTCACGGTTTCCGATGTAGAGGGAGCATTCTTCGGCGGTCTTATATTCGCCGGTGGCGAGGATCAGCTTGGTGCGTGCTAGCGAAGCAAGATTTCGAGCGCCTTCTTCGCCGTAGACCTCGACGAGCTTCGGAAAGCTGTGGAGGCCGAGGAGCATTGCTCCGCCAAAATTGCGTGCGGTCTGAAGTCCCTTCTCGATGGCCGGCAGACGGTGGAGCGCGGCGAGTTCGTCGAACACGAACCAGGTGCGCAGACTGTTCGTCCGCGGCATCGACATGAGGCTCGTGATGGACAGGTTCGTCCAGAGCGTCAGGAGCGGACGGTTCAGCTCCAGGTCCTCATAATCGGAGGTGATGAAGAGGATGGCGCCGGGCCTTTTGTCGGCCGTCATCCACCTGCGAATGGAGTAAGGCTCGCCCTCGTCGGGGAGGAACCGCAGGACCTGCGCATTGGTATTGAAGACAGCCCGGATCGATTCCGCCATCCGTGCAGCTTCCGGGGCGGTCAGCGGGTCCGCGATTGTGTTGGCCAGATAGCGGTGCACGCGCTTCAGGTCGGCCGTCATCAGATTGTCGGAGAGAGCGAGATTGGTCGTTTGGCCGCGCTCGCGGAGCTTGATGCACATTTCGATGAAGAGAGTGCGCGCGGCGAGCGCCCAGAAGGGCTCGGACGATCCGCCGTCGGACGGAACGAGAGAGGCAGCCGCTGCCGTGAAATGACTGTAGCTCGTGCAGTCGTTGAAGATGGTCCAGGCGGGACAGCGCTGGTCCATCGGGTTGAGGATCGTGTCGCGTTCCGGGTCGTAGAACGCTTCGACGTAGGCGCCCGTGAGGTCGAAAACGACGGCGTTGTCCTGGCGCTGGCGCATCTGCACAATCAGATCGCGAAGCTGTGTCGTTTTCCCGGCGCCGGTCGTTCCGAATAGCATCGCATGCGACTGCTCGAGCCGATGGGGGAAAGGGATGTCGGCGAGCTTGTAGGGATGGTGGATTCCGGCTGCCTTGCGCACGGCGAAGGGAAGCGCGAGGACGTCCCGCGGCGACTTCCCGGGAAAGAGTTCGACCGCCTCGGTTTCGAACTTCTCGCGATTATATTCATTGATCTCGTTGAGAAGGATATCGTGGTCGACAAGCATGGCGCCGCGTTCATGCCGTTCCTGAAGGATCGCGCGGCCGCGTCGATGCGAGATGTCGATGAACCAAATGGTCAACGGAATGGTGATGAAGGCCGAGATGAGGAACGCGCCCAACAGTCCTCTCATGGCGACGGTCCATGCCCTGATCACCTCGGGGATGTAGGGGACTGCCGGCATCACGGTGCGAAGGACGTCTCCGCTGGGAAGCGTGACGTTGACGCGCTTGTTCGGATCGAGGTCGATCCAGTTCCACAAGGCCGAATAGAGCTTCATTCCGATGAGCTGGACGCCGTGCTCGTCGAGCTTCACGGCGAGGATGAGGCAGAAGGCTATGAGGAAGACAAAAAACCATAGCAGGAAGGGCAGCTTCGCGCCCGAGAACCACATCAGCATCTCGTGCGTGAGGAGCTGGCTTCCGCGCGTGAAATTGCCTGAGTTGCGCTGCACATTTCCGCGCGCGCTGTGATGAATGAGGGGGATGTTGCGCCCGTTCGATCGAATGTCCTTACGCGCCATGGTAGGTCTCCAGACGCTTGTCGGTTTCAGCGAGGATGCGATCGCGATATTCGGGGAATTGCTCGCGGATGATGATGTCGAGAGCGAGGTGCTGAAACTCGTTGATCCGCGCGAGCCGCCGCTGGCTTCCAGCGAGAATCTGGCCGGCTCCAAGGAAGGCGTCGACCGCGTGCCGGATGAGGTCTGAGGCGGTGCATTCGCGCTCGGCCGCGATCGCGACTAGACGGTCATATTTGCTGCGGTCGAGCCTGACCGTGCAATGCTTGTTGGGGGTCATCAAAACCAGGCCTCCTAGCAGGGAGGCTGGTGGGGTCTCAGAAACCTGCCCGTCTTATAGTTCAGCCATGCCCGCATGGCAAGAATTCTCGATCTGGCGAGCGGCCCGTGTTCTCGCGTAACACACTGAAATGCCCGCAAAATAGCGGTTTGCGTGTGGGCGCCACATGCGTCCCACAGGCGAACACGCGCGGTTTTCGCCTCATCTTCTTGAAAACGCGAAGAAAGCTCCTGCACCCTGGTGCGTAGGGTGTGCTGCTCTGTACCAGGGCAGATCTCCACCCTCGGGTCGTCATGTGACACAGATGGTCTGGGATGAAAAATGCCTTCGGCGGGGCGCCTCGCCGTCCTTTGGACGGAACGGCGTGCAAGGCGTGATTACGCGAAGCGAGACTGCCAGTCTGCGCGTCTTAGCGTTGTGAACGACGCTGATGGGATTTGTTTGCACGAGGAAAAGTGCACCGAAAAACATCGGCGACGTTCCGCTTTCGAGGCCGGTCGCGAGAGGCTATAGTGTCGCGGTTCATAGCCCGATCAGCGTGAACCAAGAGGCCCTTCATGGCACGCACATTGGAACAGGAAAGAGCCGCGATCGAAAAGGATGTCCGCAAGCTCGAAGAGCGGCGGCAAAGACTGGAAGAGAAGGAACGCGAGGCAGCCATTCAGGCCATCGAGAAGACCGGTCTTCTCAAACTCGAGACAAAGCGGCTGGGGAACCTTCTCGGCCGGATTCGGAGCCTCGGGATAGACGAAGTGGAAAAGCGCCTGACGGCGTGAACAGCCCCCGCCGCGAGCATGCTCGCGGCACGGACATGGAGGGCTCGATGCCCTCCATGTCCGTTCTGACCCCACAGCAAAAAAAGGGAGAGGCGCAGACGCGCCCCTCCCCATCTGTCTCAGAATTCGTCAAGCCGTCCGCCCGGCACGCTGTGGACGATCCGGTCTATGATCGTCATCGGCAGCGCGCCGTAATCGCCCTCGTCGATGGTGATGTAGCCGGCCTCCTCGTCCGCCACGACATGCTGGTCGAAGTAGCTGTGAAGCGCGCGGCGTTCGGCATTCGCGATGGCGGCGAAGAAGGCGGCGTTGTCGGCGGCGGCGCTGGTCGAGATGATCTGCATGATAGGCTCCTGTCGGTCTTGAATGACAGGAGCGGCGCGTCGGGCGGCCGAGGCCGGGTCAAGGATCGCGAAGCGACCGCGTGAGCGGCGGTGGGGGTCACGATTTTCTTCGGCGGCCGCCAACGCCGAAGGAGAAGCGCCGCGCTCGATCCGCCGAAGAAAATGGTGGGGCCCCACCGTCCTTGAGGCGGTCTCGGCCGTCCGACATAATGGGAAGTCTGTGAGAGATGTTTCCCCTCGTCGGGACGCTGCGGCAAGGCGTAGCGGCGTGCGGACCGACGGGTCCGCGCGGCACGCGAGCGAGCCGGAACGAGTTCGGCGATGGATGAGAAGAAGGGGCCGAGCGGATACCCGGCCCCGATGTCGTCAGGGATGCCGGCCGCAATGGCAAAAATGCTCATCGATGCCGCTGATCGAGCATAGGCCTGGACCGAAGCCGGCCGCCATGACCTCGGTATCGGCGATATAGCCAAGCTCGCTGGCGATCGTGATTGCCTGGGGCCGGAGCACCGGATCGAGCTTGTCGATGGCAGGCCCGAGCGCTTCTGTGAACCAGCGTTCGTACATTTGGTAGCTTCCTCCGGCGGTCTGGCGCATCATGGCTTTCGAAACGCGGCCCGCCTCGTCCCGAAACTGGGCCAGACTATCTGATTGGGCGGCTGCCGACAGCGGGTCATCTTGCGGAATGTGCGGCTGTGGTGGGCGGTGTTCGGCCGCGACCTGGTATGCCCTGCAGCAGTTCGAACAGCGGGCGCATTCATCGACCTCGTCATATTGCTCAGGATCGTAGAGCGTCGCGCAGTACGGGCAGATCGGAGCGTTGAACAGCGCCCGGAGATCGTCGGAAAGGTTGTCCATAAGAGCCTCCATCAGAATGATGCCGTGCTCCCCATCTCTCATCGATGAGGATGGGCTCAGCGGGACGCGGTGTTGAGGCGGTCAGGGACGGCATGGCCGCCGCGAAGCGGGCAGCGGGGGAACCGATTTTGTTGCCGGGTAGCGCAGCGGAGCGGCGGCAAAATCGGGGGGACCGCTGATCCTTGACGGCCGAGGAACACCCAGCGTCATGCTATGGCGATGAAGCCCCGTCTGATGCCGAGATGTGCGAACGCGTGCTTGCCTCCTGCCCGGCAAGTCGAGCGGGTAACCCGGCAGTAAATCCCCGGCGCTACTCCGGCGAACGGGGTGCCGCTTGGTTGGTCCTCGTCGCTGTGCTAGGCGCTTCGGCGTGCTGCAAAAACGGCAGCGCCGGGGCTTAAGAACCCTGTCGAGAACGGCACACGGTGTGATTTCACGCCGGGGTGCCTGCGCATATGTCCAGGAGCCTCGGCTCTAAAAGCGTAGGCGCATGTCTCGACGTGTTCTTAAGCCCCGGCTCCCGCGCCTTCGCGCGGGAGCGTTGGGCGGGAATGGCTCTCTCGTTTCCGCCTCGGCGGAGGCGAGGGGAAGTCGGATGATCAAGCCGGAAGATTTGGAGGCATCGGATCGACATTTCGTGGAGCAGGTCATGCTATCGATCCGAATGCTGCGCGGCGAAATTGGGCAAGGCGATGGTGGCGATGCGAGGATGCAGCGCGCTTATGCGCTGGTCTTGATGCGCGAGGCTCTGGGCGTGCTCGATTCGATCCGGGACACCAATTGCACCCCGCATTTGCAGATGGCGATCGACCGATTGCTGGGCGGCCCTCGCAATGATCTGTCGCGGGAAATTCATTGAAATCAGGCCCAGGCGAGGCGGGCGTCGTCCGTTCCATCGGCGCTATCCGCCAGACGCTTCAGCCGGGGCAGATACTGTTCGACGCCAAAGCGCATCGCGCGCCGTGACGTAGCCGGGTCGGCAATGCGCTCCCTGAGCTGGGAAAGGGCGATCTCTCCTACGCTCTCGGCGTCCACGCCCAAGGCTTCGAGAAGCGCATAGGCGTTGCCATAGGCAAGATCGAGTTCAAGCCCGCTATCGGATGTAAGCGCGACCCTCATGGTTATTTCGGCCGAGTTGGCGCAGTGGTGAACGCAGACCCGGCGGGCACGAAACTGCGCTTCCTCGACCACGCTGATCACCGCCGGATCATGGTCGAAGATGGCCGTCACCGTGGCCAGCGCGAGCGGGCAGACCCGGACCTCGAAACTGTCGCCGATGATGTCGTCGGGTTCGATGAGCGCGGTGCCGATTCGGTCGCCTTCGGCGCGAAGGATGCGGCGCAGCGCGGCGAGTTGGCGGGCAGTGATGACGGCAACCGGCGCGAGGGTGTCGTCGGCAGGAACGGCGATGCGAAAGAGGATGGACATGACTTTGTCTCCTTGGGCAAACCGCCACCCTTTCATCCCCCTTTTCTCTGGACGCGGCTTGATGCCGCATGGCGTTCGCCCCGGCGGAGCGCGGGGGTTCGATGCCCCCGCGCTCCGCATGTCGCGCGCAAAAGGAAGAGAGAGGCCCCGGCGGATGCCGGAGCCTCTCTCGGGCGCGGGCTCAGGCCCAGCGCTGCTGACGCTGCGGTGCCGGGCGCGGGGCCTGCTGGTCCAGCTTCACGACATGGAGCGGAACGCCGGCCTGCCGCAGCTTCTGCGCGAGGTTCATCTGGATGCCCGACCCCTCGCAGATGACCGCTTCGACCGGCTTGAGCGCCAGCAGGCGATCGTTGCGGACGAAGGCGGCCTTGGCGCCGAGACGGCGATCCAGCCGGAACAGGATGACCTTCACGCCGCGCGCTGCCGCCCAGGCCTGGGCGATCGCGTCGCAGCCTTTGGTCTGCGCGGTGGTCGCGAGGATCATTTCCGGCACGCGGGCCTTGATGGAGTCGAGACCGCGCCAGAGCATCTCGTGATCGTCCCAGACCTGACCGCCGGAGAAGGCGACGACGGGACCTTCGGGCGCGAACTGTTCGCGGCGCTCGCGGGCGCGCTCGGCGAGATAGTTGCGGGCATCGATCATCGAGGCGGTGACCCCGCTCGACACCCGGCTGCCGCGGGTCGGCGAGTAGGGACGGCCAGTCTCGACGCGATAGACTTCGGCGGCATGGTCGCGCATGCATTCCATCGCATCGCGGCACCCCTGCAGTGTCTGGCACAGCAGCTGCGCCTCCTCGAGCTGCGAGGCGTAGATCTCGCTCGGATCGAAGCTGCGGGCGAGATCTCCGAGCTCCTTGGCCGCGTCGTCCTCGCGGTCGCTGAGACGCTTGGCGACGACATGGAAGCTGTTGACGAAGCCCCAGGCGAGGTCGCTCGCGAAAGGCTCGAGCCGCGTGTCGCGAAACACGTCGAACAGCGTCGCCATCACCATTTCCACCGCTGCGCGGGCTTGCTCGGGATCGGGCATCTCGCGTTGCTCGGTCTCGTCGACGGGCGACAGCTTGGCGCGTTCGTCGTGCTCGATGAAAGCACCCTCGTAGATCGAACTCTGGCCGTGATGGCCGGTTTCGCCGGCGATGAAGCTGGCGAGGTCGGCGAAGTTCGTGAAAGACTTGGTCATGTGAGCCTCCATGGCGTTTTTGCTGTCTCATCCCCTCGGATGAGACCTGACTCAGGGCATGCGGTGGTCAGGGAGGTCAGGCACGTTAACCGGGAAGCCGGCCACAGGCCGGACCCCGGTTAACGCCGCGCCAGCGGGGAGTGGGGGAACCGATTTTGTCGGGGTTGCCGGGACGCGTCAGCGGCGCGGCGGCGCCGTCAAAATTGGGGGGGACCGCTCATGCTCGACGGACCGCCAACCCCGCATGCCACACTAGGCAGACACAAGAGAGGAATAGGGGTGTAAAACCTCACCGGCGAGAACAACCGCAAGCGGGATCGTAACCCGGACGGGCGTGCGCCGTTGTGGCGCGAAGAAGAAAGGAGTGTTCGAATGAACTGAGCTTACTGGCGTAGCTTATGCCTGACCGACTTACCGGTGCTGGTGATGAACCGGCTGAGATTCCGAAAGGGAAACGGGACCATAGCATGTCGGGGAATGGATCGAAGTCGGGTGCCGCAACCTGACGGTTGACCAACAGGCAAGGTGTGCATGGTGAAGACTGGATTGTCTGAATCCCAGATTCCAGCGGCTATCAGGTTGGCGATGGTGAACGCGGTTGTCACACCATTCCGAGCGGAGCGAGGAGCACGTCCTAGTGAATCGCTGCCAGTCCGCTCGGCGCAGCCCCGGTAAGGGGATTAAGGAAACGAACGGGGCACCTAAACACGCCGCGACTCCTCACTCGCGCAACTGCGGGATCGCCTAAACAGGACGGCTTGTTCGGACCTGCATGGCGACGGAGCCGTCATAGTAGTCAAATGCCCGGTGTAATGGCCGGGATAGCCGCCGCGAGGCGGACGGAGCAGCGGTATAAGCGGGAGTGATCCTTGTCGAAATCCGCAGCATCCGGGCGAAGGACGGCAGTTCTGTAACCTCGATGGATCAAGGGAAAGGGATTGCTGATGCAGACCGCTACTATCCTGAGACGGATCGAGACGCTTCCGGCCCTGTCGCGGGCGGGCAAGCGGATCAATGGTCTCCACCGCCTCATGCGGTACCGCTGCTTATATGAGCGGGCCTATGACAGAGTATCCCGGAATCGGGGTGCCATGACGCCGGGAGTAGACGGCCAGACCTTCGACGGCATGACGCTGGCAAGGCTTGATCGTCTGGTCGAACGCGTGGCGGATGGCCGTTACCGCCCTCGTCCAGTGCGGCGGGTCTATATCCCCAAGGGCAATGGTAAAATGCGCCCATTGGGCATCCCTACGGCGGATGATCGCATCGTTCAGGAGGCGGCGAGAATGATCCTCGCGGCGATCTATGAGCCTGTGTTCTCGAAACATAGTCATGGGTTCCGCGCGGGTCGCTCCTGCCACACGGCTCTCGAGGAGATCCGCAAAACCTGGACGGGTGCGAAATGGCTGATCGAAGTGGATGTTCGCGGGTTCTTCGACAACATCGACCATGACATCCTGCTCGGCCTCTTGGCCCGGCGCATCGATGATCCTGTGTTCATCGATCTGATCGGAACAATGCTCAAGGCAGGGTGCATGGACGAATGGAAGTTCGAACGGACCTATAGCGGCACTCCACAGGGCGGGGTCATCTCGCCCTTGCTTGCCAACATCTATCTCCATGAGCTTGACTTGTTCATGGAGGAAATGCGGGCGGGCTTCGACAAGGGCGTCAAACGGCGGGCCAATCCTGCCTATGCTGCTCAGGGCCAGCAGATCGCCGCACTTCGTAAGAAGATCGACGCAATCCGTGCCGGTGGCGCGGACGAGGCAGAAGTCCGGGCCTGTCTGGCTCGGATCGAAGCCATCAATCGGGATCGACGGAAAATATCATCCGTCGATCAAATGGACCCCAACTTCCGCCGCCTGCGCTATTGCCGCTATGCCGACGACTTCCTTGTCGGTGTGATCGGCAGCAAGGCGGACGCCGTCCGGATCATGGCCGATATACAGCACTTCCTCGCTGAGCGGCTCAATCTGGCGGTATCACCGGAGAAAACCGGGGTTCGCGATGCGTCGAAGGGATCGCCGTTCCTTGGCTTCCATGTATGCGCCTTCACGTTGCGCTCCGCCGGCACGATGGCGGGACGGCAGAAGGTCGGCGGTGGGATGCGTCGCGTCCTTCGTCGGCCAACGCGGGGGAATATCAAGCTGTGGGTGCCACGGGATCGGGTCTATGGGTTCTGCAGGCGGAAAAAGCTCGGCAACCTCGACAAGAGGAATGGCCGAGCACGTCCGCAGTTCCTCGACTCCAGTGTCGCGGAAATTATCGTTGCCTATAACTCGGAGTTCTGTGGCTTCGCCAACTATTATGCGATCGCCGACGGCGTAAAAGCGTCGCTCGACAAACTTGAGCTGGTCATGTTCAGGAGCTTGTTGGCGACGATAGCCTGTCGACGGCGTACGAGTAGAAAGCAGGTCATGAAATCCCTGAAAATGGGGGCGGACTATGGTGTCACCACCACGGTCCGGGGCAAACCGCGCGTCCACAAGGTGTGGAAGCTGAAACATCTGATCGTGAAGACGTGGGGCAATCCCATCGTCGATACCATCACGGTCGGCTCGCGCATTGCGCAGAGTTCGAACGACCTCGTTACCCGCCTCACCGCTGAAGAATGCCAAGCATGCGGCGATACCGATGGACCGTTCGAGATGCATCATCCCAACCGCCTGAAAGACAAACGGGGCGACCAACTGACACTGTGGAAACAATCGGCGCGGCGGCGCAGGACCATCGTTCTGTGCCGCAAATGTCACGTCGCACACCATGGTGGTCGGATGCCCGACAGAATGGAGAGCCGTGTGCATTGAAAGGTGCAAGCACGGTTCGGGGGGAGGCGCTGGGGCGTCCTCGAAAGAGGCGTCTCGCGCCCACCCTACGGAGACGAGGCTCAGGCCTCGGCTCCGTGAGGTTAGCCGGGGACCGCGCGCATGCGCGGGCGGCGGCTTAGCGAATAGAGCCCCGGTCCCGTCCTTCTGCCCTGGCGAAGGACGGGATGCGCCAACCATCCATGCAACCGCCCCATCCCCATGTTGCGCCATGCCGCAATCGGGAGCGCAGCGCCCCGAGATCAGGCATATGGGCAATATCCTGCGAGCCAATGCGCTCATGCCGGCAGGAACTTCGGCATCGCGGCTTCCGCCGTGCGAGGGGTGGTCACGCCGGCGCCCGGGACATGGCTGGCACCCGTCCCGGACATTCGACGTCGGCAGCGATCAGACGGGGCCGATCCAGTCCGCGGCCTCACGCCACCCAAGGATGTCGCTGCCACTGTCGGAGACGGCGTCGTTCGAAATGTCGCGCCACGGCGAGCGCGGCCGATAGGTCGGCATGTATCGAGCGGTCATCAGCTCAAAGGTGGCGCAGCTATAGCCGCTGAGGCGAATGGCAAGCACCGGCTGATTCTCCGAAGGAAGATCGAAGAAGACCGAGGTGAAGCCGGACGGAAGCGGCCGGATCGTCGCATCGATCATCGTGCGCGCCAACCGAAGCTCGAGTTCGCCGGCATCGCTGCCCCAGGGATGCGCGTCGATGTCATACAGATCGACGCTCCCGGCGGCGCGCACACAGGAGAATTCGCCCGACCAGCAACGGCTGTCCGGGTGCAGGGCCGTGACCTCGGCGGGAAGACCGGCATCGCCGGTCTCCGAGCGAAGCCAGTCGGCGAGGGCCGGCGTGAGCCGGCCCGAGAGCTTGCGCGCGCGAACCGGCGCCGCGTCGAGTTCGGGAAACTCGACGAGCCACCAGGCGAGGCGGTGATGGAGAAGGACGCCGTAGCAATGCTGTACGGCGGGTCTGGGGGCGGGCTGTGTGGCCATGAGCGGAATCCTTGCTTGAGCGGAAGGACGGGTCAGTGAACTGACCCGTCATGCGCGAAGATGGCATCGGGGCTGATCAGCTGGTGCTCGCCGGCGACCAGCGACCAGGCCGCGGCGAGGTCGTCGTAATATTCGCTGTCGACGATCGCATCGGCACTCGCTTCGCCGAACTGGGCTTGTTCGAACGCGCGGACGTGGGCCGCGTCGGCGGCTTCGGCAATCGCCTGGGCGAGGCGTGCGGCGATCTCGTAGCGGTTGAGGCGGTCTGCCGCACGCCGGATGCGGTCGACCATGGCGGGGTTCGTGGTCTCGATGCCGTGGGCAATGCCGGCGATCTCATCGAAGGTGGCGAGATGGAACATTGTGCTCTCCGTGGAAATGAGGAGGGCGGCCGCTGACGGCCGCCCGTCAGGGATCAGAGGAACTCGATTTCCTCGGCGACGATGTCGGTGTTGTAGTAGGTGCGCCCATCGCGCTCGTTGCGGCTGTAGCGGATCTCGCCGACGACCATCAGCTTGTCGCCTTTCTTCTTGTGGTTGGCGACCGACTTGCCGAGGCCGTTGAAGGCCTTCACCGTGTGGAACTCGTCGTAGGTCTCGGTGTAGCCGTTGTCGTCCTTCTGGACCTGGCCGTCCTTGATCACCGGCTTGGAGGTGACGAGGCTGAAGCTGACGCCGCCCTTGCTGTCGGTGCCGAAGCGGCTGATGTCAGAGGTGATGCGGCCTGAGAGAAAAACCTTGTTCATGGTCGTGTACCTTTCGCGTGTCCGTCAGCGGGCCGACCCCGCTGGGATGAACAGTCGCGAAAGCCCGTGAACGAGGGAGCGCCGCACCGGAGCGCCAGCGACGGGGAACCTGCGATTTTTCGGGTGGTGCGGGCAGAGGCCGCCAGGCCTCAACACGGCCGCAAAATCGGGGGTTGCGACGGTCCCGCACGGGCGTAGCGTTCATCCCGACAAGCGGGTGGCCGGATGGCGGACAGGAGACGGGGACGCACCGACTGTGGAAGGCTCGATCCCGGCCGCTTGCCCTCAACCAGCGCGGCCGATGGCCGGGCGATGGGCCTCCTGCTTTGCCCGGTCGCGGGCTCCGGTCAAGGCGGCCGCCAGTGGGCGCGGTGTGCGCCGACCGCCTCGATGATCCCGCGGGCCGCCTGCAGCCGGAGGCCGGGCCACATTCCAGAGACGATGAGATTGGCCGGCGGGTCCGTCCCGGGCGAGCGCGCCGGATCCCGCGCTTCGGCAGGAAGGGCGCCGCTGATCGCAGCCGTCACGGCGGCAGGTGATCACCGGTGCTGCGGTGGGGACTGTCACGGCCGCCGGATGGGAACCGGGAAGGTTCGGCTGTAACGGGGCGGATATCGAAGCCGAGCCAGGTGAAATGATTATACTGGTCGATGACCACTGACGTGCCGTGCGCGAGCCGGCGGGATCGCCAACGGCGTCGGGAATGGCCAGCTCCTGGCCCGCCTTGTCGCTCTTCGTGGCGATCGCGGCCGTGAAAGCGCGCTGACTCTGCACAGCGATCACAATGACTGGACGTGTCTTGATGCCCTCGTCCCGACCGGCCTACTGGTCACGGGTGAAGAGATAGACACAGTGGAGGATGTCGCCGACCTTAAGGAGCGGCGTCATCGTTCCAAACGTCCTGTCCTATTTCTTCGGCGGAGGGCTTCGCGGCCTCGAAAAGATCCCGATGCGCGTCGGGCATTTGATCGGCATCGGCGGCGTTAAGATCGAACACCGCAAGAATCTGTCCAGCGGCGAGCCGTTCGAAATAGGCGGCCTCGACAATAGTGATGTCTGGACGCCCATGTTTTGTGACGGTGATTGGTTCTCGCTGGCTGATATCCGGATATTGACCGGTATGATTGTGGAAGGCCGTCCGCGGAACTTTCTTCTTCGTTGTCGACCGCAAGGTTTCCGCATTCATGGCACGGTCCAGGCGGAATAATCGGCATATACCAAATATGGCAATTTTAGTAAGTTCGAGAAATACCGCCGCCAAACAAGAACAGGGTCCGCTTCGCGTGAAACGAAGCGGACCCTGCGGGAATCGTGCCCGGCCTGGAGGCGCGGGACCGGGCACGACGGGGGGATTTCAGCTGACGGTTTCGGGTTCCTCCACCTGTTCGGCCGTACGCTGACGACGCTGACGCCGGCCGCCTTCGGGCTGTTCGCCACCAAAGGCGTGCTCTGCCGACGACTGGCCGAGGCCGGCCTCGGCGCCCTGGGCCGGCGCGCCGGCGGTTTCGCCTTCGCCGGGCAGCGGCGGCAGCGCGTCATCGGCCTTGCGCGCCATCTCCGAGGCGAGGTCGCGCCGCCGCGTCGGACGCGACCAGACCACGTTGTAGCTGCCGTCCTCCTGGCGGAACGCGGAAATGTAAAGCGGCGCCGCCAGGCTCGGATCCTCGATCTTCCCGTTGAGGAACGCCTCGCCCGTGCCGTTCGAGAACAGCTCGAACAGCGCCCCAACCTGCACCCACGCCCGCGATGCCGACAGCGCCAGCACCTCGAACTTCGGCGCCTTCGGATTGGCCGAGTGCACCTCGCGCAGCGCAATCGTCATCGCAATCGTCAGCGTCTCGATCTTGCCGACGAAAATACCGCCTTCATTCTGCTTGATCGAACCAATGTTCATGGAAAGTCTCCTGGATGATGGTCTCGAACACTGTGTCCGGGACACCGTCCTTCCTCCCCCTCCTCTCCTCGGCCGTTCGGCCGAGCCAGCGCGCAAGCGCCATAGCCGAGGCCCGCGTCCGCGGCCTCGGGACGATCCGGTCGATCCATGGATCGATCCGAACAGCCCCCGCCTGGTCCCGGCCTGATCAACCCCACCCCCGACGCCAATCGTCGGGCAGCAGATCAGACGCAGGAGATGATCGGCCATCGCGAAACGCTCGCGCGTCAGGCCGCTGGCTTTGGCGAGTTGGCTCCAGGATGCCGGAATTCGACTGGGCTTCTTCCGTGCGCAGCTATTCCGCAGGACCGCAATCTGGGATGGTGGCCCGTCAACGGCGGACAGTCGCGTTCAGGCGTAGTGCGGCCGGACCTCGGGAAAGGCCGGGGGCGCCGTCCATTCGAAGACGATGGCAGTATAACGGCCGCCATCATAAAGGACGGAATCGACGCGGCGACGATGACGCTGTAGCCGTTCGAGCAGGCGGTTGGCGCGGTCAGCCAACTGGATGGCCCGCGCTTCGGTCGGCGCCAGCGCGAGAAGGCGGGCCAACTCGCCGGTGTCGTACCACCAGCCACCCTCTTCTGCTCCACCATAGGCGCGGTCAATCTCATAAAGGGCGATGATGTAGCGCATGTGCGGCTCCTTCAGTTGAGTGGGGCCGGGAGCGCCAGCCATTCGGGCTGGTCGTCGGCAATGGGCGGATCGAAGTTCGCGGCCTCGGCCTCGGAAAACACCGTGGCGCCAGCAAGCGAGCCGAAGCCCGAATGGCTGTTCCAGAAGAGCAGGCCGGCCTCTGCGTCGCGCGTGACAAGGACGTATCCGTCGACACCTTCGTGGTGACCGCGCGCGATAGCGCGATCGAGGAGCCGGGACGAACCTGCGAACTCGAGCCCGTCTTCGCGGATGACGACATAGCCGCCGCCGAACTCACCGGGGCGCAGGCGATCGCAATCGAGCGCATATTCGAAGCCAAACGGCAGAGCCGATTTCGCGGTCGCCTGGATCAGCAGCGCGGCGGTTTCGACATCGACCTGGTCGCCGTAGAACCAGACCTTGCAACGGCCTGACCCATCGGACGGATCGACCTGCAGCGAGAAGCTGAGGCGTGGATAATCGAGATCGCTGAAGATCGCGCGAAATCCACCGAAGGGATCGGCCTCGATCGACGGGAAGCACGACGTGAAGGATTCGCCGAGCGCGGCATAAGCTGCGGCAAGTTCATCCTGCTCGAAACCAGAATCATCGAGAATTCCTGTAGCATCTTCGATCTGGCGCAGGACTTCGGCCTCGGCCTCGGTAACGGTGAGCACAAAGCTCGCTTTGACGAAATGGTTGGCCATGTTCGCTCCTCGCGAAAAATAGGTTCGGGACAGTCAGGTCTCCGGCCTCGGAGACATGTCCTGCCCCTTCCCCCTTCCCTGCTCCTCTTTGCGTGCGCGAAGCGCAGATGCGGCGAGGCGCGCGGAGGAGAGCCTCGGTCTCGGTCAGTGGCTTACAGAAGGCGTGGGCACCGTCAGCGAGTCCAAGCGTATCGCCGACACCAGCACGTCGGGAGACAAGGCCTGCGGCGCGCCGGGGAAGGTTTTGCTCATTCTGGCCGCTCATCCGATAATTTCTGGAAACTTTCACAATTTGGAAGTATGAGGAAATTCATGTCATCCTTGGCACAGCAGATCACGGCAGCAGGGCTGGCCGACCATATCCTGAGCGAACGCCAGCTTGGGCGGTTGCTGGGCGGCGGGGATGCGCGGCGCTACGGCCTCGTAAACCGTGCCCTCAAGGATGGCTCCCTGCTTCGGGTGAAGCGCGGCACATATCTTCTGGGGCGAGACTATCGCAGCCAAACCGTACATCCCTTCGCCATTGCCCAGAGTCTCGTACCAGGCAGCTATATCTCGCTCGAAAGCGCGCTGACCTGGCATGGCTGGATTCCCGAAGCGGTTTTCACCACCGCCAGCGTGACACCGGGACGCAAAACGCTGCACTTCGACACGCCGGACTTCGGGGCGTTCAGCTTCCACCCTCTCGCCATTGCCGATTATCGGTTCCTGATCGGCGTTGATCGGGTCCAGATGGGCAAACTCACCGCCTTCGTCGCCCAGCCTTTGCGGGCGCTGATGGACTTGGTTGCCCTGCGCAAGGAACAATGGAGCGGGGTCGAATGGCTGACCCATGGCATGCGGATCGACCCGGACAGGCTCGTCTCGCTTCGACGAAAGGATTTCGCCAAGCTCAGATCCACCTACAAGCACAAGGCCGAGAACGCCTTTCTCGCCGCGCTCGAATACGCCGTCATGGCCCGAAAGGCTTCCAATCATGATTGACATCATCCAGGAAAAGCTGCGCAGCTACGATGCGGCCAACGCCCTCGAAGAGGAAAATGCCGTCAAGGAAATCCTCCAGGAGATCGCGCTTTACGCCCTGTGGCGCGGCGATTTCTTCGATGTCGCCCTGTTTCAGGGAGGCACCTCGCTGCGTATCCTTCATGGCCTGCCGCGTTTTTCAGAAGACCTCGATTTCCTCCTCCGCGCGCCCGATCCGGATTTCGATTGGTCGCCTTATCTCACGGTTCTGGTCGACGTGTTCGGCCAGTTCGGCCTGAAGCTCGACGCGCGGCCCAAGGCGAAAATGGACAGCGCGATCCGCCAGGCGCTCCTCAAGAATGATTCGATCGCCAGCCAGCTCGACCTTATCTTTGCCGGGACAGGCAAGCCCCGGACGATCCGCATCAAGTTGGAAATCGATGTCAATCCCCCCGCCGGCTCCGGCGAAGATGCCACCTATCTCGATTTTCCGGCCGACTATGAAGTGCGACATCAGGATCTGCCGTCCAACTTCGCGCTCAAGATCCATGCGCTGCTCTGCCGGGGCTTCCTCAAAGGTAGGGACTGGTACGATTTCTCCTGGTATGTCGCAAAGGGAACTGCCCCCAATCTGCCGCTCCTGCGCGCGGCGCTGATTCAAGCCGGACCGTGGGCTGGTGACGAGAGCATTGCCGTCAATATGCCCTGGCTGAAGGACGCGCTGGGCAGCACGATCGCCGGTCTCGACTGGAAAGCGGCGGCCGAAGATGTGCGCCGCTTCCTGCGTCCGGCTGAACTCAAATCGATCGACCTGTGGAGCGAGCGCTTCTTCATGGCGAAGCTGGACCGGCTGGTTCCGCCCCCCGGACAGAATGCGAATGCATGATTGCCCGTCGCCAGGGCAAGCGCTCGACGCCTGACTCAAGACCTATGGAACCGTGCGCGATGGCAACTCGGGTCATCTCCTGCCCGAGCAACAGTAGGAGATCGATAACGAGCGGGTTGCTCTGCACGTTGGAAAACTTCTAGTCGCCGAAATCCCGCCAGCGGCCGACCAGTTCGATCATCTCGGCCTTGCAGCCGAAGGCATCCGGATAGATCGCGCCTTCATGTTGACCGAGGAAACCGACGATCGTCGTGATGTGGGTCGCGATCGTCGCGTCGACGCCGAACAGATCGGCGATAGGAAAGTGCCCGCAATCCTCGCCGTTCCACCAGGCCAGAAGGAAGTTTGCGACCCGGCGTGATTGGCCGGTGTCGGATCGGGCAATTGCGATGAGACGATCGAGGGCGTTGTCTGCGGCGGCCTTGCTGAAGGGTCCCTGATCCATGAGATCAGGCTACAGCAGCGTTGGGTGCGGGTGAACCGGAAATAGCAGGATCCAGCCCCGGCGAGCCGGCGGGATTGCCGCGCAACATCCAGGGCATCGGCTGGATGAGCCGTGCCCAGTCGGCGAAAGACGGAATGCGCCCCAGATCTTCGGTGACGTGCGCCTCCCCGATCAGACGCACCGGCACCTGACGTCCGTCGCTGTTGCGAACGGTCACGCCAAAAATCGTCTCGAGCAGGAAAATCCCCTCGGCATGGTGCCTGAGCGCCCGGTGGCGCGGATCAGCGATGATCTTCTTGGATTCATCGAACCATTGATGAAGGGCGATATAGTCGCCCGGCACGCCGCCCCAGCGGCGCGCCGAGCTGAGCGCATGAAAATAGCAGTGAGACATGGATCACAGCTCCGTCTCGGTGGTGTCGTAGTCGATGAACCGGGCATTATGCGTGATGGTCACGCCTCCCGAGGCGACATCGATGACGATCTCTCCGTAGGCGCCCTCGCCATTTTCCCAGCCACCATGATGGTCGCAGACGGCATTTTCAGCAAAAGACGACAGGGCGTCCTCCAGTTGCAATGCGGAACTGCGAACGTTTCCACCATAGTCGACGGCGTAATGGTCGCACAGCACCGAAGGCAATTCCCGGACAGACTGGCCGCCATAGGCGGTGACATCGCCCATCATGCCTTCATCACCGCCACCATCATAGCTGATGTCGACGCGTGTGATACCATGCTCCCGCAGGATAGGCAGGAACGCGCTCTTGCAGCGCGCTTCGACACGCCGGACGGCGGCGGCATGCTCTGCGATCTCGGCCTCGATACGAGCCTGAATGGCGGCCTGGTCGGAGGTAAGTTGCGTCGGTATCATACTGGTGTCTCCTCAAGCGAGCGGTTCGCGGCCTCGGCGCAGCGAGGGTAGGCGGCGGCGAGATTGCGATGAAGGATCTCGAAGTCGGGAATGGGGAACCGTCCCAACGGGTCGGGCCGCGTCGCGAGCAACGCACCCATGACGATGTCGTCGATACGGTCCCGGTCGACCGCGGGGGCACGGCCGTCGTCGTAGCGGACCGGCGGCGCGAAACCGGCTTCGACCCAGCTGGCGAGACCGTCCTGGGCGGCCTCGACATAGGCCGCGACCGAGGGATCGCGACGATAAGCGCCCGCATCGACCTTGAGACCGAGCGTGCGATAGATGCCGAAGTCGTGCCGGTTGGTGATAAAGACGAGGGCACACCCGTCCGGGGGCGGGCCGAAGCGGGCGATGACGGCGGCCCGATAGGCGGCGACCTCAAGCCGGTTGAGGCGCTCGAAGTCGGGGGTGTGGCCGAGCTGCGCGCAATCCTCGTGTCCGGGCGCGCCGCCGAGGTCGATGATGTCGGACATGGCCTTCTCCTGTTGCGTGAACACAAAGGCACACCCCCCTCCTCTCTCCGGCCATGAGGTCAATGGACGGCAAAGGCCCCCCGATCCGCTATGGAGCTGAAGGTCATCTCAAGGGTTAGGGTCGATCGCGAAGCGTGTGGCGGCGGCCCGCCGCTGGAGCGAGCCGATGCGCTAGACGAAAGCCATGCGGTGATTGCCCGGCATCCGGTCAATGAAGGTCGGCGATCCAGTTCTCGACTTTGAGTGCGCGTATCCGCGAGAAGTCTGTGATATTCGCGGTCACCAGCACCGCTTCCAGGGCATAGGCATGGGCAGCGATGAACCAGTCATTTGGCCCGATAGGCTTGCCGGCTGCTTCCAGCTCTGCGCGAATACCGGCATATTCAGTGTCGGCGGGGACATCGAGGGCAAGGATCTGGAGGCTGTCCAGAATGGCCTCGATCTGCGCCAGCAGCCGCGGCGAACCCGCTCTGGCGCAGCCGTAGCGGAGTTCCGCCGCGGTGATGATGCTGACACAGATCGCATCCGGGCCCACTTCGGCGATGCGTGCGGCAACCGATCCTTGCGGATTGCGGGCAAGCTCGGAGACGGTATTGGTGTCGAGCATATAGAGCCCGCTCACAGGTCGATGGCCTTTATCGGGAGCAATGTGTCCTCGACATCGGGAAACTGATCATCGGGCCCGAGCGGCTGCAGGGATGCGAGGACTTCCAGAAGATTCTTGCGGCGTACCGGTTCGATAATGAGGCGGTCGCCATCGCGATGGATCATCACGCGGTCACCCGGAAGTTCGAAATCGGCAGGGATGCGCAGAGCCTGACTCTTGTTGTTCCGGAACAGTTTGGCTTCTCGTGGAGGGACGGAAACTGCTTTTTTCCGGGCCATATCGACCTCCTTTGCATATGCATGAACATATGCATTGTACTGGGGAAATGTCAAGATTGTAGCCCATGCCGGGTGTTGCCGTACCTGCGCGGCGACAACTACGATGGCCGGTTGAGCGGCGACTATGATGGCCGGTAGGATCGGTTGTCTGGTCTGATCGTAGGGAGGGGCGCAGCCCCGACCGGAGAGCGGACCAGACAACCGGTGGCGATCTTTTTCCCCTTCTTTCGGGGGGCAGATCGGGGCTGTGGCGGGCGGTGGTATCGGAACACTCATCGAACAACGAGCGATGGGTTTGCGATGCCGGGCCACCACATTTCCGATCAGCAGGTATTTCTCTTCATGACCCATCGTCGCCAACACACCCAGGCCGTCGCGGCTGCCAAGGCCGGTATCAGCGAACGCAGCGCACGCCGGATCGAGAACGATCCGCAGCTTCCGTCCCAGAAGAAGAAGGAGCGCCACTGGCGCACCCGCGCCGATCCGCTCGAGCCATTCTGGCCACGTATAGAGGAGTTGCTCCAGATCGACGGTATCATTGCCGTCACGGTCTTCGAGACGCTCCAGGACGAGTTCGGCGAGGATGCTGTTCCCGATGCGATACGACGAACACTGGAACGCCGGATCGCCCGCTGGCGGGCACTGCACGGCGGCGAGAAGGAGATCTTCTTCCCGCAGCATCATGAGCCCGGTCGGCAGGGCCTGTCGGATTTCACGGTATGCGACAGTCTCAAGGTCACTGTTGCCGGCGAGACCCTGGCCTATCGCCTCTACCACTTCCGCTTGGCGGCGAGTGGCTGGGAGCATGCGGCTGTCGTGCTGGGCGGGGAGAGCTTTGCCGCCCTTTCGGAGCACCTGCAGGATGCGTTGTGGAAGCTGGGCGGTGCGCCGGCCGAACACCGCAGCGATTCCCTGTCAGCCGCCTACAAAAACCTCAACGCCGATGCGCAGCGGGATTTCACCCGAAGCTATGACGAGCTGTGTCGTCATTACGGCATGCTTGCTACCCGCAACAACCGCGGCGAGGCGCACGAGAACGGATCGATCGAAGGTCCCCATGCCCATCTCAAGCGACGGCTCGATCAGGCCTTACGCCGGCGGGGCAGCCGCGATTTCGTTAGCATCGAGGCCTGGCGCGAGTTCGTTGAGGCGCAGGTCGCCAGACAGAACCGGCGACATGCTGCGCGCATCGATGCAGAACGCAGGGTACTCAAGGCGCTGCCCGCAAGGCGAACCACCGATTTCGCCATGGTCACCGTCGATGTCACCCGCAACGGCACCGTCGCCATCGATCGGGTTACCTATTCGGTGCCTTCCCGCCTCGTCGGACGGCGCCTCAACGCGCATCTCTTTGACGATCGCATCGAGCTCTTCCTCGGTCCAGACAGGGTAATGTCCACGCCGCGTGTGCGGATCAGTCATCCCCACCGGGGGCATAGCATCGATTTCCGGCACATGATCGGTAACCTGCGCCGCAAGCCCGGTGCACTGCGCAACCTCGTCTACCGCGAAGCCCTCTTCCCCGATCACGCCTACCGGCGGGCCTGGCAAGCCTTCGATGCCCAACTCGATGGACGGCAGGCCTGCCGCGATGCCGTCGCGCTGCTCGATATCGCCGCCAGGGGCGACTGTGTCGACGTGCTGGCCCGGCGGATCGATGAGGCTCTCGACAGCGGGCGCTTGCCCGATGTCGATGCGCTCAGGGACGAGTTCCTGCCAACCGCAAGATCGCAGCGCGATGTCGCTATCCCGCCACCCGATCTGCACAGCTACAACAGCCTGATCGCCAGCGGGGAGGTGCACTGATGACCCGCACCAAGGATCAGGCCGCCGCCGTACTGCCTACCCTGCTCAAGGCCTTGCGCCTGCCGAGCATCAACCGCAACTGGAAGCACCTCACCGACACCGCCGATCGCGATGGCTGGCCGGCCGCCAACCTGCTGGCCTCGCTTCTCGAGATCGAGATGGCTGATCGCTCCTCCCGGCGCATCCAGCGCCATCGCGACCAGTCCGGCTTGCCCGCAGGCAAGACCTTCGCCACCTTCGATTTCGACGCCGCCCCCGGCATCCGCAAACCGCACCTCTTGTCCCTCGCCGCCGGTGACGACTGGATCGAGAACGGCGGCAACCTGCTGCTGTTCGGCCAGAGCGGGACCGGCAAGACGCACGCAGTTGCCGCCATTGGCCATGCCCTCATCGACACGGGGCGGCGCGTCCTGTTCTGCTCCACCACCGACATGGTCCAGAAGCTCCAGTCCGCGCGCCGCGACCTCAGCTTGCCCGCCATGCTCGACAAGCTCGACAAGTTCGATCTCATCGTGCTCGACGATCTGTCCTACGTCCGCAAGGACCAGGTCGAAACCAGCGCCTTGTTCGAGCTCATCGCCCACCGCTACGAACGCCACTCGCTCGCCATTACCGCCAACCAGCCATTTTCGGCATGGGACAACGTCTTCCCTGATCCCGCCATGGCTGTCGCCGCGATCGACCGCCTCGTGCACCACTCGACCATCATCGAGATGAACGGCGAAAGCTACCGCAAGCGTTCCGCCGTCGCCCGCATCAACGCCGGCGATTACGACCCGCCCAATGGCGCCCCGGACCGGCCATCATAATTGTCGCTGGCTTCGCGCTCGGGAGCACCCTTGCTGAGGCAACGGGTAATTGTCGCCAGCGGCAATTACATGCCAACCATCCCATGCGCTTCAAACCCTCGCTTCCGGCCAGCGCCAGCGACAATTACCCAGCGTCGTAATTGTCGCTCGACGGTTGCTCCTCGCAACAGCAAATGGTAGCCAGAATTCACCAACCGGCGCGGCCACCTATCGGCCATCAAAATTGACGCCGACCGGACTCCGTAATCGTCGCGCTACAGCCGCGAAACTCGTTTGCCGCACTCGGTATGCTTTGTTCGTGCAGAAGGGAGCGTACGCGCTCGACCAGATGGGCAGATCCCGGAGCCGGGTAACGCATCTCGTAAAGTGCGTCAGGAAAGCCACCGAAATCATGAATTGTAGTGTGTCGGTCGAGGCCGTTGAGGGTCACAACACTCTCTTCCCAGTGCGCCGATATGATCAGGATCGCGGTCGGTCGAAAGGGGAGAAGCGCGGGCAGAGATTCGAGGAACGACCGCGCCGGACTGTCGCCAAGCGCAAGGCTTGGAGCACCGTGGCTAATGAATATGCTTGGGAGCATCGATTGAACCGCCAGAAGAGAGTTTATACGGGGATGGCATTACGGGCTGCGGGCGGAGAGCAGCTTCAGGTGATCGCAGGGTTGATAACGGTCCCAGGAAGCGGTGTCGGCTTCAATGCGTAGAGCCCATCGCCGATCAGAGCCTGGACTATGAGGGTGAGCGCCCAGAAGGCAGGAAATTCCCAACCCCCATTGGGATTGTTGAAGAAGAAGCCGGCGCCGGCATGCACCGTTGCAATCGCGCCGAGCAGGATTGGGATAAGGCCCAGCGCCACGATGCGCGGATAGATGCCGAGGAGCAGTGCAATTCCGCCAAGCGTTTCCGCTGTCATCACCAGATAAGCGATGAACCCTGGTACGCCGACCGACTCGAAGAATTGCGCCGTTCCGGCCGGCGTGAACACGAAGATCTTCATGCCTGCATGTGCGAGGAAGAGGCCGCCAAGGGCGGCACGCAGCACCGTGGCACCGATCATTCCGGTGTGGACTTTCATAGCATCGCTCCATCGACGCGACCGATGACAAAGGCATTGCCGTCGGTTGCGATGTCTGTCGCCGTGGAGTTCCGAACTGGATTTGCTCGGCTAGCTCTTAGCGGCGGGCGGAGCCGTCTCCGCCGATGCCGTGACAGGTAATCTGCTTCCCACCTCGCGATAATCTGCAAAAATGTGCGGCGTTATCACACCGCCAGTGTGAACCGAAGCGAGCGATCAGTTCCTGTCGGTTGTCTGATCGATGCGTCGCTGCCACGGTGGGGTGCCAGCAAAACGCTTGATAAGGAAATCAATGAAGACGCGCACCTTCGCGGGGAGATGCTCGTTCGGAGGGTACACTGCGTAGATGTTGCCGAGATCGAACGGAGGATGGTCGAGTTCGAGAATTTCGAGCCGACCATCTGCAACGGCATCGGCAACGATGAATGTGGGCTGGTAGACGATCCCCATACCGGCAATGGCCGCTGCGACAAGTGCGTCGCCGTTGCCGGCGCGAAGCGGCCCCGAGACAGGCACCTTGATATCGCCGTTGCTTCCAAAACTCCACGAACTGGGTCCGACAGCGTGGGACAGGGTGTAGCCAAGGCAGCGATGATCGCCGAGATCGATTACCGTCTTGGGGCGTCCGTGTTTTCTGAGATATGCCGGCGATGCGCAGACCGCCATGTGACAAGGCGCGAGACGGCGCGCAATCATGGGCGAGTCCTGTAGTCGTCCGATACGTATGGCGAGATCCCATCCTTCCTCCACGAGATCGACAAGACGATCGTTCACGCCAAGATCGATTGTCAGGTCTGGGTGAGCTTTGGAAAGGTCGTTCAAAATGGGCGCGATTTCGCTTGTGCCTGTGGACCGGCGTGCAAAAGGGACCCCGTTAGCGGGGTGATCGGCGTCTAAATGGGACCCCTCATTCTGGTGGTGTAGTTGACTGCCTGGTTTTCCAGGTGGTGAGATCGGGATGTTGGTGGTGGAGACGGTTGTTCGGATTCGGCGGGAGCACGCGAGCGGGAAGGCGATCAAGGCGATTGCGCGGGATCTGCGGCTGTCTCGCAAGGTAGTGCGCAAGGCGATCCGGGCGCCGGAAGGCGCGTTCGATTATCGCCGCACGGTTCAGCCGCTGCCCCGGCTTGGTCCGTTCCAGGAGCGGCTTGATACGCTGCTGGCGGAGAACGAGGTCCGGCACCGGCGTGATCGGCTGCGCATGACCCGGATCCATGATCTGCTGTGCCGTGAGGGGTTCGAGGGATCCTACGACGCGGTCCGGCGCTACGCCCGGCGCTGGACGGAAGCGAGGCGCAAGGATGCGGGTGATGGGGCGCCCGCGTTCATCCCGCTCATGTTCAAGCCCGGCGAGGCCTACCAGTTCGACTGGAGCCACGAGGATGTGGAGATCGCGGGCAAGCCGATGCGAGTGAAGGTGGCGCAGATGCGGCTGTGTGCGTCGCGGGCTGTCTACGTCCGGGCCTATCCGCGCGAGACGCAGGAGATGGTGTTCGACGCCCATGCCCGGGGCTTTGCCTTTTTTGGCGGCGTTCCCCTGCGCGGCATCTACGATAACATGAAGACCGCGGTCACCACCGTGTTCGTCGGCAAGGAGCGCGTGTTCAACCGCCGCTTTCTGGTCATGGCCGATCATTACATGGTCGAGCCGACCGCTTGCTCGCCGGCGGCGGGATGGGAGAAGGGTCAGGTCGAACACCAAGTCCAGACGATCCGGGGCCGGTTCTTCCAGCCTCGCCTGCGCTTTGCCAGCATCGAGGAGCTCAACGGGTGGCTGGAGGCCGAGTGCCTGCGCTGGGCCGCAACGCACGCGCATCCCGAGCAGAAGGAGCTGACCGTTGCCGAGGCGCTGGCTCTCGAACGGCCAGCCCTGCAGCCGATGCTGGCGCCCTTCGACGGCTTCCACGAGACCGCCCATGCCGTGACCGGCACGTGCCTGATCAGCTTCGACCGCAACCGCTACTCGGTCATGGCCAAGGCTGCGCGGCGGGCCGTCCAGGTCCGCGCCTATGCCGACCGCATTGTCGTGCGCCTCGGCGACGAGGTCATCGCCGAACATGCCCGGCACTTCGGCCGTGACCGGACGATCTATGATCCCTGGCATTACCTGCCCGTTCTGGCGAACAAGCCCGGCGCTTTGCGGAACGGCGCGCCCTTCCAGGGGTGGGACCTGCCACCGGCACTAACGCGGTTGCGGCGCAAGCTGGGCGGCGGTGATGAAGCCGACCGCCGCTTTGTGCGCGTGCTGGCAGCCGTAATGACCGATGGTCTGGAAGCGGTCGAGGCCGCGATCCGGGAGGCGCTCGATAACGGGGCCGTCAGCGACGAGGTGATCCTCAACATCCTGGCCCGATACCGGGACCCGCCATCCGAGCGCCCTTTGGACGTGGTCGTTGATCTCAAGCTCAGCCACCCGCCGGTTGCGGACTGTGCGCGCTATGACACAGTGCGAGGCCTCCATGCAACGGCATGAGATGATCGAGGCGATGCGAGCGCTCGGGCTCAAGGGCATGGCAGGGGCCTTCGACGAGGCGGTCACCACCGGGTTGCAGCGCAAGCGCACGACCAACGAGATCCTGACCGACCTGCTGCGGGCAGAAGCGGCGCATCGTCATGCCGCCTCGATCCGCTATCGCATGACCGCGGCCAAGCTGCCTGTAATCAAGGACCTCGATGCCTTCGTGTTCGAGGGCACCCCTATCAACGAAGGGCTGGTGCGTTCCCTGCACGCAGGTTCGTTCCTGCCCGGTCGCCGCAACATCGTGCTCATCGGCGGCACAGGGACGGGCAAGACCCATCTGGCCACCGCAGTCACCGCCAGCGTCGTGCGTGCCGGTGCCCGTGGGCGCTACTTCAACACGGTCGATCTCGTCACCCGGCTCGAGGAAGAGGCGCGCATCGGCAAAGCCGGATCCATCGCCGCCCAGCTCAGCCGGCTTGATCTCGTGGTGCTCGATGAACTGGGTTATCTGCCGTTCGCCCGATCCGGCGGGCAGCTCTTGTTCCACCTGATCAGCAAGCTCTACGAGCAGACCTCGGTCATCATCACCACCAACCTCGCCTTCGGCGAGTGGCCCACCGTGTTCGGCGACCCGAAGATGACCACCGCGCTGCTCGACCGCATCACCCACCATTGCGACATCGTCGAGACCGGCAACGACAGCTGGCGCTTCAAAAACCGCAGCTGACCCAATCAGAAAAACGCCTTCGCGCTGCTGACGCCTCCGGTCGGGCTACGCCCTCCCTACGCCGCCAGCAGCGCGAAACCCGCGCCCAACATCGATCGATCTATGCAACGCTAACGGGGTCCCTTTTGCGCGCCGATAGGGGGGCCCGATTGAACGCCGATTGACACCGGAGCATCGACGATGTCGATCTTGGCCGCCCAGTGGCGATCCTTTTCCGCGACCGTTGGAAGGAGCGACGCGACAGTCACGCCATGGAAGTTGATGCTCGGGCTGAAATGCCGGTGAAGATAGTTGCGATAGATGCCGATGCGGACGCCGTCCTGCTCGATGATCGTCTCTGCGCCCTTCAGCCAGTCCTCGCGGAGTAGATCCTGGCCGTCGA
The DNA here is from genome assembly GCF_001563265.1 of Sphingobium sp. TKS. Classification (NCBI taxonomy): domain Bacteria; kingdom Pseudomonadati; phylum Pseudomonadota; class Alphaproteobacteria; order Sphingomonadales; family Sphingobiaceae; genus Sphingobium; species Sphingobium sp. TKS. The sequence continues at coordinate 331,476 of NZ_CP005083.1, read as the reverse complement.
GCCGAACCGGAAGCGGGCAATAACGCGCGGCGCTTTGTGCAATAGTCTCGAGTGACTTGAGCCATTGCGCGTCAATCGGCACCCGGATCTCGGTTCCGAACGGGTGGGTGCAGGGCGCAACGGCGATGGGCGCGCCGGACTCCCAATCGCCTGAAGCGATGCGGATCGACCAGCCCTCGCCAGTCGAGCGCGGGCAGGAGCGAATCTCGACATCGCGACCGGCAAGGCTGAACACGCCCATGCCGGCAGGATCCTCCCGCCGCGCGATCTCGTCACCCCAACCCGACCGACCGAGGGCGAGAATGACCGATGGATCCTCGATCCCGGCGCCATCGTCGGCAATGGCGAGAAACGCAGTCCCATCGGCGTCGATGACCTTGAGGTCGACCGCGCTCGCACCCGCCCGGCGTGCGTTCTGGATAAGCTCGGAGAGAATATCGCCGAGCGTGTTATTGAAGAGGCGGGTGACTCTGGTGACGGCGGCAGGATCGACCTGGCTGTTGATCGTGGCGGGAAGGGACATCTGGGGCTCCTCGACAAGTGGAAATTCTCCGCCTGCAGTCCCCCTCCCCTTTTCCCGGACCGCCGAAGGGCGCGATCGAAGCCCTCAATAATCCTCGGCGAGCATGATCGTGAGCACGCGCCGCGTGAGCGATGCGTCCGCTGGATCTTCCGATCCGAATTCGAGGGCGGGATCATAATAGTCGATCTTGAAGAAGATGCGTTCGCCCCGAAGATCGAAGGCGCCGAAGTCTCGTTCCGGGCCGTCGCCGGGGCCAAAGTCATACCGGCGGACGGCGGCGAGGAGTTCAGCCTGGGCAATGATTTCACGAACCGCGTCTTCTTCGCCTGCGAGACGAGCGAGGCAGGCGCGGGTCACGACAAGGCGAGCGGTCGGATCGAAACCCTGGCGGCAACGGTCGTTCAAACGGGCGATCTGTTCTGTAACGGAGATGGTCATGCTGCCTCCTTCAGGCCGGCGTTGAACTGCTCGAGCCACTCCGCCATGGCCGGACGGTCGGGGAGCGGGACATGGGCCGCCACATCCTGGAACCGGATGAGGTCGGCAGGCGCGTCGTGGATGATCGCGTCGATGTCGGCGGCCGGCAGCAACTCTTCGGCGCGGATGAAATCGGTCATGCGCCCGGGCCGCGTGCGCGTCGAGCGGCGCCACAGGCCTTCGACGGTCCTGAGACGCGGGGCCGCTCTCGCCTCGACCAGCACGATGAGGCGCAGACACCAGGACGGAAGGGCGCGAACTTCGTCCGGCTTCATCGCCCCGCAGATGAAGCAGCTCGATTTTGGCGGGACGGGAAGCTGAGCGGCTTCGATCCGGGCGATGCAGGCCGCGCGATCCCAGCCCCATTCGCGCAGTGGGTAGCGGCATTCGAAAAGATCGCTCGTGATGGTCGAGGCATGGGTATAGCGCCGCGTGTCAGCCGGCGATGCGTCGTAGCCGATAAGGCGAACGACCTTCTGGCCGCGCGCCCAGGCGTCCTTGGCCGGTTCCCACTGCTTGAGAAAGGCGTCCTGCGGGGCGACCTTCCATTTGAGCGAGCATTAGGTCTGGACGGGCCTGTCTCCTTTGCCTCACAAAGCCCGCATTTCCAGCGTTCCTCATCCCCCTTTCCTTTCGGGACGCCCGATTAGGGCGTGACCGACGTCAGACAGCGGAAGGATCGTGCGCTTCAGCGCTGGGGCGGATCGGGATTGGTCTACGTATCCGATCGAGTTCCTGCACGAGTTGGGCATTGCGCCGCTCAAGCCTCTCGGCACGTTGCTCGGCGTCGACGGCGCGTTTCAACAGGCTAGCGTTATGTGTCGCGAGGGCGGCGCTTCGAGCTTCGGCATCCCGAAGAGCCGAGCGTGTGCGATCGGCCTCTCTGGCGGTCGTCTCGTTCGCGCCGGCACGCTGCGACTGAAGCGCGCGGAGGCCGTCGAGAACGCCGGCATGATGGGTATATATGATGTTGCGGCCGACCCCGGCTGCCCGTGCGAGCGCAGCGACTGTGGGTTCTGCGGAGGGATTGCCGGCGAGGCCTGCAAGGGCTTCACGCAGGCGCGCATCCGTCTTTGCCCGCCGTCGAGCTTGCGGGCTGGACAGGTCAATTTCGGTCGCCATCGGTATTTCCTTCGTCTAACTGGTCCAGGATACGGCGAGATTCCTGGATGCGGGCTTCTGCAAGCGCACGGCTCTCGGAGTCGAGGTCATCGCGCTGGAGCAAAGCGCTGTTGCGCTCAAGGCGCGCTTCCCAGACCGGCTTATGCTTGCCGGTCACGGCGAAGTTGGCGCAAGTCGAGCAAGTGCTTTGCGTGCGGAGCACCGGGTTCGGCTCGCGCTCGCCGCCGAGGCATGCCGAGGTTTCCCGGCGGTAGAGGCAGTAGCCCCAGTCGCACACGCCGAGGCGCATATCCGTTTCGGCGAGGATATCGGTGATATAGCCATCGACGTCGCCCGATAGCGTGCGCCCGCGGAACGGCGATCGCTCGGAGAGCATGACGCCCGCCTTCCCGGCGACGTTCGGCGCCAGGAGCAGGTCTTCCAGCGCCTTGCGGGTTTCTTCGGCGGCTTGGTCGTCGATCAGCTGGGCAAGCTCGAAGTCGGTGCCCACATAGGCCCGGTCGGTCATCGCGCGGTGGACATGGCCGAGATGGCGTTGCAGCGCCGTCAGGCCGGTGCGGTCGCGCCGCCCGATGAACCGCGAGAACGTCTTGCGACCCTGATAGGTGGTCAGGTGCCAGGTGCCGCCTTGGTGTTCCGGCAAGGCAAGGAACGGCGCAAGTCGTTCGTTCAAGCGGATATTGACCATGGGTGATCGCAGTAGGGCGACGGGCATCATCGTCGGAAGCGGCGAGCGTCCCCGGCCGAGCTGGTGGAGCCAGAGGTTCCTCTTCCCGCTAAGTTCGCGAAGCGGTGCGGAGAGACGTTCGAGGATGTGGATCGCCCGCCGGACCGGCTCGGGCGCAAGCCATCGATGGATGTCCCCATGTTCCGTCAGCGACGTCTTCGTGATCGTGCCGACCAGATAGACGTGTTCCTCACCGTCTCCATCGGCCGCGCGCCGTTCGAGGCAACCCTCCTCAAGCCTGAGTATTTCGGAGGCTCTCGCGCCAACGAGATAGGCGATGACGACGAAGCAGGCGTCGCCAAGCCGATCCAGCATGAACGTCAGGCGGCGCAGCGGCCATTCCGGATTCGGATACAGATCCGCGTAGGGGCATGGCTCAGCCAACATGGCGCGTCTGATATGCCAGTGGAGCCTTCGCCCCTGATGCTGTGGTCGGAACTGCTCATACAGATCTTCGAGACGGTCGCGCAGCGCGAGTATCTGGTCCGCTGGGTCACCGAGCAGTTCCATAGCGCCGCTGATGAGAGGCACGGCGATCTCGTCGGGCGTATAGGGATGGCCGCCATAAGGTTTCCAGTGCCGCTTCCCAACCGAACCGGCGCGAGGCGGCGCCATCAGCGGCGCGTCGTCCAGCTTGTCGCGCTGCATGTGGAACGTGCGGATCGTGCCGAGATAGCCTTCGGCGGTGCTGAGGGAGAGCCGTGAAGCGTTCCTGCCGGGACGAGCGCGCAACATGGCCACGAACCGGTCGACGGCGTCTTGATCGAGATCCTTGAAGCATCGGACGTTCTCGGCTGCCATCCATCGAACGAGGAAGCGGATGTGGCTGAAGTGACCATCGATCGCTTCCTTGCGAAGTGGCCTCCGCCCTTCGGGCGGATCGGCCCGCAGCGAGAGCAGGAACAGTTCGGCGGCGTGCCGGAGCGGCGTCCACCGATCGTCCCGGAACCGGCTCCCGTCCGGCATTTCGAAGCCCCAGTTGAACGTCGTGGCGGCGGGGATGCCTTCGTTTCCGAGCAATGGCGCCGGAAGTTGGGTAGGCGTGGATGTCGGGACGGAGGCCATGAGGCTATTCCAGGTCCGGCAGCGGCGGCAAGGCGGGTATGTGCCGTTCCGCGTCCGGCATCATTTCGGGCGGGAACGCCGGCAGCAGGTCTTGTGTCAGCACCCGAAGGCTGGGGGCATAGAAGAGGCTGAACCGGATCGGGTCGATGCGTTCCCGCGCCGCTTCAAGATGCATGGTGGCCTGGACAATGCGCGCCAGATGATCCGGGTCGATCGGGACGATCAGGCCTGGACAGGCAAGGCAGCCTCCCAGTTTCGGGCACACGCGGCCAGGCTGTGCCTGCCCGCCGTCGACCGGTCGAAGGCAGTCGTGGCCGAACAGCGCCGTCACCCGCGCGCTGGTATCTGGCCCTTGATGTTGCGAGTCATGGGCGGGCGTCTCGCCGGTGACCCATGTGATCATCAGCGACTGGAGCCGAGCGATCGTATCGCGTTCGAGGCGGCGGACGGCCTCGCCATCGACATAGATGTCGGTGGTGGCGACATTCGCATGATTGAGGACCGCTTTGGCCGCCATGATATCGCCCTGCGACGCTGTGTAATGGGCGCTTGCCATGCTGCTGCGGAACAGCTTGGGCGAGAAGTCGGGAAGCAGGGAACGGGACTTGCCGGGATGCGCTTCGTTCCAGGAAGCGATCGCGCCATTGTGCCGCTCGTAGAAGCGCAACATTGCCGATCGCAACGTGGCCTGCACGATATGACCGGCGCGATGCTCACGCTCGAGGCGTCCTGTCGTCATGAGGAAGCGGTGGAGGAACAGTCGGTCGCGTTTGGACGGCTCCACATGCGGCAATAGGGGTGCCGTCATCGCAAGCAGTTTTTCGATCAGGCGCGGCGCCGCATAGGGTCGGCGATTGTCGAACGAGCGCCGTTGCATGCGTTTCACCTTACCGCCGGCGCGGGGTTTCACCCACTCGACCATGACGCGATGCCGCTCGAGCGGATGCGGCACGAGGCAGTCCCGCTTGATCTGGCGCAGCGGACCGGCGTTGGCCGCCGTCTGGATCAGCAGCACGATATAGAACGCAACCAGCGTGTCGGTCGTGAGGTGGAGATAACCCTCGAGCTCGCGGAACCCGCCTACCTCGGCGATCCTCTGCCGATCGGGCTTATTAAGGTCCAAGCCTCGGTCGGTCGGCATGATGCCGTGGCCGCGGCGATGGAGCTTCCAGATCCAGCGATCCCGTTCGACGGTCCGCCCACCATGGAGCGGCACATTCGGAAGACCAACGATGGCTTGCCCGTGCTGGAACTTGTCCCACGCAGTGTCGATCTCGGCATAGCAGACTGCCAGCAGGGCGCGCATTGCGGCAGGTGTCAGCCGGTCTTGCGGTAGCCGCTGGACGCCGGCCAGCGGGATCGCATTGTTGGGAACGGCGAAGCCCGGTGCGAACAAGCCTGGATTGTCCGCGATCGCGCGCTTGAGGACCGGCCGGATCATACCGAGCTGACCGGATTGTGAGCGGACGCCGCGCCTGCGCCCGTTGGTGGGCATCGCCAGCCAGGTGATGAACCGGCGGATCGTTGCCGTGTCGAGGTCTGCCGCGCGCCTGACACGCGCGTCTTCGCGCAGGAACCTCCCGAACACGCGCAGCGCGAACCAGTGCGCGGTGCGGGTCGCGGCGCTGGATGCTACATCATGATCGCGGAAAGCCCGGGCGATGGCGGCGCTGATATCGTCCGGCATTCCGAACAGCGCCGGGCTGAAGCTTTGGACGATCTTGCCCCATTCGTCGCGGAACTGGATTTCGGCGACCTGCGCCGGATGGTTCGCCGGTGCCGGATCGAGTCTCAGCGTCCGATCGAGGCGGCCCCTAGCCATCGGCGGGGATCAGCTCGCCATAAAGATAGGCGAGGCTTTCGCTCAGATCGCGCTCGTGCAGTTCGACGCAGCGCAGATAAATCGCGGTGGTCGTGATCGAAGCATGGCCCAGCAGCACCTGCACGACCTTGAGCGGGTTGAGATCGGGATTGGTGCGGGCCTGGATCTGAAGGCGGGCCAGCATCGCCATCGCGAAGGTGTGCCGCAGGCAGTGCAATGTACCCAGAAGTCTCGCAGCCGCGAAAGCTTCCGCGAGCTGCGCCGTCAGGAGTTTTCGCGTCATAGCCCGGCCATGCTCGTTCAGCAGGAGATTGGGCGGCGCGCGATAGCCCCGGTCGGAACGGCGGACACGGCGGACGATCCGGGCGCGATCCTCTCCCACATACCAGTCCGTATGATCGAGCAGCCGAATCGGCGGATAGACTGTCCTTGGCCGGTCTCCCTTGGTGATATGGATCGGCACGCCGACAAGTGGATCGCTGTCGAGGTCGAGTGGCCAGCTATCCGGGATTTGGTCGATGGCGAGCGCGCAAAGCTCCTTGCGGCGCAGTCCCGCCCCAAGCGCCCATTGCGCGGCAAGTCGGGCGGTAGGCCTCAGATGCGCGAACAGCCGTGCCAGTTCGTCGGCGCGCAGAGGTCGCGGCAGTTTTTCCGGGCGTGAGACGATCAGCTCGTTGACCTGGCGCCGCTGCAAGCCTGGGCGATAAGCGCCGTCGAGCATCAGCGTCATCTTTTCGGTCAACCGGAACGGGCAGTGGTCGATCAGGCCCTTATCGAGCGCCCAGCCATAGAACCGGCAGACGGTCGAGACGCGCGCGTTGATCGTGGTCCGGGCATAGGGCTTCCCGGTGTGTGCGCTGGGGTTCTCCAGCATCCGGTTGCGATAGGCAGCGATGACGCGTTCGTCGGCTTCGCGCCATTCGATCCCCGATTGTTCGAGCGAGTCGAACCAATCGTGGAGATGCTCGCCGTAGGTCCGCACAGTTTCCGTAGCGTGGGCGCGGCCGCTTAGCTCTGCATGCTCCATGAGCCAGACGAAGGCCGGCTCGATGATCGCCATGTCGGCGTCGAACAGAATCGGGAAGCCGGCGGGGACATTGGGCACGCCAGAGGCAGCCCGAATCACTGATACCACGGGCCATCTCCCTCGCCCGCACAGGTGCAATTTCGAAAGTAGAGCAACATGCTCGATTTGGCCGAAGCATTTCGATGGAATGGGCGCTTTCCTCGCCATGCCGAAGGGTGTCGCTGCGACCAGCTACCCCAAGCACTCACCGTGCCTGCTGACACCTGGCGCCCGCCTTGATATGAGTGAACGAGGATCAAGGGGGGGAAGCGGTGGCGCGTCGGGTATTCTTTAGCTTTCACTATGACCGTGACGTTCGACGGGTCGTGCAAGTCCGCAATTCCTGGGTGGTTCGTCCAGGTGGCGAAGCGCAGCCTTTCTATGACAAGGCAGAGTTCGAAGAGGCAAAAAGACGCGCGGGCGGCATAGAAAAATGGATCGAGGAGCAGCTCAAAGGCACGTCCGTGACGGTGGTGCTTTTTGGCGCGGAGACGTATGACCGCGAATGGGTCCGGCACGAGATCAAGAGAAGCTACGAGCTTGGGAAAGGCCTATTGGCCATCGACATCCATAGCGTAAAAGATCCGCAACTCGGGACTGATCGACAGGGGACCAACCCTCTCAGCTATTTTACAATAAAGCAGAATGGTCGAGATATTCCGCTGTCAAACCTATACGGGACGTATGATTGGGTTCGGGATAACGGCTATGCCAACATGCCGGCTTGGATCGAAACTGCAGCAAAAGCGGCCGGTCGCTGACATCAATGAGTATTTATGAACTCGCCATACTTGGCGCCGCAACGCCAGAGGAGCGCGCGACACTGACAGCGACGCTCACCGATATCGTTTCCGACTTTGGATTGACGTTGGGGGACGATATAGTTGTGCATAATGCGGAAACGCTGGGTGGGCGGCACAAGCCAGCAGCATTCGCAGGTGCATATTTTGGAGGAAATGCCCAACAAGATCTCGAAGCGGCCCAGGACCTGATCCGAGCGAGCGCGCCCATCATTCCCACGATTGCCGCTGGCGCAGACTTCAATGCTCAGATCCCCCAGTGTCTCCAGCCCATCAATGGGCTAACGCGGCGCGCTGACGATCCAAATATGACTGAACTCGCGTCGACAATGCTGGAATGTGTGGGTTTACTTCGTCGACAGCGACGGGTTTTTGTGAGCTATCGGCGGGTGGAATCCCGAGCAGCTGCGTTGCAACTTCACGATCTCCTTGCGTCCCGCGGATTCGACGTATTCTTGGACACGCACGACATTAGGCCCGGCGATCCGTTCCAAGATGTGCTTTGGCATAGGCTCGTTGATTCTGATGTTATGGTTATGCTCGACACGCCTACCTATTTCGATAGCCGCTGGACGCGACAGGAAATAGGAAGAGCACGCGCGAAAGAGATCCAGGTCCTTCGTGTAATTTGGCCTGAGCATACGCCAAACAAGCTGACCGATCTTGCAGAGACTATATATCTTGACCCAAAGGAACTCGAAGGGCCGGATGGCCCAATAGTAGCCCAAACGGCAGATACAATCGTCCTGGAGGTCGAGCGGCTAAGAAGCCGCAGCATCGCATCTCGATATATGTCGATTACCGGCAAGCTTCGCGCTGACGTCGAAAAAATTGGTGCGTCAGTGGAAGGCGTCGGTGCACATCGGGCCGTCGCCGTGCGGTTGCTGGACGGCGAAAAGATCTGGGCATATCCGATCGTCGGAATCCCCACGGCTGAAATTTTGAACGACGTGGCCGATAAGGCGCGACGAGCGGAACAGCAGGAGATACCGGTACTGGTCTACGATCATATCGGCATCCGTGATGCATGGAATGCTCATCTCCGATGGCTTGGGGATCATATTCGCGCGGTCCGTACGATTAAAGTTTCCGAAGCCGGATGGGCTCTTGCGGCATGGGAGAATTGACCATGACTGAGGCCATTTTTCTTTCGGCGGGCGTGCCAGATCCAAAGCGAGGCCCACAATATGCAGCGACTGCTGACACCGTCGCGATTACAGCCGCAGTCTCCGCTTTGGTGCACGTTACACTAGGGCGCAGGCTGCTTGTCTGGGGTGGTCAACCCGCAATCACACCGATGATCTGGGTGGTCTCGCAAGACATCGGAATAAATTACGGACACTGGGTCCGGCTCTACCAGTCTCGCCATTTCAAGGATGAGTATCCCGAGGATAATGAGCGGTTCAACAACGTGGTTTATACGGAAGAGATCGAAAGGGATCGGGAGAAGAGCTTGCTGAACATGCGTGAACGCATGTTTTCCGAACACAAGTTCAAAGCAGCAGTTTTTATTGGAGGCATGGGAGGAATTATACAAGAATATGAGATGTTTCGACGCCTGCAACCCGAGGCTGCAGTGATACCGGTAATCTCCACGGGCGGCGCGACGCTTGACGTAGGAGCGCAAGTTGAGTCTTTAGCGCCCGACCTAACGGAAGACCGGGACTATGTTGCGTTATTTCACCGCCACCTTGACGTTTCCGTCCGAGAGGAGCGCTTCGAAAGCCCGGCCCTCCAACCAGCTGTCGTTGAGGAGCGATTTTGGCAGCCCCCTGCCACTGCTTAAACGGGGTGGGAACTCATCAGTCGCCAGCAAGCCATTCGCTAAGCTCCGTAGCTGTGTTCCTTTTCTCGTCAAGGACCATCCAGACGCGCTTTTGATGACCCTGTAGATCCCCCCAGACGATGCGGCGGTATAATCCCAGATACTCCCACGACGCCCATGCCTGCTCATGCGCGCTGTCGGATGCCGGGAACAGCGCGATCTTCGTCAACCCTTTATAACCATCGGCCACGCCCAACTCCCAGGGCACCCAACGGCTGTCCTTGCTATTCTTGCTTGCAAGAAGGACAAAGCGCTTGGTCTGGCGAATACGGCTCTTTAGCAGCCCCGCCGTTTCCTCCGTCGTGTATGGGGGCATTTCCGGGTCGATTTCATCGACATAGACCCTAGCTCCGTGCCCTTCCAACACACGAATAGCGCCAACGACCAGATCATCATCTTTGCTCGAGTGTGAAAGAAATGTGGTGCCTGAGAGGCTACGGGAAGCAGCAGACTTTCTGAGGCTTGCCTGTTCGCTAACATTTAACTTATCAGCGAAATTCCGAAGCTCGGATTTTGTAATGTATTCGATCATAATCGAAACTCTATTATCGGATATAGACCGAACTCACGGAGCTACCTCAGTTATTTGAGCGGATCGCTATCGCGTCCTCAATCCAACTCTCGATTCCGTTCTTGATCGAATCATAGACTGCCTTGCTATCTGAGCCGGAAGGGGTGACCAGCTTCGCTATAGATGATAGCTTTTTCCCGGTATTTCCATAGCCCACTTCGTCAAACGGATTGCTACCAGCCGTGCACGAATTCCCGTCGTGGCCGAGAAGTTTGTTTATCCGAATACCGACCACTCCTTTGCCGGCATCCCAGCCTTTAACGATCTCGCGGATTACCCAAGGCCGGTTCGCTGTTTCAGAGCCGACAAGCACCACCACACAGCTCTTGCCGTACATGTTGTCATCGATCCATTTTTCGATCGAGGCCTTGCCCTTCCGCTTGACCTCTTCCCACGCATTCGCGGTGCAAAGAGACTGCCCTTCAAGAGCACCGATGTTGCGCACTTGCTGGGTGCGCCAAAAATCGTTCGCGAAGTGGAAACTGAAGAAAACGCGCCGCGCCATAAGGCCCCCTTTTGTTCTCCGGCCTTCTACAAGCCCAGCCTTCGTTTCGCCAGAGAAATCGATTCTGAAGCGATCTGCTCGAGGATGGAGTACGGTAGTTGAGGCCCAGCGGGTTCATCCGGCAATCAGGCGTCGCTGCGCGACGCGAGTGACGGGCCGACCACCGCCAGCTCTTTGGGTTAGCGCGGCGGTCGGCCCGTCACTCATCGCGAGCAAAAGAGACAGTCGCCGAAGCCGGACCTAACGAGCACGAATGGCGCCCCAGCGAAATGCTCGGCAAGGTGGCGTTCGTCAGAACGTTGGACAGCAGATCGAAATAGGGCGGCCAATGCTTGAAACGGCGCGGTGTGTAGCGCACCGTCACATAGGGAATTCCTCGCGCCGCCATCCAGGCGGCGATCATCTTCTGATAGGCATAAGTTTCCGGCTTCTCGACGCCAGGATCCCCGGTGATCACGAGGTCAGGCGGCGTGCCCCGGCTTTCAAGTTCGAGAAGAAGCGCGGTGCTGTCGACACCGATGCCATAGGCCAGGACGACGGGCTGCGGCGCATCGACGCGAATATAATCGAGCAGGCGCGCGGGAGCGGAGCCGGCCTCGGCCGGGATTGAGGTGAGATCGCACATGGGGATATCCAAATGGGCTTGAGCAGAGCTTTGGCTCGATCACTCCTTCCCACTCCCCTCTCATCTGGACGGCTCCGGCATCGATCCACGTCCATGAGATATTGTTGCGCGCCGTTGGCCGCGGCAGCCTGATTTCGCTATTGGCACCGCCGGCGCACAACAGGCGTCATCGGCGGCGTTTTGCGGAAAAGTGCGCTCAGCCTCGAACCATTCCCATAATCCGTCGCATCGCCGCTGATGTAGAAAGCCGCCCACGCCCCATCCTGGGCACCGGCGATCCAGCTCCTTTCGGACTCGGCATAGCAGCAAGCCGTCACGCCCTCGTCCAGACCCGGTCAGTCGAAGGCACTCAAACGGCCATAAATGTCTGCCAGTTCGTTCTGGATACCGAGACGCGCGGGGCCATTGGGCATCATGCCTTCTGTCGTGGCGGAACCAGAGTCCCATCGATCGAGGCGAGGATTTCCGCCGGAGCAATGACCGGTCGATCCGTTTCGACCCGCTCCGAATAGCGATCGACCAGTTGATCGACATGCGGGCGGAGCAGGACAGTGAAACGCACCAGTTCCTCCATCACGTCGACGATCCGGTCGTAATAGCTCGACGGCTTCATCCGCCCGGCCTCGTCGAACTCGGTGAAGGCTTTGGCGACGCTCGACTGGTTGGGGATGGTGAACATCCGCATCCAGCGGCCGAGGACGCGCAAGCTGTTCACGCTGTTGAACGATTGTGAACCTGCGGAGACCTGCATGACGGCAAGGGCGCGACCCTGCGTCGGGCGCATGCCCTTCAAAGCCAGCGGCAGGTGATCGATCTGCGATTTCATGATCCCGGTGATCTGGCCGTGCCGTTCCGGGCTGCACCAGACCTGGCCCTCGGACCAGAGCGCATGCGCCCGCAGTTCGTGAACCGCCGGATGATCGTCATCCTGGACCTGATCGGGCATCGGCAAATCGGAGGGATCGAAAATCCGCGTTTCGCAGCCGAAGAACTGGAGCAGACGCGCCGCCTCTTCCACCACAAGCCGCGAATAGGACCGTTCGCGCAAGGATCCGTAGAGCAGCAGGATGCGCGGCGGCGGATTGAGATCCCCCAGGCCCAGGGCTGGACGCCGATGAACATAGTCAGGCTTGAGCGCTGGAAGACGGTCGGGATCGGCAAGCGTCCGCAATCGGCTGTGGTTCGTCTCGTTCATGCCCGGACCTCCGCCGGCACGCTGTCGGGGAACCAGCGCCGCCCGAACCAGAAGGCGGCGTTGACCAGCAGGATCAGCACCGGAACCTCGACCAGCGGCCCGATCACCGCAGCGAAGGCGACCGGGGAAGCCAGTCCAAAGGCGGCGATGGCGACCGCAATCGCCAGTTCGAAATTGTTGCCCGCGGCCGTGAACGCCACCGCCGTCGTGCGCGGATAGTCGCTCTCGATCAGCTTGCCCATGAAGAAGCTGATGCTGAATTGAACCACGAAGTAGATGGTGAGCGGGATGGCGATCCGCAGTATGTCACCCGGCAGTGTCACGATCTCATTGCCCTTGAGGCTGAACATGGCGACGATGGTGAACAGCAGCGCGACGAGCGTGATCGGGCCGATCCTGGGCAGAAAGCAGGTTTCATACCATTCATTCCCCCTAGCCTTGACCAGCCATTTGCGGGAGAGAAATCCAGCCAGAAAGGGAATGCCGAGATAGATCAGCACCGCCTCGGCGATGGTCCAGAAGCTGACATTGATAACGCTGCCCTCCAGCCCGAGCAGCGGCGGCAAAAAGGCGAGGAAGAACCAGGCGTAAACGCTGAAGAACAGGATCTGGAAGATTGAATTGAACGCGACCAGCGCAGCCACATACTGGTTGTCGCCCTTGGCGAGATGGTTCCAGACGATGACCATGGCAATGCAACGGGCGAGGCCGATAAGGATCAGGCCTGTCATATATTCCGGCTTGTCGCTGAGGAAGATGACGGCGAGCGCAAACATCAGCACCGGGCCGATGATCCAGTTCTGGATCAACGAGATCGCCAGCACCCGCTTGTCTTCGAACACGCGCGGCAGTTCCTCATAGCGCACCCGCGCGAGCGGCGGATACATCATCAGGATCAGGCCGATGGCGATGGGCAGGTTGGTGGTCCCCCAGGACAGGCTGTCGATCGCCCTTGGCAATCCTTCGAAGGTCGATCCCAGACCCACGCCGAGCGCCATGGCGAGGAAAATCCACAAGGTGAGATACCGATCGAGAAACGACAGGCGTTCACGCCTGGGCTGTGCGGTCATCTTGATCCCTCGTTCAACCGGTGACACGCCTGCCGGCGGCATCGATCACCTGTTCGCCGTCTTCCTTGGCGAAGGCGCTGCGCTGGTCAGCCGGTAGGAGGTCGAGGACCTCCTCGGACGGACGGCAAAGCTTCACGCCCAGCGGCGAGACGACCAGCGGCCGATTGATGAGGATCGGATGTTCCATCATCGCATCGATCAACTGCGCATCAGTGAGATCCGGATTGTCGAGTCCCAGTTCGGCAAAGGGCGTGCCCTTCTCGCGCAGCAGGGCGCGCGGGGTGACGCTGGCGCGGACGATGAGGCTTGCCAGCAAGGCACGCGAAGGCGGAGTCTTGAGGTACTCGATGACATGCGGTTCGATGCCGGCATTGCGGATCATGGCCAGCGCATTGCGCGAGGTTCCGCATTCAGGATTGTGGTAGATGACGATGTCGACAGGCGTCTCCGGGTGGGTCATTCGCATGCTCCTGCCCTGACGCTGGCGCCCTCGCTCTGGCCGATTTCCCTGAGTTTGCGCCGCATCGCCATCTCGTCGAGGCTGGCGAGCGGGAGCGCGAGGAACAGCGAAATACGGTTCTGCAAGTAGCGCAGGGCCTGCATGAAGGCCTCGCGCTGATCATCGCCTTCGACGGCGGCCGGATCCTCGATGCCCCAGTGCGCCGTCATCGGATGGCCGATCCACACGGGACATGTTTCGCCTGCGGCGTTATCGCAGACGGTGAAGATGAAATCGAATTGCGGCGCGTCCGGCACGGCGAACTCGTCCCAGCTTTTCGAACGCATGCCCGCTGTGTCGAACCCAAGCCCGTTCAAAACCGAGAGCGCCATCGGATGGACTTCGCCCCTGGGCTGGCTGCCGGCGCTCCAGGCGCGGAAACGCCCTTCCCCCAGCTTGTTCATGATGGCTTCGCCCAAGATCGAGCGGGCGCTGTTACCGGTGCACAGGAAGAGCACGTTGTAGGTCTTGCCGGGGCCGATCGTGTCGGACATGGGAGTAACCTCAGGCCTTGCAGTCGAGCTCGCCGAACAGATCGGCGCACATTTCAGGGACGCCCTGGCAGCAGTCCTCCATCAGGAAGGCCAGCAGCCGGCGCATCCCCTCATAATCGGCGCGATAGTGGATGAGCCGGCTTTCCCGCTCGGACTCCACGAGTCCCGCCCGTTCAAGAATACCCAGATGATGCGACATGGTGGACGGAGGCACATTGGCGGCCTGCGCGATGGCGCCGGCGATCAGTCCATCGGGCCCTGCCTTCACCAACATACGAAAGACAGACAGGCGCGTGTCATGCGCCAGCGCGCCAAGCGCCTCGACGGCCGAGTCCTGCGGATTGAACTCCTTCATGGTCGATTCCATCCTTCCAAACTCATCGAATAATAGTAGGCGCCTGCGCGGTCAATCTACATTTCGAGAAGTATAGAATCATATACCACTATGGAGATGGCCGATGGTCTGAGTGACCATGATGCACTCATGCGGATGGGCCGACAGCCTCGATCCAGGCGGAACCATCTTGCGCCAGACGCTCATGACAGATAGATAGTAATAGATTACTATCTTTTGAAGGCGCAAGCTATGAACGGGCGGTCCAGACATCTTCCCGCTGACGAGCGACGGGCGGCGACCGTGGAGGCGGTGGTCGGCCTGGCCGCGGAACAGAACCCGAGCGACATCACCACGACGGCCATCGCCCAGCGGATGGGTCTGACCCAGGGCGCGCTCTTCCGCCACTTCCCGACCAAGGACGCCATCCTGCAGGCGGTGATGTCCTGGGTGACCGAGCGCTTGCTCGGCCGCGTGGACAAGGCGGTCGAGGAAGCCGCCTCTCCGGCTGCCGCGCTTGAAGCGGTTTTCATGACGCATATCGATTTCGTGTCTGATCACCCGGGTGTACCGCGAATGCTGTTCGGGGAGTTGCAGCGACCGGGCGAGACGCTTCCCAAGCGCATGGCCCAGACCCTGATCCGCCATTATGGCGAACGGCTGCATACCCTGCTCGACGCCGGAAAGGCACGGGGCGAACTGCATGCGGACCTCGATCCGGAAGCCGCGGCCACCCTGTTCATCGGCACGGTCCAGGGCCTGGTCATGCAATCCATGCTGGCGGACGATGTGACCCGCATCCGCAGCGATGCGCCCGGCGTGTTCGCCATCTATCTGCGCGGCGTCGGAGCATCATCATGAAGAACATTCGCCTGTCCGGCACGACAAAGCGGATCCTGATCATTGCGGCCGTCATCGTGATCATCGGTGCTGGATGGCTGTGGATGCAGCGGGGCAGCCGCGACGGCGACGCCCTCAATCTGTACGGCAATGTCGACATCCGGGAGGTGCAATTGGCCTTCCGCCAGTCCGGCCGCGTCGCGCAGATGCTGTTCGATGAAGGCGATCATGTCGAGCCGGGCGCACATATGGCGACTCTCGACGCGCAGCCGTTCGAGGAAGCGCTCGCGGCCGCCGACGCCGCCGTAGCGGCCGCACAGGCAGACCTCGACAAACTGCGCCGCGGGCTGCGGCCGCAGGAGATTGCGCAGGCGCAGGAGGCCCTCAATCAGGCCCTGGCCGTCGCCAGGGACACGGAGCGTAATTTTGATCGGCAGAGCCAGTTGCTCGCGTCGGGAGCCGCCAGTCAAAAGACGGTCGATGCCGCGCGCACTGCGCGCGATCAGGCCGCCGCCAGTGTCAAGGCGGCCCGGGCCGCGCATTCGCAAGCCGCCGAAGGCTTCCGCAAGGAAGACATCGCGGCGGGGCAAGCGCGCCTCGCCGCCGCACAGGCAGCACGGGCTCAAGCCGCCACCGCGCTCGCCGACACGGTTCTGCTTGCACCCGGCACCGGCACGATCATCGCACGGGTGCGCGAACCCGGCAGCATGGCTGTCAGCCAAAGCCCGGTCTATAGCCTCAGCCTTGATGCTCCGGTTTATGTGCGGGCTTATGTCGGCGAACCGGATCTGGGGCGTATCGCGCCCGGAATGCGGGTGCGCGTTCGCAGCGATTCCTCCGACAAACTCTATCAAGGCCAGATCGGGTTCATTTCGCCTCGCGCCGAGTTCACGCCCAAAACGGTAGAAACGACCGATCTGCGCACGGATCTGGTCTATCGTCTGCGGATCGTGGTCACCAATGCCGATGCCGCGCTGCGTCAGGGCATGCCGGTAACGATCGAGGTCGTAGTCGGACAAACCTCCGGCGCGCGCGCCAAAGGCCGCTGACGTGCCGCCCGCCACCGCGCCACAGGAGCAAAATGGCGATGTCGCGGTCGTCATCGACAGGTTGAGCAAGCATT
Organism: Sphingobium sp. TKS; assembly: GCF_001563265.1. Classification (NCBI taxonomy): domain Bacteria; kingdom Pseudomonadati; phylum Pseudomonadota; class Alphaproteobacteria; order Sphingomonadales; family Sphingobiaceae; genus Sphingobium; species Sphingobium sp. TKS. The sequence goes on along the minus strand of NZ_CP005083.1, from coordinate 314,793 downwards.
TCGGCAGTGCGCCTGCGTTACAGGATCTCAGCGCGCAGATAAGCTATGGCCGACTGACCGGGCTGGTCGGGCCGGACGGCGCGGGCAAGACCACCTTGATGCGTATCCTGACAGGACTGCTGGTGCCGAACAGCGGCCACGCCAGGGTAGCGGGCTTCGATGTGGTGGACGACAATGACGCCATCCATGTCGCGACCGGCTACATGCCGCAACGCTTTGGCCTCTACGAAGACCTGTCGGTCATGGAGAATATGCGGCTCTATGCGCAGTTGCGCGGTATGGCCGCCGATGGACACGCCGACCTGTTCGCCCAACTGCTCGACTTCACACGTCTTGCCCCCTTTACCGGACGCCTGGCGGGCAAGCTCTCCGGCGGCATGAAGCAGAAGCTGGGTCTCGCCTGCGCATTGATGGCCCGGCCTGCTGTCCTGCTGCTCGATGAACCGGGTGTCGGTGTCGATCCGGTCAGCCGTCAGGATCTGTGGCGCATGGTGCAGGCGCTGACCGACGAAGGGATGGCCGTAGTCTGGTCGACCGCCTATCTCGACGAAGCCGAACGCTGCGACAGCGTGCTGCTGCTCAACGAAGGGCGGCTCGCCTATGACGGACCGCCCGGAGAGCTGACCGCGCGCCTTACAAGCCGGAGCTTTCGGCTGGAACAGGTCGGCGAGCGGCGGCGGGCCGTGCTAGCCGAAGTGCTCAGCCTGGACAGTGTCGGCGACGGGGTGATCCAGGGCGCCGGCGTCCGCGTGGTGCTGCGCGCCGATGCGGGAACCGAGCAAATTAGCGCGCTCGCCGATCGGGTCGGCGCACAACTGAAAGCGGTGCCTGCCCGCTTCGAGGATGCTTTCATTGATCTTCTGGGCGGCGGTCCGGGCGGCACATCGGCGCTTGCCGAAGGGATGCCGCCGGTCGAACTGGCTTCAGACGTTGCCGTCTCCTGCCGCGATCTGACCAAGCGTTTCGGCGATTTCACCGCCACCGACATGGTGAGCTTCGAGGTCCGCAAGGGCGAGATATTCGGTCTGCTCGGGCCGAACGGCGCCGGCAAATCGACCACCTTCAAGATGCTGTGCGGCCTGCTCAAACCCACCAGCGGCGAAGCGCAGGTGGTGGGGCTGGACCTGCGCCGGGCGACCGGTGCTGCCAAAGGCCAGCTTGGCTATATGGCGCAGAAATTCTCGCTCTATGGTTTGCTGTCCGTGCGGCAGAACCTGGAGTTCTCCGCGGGCGTCTATGGCCTGAAAGGCGCCGCGCGGCAGGCGCGGATCGACGAGATGATCGACATCTTCGGGCTGCAACCCTGGCTGTCGGCGGCGCCGGAGTCCCTGCCGCTCGGGGTCAGGCAACGTCTGGCGCTGGCCTGCGCGGTGATGCACCGCCCGCCCGTGCTGTTCCTGGATGAACCGACTTCGGGCGTCGATCCCATCACGCGCCGCGAATTCTGGACCCATATCAACGGCCTTGCCCGCAAGGGGGTGACGGTGATGGTCACCACCCATTTCATGGACGAGGCGGAATATTGCGACCGGGTGGCGATGCTCTATCGCGCCCGGCTGATCGCGCTCGACACGCCGGACGCCCTCAAACGCAGCGCGGTAAGCGATCTCCGTCCGGACCCGACCATGGAAGACGCCTTCATTCATCTGGTCGAAGCCGAGGACCGCGCTGACGAAGCCCGCAGCGGAGTTGCCGCATGAACGGCGCGGGCGGATCGCGAACGGACCTTCAAGCCATGCGCCGCTTCGATCCGAAGCGCCTTTGGGCGCTGGTGTTCAAGGAAAGCCTGCAGGCGATGCGCGACCCGTCCACGCTGCTGATCGCCTTCGCCCTTCCGGTCGTGCTGCTGCTGCTGTTTTCCTATGCGGTATCACTCGATGTGCGCGCGGTGCGCATCGGCGTCGTGCAGGAATCCGAATCTGCTTCGGCGCAATCGCTGGCCGCCGCCTTCGCCGGCACCCGTTATCTGGACGTCACCTTCGCCCATGACCGGCGCGAAGTCGCCGACCAGGTCGTCTCGGGCGATTTGCGCGGATTTGTGGTGATCCCGCAGGATTTCGAGCAGCGCCTGGCCGATCGCGGCACGCGGCCTCTGGTGCAGATCATCGCCGACGGTTCGCAGCCCAATACCGCCAACTATGTCACCAACTATGCGCAGGGCGTGGTGCAGACCTGGCGGGGCGGGCTTGATGGCGAGACGCCACGCGCAGCCGTCACGATGGAGCCGCGCTACTGGTTCAACGCCGAACTGGAAAGCCGCCGCGCGCTGGTGCCCGGCGCGATCGCCATCGTCATGACCATCATCGGCACCATGCTGACCGCGCTGGTGGTGGCGCGCGAATGGGAGCGCGGCACGATGGAAGCGGTGCTCTCCACGCCCGCATCGGTCGCGGAGATCCTGATCGGCAAGCTCCTGCCCTATTTTGCGCTCGGCATGCTGGCCACGCTCGGTGCGACCGCGCTGGCGGTCTTCGTGTTCGGCGTGCCGCTGCGCGGATCGCTGGCGGCGCTCCTGCTGCTTTCGGCCACCTTCATGGTGCCGGCGCTGGGCCAAGGGCTGCTGATTTCGTCTGTCACCCGCAACCAGTTCCTGGCCGCGCAGATCGCCTTGTTCTCCGGTTTTCTGCCGGCCTTCATGCTGTCGGGCTTTCTCTATGAGATCGACGCGATGCCCGCGCCGATCCGGGCCATCACCTGGGCGATACCGGCGCGCTATTTCGTCTCTTCGCTAAAAACCGTCTTTCTGGCCGGCGACATCTGGGCCGTCTTCGTGCCGAACCTGCTGGCGATGGGCGCCATCGGCGTCCTGTTTTTCCTCCTGGCCAAGCGCGCCACGCGCAAGAATCTGGAGTGACGAGCCATGACGCGGCACAATGGCTATCTCTCTTTCACCCGGCTGCGAGCCCAGTTCGTCAAGGAAGTGCTGAGCATCCTGCGCGATCCGCGCAGCCGCATGGTGGTGTTCATGCCGCCGCTGCTGCAACTGCTGGTGTTCGCCTTCGCCGCGACGCTCGAAGTGCGCAACGTCGATATTGCCGTGCATAATCAGGATGCGGGCCGCTGGTCGCATGAACTGATCGCGCGGCTCGATCGGGCCGACTTCATTACCCAGGTCTATCGCGTGACCGACGGTCAGGAACTGGGACGCCTGATCGACCAGGGCAAGGTGATCGCGGCGCTCGACATCCAGCCGGACTTTTCGCGCGCAATCGCTGCCGGAGACAGCGGCCGTATCCAGCTGTTGATCGACGGCCGGCGCAGCAATTCGGGACAGATCACCGCCAGTTATCTCTCCGCCATCGCCGCCGAAGTCGGCGCGGAGGCCAACCCCGGCACAGGTCCTGCGACGCCAGTGGCGGTACGCAACTGGTTCAATCCCAATCTGACGTATCGCTGGTTCATCGTCCCGGGCCTCTCCGGCATCCTGGCGTTCTTCAGCGCACTGCTCATAACCTCGCTGTCGATCGCCCGTGAACGCGAACTGGGAACCTTCGACCAGTTGCTGGTCTCACCAACCTCCACGCCGGAAATCATCCTGTCCAAATCCTTGCCGGCGCTGGTCATCGGCACCATGCTCGGACTTCTGATGATGGCCGCGGCCGCGGGACCGTTCCGGATTCCGTTCAACGGGTCGTTCGCGCTGCTGTTTGTCAGCCTGGTCCTGTTCATCCTGTCGGTGGTGGGCATCGGTCTGATGATTTCGGCGATCAGCGCGACCCAGCAACAGGCCATCCTGGGCGCCTTCGCCATCGGCGTGCCATCCGTCCTGATGTCGGGATTTGCCACGCCGGTCGAGAACATGCCCATGCTGCTGCAATGGCTGGCGCAGGCGATTCCACTCACCCATTTCCTGGTCATCGTCGAGGGCAGCTTTCTCAAAGCCATGGCGCCGGGCGACATATTTGCCAGCCTCTGGCCATTGGCGATGATCGCCCTGGTGTCGCTCACCATGGCCACCATCTTCGTTCGAGGACGCCTGCAATGAGATCGCCCCGCCACAGTCATGCGCCGTCATTGTCTGATACGGGCGGACGTTCCCCGCGATGGTCGCGCTACGCAATATTGATAGCTGGCTGCAGTTCGTTGACGGCCTGTATGGTCGGCCCCAACTACCGGGCGCCACCTGCCGTTGACACGGGTAGTGGCTGGAGCCGGCCGGTTGGGGAAGCGTCGGCGCCAACGGACCTGGACCGCTGGTGGAGGGCCCTGGGCGATCCCGAACTGGAGAGGCTGGTCGATACCGCACTGGCGCAAAATCTCGATATCCGTCAAGCCACCGCACGGATCGACGAGGCGCGCGCGCTGCGAGACCGCGCCGCTGGCCGGCAACTGCCCACGGTTTCTGCTGGCGCCAGTGTGAACCAGCGTCGGCAAAGCGAGAACGGCCCGCTGCCCGTTGGGTCCATTCCCGGCCTCGATGCGTCTCAGACGATCTACGATGCCGGCTTCGACGCGGCCTGGGAACTCGACCTGTTCGGCGCGAACCGGCGGGCGCTGGAAGGCGCGAACGCCCGCTTGCAGGCAAGTGAAGCGGAGGCGCAGGGCGTGCGTATGCGGATCGCGGCCGAAGTCGCACGCGCATGGTTCGAGGCGACCGGCGCCAGAGAAGAATTACGCGCGCAGCGGGCGACGGTGGCGACGCTGCACCAGACGCTGGAACTCATGCGCGGTCGCGCGGCGCTCGGCGATGTTGCCGGTGCCGACGTGGACGCAACCCATGAACGCTGGGCCGCCGCCAACGCCCTGCTGCCGGGCATAGAGGCGCGGCAGCGTGCGGCAGTGCTCGGCCTTGGTGTCCTGCTCGGCTCACCGCCGGAACGTGAACTCAAGCTGCTCGATGCAACTGCATCGTCTCTCATACTGCCGGCGCTGCCCGTGGGGGAACGGGCCGATATATTGCGGCGTCGCCCCGATGTTCTGGCTGCCGAACGGCGCCTCGCCGCCAGCACCGCCGATATCGGCGTGGCGACCACCGAACTGTTTCCCAAGCTCTCTATCGCAGCGGGCGGCGGATTTCAGGCGCTTAGCACGGGCGACTGGTTCGACACCTCCAGCACCCGCTACTCCATCCTGCCGCTCATTTCCTGGCGCTTGTTCGACGGCGGCCGCGTGCGCGCGGAGATACGCGCGCGGGAGGCCGTTCAGCGGCAGGCCGCGCTGGGCTATGAACAGGCCGTCCTGGCCGCATTGGGCGACGCGGAGCGCGCCTTGAGCGACTATGACGCCGGACGCGATGCGCTCGCGCGGCGTCAAACGGCGCTGGACGCTGCGCGTCGAAGTGTCGGCCACGCCGAGGCCCGTTTTGCCGCCGGCGATATCGCGGGGATTGAACTGCTTGCGGCCGAGCGCCTCCTGCACGAAGCTGAAACCGCCTGTGCCCGCGCGCATGCCACAACGGCGGTGCAACTGGTGGCGTTGTACAAGGCGATCGGTGGGGGCTGGGACTTGCCCGATGCGCCGACTTCCAAACACGTTTCAATTGGTGCCACAGTGGGAGAAGGGCAATGAATGACGCTGACGGGAACAGCAAGGAACCGGCCGCGCACGACTGGGCGGGGGAAGCGGGCACACGCTGGCTCGCCCAGCTCGACCGTTTCGAGAGCATGATCGAACCGATCGGCGCAGCGCTGCTCGCGCGAGCAGCCTATGTTGCCGGGGAGAAGGTGGTCGATATCGGCTGCGGCGGCGGCTGGACGACGAGGCGGATCGCCGAAAGGACGGGCAACACGGGATTGGCGCTCGGCCTCGACATATCGCCCGAACTGGTGGCGGCGGCAACGGATCGGGCGCAGCGCGCCGGTCTTGCCAACATCCGCTTCGAACAAGGCGACGCCGCGACGGCCATGCCCGAAGAAGCCCCCTTCGACCGGCTGCATTCCCGCTTCGGCACGATGTTCTTTCCCGAACCCTATGCCGCATTCGCCAATCTGCGCCGGATGCTGCGTGCCGGTGGACGGCTCGACATCGCGGTGTGGGCGCCGATCGCCGACAATCCGTGGCAGCGCAATGTCATGGCCGCGATCCGCCGGCATATCGACCTGCCCACGCCGCAGCCGCGCGAGCCCGGCCCCTTCGCGCTGGGCGAGCAGGATTATGTCACCGATCTTCTGCAAAGCGCCGGCTTCTGTGACATATCGTTCGACGCCTGGACGGGCGAGCAGCGCGTCGGCGGACCCGGCAGCGATCCCGAGAGCGCCACCCGCTTCGTGCTCGACGGCATGCAGGTCGGCGATCTCGTCCGGGCGAGCGGGGACGACACACGCGCAGCCGTTCACCGCAGCCTGGTCGAACTGTTCGAGCGCAATTGCGATAATGAAGGTGTTCGCATGGGCGCGAAAGCCTGGCTGGTGAGCGCCCGCGCGTGACCTGGCGTCAACCGCCATCCTCATCGTGAACCACCCACAGGCTATGCGAATCGATTTCCAGCTTGAGCAGGGCGCGGGCCGCTTCCGATCGCGCCATGATCTCGGACCGGCGCGCTTCACCCGCCTGACGGCGGGCATAGAGCAGGTCGGCAAGGTCGATCTGGCCGAGCTGGTAGCCACGTTCGGTTCGGGCCAGCGCACTAGCGGCGCTTTGCGCTGACAGATCCGTGTTTTTCCACGCCTCCAGCCGCAATGTGGCGCTGGACAGATCGGCATCCGCGATGGCCCTCACGGTCCGCTGGACGGACATATGCTCAAGCTGCGCGGCATTGCCTTCCGCGGAAGCCCGGTCCGCCGCCGCGCGTCTGTGACCGCCGCCCAGCGGCATCGACATGACCACCCCCGCGCCCTGCTCCATGCCGCTCCGCTCACTGAACAGCCGGACGCCGAAGGACGGATCGGCAATCCGGTCCGCGCGAACACGCTGCGCAACGACCGCCAGCCGCTGCGCCTCGCGCTCGGCGGCGCGGATTTCATGGCTGCGTTCGATCACCAGATCCCGCATCGCCGCAAGTCTCTGGGCCGGAACCATCGCGACGGACGTTTCCGGCGGCTCGATGGGCAGCGGTATTTCTGGAAAATTCGCGGCAAGCGCCACACGCGCCTGTTCGCGCGCCGCGAGCGAGTTCGCGGCCTGGGCCTGGGCCTGAGCCATTGCCGCCATGGCCTGATCAACATCGAGCGCCGCCGCATCGCGCAGCGCCACGCGCCGGCGCAGCGCGGACAGCTCCTTTTCCAGCCAGCGCACCGTATCGAGGTCGTTGCGATACAGCGCGCCGGCGACCAGCCAGTCGTTCCAATAGCCGGAGAGCAGCAAAGCCGTCTGATGCCGGGCATCCTCCATCCGGTTTTCCGCGACCTCTATGCCCAGGGCGCCCGCCTCGCGATCGAGCGCCGCCTTGCCCGGCAGGCGGAACGGTCGGGCGATCGTGGCGTCGAACTCGTCATAGCCGCCTTCCCTGTCCACGCTGCGGCGAACATAGCTGCCGGTAACGGCAATCTCATGGGTCCCCTTCGCCAGCATGTCGCGGTCGGCACGGGCGGCGTCCACCCGTGCCCGCGCGGCCGCCACGGCCGGATGATTGTCCAGCGCTTCGGCAACCTTTTCGCTCGGCGGCAAATCGGCGCGCTGGGCAAGCGCCCCAGCGGGTGTGAGCAATGCGACAAGCGCCCCGAGGATGATCGGCGATCTCATGCGATCCTCCCCCGGGCTGACACCGGGACTACGTGCCAGCGCACTGGCAGCGACCGCTTCGATTGGGTGACCGCGTCAACCAGTGTCCCCAGAGCGTCCTCATCGACAATCAGTTCCAGCGCGTTGCGGCGCAGAAGGCCCGACACCCGTTCCGCCGTGCTGGCGTCGCCGAAGTCCCAGCCGCGCACCGCCTGCTCGGCGATATGGATCGGCGCGTCGCAGGCGGCGCGGAGTGCGTCAGTCACGCTATCGGCGTCATGCGAGGCGCAATGGAAGGTCAGCAGGATGTCAGCCATTGTCGGTTTCTCCCGCGCTTTCGCCGAAACGCTCGAACAGGATCGGCAGCAGAATGAGCGTCAGCAGGGTGGAGGTGATGAGGCCGCCGATCACGACGATGGCGAGGGGGCGCTGGATCTCCGATCCCGGGCCGGTCGCGAACAGCAGCGGCACAAGGCCGAAGGCCGTGATGCTGGCGGTCATCAGGACGGGACGCAGGCGCCGTTCGGCGCCGAGGCGCACCGTCTCGGTCATGCTCCGCCCATCGGCGCGGAGCTGGCGGAAATAGGTGACCATGACCAGTCCGTTGAGCACCGCGATGCCGAGCAGGGCGATAAAGCCCACCGAGGCGGGAACCGACAGATATTCTCCCGAAGCCCAGAGCGAGACGATCCCGCCGACCATGGCGAAGGGGATGTTGACAAGGATGAGCACCGAGGCGCGCATCGAGCGCAGCGTCGCCAGCAGAACGAAGAAGATCAGGAGCAGCGCGATCGGGATCACGACCGCCAGCCGGGCCGAGGCGCGCTGCTGGTTTTCGAACTGCCCGCCCCAGACGATGCTGTAGCCGGCGGGCAGTTTGACCTTCGCGCCGACCTCGGCCTTCGCTTCATCGACATAGCCGACCAGATCGCGCCCGGAGACGAACGCCTGCACCAGCGCGAAGCGCGACCCGTTCTCATGGTCAAGCTTGACCGGCCCCTCTGTCCGCTCGATCCGCGCCATGTCGCTGACCCGGGCGACAATTCCGGCGGGCGTGTGCAATTGCAGATCGGTAAAGCGGGCGGGATCGGCGCGCAGCGTCTCATCGCCGCGAATGACGATCGGCACGCGCTTCTGGCCATCGGCGACGACGCCGACATGGACGCCTTCGATCTGCGCGCGCAACGCATCCTGTATCTGGTCGACCGGCATGCCGAAGCGCCCGGCGGCGGCGCGGTCGATGTCGAGCTGGAGATAGTCTACGCTGTCATTGGCGACGGTCAGCACTTCGGATGCGCCATCGACGTTTGACAGAATCTCCTGCACCTGACCCGCGAGATCGCCCAGCGTCGCCAGATCCGGCCCGAAAATCTTGACGGCAAGATCGCCGCGCGCACCGGTCAGCATTTCGGAAACCCGCATCTCGATCGGCTGGGTGAAACTCGGCTCGATGCCGGGCAGGCCTGCCATCGCCTTGCGCATATCCTCGACGATGAGATCCTTGTCGCCGCGCCATTCGGAGCGCGGCTTCAGGCGGACGAAGCTGTCGGTCTCATTGGGGCTCATCGGATCAAGTCCGATTTCGTCCGATCCGACGCGCGCGATCACGTCCTGCACTTCCGGCACGCGCATCAATGCGCGCTGCGCGGCCATGTCGCCCTGAACCGACTGGTCAAGATCGATGGAGGGCAGCTTGGTGAGCTGGACGATGATAGAGCCTTCATCCATCGTCGGCATGAAGGTCTTGCCGACCGCGCCATAGGCGATGCCGGCGATGACCAGCCCTGCCGCCGATAGTCCATAAACCAGCCGCTTGCGCGCGAAGGCGCCATCGAGGAGACCCCGGTAGCGGGGACCAAGCTGGCGCATCAGCCACGGCTCACCATGATGGCCGCTTTTCAGGCCGAAGGATGCAAGCACCGGAACGAGCGTGAGCGCGAGCAGGAGCGAGCCGGCCAGCGCAAAGACGATGGTGAGCGCAACCGGCGCGAACAATTTGCCTTCAAGGCCCTGCAGCGACAGCAGCGGCAGGAACACCAGTGCGATGATGGCGATACCGGCCGAGACCGGCACGATGACTTCACTTGCCGCCTGATAGACGAGGTTGAGGCGCGGGGTTCCCTCCTCGTGTGCCCGGCCGAGCCGTTCGACGATATTTTCCACCACCACGATCGACCCGTCGACCAGCAGGCCGATGGCGATGGCAAGACCGCCAAGGCTCATGAGATTGGCCGAAAGGCCCATGCCCTGCATGAAGAGGAAGGTGATGAGCGCCGCCAGCGGCAGAGTGGCGGCGACAATCGCCGCCGCACGCCAGTCGCCAAGGAACAGGATGAGCAGCACGACGACAAGGACGGCCGCTTCGAGCAAGGCTTTCTCGACCGTGCCGACGGCGCGCGCGATCAGGTCGGAGCGGTCGTAAAAAACATCGACATGGGTGCCTGTGGGCAATGTGCTTTCGATTTCCGCAAGGCGGGTGCGGACACCATCCACCACCTGCCGCGCATCGGCGCCGCGCAGGGCGATCACCAGCCCCTGAACCGCTTCGGCCTGACCGTTTTTGCTGACCGCGCCATAGCGCGTCAGGCTGCCGGTTCCGACCGTCGCCAGATCGCCCAGCCGAACGATGCGGTCGTTGCGGCTTTGAACCACCAGTTGCTGTAGATCCTCGACCGACCGGATTGCGCCGACCGCGCGCACGATCAGCGATTCCTCGCCGCTTTTCAGCCGTCCCGCGCCATCGTTACGGTTGCCGCTTTCAATCGCCGTCTGGATGTCCGCGATCGAGAGGCCTGCCGCCGCAAGCGCAACGGGATCGGGGCGGACTTCGAAGGTTCGCACAAAGCCGCCCAGCGCGTTCACATCGGCGACGCCCGGCACGGTGCGAAGCGCGGGGCGGATGGTCCAGTCGAGCAGTTCACGCTTTTGCTGAAGCGAGAGCGGTCCCTCGATTGTGAACATGTAAATGTCCGAAAGCGGTGTGGAAATCGGGGCAAGGCCGCCGCTGACCGACGCGGGCAGATCGGGCAACACGCTCGACAGGCGTTCGGCAACCTGCTGACGCGCCCAATAGATGTCGGTGCCGTCGACAAAATCTATGGTGATGTCGGCAATGGCATATTTGGCGGTGGATCGCAGGATGGCCTGATCGGGAATACCGAGCATTTCCATCTCGATCGGCGTGATGACGCGGCTCTCCACCTCCTCGGGGGTCATGCCCGGCGCCTTCAGGATGACTTTCACCTGCGTCTGGGCGATGTTCGGATAGGCATCGACCGGCAGCGTCACGAAGGCCCAGGCGCCAAGCCCTGCAACCGCGAGGGCGAGCGCGAGAACGAGCAGACGCCAGGACAGCGAGGCGGCGACTAGCGAACGCAACATGGCCCGGACCTATCGCGACAAGGCGAGCGCCTTGAGTGCGCTCGTGCCGGAAATGACCACCTGCTCGCCCGGCCTGACGCCTGAAAGCAGCACGGTTTGTCCCTCGACGGAACCGCCCCCAGATCCACCCAGCGTTACGTCGCGGATCGCATATCCGCCGCCAGTGGCGACGAAGACGATAGTCTTGTCCCCGATCATGGCGATCGCACCAGAAGGCACGCTGACGGCACCGGCCGGGGCTGGGCCGGACAGCGACATGCTGGTCGCGCGGCCGGCGATGATGCCCGGCCCGGCAGGAATCTCGGCCTTGAGAACGACCGAGCGGGTGGCAGGGTCTATCGTCGACCCCACGGCCGTGACCCGGCCGGCGATGTCGGGCTCGATCAATACGGTCATGCCCGGGCGGGCCGTGCCGACGAGCCGTTCGGGCAACTGGCCGACAACCTCATAGCGGTTGGCGGCGTCGATCACGTAAGGCGCGGTGGTTCCGTCCACCGGATTGCCCGTCTGGACGCTGGCGGTCGTGACGCGCCCCGCGATCGGCGCGGTCAGCGTATAAGTGCCGCTCGCGCCCACGCCATTGACCATTTTGAGGATGCGCGCCTTTTCGGCGACATCCGCGCCCGCTTCGGCCGCCAGCGCATTGGCTTCATCGGCGCGCGCGCCAGCGATGATGCCTTCGCGGGCAAGCTGCGAGAGCCGGGCCGCGTTCGACCGCGCCACGCCCGCCCGCGCATTGGCGCGGGTGAGGTCGGCCCCCATGGTCAACACATCGCGGCTGGAAATGATCGCAAGCGGCTGGCCCTGCCGGACCGTATCACCTTCGACCACCAGCGTCCGCATGACCACGCCGGGAAACGTTGCGGCCACCGCCACGCGCGCGTTGGCGGGCGGCTGGATCACCGCCGGAATGACGGCGATGGGCGCTTCAATCGCGGCGATGGCGGGCACAAGGCGGATACCGAGCTGCGCGGCCTGTTTGCGATCAACCGGCAATATGCCCGGCGCCGCTTTCCCGGCTTCAGCGGGTTGGAGGCTGGGCTCAGGGGCCGTGCCGGATCCGGCAAACCACCAGACACCAAGCACCAGCACAATGACGGCAACGCCGGCAAGGAGATAGTTCCGCTTCGACATGGGCTTCGCCTAGTGCGCGAAACTGACGAGACCCTGACGAGGCCAAAATGCGATCAGGCGCCGGGGAAGTGCAATGACAATTCCCGCGCGACAGGATCGGTGGTCAGCTCTCCACCGTGCGCCGCCATGATCCGGTCAACGATCGCCAGACCAAGCCCGGCGCCGTTGGTGCTGGCATGGTCCGCCCGGCTATGCCGCCGCACAAGTTCGCGAAGCCGATCGGTCGACAGGCCCTCTCCGCCGTCACCCACCGCGATCACCGGATCTGGGCCAACCCTTATGGTCACCGTGCTCCCGGTTGGCGTCACCCGGACAGCATTCTCGATGAGGTTCCGCAAGGCGGCGGCGATCGCTTCGCGCCGGCCCCGCGCCACGGGATGCCCGCTACCTGCATCGAGCGTGATGGCTTTCCCTTCCGCGATGATGCCTGGCGCCAGAAGGCTGACGACATCGCGGGCGATCTCGACAAGGGACACGGATTCCAGCGGGAATTGCGCGGCGGATGCGGCGTCAATTTGGGCCAGCAGCATGAGCTGGTCGATCAGGCGACGCATCGCGGCGACGTCATGCTTCAGGCGCGCGGAGTCGTCATGGTCGAGCCGGTCAAATTCGAGCGACAGCACCGCGAGCGGCGTGCGCAGTTCATGCGCGACATCGGCGGCAAAGGCTTCCTGGCGCATGGCGGCGTCGTCAAGCCGGCCGAGCAGATCATTGACGGCATCCGTGAACGGCAGGGCTTCGGCCGGCAGATGGGACGTGTCTATGCGAAAGCCGCGTTCGTGCCCACGCGCGGCCTCGATCGCGGTTGCGGCTTCCTCAAGGGAGCCAAAAGCCTGTCGGATCACGCGCCGCACGACGAAGGCGACGGGCACCATCAGCACGACCAGTGGAAGCGCGACATGCTCCAGCATCTCGCGCACGGCCTTGATCAGCGCGTCCTGCGCCGTCAGATCGTCGAATGTCAGGCTGTAGAAAAAGACGACCGCTGCAAGCAACAAGATGGTGCCGACAAGGCCGACGAGAGCAAGCCCTCGCGCAAGTTTGCGCGACACGGAGCGCCGATAGGTCACGCCGCGACATCCTTCAGCATATAGCCGACGCCGCGGATGGTGTGGAGCGCGCCAGTGGCACCAGCCTCGTCCAGCTTCCGGCGCAAGCGGGAGACCGCCGCTTCCACGGCATTGGGCGTCACCGGCTCGTTGAAATTGTAGAGCGCATCCTCGATCGTCTCGCGGCGGACGACGGTTCCCGCCCGCCGTAGCAGCAATTCCAGGAGGTCGGCCTCCCTGCGGGACAGATCGATGGCGTAGTCCCCGCAGTGCGCCGTGCGCGCCGCCGTGTCGAACCGCAGGCAGCCCGCTTCCAGCACAGGTTGCGCGCGCGGGCCGGGGCGGCGGAGCAACGCGCGAATGCGCGCGGCCAGTTCATCGATCTCGACAGGCTTGACGACATAATCGTCGGCGCCGGCGTCAAGCCCCGTGACCCGGTCCTCCAGCGCGCCGCGCGCGGTCTGGATGATCGCGGGCGGCATTTGCCGATACTGGCGACGGTTCGCCAGCCAGGCGACGCCATCGCCGTCCGGCAGGCCGAGATCGAGTATGATCGCGTCATAGACCGCGCCACCCAGTGCGCTGTCCGCATCGGACAGGGTCGTGGCGATGTCGCACGAAAAGCCCCGGCGCTGAAGGCCGTCCGCAACCAGCTTCGCCAGCCGGTCATTATCCTCTATGACAAGAACGCGCATCTATGCCGGCTTTCCTAGCACGATCCCGCCTCAATTCCCGCCCTGCAATCTGACCAGTCCCGCGCGGGGATCGAAAGAGGCCGTCTCAATCCCGGTCATTATCCTCGCCTTGAACGGCTGTTCCACCTTCGATTTCATGCCCTTGCTTTGCCTCGCCGTGCGACTGCGCACTGAACGCCGCGGAATCGTAGCGCAGGATGCCAAACACCGTCATCCCGATCACCAGGACGGCCAGCAGCACCGCGACGACGGCCGGCCGACGGGCATCGTGGGCGCCAGGGTGCAGAGCGACGCTCTTGCGGCCAGTAACCATGGCGCGCGCGAGATTTTCGCGGGTGAAGACGGACATCAGGACCACCGCTGCGACATGAACGCCGATGAGCGCCAGCAGGCCATAGGCAATCGCCTCATGAAGATCCTCGTCGGCCTGCCCCGCGTCGACCTGGATGCCGGTCCACAGCACCGCGCCGGTTGCAATGAGCATGGCCAGAACAGCGAGCGCCCCCAGCGGATTGTGCCCGATCGTGCGTTGTGGATGACCCGTCACAAGTTCCCGGACGTGGGACAGAAGGCGTGACGGTCGCACGAAATTGGCAAAACGCGCATGCTCGCCGCCGATAAACCCCCAGACAAGACGAAAGACAAGCAGGACAGCGGCGGTCCAGCCTGCCGCCATGTGCCAGTCCGCGATTCCGCTGTCTCCTTCCGAGGACAAAAAGGCAATCGTGATCGCCGCGACCAGCAGCCAGTGGAAAAGCCTGAGCGGGGCATCCCAAACCCTGAAACTATCACTGTAGCTCGTTTTTGCCATGAGCATCATTTGTCTCCTTGGCCTTTGGCCATAAGAGAGATTGCTGACGGCGCGCTGACGAACGCGGGGCAGCGATCACGTCAGACAGCCGCTCCGAACAGGCTGCCCACGCCTGCCGTCAACGCCATCGCCAGGGCGCCCCAGAACGTGACGCGGACGATCGACCGCATGACAGGGGCCCCGCCCGCCTTCGCGCCAAGCGCCCCGAGCAGCACGAGGCACAGAAGCGAAACGGCGACGACGAGCGGTATCAATTGCTGTCCCGGCGCGGCGGCAACCACCGCCAGCGGCATGATCGCCCCGGCGCTGAACGTCGCGGCGGATGTGAATGCCGCCTGCAACGGCCGCGCCGTGGATATGTCGGAAATTCCCAGCTCATCGCGGGCATGCGCCCCAAGCGCATCGTCCGCCATGAGCTGGTCGGCAACCTTGAGCGCAAGATCGGGGTCCAGGCCGCGCGCCATATAGATGTCCGCCAGTTCCTGCCGCTCGAGCCCGGGCTGCGTTGTCAGTTCCGCCGTTTCGCGGGCGAGGTCCGCCTTCTCGGTATCGGCCTGCGAGCTGACCGAGACATATTCGCCGGCGGCCATCGACATGGCGCCGGCGACAAGCGCCGCGATGCCGGCAACGAGGATGCCTGATCGGTCCGTTCCCGAAGCGGCGACGCCGACAATGAGGCTTCCTGTGGAAACGATACCGTCATTGGCGCCAAGGACCGCCGCGCGGAGCCAGCCGATACGTGATACCGCATGTCGTTCGGGGTGAGCGTGCAAGCGGGTCATGGGTCCTCCAGCCAAGGGTCGGCACAAGACCATGACCGCATTTGCTGACCAGCTCCTGACGCAATGTGATTTCCGGCGCTAATTGAAATGGAAAGGCAGGACGCAATCGAGCGTTCCCACGCCGAGACTTTCAGGCGGGCGCGGAAAGGGCGCCGCCAGGCGAACCGTGCGAAGGGCGAGCCGGTCAAGCTGCGCATTGCCGCTGGATTGCGCGAGCGAGATCTCGCGCAAGGCGCCGTCAGCACCGATGGAAAAATTAATCAGCGCCTCACCCTCAAGATGAAGGCCCGCCGGGCGTCTGGCGGCAATCCATTCCCACAACCGCCGAAGATAGGCCGCACGCGCAGTGCTGAGCGTTGATGACGCAGCCTGCGGCGAAGCAGGTTGGGGATGCGGCATGTCGACGTTCATGCGGGCAGGCAAGGGCGACGGTGCGACAGGTAGCGTCAAGGCAGCCTGATCGGAGGCAGGCCGGTCGGGCGACGCCTGCGGCCCTTGCCGCGCGCGTGTCGCTGGCGTTGTACTGGGGGGCGTCAGCTGATTTGCCGGTCTGGGGGCGGCTTTCGGCCGGCGGGCAGACGGCTGTTCGGTTTCGAGCGAAGGCAGCGTCATGATCGTGACCGTGCGGGGTTCCTCCCGCCTTTCGGGGATTAGACGCGGACTGTGGCTCCACAGGCCATAGGCCGCAAGAACACCCGCATGCAGGGCAAGCGACACGAGGAACCCGAAAGCCCTCGTATCGCTCGCCTGGGCCAGCCGGTATGCTGGACTGGCGGCCATGCCTCAGAATTTCGCAGTCAGGCCGATGTTGAAGGAGCGGCCACGACCAGGCACCGGCCGCAAGTCGCCGGTCGCCTTGTAATCGCCGAGCGACATGCCGCCCAGCGGCAGATCATAGCCCTTGTCGAACAGGTTCTGGACATCCAGGCCCAGCCGGTAATTGCCCCAGGCATAGCCGGTCCGAAGATTGACGAGCGCATAGTCGTCCGTTCGGGGTTCGTTGCGCGTGGCGTCGACCCGGTTCTTGTCCGCCACGACCGTCAGTTCGACCGCGCTCTCCCAGCCCCCGAGCCGATGCTCCAGCGCAAACGTCGCGTTGAACGGCATCTGATGGTAGAGCGACCCGCCGTCGTCCAGATTGCGCCCGCGCAACCAGCTTGCCGTTGCGGTCAGTTTCGCCGTGCCGGCCGATGACGACTGCCACAGCGCAAGCGAACCCGAGACATCGACGCCATATAGCTCGGCTTCGCGGTTGGCGAACCGAAGCTGCACGAACCCCGTCGGCGTGCCCATCATATTGGTGAAATCGGCCAGCTTCACGACATCGATATAATCATGGACGCGCGTGTAATAGGGTGCGATCCTGAGCGTCCAGCCATTGGCGCCGGCGCCTTTCAGACTGACCGCGGCACTTATCGTATCAGCCCTTTCGGGCTTCAGGGTGGGATCGCCGACATAGCCGTTGCCATCACCGAACCAGCCGATCATCCGGCTCGACATCGAACCGCGTCCCCAGCTGTAGCGCTCATAGACGCCCGGTGAACGGCTCTTGCGCGCATAGCCCAATTCGAGCGTCGCCTGATCGCTCGGCGCATAGCGGACAAGGGCCGTGGCGCTCCAGTTGCTGTCATGCCGTTTGCGATCCGCGGCGTTGAACGCGGTGGCCGCCATCGCGTCGGCCATATTCATCATCGAGGTGGAATAGGGCTGGACCTCGCCGGTGTTCATCCAGACCTGATCGTTGCGCACGCCGACCAGCGTGGTGAGCTGCGGCGTCCACTTCGCCTCCCATTCGGCAAAGGTGCCAAGCCGGTCGCGCTTCGCGCCGTTCACATTGATATAGGTGTTGGGCCCCATCATCATGTGGCCCGCGACCGCCGGCCAGTAATCATTGAGCCATTGGTGGTGGAATTCGCTCCCGAGACGCAGCGTGTCGCGATTGGACAGCATAATGTCGCCCTTGAGCGTATAGCCGGCGCTATGAACCTCGGTGTTCATGGGCATGCCGCCGGTCGCGGTGCCGCCCTTGTCCGCCAGGAAGTTCATCCGATGATCGGTGTCGCGATAGAAGGCGCGCAGGTCCAGATCGCCCCAGTCGAAGGCGCCCTTCCAGTGACCGTTCAGATACCAACTCTTGTTGGATGTCATGTCCATATACTGGTTGGGAAAGCCCTCGTACGGCGAGAAATGGTAGCCGCCCTTCAGTTCGAACAGCCCGATATCGGTCTGCGCGGCCAGGCTCAGCGCATGGTCCGTCTTCTTGTATTCAGTCGAACGGACGGTGCCGTCACGGCCGCCGCCCTTGTAATTGTCGGACTGGGTGAAGGAACCGGCATAGCTGAGGCTGAGCCGGTCGCTTGCCGCCGTGATCGAAAGTGCGCCGCCGAAGCCGTCGCCGTTACTGCGGTAGAAGGTGGACAGTTCGCCCGTCAGCAATCGTTTGCCCGCCTTGGCGAAGCGCGGTGTCAGGGTTTCCACCGAAATCGCGCCGCCGATGCTGTCACCGCCCATGCTGACCGGCGTCACGCCCGTGATGACGCTGATCGCGTCGATCGTCTGCGGATCGGTGTAGGACAAAGGCGGGTTCATCGCATTCGTGCAGGCGATGTCGATCGGCACGCCGTCGACCAATATGGTCAGCCGCTGGCTTTCGAGGCCCCGGATCACCGGCAGGCTGGAAAAGCCACCGGCGCCGAAGCTGCTGCCCCCCGGCAGGCGGCCGATCAGCGCCGCCGTATCGCTTGTTCCCGATTGCAGGGGTGCGACCTTGTCACGCAAAAGGATCTCGGACGACACGGGACCGGCAGGGCGATCCTCGGAATCGATCCCGATGGACGGAAGAACCTGTGTATCCTGCGCAAAGGCACTCGCGGCCGACAGGCCATAGAATATTGCAGCCGCGCTCGCGGCTTTGGAAATGACAGACATGGATGGATCCTGATCCGGGCGCGCGGCGGTCCGCGCGCCGTTGAAAACGAACGGCGAAAGGGATCAGGCGGCTGTTGGCGGTCCTATTGGCGGAGGCCGCAGAAATGGCGAGGCACCGGGCAGGGCGAAAGATAGGCCAAGAAAGCCCATCGCCAGGATGAAGGCAATGGCGAGCGCCAGCAGGATCGGGTCGGCGGCGGCGAGCGCCGGCGACGACAGACCCGAGAAAGCGCAAGGCATGTCGGCCTGCTTGTGATCCGCGGGATCATGATCGCCGGACCTGCCCGGAAGCTCCATCATGACCGTTTGCGGACCCTGGCCCGAGCAGAGCTGGACCAATATCGTACCCGAAGAGACGGTCGGCATGAACCCGGCCGGCACCAGCACCTTCAGCATGAGCGCGGCCCCGGCCAGCCAGATGGCCAGCCAGCGATGCCGGGCAAGGAAGGAGCGGATCATGGTCACGGGAGCGGTCTTTAGAAATCGGTCCTGCTGATGTCGAGGTGACAAGTCGGATTTTTTCGCATACATCGCCTTGACTTAGCGCATCGCGAACAGCTCCTGATGGAAACGTTTCGCTACCGGAAAGCCCAGCGCGGCAAAGTCCCGGCGCAGCGTTTCACCAAATCCAAGGGGGCCGCAAAACCAGAGGCTCGCCTCCCGCCATTCCGGCACGGCGGCGCGTATTCGCTCGCCATCGAGGCGGCCATCGCGTGCATCGACCAGAACATGCAGGCGAATATGGGCAGCCGCCGCATCCGCTTGCAGCTTGCCCAGAGCCTCCTCGTCGACTTCGGCCGTGCAGTGGAAGAGATCAATCTCCGCGCGCGCGCCTTCGGGACTCTGGGCCAGATACTTCATGCGGGCGATGAACGGCGTGATACCGATCCCGCCACCGATCCAGATCTGACGGGCGCTATCATCGTCGAATGTGAAGCATCCATAAGGCCCCTCGATCCTGATCTCCTGGCCGACATGGAGTTTTTCGGGCAGGCGCCGCGTATGATCCCCCAGTCCCTTGGTGATGAAGGTGATCCGCCGCTCATCCTCGCGCCAGGCGGACGCGATGGTATAGGGATGCGGCCCTTCGGCCGGGTCCGACACGGCAAAGGCGAACTGGCCGGGTCGGTGGCCGGGCCACCCCTCCCCCATGTCGACGATGGTCTCGAGCGCCCGCACGCCCGGATAATGGTGGATGGCGGCAATCCTGCCCGGCACCTGCCGGTCCCGGCCTGCGCGGCGCGACAGAATGAGGATCGCCGCCCCGGTGCCGCAAGCAAGCAGCGCCGCCAGCGTGAGGCCGTACGGAGACAGCCAGTAGCTGAACGTCGTCAGGATCACGGCATGAAAGACCAGCACGAGATAGGCCAGCGCCAGAAGCCGATGCGTTCGATAGAAGAAGCGGTAGGGAATGCGCTGGATGAGCGCGACGGCGATCAGCGCAACCACGGCATAAAAGGCCCACTCGCCCAGACCCTCCGCCGTGTGGCGGAGACTGGCGAACAGGGCCTCGACAGGATTGCTTGCGGGCGGTTGCGGGCCACGCGACGGTCGTTCGAGCCAGCCCCACCCCACGGCCCATTTCGGACCCTTCGCCCACAGCCAGTGCGCGATGGCCGTGACCAGTGCCGCGATGCCGAGCCATTTGTGGAGACGATACATCTTGTCCAGTCCGCCCAGCCCATGTTCGGGCCAGCGGGGGCGGATGGCGAGCATCATCGCGACGCTCATGCAGGCGATCGCCAGCGCGCCGCTATACTGCACCGCCGCGCTGCGGATCGCGAAAAAGCCGGACGACCGGAATATGGACAGGTCCGCAAGAAGCCACAACATGGTGACCAAGGCGGCCAGGCCCCAGAATGTCAGTCGCAGGTTGCGCATTTCGATCCTTGTCCGGCCCTTGCGTCAATTGTTCCCTTCGCCCTGTAGCGATCGGCCCAGCTGTGGGATTGATTTCGGACAAGAAGGCAGAACCCCTTGCTCGGCGCATGCGAACATCGCCGACAAGTCTGACGAAAGCCTGACGAGCATTACCCAAATTCGATAGTGTCAGGCCTCGCAGCGTGACATATTTCACGAAATGGGTGCACCATCGGCAGCATAGGTCCGGCTCCGGTCGTATTCGTGGTCGCCCGCTTCGTCGACAAGATAGCCGGACACTTCTTCGGCGTAGTCCGCTTCAAGCACTCCTGTAGCACTCGGAATCAGACGAACACCGAAACCGTTGGCAAAGAGAAGGCGATCTGCCTCCTTCATTGCTGCAAACTGGTCATGTGCGGTCACGCCCAGTTTGACGCGCACGGTGGCATAGACGTGAACGAAATGGGTTGGCGCAGACATGCTGATCTCCCTTTGAGGCATTGGAATGATCGCGGGTGACAGGCCCAGATGCCTTGGCGCACGGCCGACATCGTCAGCCCCGATCGAGGCCGAAGTCATCAGCGGGGTTCGATGACGTCCCGCAATATAGTGCTGAGGGCATCATTGATCGCGTAAAGCACACCGCTATGGGCAGTGTCGCCCATGCCGTCGAGATAGAGATCCGGGATTAGATTGTTGACTGCATGCGTCGCATCATCAACGAGTTGATCGAATTCGTCCTCGGTCATGGGGCTATTCCTGACCAGGAGATGCGGACAGGCTCTCAACCTGTATCCGGAAGGTGGCGCCATCATTGAGCGTCAACCCGATCTCGACACCGTCTTCATTTTCACAGCTGGAGAGGATTTCCACGTCAGCACGGGTTCCATGCACAGCCGAGACGATATGATGGTGGTGATCCCCTGACGGCCGCCCTCCCACGTCGCATGCCTGCATGTGGGTCTCGAGCAACTCGCACAGCACTGCGGCGACTGTGCATGCTTTCGTCATGGACGATCCGTCAGTCATCTGCGTGCTCCATCCTGTCGTCAAAGAAGGTGCCGTCGTTGCCGAGCGCGGTGAGTTCAGCCTGCAGGGCATGGGGTGGGACATCGTCGGCGGATGTGATGGCGAAGGCGCCAACCATGTCACCGAAGTCCATTTCCTCGCCGATACGGGCGAGGCTCATGGTCGAGAGGCGATCCTCATCGCTGTCATGCATCAACAGCGTGACGCCAATAGTCACCTTTCGGATTTTCATCTTATGGGATGGACGCCTCCCGCAAGCGGGCCGAGCATGTTGCCACAGCGACCGGGAAGAGGAGTTCATCACATGCAAATGCTAGCGATCGATTTGGGCAAGCAGTCTTTTCACATCTACGGGATCACTTGCGAAGGTGAGGTAATCTCGCGGAAGGTTAGCAGGGCAAAGCTGGTCGATGCGGTGACCAGATTGCAACCGCAGTCGGTCGCGATGGAAGCCTGCGCCAGTTCACACCACTGGGGCCGCGTCTTCGAGGCGCTGAGTTATGCCGTTCGCCTGATCCATCCGCGTTTCGTCAAGCCATTCGTCAAGTAATGGATAGGTGAGCATTACTTCACTAATCATCAGGTTCTCAAAATGCGAAGGAACGTGGACAGATCGGCCGATTATCGGCGTTTCTGCCCAACACTCCTTCGCATTATTTTACAGCGTATCAAGCCAGGCGAGCAGGCTCGTATCGCGTTTCCAGGATGGTGAACGCCCCGTCGCCGACGGCACGGCGACCTGCTCCAGCGCCTTCCGCTTCGTTTCCAGATTGGCCTTGGCATAGTGATTGGTGGTGTCGAGACTCACATGTCCAAGCCAACTGCGGATGACCGTGATGTCCACGCCCGCCGATACAAGGTGGACGGCGGTCGCGTGGCGGAAGCTGTGAGGCGTTACGTGCTTTGTTTGAAGCGACGGCATGGTTTCAGCCGCCGCCTTCACATAGGCGGCAAGCTTGAACCGGACGCCCGAAGCGCTGAGCGGCTCGCCGTAGCGGTTAACGAACAGCCGCTGGTCTGGTGCTCGCGGCTGCCGGTCAAGCAGCCTTTCCAGCAACAGTACGGTTTCCGGCCAAAGCGGGCAGATGCGCTCTTTTCGGCCCTTGCCCATAAGTCGGACGCAACTGGGACTATCGAACCGGATCGCTTCGGGGCACACATCGAGCGCTTCCTGTATTCGCGCGCCGCTGTTGTAGAGGAACGAGAGCAACGCATGGTCGCGCATGCCTTTTAGGGTCGATTGGTCTGGCTGGGCAAGGATCGCCGCCACTTCCGGCGGATCCAGATAGCAGGGTTCCGATACCGGCGCCCGCTTGATCGGGATGTTGAGGATTTCGACGCATTGCGCGATCGATGCGGGATCCCTGGTAGCCACGAAGTTGAAGAAGCTGCGGATTGCAGCAAGCCGGCAGTTGCGGGTACCGATCGTACCACCGCGCTCGTGCTCGGCGTGCCTCAGGAACGCCGTGACCTGCGCGGCAGTCAGATCGGCCAGCGAGATCATCGCAACCTTCTTTTCCGCGCGATCAGCGACGAACCGGAGGAAGAGCCGCCAAGTGTCGCGGTAGGAACGGACCGTGTTGACCGACGCATTGCGCTGCTCAACGAGCCATTCGTAGAAGAATGCGCGCATCAGTTCCGGGAATGGATTGGTCCTGCTCATGGCCGCACCTCCCGTTCAGGATTGAGGCATGGCGCGCCCAGGGCCCTGAAGCGTTCGTTCGCGAGATGCAGCAGATCCTGCGTAACGGTGATGTAGACCAGCGTGGAGTTGATATCTCGATGTCCGAGGTAGGTCGCGAGGAACGGCAGCCGATCCTGCGGGTTGATCCCCAGACGGTACCATTCAAGGATGCGGTTCACGACCATCGAGTGCCGAAGATCATGAACGCGAGGTCCGTCGTGCCCCTGCAATGGCTTCAACCCGGCGCGACGTATGACGTCTGTAAGCACCCAGGTTATCATTTCGGGCGTGTAGCGGGACCTACCCTGGACGTGCCAGAACAGGGCGGAGTGCGGATCCTGCGATGCACCAGCCCGACGTCGGGCTGCGATGTAGGTCCGCAACTCGTTCATCACACTGTCGGGGAGCGGCAGGATTCGGGTCTTGAAGAACTTGGTCTGCCGAACCGTGATGGTGCCGTCTCGGGGATTAACGTCACCAAGATCCAGCCGGGCCAGTTCTCCGCGTCGCAGACCCGCACAGTAGGCCAGCAACAGCATGGTGTAGATGCACAATGGTCGAAGGGTTGCGCGTGGCGAGGGATACGAACGGGCAATGTCGAGCATTCGCCGAACGTCACCAGGAGAGTAAATATGGGGCTGGCGCCACTGCTTGCGCACCTCTTTCCGGGGTCGCGGATCCGGCCGACGCCGAGGAACTGACGGGTCGCGGCGCCGTAGGATTTTTGCGAAGATACGTTCGAGGTTTTCGCGTTCATATGCATGGTTGCGGGTGCCCTTTGTGGCCGCCCATTGATCGATCATAACGCTCAGCGGCTCGGTTTCCAGTTGCGGATTCAACTGTAGGAACCGGTCGAACTGCAAGAACCGCTCGGGTTGCGAAGTATATTTGTACCCCCTGCGCCGCATCATCGCGACATGTTCGGCCATGGCCTCGCCCAGCACGCTGCCGAACGGTTTGGGCTTGCGCAGTCTGGCAAGAGCCTGTTCTGGATCACGCGATATCAGCGCGCGCCAGATCGGCATGCACTGCTTGATATGACATGCCTCGCGTAGAGCTTTGACCGGGTGGTGATCGATCCCCCCGGTTGCGAGCAGATGATCGAGGAACCGGTCGATGATTCGGGTGCGATGCAGAAGGGTAGATGTCGCCCAGCGAGTGGCTAATTCGCGCAACCAGGCCTGCAGGGCTTGCTGATCGAGCGCTCCATGCCGTTCGACAATATCCTGGAAGCTATGCAGGACCTGTTGATAGCAGACGCGGCTTTTGGGATTGCGCAGATCAAGGCTTGAGACAAAGCGGCCAATGCACGCGCGATCGGAATCGGGCCAACGGGAGGTCATGCCAGCACCTCCGGTCCCGGCACATCCAGAGCGATGGCTCTCAGATCCTCCGTGGCGAGCTTGAGATAGGGCGCCGTCGATCCAACGGAGCGATGTCCCAACAGATCACCGATTACCTTTTTCGACACTGCGGCGCGCAGCAACTCGGTCGCACGAGCGTGACGGAAGATGTGAGGCCCGCTCCTGCCTGAGGGTTTGACGCCGGCATCCCGGAGCCGCTGCCGAATCAGGCTGTATATCTTCTCAAGCTTGCAATAGGGCGCGCGCGTTCGGATGAAGAGTTCCCTGGCATCAGTGGCGGGCCGACCAGACCGCAGATAGGCGAGGATCGCTTCGCCAACCGGTCCCATCAATGGCAGGAACGTGTAGGCTTGCGTTTTATTGTGGCGGACGCGGATGACTTCGGCCCGCCAGTCTATGTCTTCGATCCGCATGTTGCGGACTTCGCTTGCGCGAAGGCCATAGGTGGCGAGGACCTGTAATATCGCGTGGTCACGCAAACCGGCAGCCGTCTTGTCCTTGCTCACACTTGCCAGAACCGCGGCGATCTGGTCGCGCTCCAAAATCGACGGCACCCCTTCGTAAGCGTAGAGCCGCGGCGCGATGATATGCGGTGTCAGGTCTTCCGCAACGCGGGCCGTCCAATGCAGGTAACGCAGCAACGAGCGCAGCCGCTCGGCTGTGGATTTCAGAGAACTGCGCGTCAGTTTCGAACCGCGCAAGTCCATGTAGCTGTCAATTTCACCCACGGTCACTGCCTCGAGGCCATCGGCCCCGCACCGGTTGAGTTGCCAGGCAAGGAAGTAGCGCGCTTCCCACAGGAACGCGTCGATGCTGGCCTGGGCAAGGCCACGCTCCTCACGAAGCCAGGTTTCATATTCATTGCAGATCGTAATCCGCAGCGCATCGGCGTCGCATGTTACTTTTTCAGAGGGTGGCCACTGACCCTGCCCAAGCCGTAGCAACGCGTGAATTGCAGATCGCGGAACTGCGTGCCAGCGCTCGCTGGGATGCCTGCCACGACGTTTCCGGAATAACGCGATCGCATAATCCAGATATCGCTCAACTTGCGCCTCAGTCACGTCCGTGACACAGATTCCTCGATGCTGGAGATAGTCGAGAAACTCCTGCGCATAGGTACAGTGATTTCGGATTACCGTCGGATTGTAACGCTGGTTTGTCAGTATGGCTCTGAGCTCGGTGAGCAGCTCATGCTCGGATTGCAACATCAATTCCTCCTCTGCTGGTCAAACGACCGCAGAGGTTCGCAGCAAAATAATGCGGAGCAAATTGCCGATCCAAGCCAGAAATGCGCGGATTTCCTACACCGAGCCCGCATTCCTTCGCATTTTGAGAACCTGATGATTAGTGAAGGGATCGAAGAATGATGCGGTTGATGCCGAAGCCATTTTCGAAGCTGCCAACAGGCCAACCATGCGGTTCGTGCCGCTGAAGAGCGTCGAACAGCAGGATCTGCAAGCTCTGCACCGAACGCGTGACAGACTGATCGTGCAGCGCACCGCGTTGATCAATCACACTCGTGGTCTTTTGGCCGAGTATGGCGTCGTCATGCCGGCAGGTGCGTCCCGGTTCCGGCTGCAGGTCGACAAGATGATCGAAATTGCCGAACTATCGCACTTGGCGAAGGACCTGTTCCTGAAGCTCGTCGAGGAGTATCGCGACTTGGATGCCAGAGTATCCACTCTGGATGACATGCTGGTTGATATCTGCCGGAGAGACGATCGTTGCAAACGTCTGACTACGCTGCCGGGGGTAGGACCGATTGTCGCAACCTCCCTCATCGCCGCAATTGACGATGGCCGACACTTCGCATCCGGCCGAGCCCTTTCTGCCTGGATTGGACTGGTTCCGCGACAATACACGACCGGCGGAAAGCCAAGGCTCGGTGGTATCGGGAACAGAGCCAATCATTACCTGAGGCGCCAGCTGATACATGGTGCACGGTCTGCGTTGCTGCGGATCGCCAAGCATGACGACCGGCGTTCAAAATGGGCGCAGGAACTGCAATCAAGGGCAGGCCACAACAAGACACTCGTCGCCATGGCAAACAAGACTGCTCGCATGGCCTGGGCGATGTTGCGAAGCGGCGAAAGTTACAAAATGGCGTGACCGTTCGGGCAGCGGGCCGCAATCTGATCAGAGGTTACAAATGCGAGGTGAAGACTTGATGGTGTAACGGCACGGACCGCCGCTTCACAGCCTGTAAGGAACGATGGCCCTCGAGGCCGCTCATCTTAAAAGGCACTGAACCGCGCGGATTCCCATCATGGCCAGGGGCGAAAACACCTCAATCAACAGGCCGGATAGATTCACGCATCCAATGCCGGAGCAACATCGAGAAACTACCTTGCGCGGGAGGCGTCCATAGAATCGTTCCTTCCCTGGATTGACGTGTTTGCTGGCCTTGGCCATGCCAGCCGCGTTGCACCGCCGAATGCCCGCAGGCGCGCTGCCATCGTGCTGCGCAGACGGGCGCGATTTGCGATGACGGTTTCCCATGCCAATGGCTCGCCTCGCGCCGTGACGAAGCCCGCGGCAGGCTTACCGTCGGCGGTTTCGATGACGATGCGGTGGCCGCGCGGGGGAAGCTTGCCGGCATAACGGGCCGTAAATTCTCCGAGCCGGCCCGTCAGGCCATTGACGGCCTTGCCCCAACGAATGTGGCCTGCCCCGACCGTCTGGCCCGCGAGAAACCCACGGTCGAGCCAGATACGAAAGTGCGTCCGTTGCTGGAGCGCGGTGTTCCGCGTTCGTTCCATTGTCCGGCAAAGCGGAAGCGCTGCAGCATGTGCATCGAGCAAAGCCAGATAATACCCTTGGGCAGCGACAAGGATGTCATCAAAGTCGCGATCACCGAGCAGCGCCCGCAAGCAGGCCTGGAGTGCGCGATCGGACGCGAGTACCTCCAGTGCTTCGGGACCACCGAGGGGCAGCGCCGTATCGGCTCTATCGAGAGGGTGAAAACCGGCTCCGGAAATGACGACGATGGTCGCCTCCCCGCAGCCCGAGCAGGAATCGAGAGCCGGACGAAGCAGGGCCGTTTTTGCCGGCGCGGCGACCAGTCCGGCTTCGGGCGCACCGATCAGGAGGAGGCGACGATGCCAGCGTGCCGGCCGCGGCACGTCAGTCGGCTTGAGCCATTCGCTGGGACGAGGCCGCGCGGGCAAAATGGCCGAAGACGTTGGTGTGCGATCCACCATCAAGGCGCGGCGCGCGGTGTCGAAGAGGTCATCGCGGTTGCCGCCACCATCGCAAAAGCCGTGATCATAGGCTTCGGCGCCCGCATCGAGTGGGCCAGGCTTGCGGCATTCGGGATCCCAGCCCGCATGCGCGGCATACCAGCCATCGGCATAGCGGACCGATCGATCCCAGTCATGGCCATGGAGATCGCGCGCGCGCAGAATGGCACGATCGCGATCATCCCCCCGTCCCTCGGCGACTCGTCTTGCGGTGAAGGCGAAATTGCGGGCCTGTCGTTCCGCCTCGACCATGTGCGCCATCGCTTCCATCACCGGCCGCAGTGCCGTGACACGCTCGCGCATACGTGCCATGCGCTGATCGAGTGGGGAATCGTTCGCAAGGTCCGGGAAGCGGCGCCAGGCATCAGCGAGCGCCGCTGCTTGTACCGGGCTTCGACCATGGGCAATCCATGCGTCGGTGTCAGCGGGGTCAAACGGCTCTGACATCATCGGTCTCCTTCGATGCGAATCCCAGGAGACGTGGCGGCGATGGTCGGAGGGGACAGCGTACCGCTCCGACAGTTTCTCGATCACACCCACAACTGGCATACGCGCGCGCAAGCCCGCGCCCGAAATCGGAATGCACCGAGATCAACGCTTGCCGTTCGAACGAACTTTCCGTGAAAGGTATATAGAGGCGATAGGAATAGCCCGACTCCTGGACGCCGATCCTGACGCGGACGAAAAGAATGCGCATGATCGCCTTCGTTCAGGCGACGAGACGGGGAACAACGGGCTGCGATGTGGACAAGCGAAGCTCCCGCCGGATTCGTGCGGCGAAGCGGCCCGGGTCGACAAGTTCGCGGATTGACGCCCAACAATTACGGTCTCCAAGATGATCGTCGCGGCCCTGCACCTTGCGAAAGCACACTTCCCGATCGGGACCGGAGAGGCCGAGCGAGAGTTGCACCCAGACATCCTCGCCGTGCAGCGTCACTTCGCCTGACACGGCGGGACCACCCTTGTTGGACCGGATATCGAAACTGCCCTCGTCGAGCGCGAGGGCGTCGGCCAGGCGGCGCATGGCGGCGCGCCCCTCCGAATGAAACAGGCGCTTGGCGGGCTCGTCATGGGCAACGCCGCGATAGGCGAGCGTCTTCAGAACCGGCCGGTTCCGCAGCTCGGCGATCCGCGCGATGCAGTCGCGCCGCAGATCCGCGTCCGGTGCACGCGTTTCGCACACCGTCCCCAGATGGCGCGCAAGCAGAATAACCGCCGGATCACGTTCGAGATCGATGCCGGCGTTGCGGCAATCGGTGATGGCGGCGTGGATCGCATGCAGCGCCGTGCCGATCGTGATCAGCGCGCTGGGATCGAGAGCCTGACTGTAGCGGAAGGCGAGATCATAATTCATGAGAGTCTCCGGGTCTCGAGCGGTTCGGCCGCTCACACCTCCGTTCCCCCTCTCCTCACCTTCAGTCCGCTGATGCTGCGCCGTAGATGTCCGCTGCCCATTGCTCGGTCCACAGGGCCGTCATCTCGTCATGGTCGAGATCGCCGGTTTCGATGAGATCGCGTATCTCGCGGCGCGCCTGTGCGATCACCCGCTCCCAGGGGTCTGCCGGTTCGGGAGGTGGCGGCACCTCAGGTTGCACCGGCAACTGTCGCGAAGGCCGATCAAGGCGAGCATGCTGTCTGAGCAACCACTGCGTCATATGGTCCGCCACCAAGCGGTCGGTCTTGGCTTGACCACAACGTCGCGCGGCGATGCGCGCGCTGACCCCATAGGCCTGGCTGTCGATCGAGGCGATACGATGGGCGAAGGCGGTGAGATAGGGGATGGCGGCGCCCTTGACGCCGAAGAGATGCAGACGGGTCTGCCTTGGCAGCACCTGGTCGAGACGATCAACGACGGCGATCAGTCCATCCGCGCCATGGACAGGGCGCCGGCACATGCTGCCGACACCGACAAGCCCGGCGCGCTCGATCATATGCGCGAGCGCCACTGCACAGCGTTCATAATCACCGGGATGACGTCCCTGAATGACCGGCATGAAGGTCGCATCGATCCCGGCATTTTCAGCGCGCAGCCGGCATTCGATGTTGGCCCGGATGGTACGGGACATGCGGTCGAGCACCTCGTTGCGATCGCTGGCCACTTCCTGCTCGACGCAATAGTCGAGGCTTGCCCACCAGCGGAATGGATAGGCTGCGGCCAGGCCGACATAATCATCGACCGTCCAGGGATAGCGCCCATAGGTGACCATTGCGCTGAACCCCGCGCTGTCGAGGCTGAGGCTGCGAAGACCATGCGCATTCATGAGTGGCCGCGTCGTCCAGCCGGCCCATTCGCGCCAACCTCGCTTCGTCGACCAGCGCGACAGGGCATTGGCGGAAATCAGGACGGGCTGCTGAAGCTGTCGGGCGCGCCGCAGGAGCACCCCATCAGCAAGGTGCGGCAGTCCCACCATGACAGCGATCGAGCGTGACTTGACCGGATAATTGTTCATGTTATGTTCCATTCAAGGGAGATTTTTAATGACCGAGCAGGCCGCCCGCTATTTTGAACCGTTCGATCTCGATGTGACGCTGCGCGATGCCGCGCTTGACGATCAAAACCGCCCCACCCGCCGCATGCTGGCCAATGCGGCGATCGGTATGCATGTCGAGGATGCCTATTATTCGGTGCGCGAACTGCGCGAGGCGATGTCCTGGGTCCATGAGGGTGAGACGGGCGGCAAGCGCAAGCTCGCGTCCATCCTGAGCAATCCGGCAGGCGACGATTTCCAGCGCTGCATCTATTTCTGCCTCGCTGGCCGCGGCATCGTCGAGATGCTCGACGATCTGATGTGGCTCGAAGAGCTGCTCGAAGCGCGCGGCCGCGTCGCGGGCAGCATCCACCGCCGGAAAATCAGGGCACGTCCGCTGGTCTCGCCTTATGTAGCTGACGAACCGGATGGCCCTGTCGTCGCCTCAACCGAGAACTTCAGGCAAGGCCGTTCCTGGTGGGCCGATCCCGGCCTCACTGCCTGACGGGACCGCGCGGTACGCCGCTCCAGCCTTGGAGATCACCGCTCACAAGCGAGGCGGTCGCCGCGCCGCCACCGAGCCGGCTCGATCCACTGGCCAGCGAACGCGCCAGCCTTGTTTCGCTGCGCGGCGGCAAAGGCTTCGGTATATTGCTTCGCACGCGCCGGATCGGTTTTCAGGAATTGGGGTTGGGGAATGGCGAGACCCGCGCGGATCAGCGTCTCTCCGAGATCGCGGCCTTTCACGGTCACAGTCGCCACCGGCCGACCATAGCTCGAGCGGTTGGTGAGCCGGATTTGGGCGTCGGCTTCGCCCAGAATCCGCGCGGCATGATCCTGAGCCGCCTTGCCACATTCCCAGCACGACCGCGCCCGTTCACAGAGCTGACGGCGCTCGAACGCATCGACACCAAGGAGACGGAAATCGGCTGCAATCGTGTCGCCATCGAGCGCGCGAGCGGATGCGGTAAACCCCGGCTCATTGACGGGAGCACCCCGGACGTCGCATGCGGAGACAAGGAATAGGAAACACAGAAAACGATACATTCGATGTCTATGACAAAGGGCGCTGATCTTTTCCATTGCGTCGAACACGAAGTTCAGTCCCCAGGAAACCAGTCGAACGTCAAGGTGCGCGCGCCGGCCCGGCTTTCGAGTTCAAGGACGTCGGCAATGGTCCAGATCTTGCGGGATTCGCGCGCCAGGTCCGCGTAACCACCGTAGGTGCAGCCGCCATGCACGATGAACTGGGCGTGGATGTTCTGGGTCGCCGCTTCGGAGAGAAAGAAGCCCGCAACGCCCTTGATATATTGTGGCGGGAGAACGCCCAGCATAGCGTCGTAGAAACGCTGCGTGATCCGGCTGAGAGGAAATGACGCCAATGTTTCGGCGCGCGTGCGTTCGAAATAGGCGTTGGTGGACTCGACAACAGCGTCGGGATGGCGATCGCGGTGACGCGCGAGCAGCGCGGCTGCGTCCTCCCTGCTGTGTGCGTAGTCGAGGGGGAATTTCGAAGACCGCGCGGTAATGTAAAAGTTAGTGTCCATGGCGGATCCTTCCAGCTTGGAGAACACCGTCATTCATCCCCCTTCCCTCTTGCCATGGGTCGCGAGCGGCGGGATCATGGGCCTGGCTGCGTTGCAGCGGCGGTCAGCATGCGGATGGGCTTTGCTCCGGAAGACATGAATGGAGAGGGCTTCAGGCGACCATCTCGAGGACGATCAGGCCCGACGACGCAGGGTCGGTAGAGATGCGGAAAGGCTGCAGCGGATCGGTAGTGTGTCAATCGGCGTTCAATCGGGCCCCCCTATCGGCGCGCAAAAGGGACCCCGTTAGCGTTGCATAGATCGATCGATGTTGGGCGCGGGTTTCGCGCTGCTGGCGGCGTAGGGAGGGCGTAGCCCGACCGGAGGCGTCAGCAGCGCGAAGGCGTTTTTCTGATTGGGTCAGCTGCGGTTTTTGAAGCGCCAGCTGTCGTTGCCGGTCTCGACGATGTCGCAATGGTGGGTGATGCGGTCGAGCAGCGCGGTGGTCATCTTCGGGTCGCCGAACACGGTGGGCCACTCGCCGAAGGCGAGGTTGGTGGTGATGATGACCGAGGTCTGCTCGTAGAGCTTGCTGATCAGGTGGAACAAGAGCTGCCCGCCGGATCGGGCGAACGGCAGATAACCCAGTTCATCGAGCACCACGAGATCAAGCCGGCTGAGCTGGGCGGCGATGGATCCGGCTTTGCCGATGCGCGCCTCTTCCTCGAGCCGGGTGACGAGATCGACCGTGTTGAAGTAGCGCCCACGGGCACCGGCACGCACGACGCTGGCGGTGACTGCGGTGGCCAGATGGGTCTTGCCCGTCCCTGTGCCGCCGATGAGCACGATGTTGCGGCGACCGGGCAGGAACGAACCTGCGTGCAGGGAACGCACCAGCCCTTCGTTGATAGGGGTGCCCTCGAACACGAAGGCATCGAGGTCCTTGATTACAGGCAGCTTGGCCGCGGTCATGCGATAGCGGATCGAGGCGGCATGACGATGCGCCGCTTCTGCCCGCAGCAGGTCGGTCAGGATCTCGTTGGTCGTGCGCTTGCGCTGCAACCCGGTGGTGACCGCCTCGTCGAAGGCCCCTGCCATGCCCTTGAGCCCGAGCGCTCGCATCGCCTCGATCATCTCATGCCGTTGCATGGAGGCCTCGCACTGTGTCATAGCGCGCACAGTCCGCAACCGGCGGGTGGCTGAGCTTGAGATCAACGACCACGTCCAAAGGGCGCTCGGATGGCGGGTCCCGGTATCGGGCCAGGATGTTGAGGATCACCTCGTCGCTGACGGCCCCGTTATCGAGCGCCTCCCGGATCGCGGCCTCGACCGCTTCCAGACCATCGGTCATTACGGCTGCCAGCACGCGCACAAAGCGGCGGTCGGCTTCATCACCGCCGCCCAGCTTGCGCCGCAACCGCGTTAGTGCCGGTGGCAGGTCCCACCCCTGGAAGGGCGCGCCGTTCCGCAAAGCGCCGGGCTTGTTCGCCAGAACGGGCAGGTAATGCCAGGGATCATAGATCGTCCGGTCACGGCCGAAGTGCCGGGCATGTTCGGCGATGACCTCGTCGCCGAGGCGCACGACAATGCGGTCGGCATAGGCGCGGACCTGGACGGCCCGCCGCGCAGCCTTGGCCATGACCGAGTAGCGGTTGCGGTCGAAGCTGATCAGGCACGTGCCGGTCACGGCATGGGCGGTCTCGTGGAAGCCGTCGAAGGGCGCCAGCATCGGCTGCAGGGCTGGCCGTTCGAGAGCCAGCGCCTCGGCAACGGTCAGCTCCTTCTGCTCGGGATGCGCGTGCGTTGCGGCCCAGCGCAGGCACTCGGCCTCCAGCCACCCGTTGAGCTCCTCGATGCTGGCAAAGCGCAGGCGAGGCTGGAAGAACCGGCCCCGGATCGTCTGGACTTGGTGTTCGACCTGACCCTTCTCCCATCCCGCCGCCGGCGAGCAAGCGGTCGGCTCGACCATGTAATGATCGGCCATGACCAGAAAGCGGCGGTTGAACACGCGCTCCTTGCCGACGAACACGGTGGTGACCGCGGTCTTCATGTTATCGTAGATGCCGCGCAGGGGAACGCCGCCAAAAAAGGCAAAGCCCCGGGCATGGGCGTCGAACACCATCTCCTGCGTCTCGCGCGGATAGGCCCGGACGTAGACAGCCCGCGACGCACACAGCCGCATCTGCGCCACCTTCACTCGCATCGGCTTGCCCGCGATCTCCACATCCTCGTGGCTCCAGTCGAACTGGTAGGCCTCGCCGGGCTTGAACATGAGCGGGATGAACGCGGGCGCCCCATCACCCGCATCCTTGCGCCTCGCTTCCGTCCAGCGCCGGGCGTAGCGCCGGACCGCGTCGTAGGATCCCTCGAACCCCTCACGGCACAGCAGATCATGGATCCGGGTCATGCGCAGCCGATCACGCCGGTGCCGGACCTCGTTCTCCGCCAGCAGCGTATCAAGCCGCTCCTGGAACGGACCAAGCCGGGGCAGCGGCTGAACCGTGCGGCGATAATCGAACGCGCCTTCCGGCGCCCGGATCGCCTTGCGCACTACCTTGCGAGACAGCCGCAGATCCCGCGCAATCGCCTTGATCGCCTTCCCGCTCGCGTGCTCCCGCCGAATCCGAACAACCGTCTCCACCACCAACATCCCGATCTCACCACCTGGAAAACCAGGCAGTCAACTACACCACCAGAATGAGGGGTCCCATTTAGACGCCGATCACCCCGCTAACGGGGTCCCTTTTGCACGCCGGTCCACATCGGTAGTGCGCAGGATGCTTACCTTACCCTGCGAATGATCGAAAATCCGGCTGGCGACGCGCAGGGCATTCTCGCGGCTGCAGAGCAACTGGCGTTTGGGAGACAGACAACGCCTGTCGATGGCCGTCGTCATGACCTGATCCCTTTCTCCTCGAGGATTGACGCTCATGCAAACAGCGTCTTGTGGATCTTGGTGACCGGTACGACCACCCAGGCGCGCGTCATGAGGCGACTGATCCGGTAGAAGCAGCCATTCTGCGGATCGCGAAGCACGAGCCTCCGGCCGCGCTTGCAGACGACGAACTCCTGCGCGACATTACCGTCGGTGAAGGTCACCGGCTCGGGAAGCCGGATGCGATCCCCGTCCGCGAGTTTGCGCGCGCGGTGCGCAAGGTTCGCCCGGCAACGTGCGCGCCAATCGAGCGCATATTCATGCTCGGTCGGGCTCAGCAGATCGAGGATCGCCGCGGGGCAGTCGGCCTCGCATGGCCCCATATTTTCGGTCAGTCGGGTAGGATTGGTGCTGCTCATGGAGTCAGCCCTGATCCCCCCGCCGAACCGCACGTGCAGCTTTCACCGCATGCGGCTCTCCACTGTGACGAACCATCACTTTGCCGTAGATCGGGCAGGCGGCCTCTGTGAGTATCCCAGTGGCATTGCTCGCACAGGACCACCGTCCTGCGGGCGCGTGCCACCTTCATTCTCACGACAAAACCGCGGTGCGAAACATCGGCCATCCCCCGGATATGGTGCACCTGACACGGAACATCGGATCGACCGCAAGCCTCGCATTGCTTGGCATTCTGACGATCAACCCAGTCCGTACGTGAGTGGGTGAACACCTGCGTCCAAGGCTGGATATCAATCCTGGACGAGGTGGCCGGATCACGTTTCAGATGAGCCAGTTTCCAGACTTTGACCGATCGGGGCTGGCCATCGACGTCGTAGCCGATGGTGAATTCCTGCCCCGTCCTCATGCGGGCCAAGACCGCTCGCACATTGGTTTTGTGCTTGCTGGCCAAGGTCTTGAACAAGCTCCACCGCTGGAGAAACTCAAGCCTGTTCAGCTTGAAGCTCACATCCTTGGCGAGAGCATAGTAGTTCGCAAAACCCCGCAATTCGGCGTTGTAAGCTAGGACGATCTCAACGTCGCTGCAGCTGAGCAGCAGGCTACGATGACGCGGCTTC
Source organism: Sphingobium sp. TKS (assembly GCF_001563265.1). Lineage (NCBI taxonomy): Bacteria > Pseudomonadati > Pseudomonadota > Alphaproteobacteria > Sphingomonadales > Sphingobiaceae > Sphingobium > Sphingobium sp. TKS. The sequence continues at coordinate 279,293 of NZ_CP005083.1, read as the reverse complement.
AACACCGACAGATCACCATAACCTTTTGCAGAAGCGAACGCGTGGACCTTCTCCCAAGGGACATGCAGCTGCATCACTTCCGACGGCGGCCTACGAAGGAAGCTGACGGAACCTTGTCGGCTCCGGACAACCCGTTGGCGTGTCGTATATGTGCGGACCTCATATCCAAGGAAGGCGGCTCCATCGCTCGCCTTGCGGATACCGCTTTTCTCCTCGGACACCGTGAGCGCCAGCGCCTCGGTCAGGAATGCCCTGACTTCGGCGAACACGCTTCGTGCATCCTCCTTGCTACCGATAACCCCAATCATGAAGTCGTCCGCGTAGCGACAGTAACGAAGTCGGCGATAACCGGGGTCCATCGCGTCTCTCGACGGGATGGACCGCTTTTGCGGCAGTAAGGTTTGGATTTTGGCCAAGGAGGCCGCAACCTTCACCTCGTCGACATTGTCTTTGGCCCGCAGCATGGTGACGCGCTTCCGTTGTTTCTGGATGCGCCCAGCCAGTCGCCCATATTCCGGGTTCGTGGCACGGACCTTCCCCCTCTCGAAAGCCGCGATCCGTTCCGCCATGAACATATCGAGTTCATGGAGGTAGATGTTGGCCAAGATTGGAGAGACGATACCGCCCTGCGGAGTGCCGCTGTAGGTCCGGGTGTGAACCCGGTCTTCCATAACACCCGCCTTAAGCATGCTGCCGATCAAGCCGATGAATTTCTCGTCATCGATCCTTTTCCGCAACAGCCGCAGGAGGATGTCGTGGTCGATGTTCTCGAAGAACCCCGCGACATCCACATCTACGAGCCATTTCACCCCCGTCCATACGGCTTTGACGTGTTCAAGCGCCGTATGACACGACCGGCCCGGCCGGAATCCATGGGAGGCGTTCGAGAACACCGGTTCATAGATCCGTTCGAGCAGTTGCCGCGCCACTTCCTGAACGAGGCGGTCGTCGCGCGTGGGAATGCCCAGCGGACGCCGTTTGCCCTTGCCTTTCGGGATAAACACCCGACGCACTGGTTTGGGATCATAGGTCCCTGCCGTCACGCTGGCGATAATCGGGTCGAGGTCTTCCGGTCCGAAGTCCGCGAAGGTCTCGCCGTCAATACCCGGCGTCATCGCACCCTTGTTGGATCCGATCTTCTGGAGCCCCTCCTCCCAAAGGAGGCGAGACCCCATCAGACGATAGAGTCCATTCACCCTTTTGCCCGACGCAACGAGCGCCGGAATGGCCTCCAACCGGCCTTTCACAGTTTCTGGCAGCATCAGCACACCCCATGATCGGTGGTTGAAGAATCACAGCTGCCGCCCTTCCCCCGGTCTTCCCCGCTTTCGGCCCGATCGCTCGAGACCTTATACAGTTGCACCGCCGCCTCCGAAGAGGTCGATGTCCCGGGCATTACCCCGGGCATTTGAGTAATATGGCGGCTCCGTACCCATGCAGGCCGGCAGAAGCCGCCTGTTTAGGGCATCCCGTAGTTACGCTGAATGGAGATGCGGCGCGGTTAGGTGTCCCGTTCGTCCACTAAACCCCTCGACGAGAGGCGCACCGGATGGGCTGAGAAACAGGCGGCCAAGACATGAGACCGCTGTCATCATCCGGACCTGGCGTGACAGTCGCTTTCGCCAGTATCGCTATATAGATTGCTGCAGACTGGGATTTAAGCAGTGTAGCCTTCACCATACGCACCTTGCCCTGACCGTCATCGCCTCCATTTGCGACTAAGACGCATCTGGCCTTTTCCGAACATGCTATTGTTCCCCGTCCCTTTCGGGATTTCAGACCTTGTGAGGCCCGAGGTTAGTCCGGCGAGCAGAGGCATTCTCAACTTACCTCATCATCACTGATACTCCATTTCAGCGCCGCAACGGCGCACTATCCTTGTACCCGAACTGGTGGCCATCGCGCGAGCGTGGATTCCAGCGCACCAGGCACACTACCGCGAAAACGTTGCCGGCAATGCCGTCCACGATTTCCTGGGCTGCGGCGTAATAGGTCCGATTTCCCGGACAGGAGGACGCGAGCACCCTGAGGCCGCGTTTCGTGCCGTCCTCGAGCGTGTTTTCGTAGGTAAGCTGCGCGTCGAGATAGGATTTGGCGGTCTTGTGGCCGCCCATCGACGTAAAGGGCATGAAGAGCCATCCCATGATGAGTCCTTTCTTGAGGAAGGAAACCGGCCGCTGGCCGTTTCCGGTTTGAGGATCGTCGGGCCGCGAGCGCTGGTCAGCAGGCGAACGCCCGCGTATCAAAGTCGCAGTATTTTCATGTCGTGCGGATGTGACCTTCCGCACCCGTCATTGTCGGAGAAGTCATGCTCGCCGCGTCGGCCATTGAGATAATCGGCGGCACGCCTTTGATCGCACTGGATCGCATCTACACGGGTCCTGGTCGCATCATCGCCAAGGCCGAGTTCCTGCTGCCCGGGGGAAGTGTGAAGGACCGTGCCGCCAAGGCGATCCTGCTTGCCGCAAGAGAGGATGGCCGGCTGAAGCCGGGAATGCCGGTCGTGGAAATGACGAGCGGAAACATGGGCGCCGGACTGGCGGTGGCATGCGCCGCGCTCGGCCATCCCCTCGTCGTCACGATGTCGGCAGGCAACAGTCCGGCGCGAGCGAAGATGCTCGAAGGACTCGGCGCCGAAGTGGTGCTCATCGCCCAGGTGGATGGAAGCCCGGGCCAGGTGACGGGTTCCGATGTCAATGCTGCCGCACAGGCGGCTTGCGCGATCGCCCGGGCGCGTGACGGTTTCTACGTCGATCAGTTCAACGCTGCAGAGGGGATCGCAGCGCACGAGACCACGACAGGCCCGGAGATCCTGGCGCAGTTCGGTGGCCCGGTCGACGGATGGGTTGCAGCGGTCGGCACGGGCTGCACCTTCGTGGGCGTTGCAAAGGCGTTGAAGCGCGCCAATCCCGGTACGGTCTGCGCCGCTGTCGAACCGCTGAACGCGCGGCCGCTGGCCGGAGAACCGGTGCTCGACGCCCGGCATAAACTCCAGGGCATCGGTTATGGCACGGTTCCGCCGCACTGGGATCCGTCGCTGATGGATATGAGTGTCGGCATCAGCGATGATGAAGCTGAAGAGTGGCGGCGTACTCTGGCCCATCGCGAGGGCCTGTACGTCGGCTATTCTGCCGCTGCGAACGTCTGCGCCGCGGCAAAGCTGCTGGCATCGGGGCGGTTGACGGCTGATGCCGTCGTGGCAACGGTGCTTTGTGATACCGGCCTGAAATACTGAACCTCGGCGTGGGGGTGGCCCCGATGGACGTGCATCCGGTCGGCTGCCGGCTGCGCCTTGCTCGCCGCGCCGAAGCTTTTGAGATACGCGAAAGCCTGTTCAGCCTTGGCGGCAGCGTGGATGATCGCGGTCTTGTCGCCGCGGAGGATACCGAGCCAATGCGCCACATAGCTCGCATGACTGTCATGGAGGACGTTGGGCAGACCAAGGTCAGCACAGCAGAGCCCCGCCCCGATCTCGGCGACATATCCTGACAGTCCAGCGAAAAATGGCGGTTGGAAGGTGAAAACCATCGGTGCCTCCAGCACTGCCCAAAAACCCCATGGCTCCCCCGAGGCGGGGGTGGGCGGCGAGAACGACCGGAGAGGCCCGCGCAAGCGGCGGGCCGCACCCGGAGGGGCGAAATGAAATGGAGCAGCTCGGCGAAGCCGGGCTTGCGGCGCGCCGTGGCGGGCCTAGCAGGGAGCGCCGACCAGACCCGCATCGAGGGAGGCCCGAAAAATCAGCGCCGCCGCGCCAGCGGCGTCCGCTGGTGAGCGGGCGAAGCCCGCGCATCGCCATGCGCGACGAAGCGGCCGAGCCCGCGAGGGATCGGCCGCTCAGCGTTGGTTGCTGCTGGATCATGGCTGCCGGGTGTGCATCCAGTCGGCCGCCGCCTGCGCCTTGCTCGCCGCGGTGAAGATCGCCCGGGGCTCGTCCTTGAGCAGTTGCAGCCAGGAGGCGATGTAGGCCGCGTGATCGGGTCGCGGTTCGTGCGCGATCCCGAGATCGGCGAGCAGGAACGATGCGGTCAGCTCGGCGGTCGCTTCCTCCATGGCGAGCGCGTGCTTGGTCCACTTGGTGCTGAAATCCCGGTCGAGCCGATGGGCTGCGCCACTGGCATGAGCTGCCTCGTGAATATGGGTGGCGTAGAAGCCGTGGGCGTCGTGGAAGGCGCTGAAATCCGGCATGTGGATGCGGTCTTCGGCGATGTGATAATAGGCGCTGGCCGAGCCGTAGACGGTATCGATGCCGAGCGCGGCGATGAAGGCTTCGGCGGCGGCGAGGCGTTCGCTCTCGGGCAGGACCGGCCCCGGTTCGGGCGCATAGCCATCGATCTGATCGGCGTTGAACAGGCTGAACGCCTTGGCGAAAAGCCGTCGGTGGTCGCCATCATCGTCGCTGGCTTCGTCACCCTTCGCGCGAAACTCCTTCCAGAGGACGCCGAGGCTGGCGTGCTCGCCCTTGCGGACCTGCGCGCCGAGCGCCTGCCACTGGCGATAGGTGCCCCAGACCCCGCTCGCATAGCCGCTGCCATAGGCGGCCGCCCAGAGCGAGACCGTATTTATGCCGCGATACGGCTTGCCGCTGGCGACGTTGGTCGGGCGGGTGACGTCGGCGCCGGAATGATGCCACGGCATGCGCCAGGTGCCGGTGCCGGCTTCGATGGCGTCGACGATCGCTTGCGTGACGCGAGCGTAGACGTCTGAGCGTGGTGAGGCTGACATGATCTGTTCTCCGTTCTCGCGCCGGGGACCATCCCCGGCGGCGGAGGCCCGTTCGCGCCGGGCACAGGGGGGCTCGCGCACCCGTCAGGGCCGCAGCGAAGCGAAGGACGGCGAAGCCGTTGCGCGGGCGCGCCGACCGGCGCAGGACTCCGCCAACAGCCGGGGTGGTCTACGGCGCGGGAGGATCGATCCCGGCAATCACCGCGGTCAGGCGATCGAGCTCGCGCTGGAGAGCTTGACGCTGGAGATCGGAGATGCGCCGTTCGCGTAGATGCGCCCTGGCATCGGCCGCCGCGCGTTCCCAGGCCGGCCTGTGCCGGGCGGTGATGCAGGCGTTGGGACAGCGGGTCGGCTCGCACAGGGCGGTGAGTGGCTGCGCGGGATCGGGGGTTGTCACGCGCTTGAGGCAGAGCGCGGTTGCAGGATCGAAGAAGCAATCCGCGAGCGGACCGACATGGAAGGTGCGCGCGACGCTGGCGAGCATGACGCGCAGGCGGGCGCGATCGGCGATCATGGCGGGCAATGGCCCGAGTTGAACGGCGGCATCGTCGAGCGTCCGCCCGATACGCGGTCCCGCCGGCCCGCCAAGCGATGCGCCGCTCTGACGCCGGTCGAAATAGTCCAGCAGGTCATCAGTCTGACCGAGCCGGCGCTGCGCCTCGACCTCGGCGCGAAACCCCGATGCGCTGGTCCCGGCATAGCCTTCGAACGCGGCGACCGAGGCGTGCTTGTACTGGATCATGCCGGCGATGGTGCCGAACGGACGGTTGGCGATGTGCCACGCGATCGTGCGCCGGAACTGCCGCGTCGTGATGCGCCACGGCTTGCCATCGGGACCGGGCGGGATGACCGGCATATCGGGGCTGCCGAAGGCGGTGTTGAGGTGATCGCGGAAGGTGTTGAGCTGACGGACCACCTCGCTCGACAGATGCGTTTTGGAGACGGCGCTCGCGCGCAGCACCGGCCAGAGCGTATCGCTGCCGCTGGCGCGCGCCGGTCCTGCCGACAGGCGTTCGAGCACCGTGATCGCATCGGCGACCGGCTCGATCGTCACCCAGCTCGCCGCCTCGCCCACGGCCGCCCGGCGCTTGTAGATGGTCGATCGGATGCGATGCCGCTCGATCAGGCCGTCCTCACTGCGCGCGATAGAGAGACACCCGCGCCGCATCGCCTGCACCTCGCAGTCGCGCATGCCGGTCAGGTAGGCGCACACGATATAGGCGGCGGCCTGGAGCATCCGTTCCTCGTGTGCGAGAGTCTTCGCGTCGAAGCGCTCGCGCCATGGCCGACCGCTCTCGGGATCGATCGAGATCGGCGTGTCCATGCCGCCGACCTCTACCCCCAGCTCGGCCGCCACTGCGTCGATCAACCTCGCTTCACCGCCGGTCAGCAGGAGATGCGCGCCTGGCTCGGCCTGCACGTCGATCCCGGCATGGAGATGCAGGAGATGGGCGTTGATCGGTGGGGTCACGGCGCCGGTGTTGGGGTCGACGCGCAGCTTGCCGTTATGAGCGGTGCCCCAGATCGGTGCGCCGCGCCCCTCGCTGCGTCGGCGACCGAAATAGGCCTTCAGGCGGGTGCGGCGACGTTGCCGGCGATCAGCGTCCGGGAGGCCGGAGTCGGCGGCGACGAGACGATCCCGGCGCGCTTCGAGCCGATCAAGCTCGCGACGGGCTGCGAGAATGTCGTCAGCGAAGACGGTGACGTAGCGCAACGACCATGCGAGCAGCGCGGCGATGACCTCTTCCGGGAACCGCGGCGTGCGGTTCTCCCGGACATGCCGGTAGCCCGCGACGCGGGCGGGCGCCTGTCCGGCCCAGGGCTCGAATGCAAGGCCTCCGCCAGCGAGGTGGTCACGATAGTGATAGAGATCGGGGACCACTTCGAGGAGGTGGCCGACGATGACGGGTCGCCGGGCCGGATCGGCACGAAGGTGCCGGGCATAGGCATCGACCAATGCCTGATCGATACGGGAAACGTCGAGCCGTCCGAGCCGCTCACGGGCGAAGGCGAAGAACCGGCGGGCACGGTTGAATGCCTGGCGAATGCTCGCCGGCGGCAGCTTCGGGCGGTAGCCGGGAAGATCGACGTTGAGACGGGCGTAGAGATAGGCGCGCATCGCCGCCTGCACATCGGCATGTTCGAGCACGTCGAAATGCACGGTGACGTGGCAGCGCCGGGCGTTCTCGCGGAATACGGCGAGACCGAGATCCCAGCTCGGGTCGCCGACGCGAGACAGCTCCTCGCGGGCGTGGCCCTCCTTGAGCGGCGCGCTCGCCAGCACGGGGCGATCGTCGAAGGCAGGCTCTTGGGCATGGGCGGGTATGGTCATGCGCGTGCCTCCGGCGGCAGATAAAGCCGCTCGCTCTCCATCTGCCGGCGCGCATCGGCGATGACGGCATCGGAGAAGGCCGGCACGACCTGGGCGGTGATGCGGGCATGGACGCGGCCGAACTTGGCCGCCCAGTCGGTCGCGGGCAGGCTCAGCCGCTGCTCTTCGACGAAGACGAGGAAAGCCAGGATCGCGGGGAGCTTGCGCGCGGTGATGACGGCGTTAGGGCAATCAAGGCAGCCCCAGAAGGGCTGCGCACAGGGCGAACCGGCCTCGGCGAAGGGACTGTTATGGAAGCCCGCGCAGGCGGCGAGCCAGACATCCTGTTCGCCGTCGAGCAACGGACCCACGGTAGCCAGCGGCATCAGCGGCTCGGCCTGATCGGGCGCTTTGCGCAACGCCTGCTCGGCGGTGGGCGGAAGCACGGTCGGCATCGCGGCGGCGACCGCTGCGCGGAAGGCGTCGGCGACGGCCGTCTCGTGCAGGGGCCGGAGCGACGGCAGATCAGCATAGTGGCGCGCCGCTACCTCGCGCGAGTGGCCGACCGCGAAGCGGGCCATATGCCCCTCGGTCTTGGTGTACCATAGCGCCTTGTGGGTCTTGCGGAGCCGGGAGAGCAGCAGGTGGAGCGGCTTGCCGTCGTCATCGACAATATCGTTCTGCGCCACCCAGGCATCGATCCGTTCCGTCGGGTGGCGGATACCTGCCCGCAGGCCGCCAGCGTTGTGATAAACCCAAATACGATCGTCGTTTAGATGCGTGCGGGCAGTCGCCGTGGCCTCGATCAGGCGACGAATAAGACCGCCAGGCGTGCCACCACCGCCGTCGCGGACGCGCATGCTCTTGTGCTCGGCGCCGCGAGCGCGGCGCTTGAGATAGCGCAGCTCCACCGTGCCGGCATGGGGGTTGGTGAGACAATCCACGGTCAGCGTCTTCAGGCACTCGGGCTCGAGGCCGGTATCGAGCGTGAGCAACACGAGCAGCGCCGGCAGATCGCGCGCAAGCAGGTGATGGCGGCCATGCAGGTCGTCGATGAGCGTGCTGATCGGCAATGCGCGCCGCATGCGCATGAAATAGAGGCTCTTCAGCGCGGGCTGGTCTGCGACGATAAAGCCCTGCCGCGCGATGATCGCTTCGACATCGGCGCGCGCGCTGGCGATGACCGGGTCGCCCTCATCGGTCCGGTCGTCGGCGCCGAGACGGCGGAACATCGCTTCGACATCGGTCCTCGCGGCGTCGCGCAACGCGCGGGCGACGAAGGGGCTATAAGCATCGCGCGGGGTCGAGCGGCCCGCCGATGTGGCCAGCGTGTAGCGCAGCCGCTCATGCAGGTCGGACGCGATCCGATCGGGCCGGTCTGCCTCGATCGCGCGCAATGTGTTGATGATCTTGCCGACCGTTATGTGCCGGTGGATCGCGCCCATCCCGCGCTGTCCGAGCGCGGAGGCGAACCCATCGATATGGACTGCGCGCAGGTCGCTGACGCCAGCCACGTTCAGCGCGTCATCGCCAAGCCAGGCGAAGAACAGGCGGTAGGCATTTACATACTGCTTGATGACGCTGGCCGCACCGATGGGGCCGCCGAGCGCCGCTGACCGACGTAGCGCGCCCGCGAAGGCGATGGCGAGTGGGCGAGGAACGAGCCCAATCATATCGATCAGGACCGTTCCGCCATGCCGTGCCTCGATCGTGAACTTGAGGCCGAGCACAGCATCGGGCTGCACGGACTCCGGCGTGATCGGCGCGAAAGCGACAGGCCGGCCCTTGCGGGGATGCCCGCTCATGCGCCCTGCGGTCCCGGCAGCAGCGCGAGCAGCTCCTCGACGGCCGCGTCCACTGTATCGGCGCGCGTCGCGATATGATCGAGGTAGATATAGGTGGTGGTGAGGCTCGCGTGGCCGAGCAGACGTTGCACCTGTTGCAGCGGGTCGCCCAGGATCAGCCGGTAGCTCTCCACCGGCCCCGCCGGCAATGCCGCTTCGCGCAGCCGCTGCTGGATCAGCAAGGCGAGCATATGGACTGCGAAGGTGTGACGAAGCTGGTGGGGACTGATCGACAGCGGGAAACCGTTCTCCTCGCACCGCTTGCAGGCACGGGTGAAGATCACCTCCCACGAGTTGGGGCGAACAGGCTGCCCTACCTCGGTCAGCCATAGCGCCGCCGGCTCGTGGGGCGGTCCATCCTCGTCGCACAGGATCAGGCGGCATCGTTCCTCTGGGGTGCAGACATCGCGCATGCGGTCGAGACCGGCGCGGGTGACAGGGATCGGTCGTTCGAGCTTGGCCGCGCCGTCGCGCGCGGCGAACTTGGTCACGCCTGCGGCGCGTTCGACGGCGACATAGGCGGCGATCTGACGCAGCAGCCGACGCGGGACCAGCACACTGCGTCCCCGGTCGCCCTTGGTGAGCGGCGGCGGCAGGCGCAGCCAAAGCTGCTGAGCCTGATCGTGGTCGTGATCGATGGCCGCAAGCTCATCGGCGAGCAGGCCCGACGCCTCTTCAAGACGCAGGCCAGTGGTGACGAGAAGGTCGGCGAACAGCGCGTTGCGCAGCCCGTTGCGATCGCGAGCGCCGGGGCGCTCGGTGCCGTCCGGGGCGAGGCCGCGCAGGCCGACCTCGCGGAAAATGTGGTAGTCGTCCATCGTGACGAACCGCACATCCGACCGCCTGGCGACACGTTCATAGGCGTCGTTGCGCGCCGCGATCATGCCACGACGGCCACCTTGCGCCGGTCGCCACACGGCGCGGCGGCTGAACGGCGCGTCGGCGATCAGCCCTTGCTGCTCGCCCCAGCGGTAGAGGCGATCGAGGCTGGCGACAGCCCGGTTCCAGCTTGCCGCCGTGATCCGGTGATCGGCCTCGTCGCGGCGTCGCTCACGATGATAGGCATCGACATCGTCGCGGGTCGCAGCCCACACGGTCTTGCCGCAGGCATCGAGAAAGCGAAGCCAGACCGCAACATCATAGGCGTAGGCGCGAAGCGAGTGCCGCGAGCGGACCCCCGACAGCGGCAGGTCGAGAAAGAAGCGATCCAGATCGGGATCATAGAGCGCATCGTCCCGCAGGATCAGCGGCACATGCGCATCAAGGCCCTTGGCCTCGCGGCGCTCGCAAACAGTAATGATCGACACCGGCGCGAAACCCTCCCCCCGGACCCCCCACCCGGAAGCTGACCTTCACACCGGTGCGCCTGATGGCCCGGCAGCAATCAGGCTGGCCTCCGCCAGCTCTTGGGTCAGCGCTACGGCCAGCCTGATTACTGCCTACCGTGGGCGTCCATCGCCGACCTTACTGCAATGTTGCGGGCGGCGCAGACTGTCCAGATAAGGCGACCAGTTCTTCGAACGCATAGGCCTTGTCGCCGAAGCGCTTGCCGAAGGTCCGTGCGAGTCGGCTGGAATGGCCCGACCAGTGAACCGTCTCGTGGCAACGCGTGGACGCATAGTGATCCATGCTGCGGAAGGCCGTTCGGTTCGGCAGCTGGATATGATCGAAGGTCGGTGTGAAGTAGGCTTGGTTTCCGCCATGGCGAACGTCGGCAGGGATTCCCGTGAAGAAGGCGTCGATCGCCGCCTGCCGCTCGGACGGGATCAGAGGCTGCTCCGGTTCGTCAGAGGGGTAGAAATAGGCTGGAAGACCGTCGATCTGATCGGCGTTGAACACGATGTAATGGCGCAGGAACCGGATGCTCCGCTCCACTTGCTTGCCGGTTTCGGGGTGCTCCTCACGCTTCTTGAACGAGGAATAATAAACCGAAAGCGCGCCGGTTTGACCCTTGCGGACGTGCCCGCCTAGCGTTTCCGCCTGGCGCCAGGTCATCCAGTAACGCGAACGATAACCCTGGGCATCGCCGAGCGCCCAGAGATAAAGCGTATTGATGCCCTGATACGGCGTGCCGCAATGACGCAGCGGGCGTCCGCCCGCCCCGTTCAGCCGCCAGGGCCTCGACCAGGGCGGAACACCCTCCTCGAGCTTGCGGATGATGAGGTCGGTGATTTCGGCGGCGACATCGCGGCTCGTGCGTTTCGCAAGGGACATGGCGCTTCTCCGTGCGGAAGGGGAAAAGGCCGCCGGCACGGGACCACGCGCCGGCGGCAAGGCATCCAGGAGAAAGCGGCGTCAGGCCGCGAGAGCGTCCTGATCGGGCGATTCCGCTTCGATTTCGCAGGCACCGGACACTGTCTCGTCGACGCCAGCCACGCCAACCTCTTCGGCATCCTCGGGCTCGACGATCGCCTGCTCTTCAGGATCGCCTTCGGCGGGTTCGAGATCGTCCGCCTCGGTCTTGTCGAGGAAGCGCATGGCGTCGGGCACCCAGGCAAGCGCCGCGTCCCGGACCTCGGGCTCGACGATCGCTTCGCCCGCGAAGAGCTTCGCGCACGATTCCGAGATCTCCGACTTCTTCATCGTCGCGTGGCGCGCGGTCAGCGCCGCGCCGCCGACATCGGCGAGCAGCGTCAGGATCGAGCCCTTGCTGATGCGGTCGAAGAAGTTCTCGGATGTCGGCCGCCACCAGCTTGCGACATCGACATCCATGATCGTCGCCAACCGGTTGTGGAGCGGACACTGCTCGGCGCGGTAGCTCGCCTTCGCTTCGAGCGACATCGCCACGATGTAGGCGAGCCAGGCCGCCTTGCTGTCGTCGTCGAGCGCCCGGAACGCCTCGAACCGGTCGACCTCGGACTTGTGCTCCAGCCAACTCGCATCGAGCCCGTCATGGGCTTCGGCGAGATAGCCCCGCGCGCGGGTCGTCGGCTGGTCGCCACTCACCGGATCCTGCGGCGAGCGAGCGCGAATGGTCGAGCCATAGGCGCTGAACGTGCTGGCGCGATCGTCAATCATGACGAAGAGCGCATAGTCGAGCGCCAGGGCCGGATGGCTGAGCAGGGTCGCTGCGAGCACGTCGCGCCGCTGCATCGCCAGCTCATCGTAGAGCCGGGCGCTGAGCGGCTTGCCGCCCGGGGCGATCGCTTCGGGCGGCGGAGCAGGCGGCGTGTAGCTGCCGCCCGGGCCGGTCGAACCGCCACCGCCGGCACCATCGCCGTGGTCGTCCTCGCCGTTTTCATCAGCGCCGCCGATGCTGACCGGTTCCTCGCTATAATATTCGGTGTCGAGGACCATCTCGCCTCTGGGCGTCAGCTTGAGAAACGCGCCGACGAGCGGCTTGATCTCGTCAGGCAGCACCGGCGGGATGTTGTGGAGCGCGTGTTCTTCCTCGGACAGGGCATCATATTCCTGGTCGAGCGCCTTGTAGGCATCCTCATCGATGGTCTCGTCATCCATCTCCTCGGCGATGGCTTCCTGCCGCTGTGCAATCGCATCGAGGCGGGCCAGCTGCGCCTCGGTGAAATCAGGCTGCGGCAGGATCACCCGGTAGAGGCCGGTCGCCGCGCTATGCGTGTAGTTCGACGCAATCGGCCGGATCCAGGCGAGACCGAGTTCCTCGCCGATCCGCTTGGCTTCCGCTTCCATGATGTCCGCGGCGAGCCGCTGCGCGATCTCGGGGTTCACCCACTTGTCGCCGCTGTCGCTGAAAAGGTCGCGGTCGATCTTGCCGCCAGCCTCGGCATAGCGGTCCTCGCCGACCAGGATCGCGACCGGATCGGTCGACTTCATCGTTTCGTTGGCGATGACGCGGCGGATAGTGTCGGCATTGGCATAGCTGGTGCCGTAGCTGTTCCAGACGAGAAGCTGCTTCTCCTGGTTTTCGGTCGAGGCATAGGCCTTGGCGACGTCCAGCGTGATGGTGCCTTCGCTCAGCGCCTCGAAGATGGGCTCGGCCAGGGTCGCGAGCCGCAGGCGGCCCTCGACGAACCGACGGGTGAGGCCGAAGCGCTTGGCGACACCGTCGATATCATTATTGAGACCGATGAAATACTGGAACGCGCGGCATTCCTCGGCAGGCGTCATCTTGAGCTGATGGAAGTTGGCCGCGGTCGAGGTCTCGGACAGGGTCGCCTCGTCGCCGACGAGAACCTTGACGGGAACATCGTAGGTTTCAGGGTCGATGGTGCCGCGCTCGGCGAGCATGAGCAGACCGCGCAGGCGGCGACCGCCATCGAAGACCTCGAAAGTGCCGCGCGGCTTTTTCACAGGCGTGACGAGCAGGTTCTGGAGTACGCCGCGAGCTTCGAGATCGGCGGCCATCTGCGGTATTTCCAGCAGGTCGTCGGGCCGCCTGCGGACATTGATGGGAGAAAGCGTAAGCTTCGAGAGCTTAACGGTCGTGGTCATCGGAGGAACTCCTTCTGGCATCCGGATCAGCCCGGACACCAGCATCACTCCCCCTTCCCTCTCGAACCCCGGGGCGCCCCGTGGGCGTGGCTTTTTTCCGCCGGACAACCTACATTGTCTTCTCTTCCGGCCTCGAAAGAATATGATCTGCGGTGACCTCCACGACGCTCCGTTTGAACATGCCGCAATGGCAGGGTGGCGATGAACCCGCCTATAGCTTTGGTTCCGAATTGTTGCGCTGGCTTGCCCCGCCGCATGACGGCCCCGAGGAAACCGTGGCGGTTCCGGAACCGGACGGAAGCTCCCCGCCGGTTAGCCGTGGCATCAAGTGGTGCGCCGCCCTCTTGTCTCAAGCAAGAGCGGCGCGCGAAGCCATCGAGCGGCATGCGCCCGATCGGATCGTGACGCTTGGCGGCGACTGCCTGGTCGATCTTGCGCCGATGGCGTATCTAAGCCGCAGATATGGTGAAAAGCTGGGCGTTCTCTGGCTCGATGCCCATCCCGACGTGATGAGCGCTGCCGAGTTTTCGCACGCCCATGCCCATGTGCTTGCCCTGCTGCTTGGCCGGGGCGACGAGGCTTTCACGGCAGAAGTGCCCCGCAAGCTGGACGCCCGGCGTGTGATGATCGCCGGCATGCAGGGATGGAACGCGGATGAAGACCTGATCCTGAAGGAACTGGGCATCCGGCATATCCCGCCAGCCGTCCTTGCTGACAGCAGCCGGCCGATCCTCGACTGGATCGAGACCGAGGGAATCACGCATCTTGCGGTACATTTCGACCTCGATGTCCTCGATCCGGCTCATTTTTCTCCGCTGCTGTTCAACAGGCCGGGCATGCCGGAGGGGGCCTTCGATGGAATAGAGCAAGGCCGTATGCAGCTGGACCAGGTGGTGCGCCTGTTGAAAGAGATCGGCGCGGCAGTGGATATGGTTGGCCTTGCCATCGCCGAACATCTGCCATGGGACATGCTGCGCCTGAGAAACAGCCTTGCCGAGTTACCCATCATGAAATCATGAAACTCACTGTGGGCTGAAACCGCCCCGAGTTTCGGAATACCAATGGCGCACCACTCGCGAAGCTATCCTCGCCGCTTTGGACACGCCCTCCCCCCGATCTCGAGGTAAACGTCGTCACCGCTACGCGATGCTTCACAATCTGAATGTGACGGACTTCTCCTGTGAGAGCGGCGCTGACCGCCGATGAGACGTCATTAGAGGGTGTCAATGACCAACGAAACCCGCAGTGCCGACTGTTTCGGTGACATCTCGTGCTTGATGCAGAATGCACACCAGCTGCGCTTCGTCATTCAGGATCGGAACGGACACCGTCTGCCAATAGCGCTCGAGAAACCGGCCATCGGAACCCCGCAGGTCATAGCGCTGTGCTTTCATGGCATGCTGGCGCCGTCCCTGTGCCGCGATGCGGATGGAATCAAACAAGCCTGCGACGCCGGTTGCATCCTCAAGATCCGGATTATCCGGAAAGACGTCAAAGAGCCTTTCTCCGGCCACTCTGCTGCGCTCGGTATAGGTGATGGCAGTATGCGCATCGTTGACGTCGAGGATTCGCATACCAGCCCTCGGATCGATGATCATCGTAGGCTGGGTAGAGGTCTCCGTCAGGCGTTGAAAAAGGCTCCGATCACATGATGATAGCGCGCCAAATTCAATAGGATATCTCTGCACGCCAAGTGCGGCGGCGTTGAGCAATGCAAGCTCGCGTTGAATTGAACGGATCTGCTGCAGCAGATAGCTGCGCTCGGTGTCGGCAACGTCTGCGCCCAGGCAGGCCCTGAATTTCTTCAAGTTTTCGTGCAGGATGAAGCGTTGCACATTACCCCCTAAGGTTTCAATTGTGCCTCGGATCTATGAACTTCTCCGGTCCCGAGAAGTTTCCCCGACTCGCTGGCATCTGCAACGCAATAAATACACTGAATGACCTCTGAGCACAGGAACGTCTCCGAGCCATAGTGGGTAAAGGATGACCACATGATTCGCCCAGCGAATGTCTGTCTGGGCCTTGTGAATGGCGGCGGCGGGCGCATTGTCCCGCCACTCCCCGGCCGATCGCAAGATAGGGAAATCAAGTTCTGCAATCTCGATCCGGCGCACTTCATGGCCTGCCGCCTCGCCGCCCGCCGCATAGGCATCCGCAAGCGCATGAACGTACCGGGTCCCGTTTGGGTCGGGATGCCCATCGATAATCGTGATGCGGGTCATGACATCTCCTGAATCCGCCATCCACGCATCGTCGTGCAATTGGGATTATCCCGGAGTGTCGGTGGCGACAGGCACCGGCCAGCCGAGATGAAATCACTTGAGCTATGAGGGGGAGCGTTTCTTCCTCGCAAGAGTCGGGAAACTGGCGGAGGAACCCTGATTACAATACATGCGACTGTGCGGAACGCATGGCCAATAGCTCTGCGGCCATGTTGGGGGTGTTCTCCCATGGGGCACTACACAAACGGAGGATCGCGGTGACCCAGAGAATATCGCCGCTTTCGAGGGGGGAAGAGTTTTGAGCGATTTTCGTTTCCTGCATGCCGCCGACATTCATCTCGACAGCCCGCTCCATGGCCTGTCGAGATATGAAGGTCTGCCCGAGGACGACATAAGAGGAGCCACCCGCGCGGCTTTCGACAATCTGGTACAACGCGCCATCGACGAAGATGTCGATTTCGTCGTGATCGCTGGCGACCTCTTCGACGGTGAGTGGAAGGACATGAGCACCGGCCTCTATTTCGCCCGCGCCATGGGCCGCCTGGATCGGGCCGAAATCCCGGTGTTCCTTCTCGCCGGCAACCATGATGCCGCCTCCGTCATCACCCGCAGCATTCCCTGGCCGCCCAATGTCCGCCTGTTCAGCGCGCGCCGACCGGAAACCCATCTGCTTGCCGAGCTCCAGGTCGCGGTCCACGGACAGAGCTTCTCGACACCGGCTGTCACCGACAATCTCGTTCCGTCCTATCCCGCCGCTGCGGAGCATCACTTCAATATCGGGATGCTGCACACCGCGCTGGCAGGCCGGAAGGGCCACGCCGATTACGCGCCCTGCAGCCTGGATGATCTCAAAGCCAAGCAATACGACTACTGGGCGCTCGGCCATGTCCATCAACACGAGATCGTGTGCGAGGCGCCTCATGTCGTCTTCCCGGGCAACATCCAGGGTCGCACGATCCGCGAGACGGGCCCCAAGGGCGCGGTGATCGTCACCGTGGAGGATGGTCAGGTTTCCTCCATCGATCGATTGGATCTGGATGTGATCCGCTGGCTCGCGGTCGATATCGACTGTACCGACGTGCCGGCCGATAGCATTGCGGAACGCATGCGCTCGGCGCTTCTTGAAGCGTGGCAGCACGGCGGCGATGGATTGCCGCTCGTTACGCGGCTTGTGCTGACGGGCGAGACCGACAGCGCCGGCGCGCTCATCGACAGCGCCGCGGACCTGCGCGACGTCGCGCGCGCCGTGGCCGCTTCGATCTCGCCCAATCTCTTCATCGAGAAAGTGAAGCTGCTCGTGACGAAGCCCGCCGCCGCCGGTGAGGTGATTGTCGGCGACGATCTCGCTGCCTTGATCGATCGGGCCGCCACCGATCCTCAACTGCACGAACTGCTGGCCGCGGACCTTGCGCCCTTCCTGCTCGCGGCGCAGAGCCTGCTCCCCGATGCCGACGAAGCGGACCTTCGCCGCTATGCCGGCGACGGCAAGTGGGACGCGGTCATCGGAACCGCCGCCCAGGCGCTCCGCTCGCGTTTGACGAAGGGGGACTGAGCGATGCGGTTCGCCACCCTGTCACTCGAGCGTTATGGTCGTTTCGAGGATTGCGAGCTTTCCTTTCGCCAAGGCGAGCCCGATCTTCACGTGGTGTACGGCGCCAACGAAGCGGGAAAATCGACCTCGCTTGCGGCGGTCTCCGATCTGTTGTTCGGTTTCCCGGCACGGTCTCCCTACAACTTCGTCTACGACTACGCCCTGCTGCGCGTTGGGGCCGTGCTCGAGGACGAGGGGCACAGCTTCGCTTGTCGCCGCAAGAAGGGGACGGCCGGGACACTGATCGATGCCGAGGATCGTCTCCTCGACGAAGCTATGCTGCTCGCCATGCTGCGGGGGCAGACGCGCGAGACATTCGCACTCTCCTTCAGCCTCGACCAGGATGGCCTGCGAGCGGGCGGGCGGGCCATGGTCGAGGCCCGCAACGACCTGGGCCGAGCCCTCTTTGCCGCAGGCTCCGGGCTCACGGGTGTTGCGGACGAATTGGCTCGCCTCGAGAGCGAAGCCGATGCGATCTGGGGACAACGCGCCGCGGCGAGGCGGAGCTTCACGCAGGCCCAACGCGATTTCGAAGCGCAGACCCGAGCAGTCCGGGACCAGGCCCTCAAGCCGAAGGCTTGGCTCGATGCCAAAGGCGCGGTCGCGGACGCCCAGCAGATGCTCGAAGAGGTTCAGCGGCGGCGCGACGAAGTTCTTGCCGAGGTCAGCCGCCTCGAGCGCATCCGCCGGATTGCGCCTGCCGTCCGTCTTCGCAGCGACCATCTCGCGGCGCTTGCCGCCCACATGGATACGATTGATATCGGGCCGCAGCGCGAGCACGCCGCCGAAGCGGCAATGGCCGAGATGGAGGCCGCTTCGCGTGCAAGGGCCGCCGCGCAGAATCTGGTGAACGAAGCCCGGGCACAGATCGAGGCGCTTTCTCCTGATCCGTCGGTCCTCGCCCACGACGCCGAAATCGACGCGCTGATCGCTTCGTCGGGCGCGGTGACAAAGGGTCAACAGGACTTAGCGCGTCTGAGCGAGGAGCGATCCGCATCGGGAGGTCTTGTCGCCCGGCTCCGCGCCGAAGCCGGCGCGCTCGCCTCCGATCCCCCCACCCGGATCGTAAGTTCCAGACTGCGCGAAATCGCGCTCGGTCATGCCGAGGATCTCGCGGCGCTCCGGCAGATCGACGAGAGTGAGCAGGACCTGGCTGAAAGGCGTGTCGCGATCGAGCGGAAGATTGCGGATCGCCCCCAAACAGGAAATCTGACCGCGATCGTAACGGCGATCGACCTTGCCAGGACCCTCGGGGCCGATGCGGACGCGCGCTGCGAACTGGCGCAGCGCAAAGCCGACCGGGCCGCGGCCAGCCTGGACGTGGCGCTCGCTCGGCTCACGCCCTGGAGCGGGGACGCATCGGCCCTGGCCGCGCTTCCCAGACTGGCACGGCACGAAATCGAAGACGTGCGATCCGTCCTTGCCGAGGCCGAGACCGATCTGCAGCGGGCAACAGACGCCGCTTCGCGCGCCCGCGAAGAGGCCGAGGCGCTCTCGCTCGAAATGGAGCAGCTCTCGTCGGGCGCTGCGGTGGCTGACGAGGAGATCACCGCGGTTCGAAGCGAGCGCGACGCGTTCTGGCGACCGCTGCGCGCGCACATGCGGCAAGGCATGGCCCTCCCCTCCCCTGATGAAGCTGTCGATGCTTATGAGACGGCAGTCGCTCGAGCAGATGAACGCGGAGATGCCCGCTACGCCGCCGCCGACGAGTCGAGCCGTCTGACGGTCATGGGTCAACGCCGGACCAGGCTCCTTCTGGCCGCTGACCAGGCGGACACGCGCGCGCAGGCGGCAAGCGATCGTCGCGAAAGCGCGCTGACGGGCTGGGCACGAAAGTTGGCGGAGGCGGGCTTTCCGGCGTTGGAGCCCAATCGGTTCCTCGGTTGGGTGTCCGAGCGGGAAACGGCTGAAGCAGCACATCAGGAGGCAATCGATGCCCACGACGATGCCAGGGCGATCGTTGCGCGGCGCAATGAATTGCGTGCCAGCCTGGTCGCCGCCCTCGCAGACGAGTCGGTGCCCAAGGGAGAAGACCTCCTGCCGCTGCTCGCCTTCGCCACACGGATTCGGCAAGCCGGCGAGGCGGCCGCCGAGCAGCACAGACTCGACGAGGCCGCACTCGTACAAATCGGGCAGGATGCGGAAGGTCTGCAGCGCCGCCGCACGCGTGTCGATGAGAGTATGGCGACGCGGATGGAGGCCTGGCGCGCGCTGCTGGTCGAAGCGGACATCGATCTCGACATAGCCAGCGCTCCGGCAACTCTCGACGTCCTGGACGAGCTCAGAGCCGCGATTGCCGCGCAGCGAGACCTGCAGACACGCATCGACGGCATAGCGAGAGACGCGCGTGAACATGACGAAAGCGTTGCGGCCCTAACCGAAAGGCTGGGGATTGCCGCCTCGGGCGGCGGAGTGACGCTACTCGAAGGGATGCGGGCCCGGCTCTCGGCGGCGCGCTCGACCGCAAGCGTCCTGGAGGCACTCGAGGAAAGCATTGCCGGCCGAAGCGCTGAGATGGCGGCCGAAGACGCACGGCATGCTGCGGCCTGGGCTTCGCTGACCGCGCTTCTGGAGGAGACGGGCGCTACCGACCTGCAGGGCCTGGGTGCGGCCATCGAGCGTTCGCGAGCAGCGCGCGCCCTGCGCCACGCGGTCAGCGAAGCGGAAGCCGCGATCGTCGCGGCGGGCGACGGCAAGGGACTGGATGAGCTTGTCGCGTCCCTGGAAGACGTCGATGCTGACGGTCTGGCTGTCCGAATCCAGTCGCTCTCGGGGCAGCTGACCCAGCTCAACGATGAGGTTGCCACTGCCGCAAGCGCCCACGGCGATGCCAGGAGAGTCTTTGCCGGTCTGGAGGCGCAAAGCGGCTCGTCCGCCGACGCGGCCTCGGATGCCGAGCAGGCCCGGGCCGAGCTCGCTGTTCTTGCCGAAGATTTTATCCTGAAGCGAACCGAGGCCGTCACGCTACGCTGGGCGATTGAACAATATCGCGAGCGCCATCAGGATCCCATGCTGCTGCGCGCAAGCGAGATCTTCCGCCGGCTGACGATCGGGCGGTATGCGGCGCTGCGGATCGACAGCGACGGACCCAATTCACGGCTCCTGGGGTTGCGCGACGATGGCAGGACCGTGGTGGACGTCGGGGCGATGAGCGAGGGAACCACGGACCAGCTCTTTCTCGCGCTTCGCCTCGCAGCTGTCGAGCAATCCATCGCGGCCGGTGTTCGCCTGCCCTTCCTCGCGGACGACTTGTTCGTCAATTTCGACGATGAGCGTTCCGAGGCCGGTTTCAGGGTGCTGGCGGAACTCGCGCGATCGACGCAGGTGCTGTTCTTCACCCATCACCCCCATCTGGCGGCGATCGCCCG
Source organism: Sphingobium sp. TKS (assembly GCF_001563265.1). Taxonomy (NCBI): domain Bacteria; kingdom Pseudomonadati; phylum Pseudomonadota; class Alphaproteobacteria; order Sphingomonadales; family Sphingobiaceae; genus Sphingobium; species Sphingobium sp. TKS. The sequence goes on along the minus strand of NZ_CP005083.1, from coordinate 258,825 downwards.
ATCTGTCGTCGGCGAAGACCTTCACTCGGAATGCTCCCTGGCCTGAGACAGCCGAGCGACCTTCAGATCAAGCCGCCCTGGACTGGCTGTTCGAATCCGGAACGCGCTGCTCCGACACTCTTTCGGCGCTTTGTGTACGCAACCTGCAGCGGCACCTGTCCTCGTCCCATTCGATGCGCGCCAGCGAATATCGGTGCCGCTGGCAATTGCCCGACGGCTTCGATCTAAGGCCGCATGACGTGGCGGAGGCTGCGGAAATGCGGCAGCGGGTCAAGGACGCCTTGAAGGACGGCAAATAGCGGAGCGCGGCCTCCAGCGCCTTCGCCCGGTTCTCGACTCCACGGCTCCCCAACTTGCGTTTTCTCGTCAGTATGATTATATTTTAATCGGACTGATAACAGGTGATAAACATGGCGACCGAGACGAAGGTATTGACCGCGCATGTCCCTCTGGGGCTCGCGGAAAAGGTTGAAGCAATGGCCTCGCGACTCGAACGCTCGCGCGGCTGGGTGGTGAAGCAAGCGCTCGCCGCCTGGGTCGATCAGGAGGAGGAGCGTCACCGGATGACGCTCGAAGCCCTGGAGGATGTCGATGCCGGACGGGTGATCGACCACCAGGCGATCACGGCATGGGCCGACAGCCTTGGGACGGACAAGCCGCTACCCTCGCCGGTCAAATGAAGATCCAGTGGACCAGCAAGGCGTCGTCGGACCTTGTGCGACTGCACGAGCATCTGGGTCCGGTCGCCCCCGAAGCGGCGGCGCGCGTGGTCCAGCAACTCGCCCACGCACCGGATCGGCTGATCGATTATCCGAGGATCGGCGAGAAGCTGGAAGCCTATGAGCCGCGCGAGGTCCGCCGGATCATCGTCGGCAACTACGAGATGCGCTACGAGATCGCGGCCGGAACGATCTTCATACTGCGCCTCTGGCATTGCCGCGAAAACCGCAACTTCGAATCGGAGCAGTAGCGAGGATGCGATCGACCACCGCCGCAGTCGCTTCTATCCTCAGACCAGACCGAAATCCTGAAATTCAACCTGCCGCAGTCGGCCGGACAGCCATTTCAGAGTAGCTCTCACGGGTTCCGCCAGTCCCGGTTGACCGACGATGGCACCAGGAATGTGGTCGGCTTCGATCCGCTGAAAAACTTGCACTTCGGCTTCACGGTCGGTGGGAAAATGGGGTGCGAGGTCTCGCCTCTCCTCTTCGCCGCCAGCGAACCTCGGCTCGCTCACGCACAAAATCGAAACAGAGACGGCGTCTTTGTTTCCGTCCAATCGGCCGTAATCACTGGCGTATGCCAAATGATCGGCTGCTGCCAGATCGCGGCGCGGCCATAAGCCATGCTTCACGACCCCAGTGAGATTCGCAGCTTGGGTGAAATGCAGCAGGAACCGCACGTCGCGGTCCAGGGCGATCGAGCGGATATGCGTCCTGCGGGCCTCGTTCATCGCAATGATCCCATAGACGCCTCCAATACCTCCGCCCAGTCTTTGACGCCGCGCGGCGCCATCCACGTTATCTCAAGACCGGGCCGAGCATATCGCAACGCCGCGCGTGCCGCCGCCAGTTCACCTTCGGCGTCATTGTCGACGGCGAGGATCAAGGATGTCAGACCTTGCGGCAGCAGGATCTGATCGAGACGCCGTGCACCCAAGCTCGCCCAGCAGGGAGCTCCTTGAATGAGGGTGAAGGCCCGCGCGGTTTCGAAGCCCTCGGCAAGCGCCAGGCAAGAAGCCGCCCGCCCTCCCCCTTGCCATGCCCCCTGCCCTGGCCGCCCCAGCATGAGCTTCATGCGGTACTTGCCGGTTTCCCGGTCGAGGAAGATGCGCTGGATGGCAGTCAGTCGCCGCCCTTCGCGCACGGCCACGAGCAAGGCGGGATGGAACGTGGTCCAGGGCTTGGGACGATAAGGACAGCGTGGATGAAATCGGAGATCATCGGTAGGCGGCTCGAGATGCCGCAGCGTCAGGTAACGCTCAGCGAGAGTGCCCGGGATCGGAAGCCCCTTCTCCCAGAGCCGTGCGGCATTGCCCGAAGCGCGCGCGGGCATGTCCCGGTAGGAGTAGTGTTGCCGGATCGGTATCCGGCGCAATTCGCGCAGGACATCTTCGCGATCACAACCGGCAAAGCAAGTGACAAGAATACCGCGATCGCCCTGACGGATCGAGAGGCTTGGTGTGCTATCAGCATGCGCCGGGCACAGGCACATGGCGGTGCGGCCATGCCAGGTGCCACCGAGAGCACCTACGAGATCGATGAGTTCCTGGGATGGTCGTCGGGCTGTAAGCGGCATGGCATTCCTCCTGCTTGCATGCCCCTGCCCCTCTCCCTCTTTCTCCCGGCCATCAGATCGCGGTCTATCTGTGCTCCGGGCTGCGTGCGCGGATCGAGGAAGCGCGAATAGCCACCGGGGTGCACGGCCGGTTTGCGGATGGGATTTCCTGCGAGCGGAATGAATGCCTCGATGGCGGTGGGCCTTGTCGCCGCCTATTCGAGCGCCAGGAGAACATCGTCAGCGGCAGTTCTGGCCCTGTCCGATTCGTGGACCACCGCCAACTCGGATGCCGCCGGGAAGGAATTTGAGTTCCATTCTCGAAGCGGCGACAAGACCGATCTATGCTTGCCGCCAATTCTGGCGATCACTTGATTCGCATGGAAACCGGAGCTTGTCCGTTCGCCCGGAATGATCCCGGACTCTCCATCTGAGAGCAGCGTTGTCCTTGCATGATGGCGCCAGCTGCTACCAATTTGACTAACCACCATCCTTTTGGCATAGCTGTCCGGGATAAGGGGTCTTTTTTCGACCTTTTTCACGAACCAAGGCCAATTTGGGTTGAGAAGGGGGACAACGCCCATGCTGTCGGGTCAGATTCTCGATGCGATGATCACCTCGTGCGAGAATGCAAAAACCGTTCTGCGGCAAGCGGCGATAGATCCATCCGACAGGAAAACCCTCAATATTTCAATGGGGGCCTCGGTCGCCGCGGAGTTTCTGGGGAGGACGCCCGAAGCCCTGTCCAAGGCGGAAGCGCGTGGACGCCTTCCTGCGCCGAAGACGTCCGCCAACGGGCGCAGATATTACACGGTCGAGGATTTGATCGCGATTCGCGAAGCGCTCGGTATCAAGATGGGCAAATTGCCGTCCGAGCGAGCGGTCGTCGTGGCCGTGCAGAATTTCAAGGGCGGTGTCAGCAAATCGACCACGGGCAAGCACCTTGCCGATTATCTTGCCCTGCGGGGTTACCGGGTTCTTGTCGTGGACTGCGATCCCCAGGCTTCGATGAGCGTGATGTTCGACGTCAATCTCGAGGCCTTGGTCGACGAGACCCATACGCTGTCGAATTTCCTGTCGCCGCGCATCGACGAAGCGGATTCGCTGCGCAAGACGATCCAGAAGACAGCCTGGCCCAATATCGACATCTGCCCGGCGAACCTCGGCCTGCAGGACACCGAATGGGAACTGACCGCGACGATCGAGGAAGGACCGACAGCGATCGCGGGCGCGTTCCGCATGCTGCGGATCGGACTGGAGGAAGTTCGTCACGACTATGACGTCGTCATTCTCGACCCTCCCCCGGCCATGGGGTTTCTCGGCGTGAACACGCTGACTGCGGCCGATGGCCTGTTGATCCCCGTCCCTGCCCGGCAGCTCGACTATCTGTCGACCATTCATTTCATGCAGACCTGCCGCGAGGCGATGGATCTCGTCTCCAAGTTCGACACGTCGATCGACTATGGCTTCATTCGGGTCGTCTGCACGATGTTCCAGCCCAGTCGCACGAACGAGGCGCAGATGCTCCAGGTCATGGAGAAGACCTACGCCGGACAAATGCTCTCGACACCGATTCTGCTCTCGGAAGAGATCAAGAATGCGGGACTTTCGATGTCTTCGATTTACGAGATCAACAAACCCTACGGCTCGCATCAGACCTATGTTCGCTGCCGCGACAATCTCAACATGGTCTTCCGCGAGGTAGAGAAAGACATCTGCAAGCAGTGGCCATCGCGGATGGCGCAGCTTGGCACCGATCGGTTGACGGAGGCCGCATGAGCAGCGCGGGGGGCAGACGGCGGAGTCTCTTGGCGAACGCCATCGAAAGCATCGGCACGACACCGCCCCCGACACGCGCGGCCGATGGTCCCGTCGCCGGGGATCACGCGGATCGAGAAAAGCCCGCCGAAGAACCGGCGACACCGTCCTTCCTCGAACGGCGCGGGGTTGCGTTCGATGAGATCGCGCGCACCGTCAAGCGCCTCACCATTCGCCTGAAGCCGTCGGAATGCTCGATCTGGCCAGGCAATGCGCGCGACTATGCGGCGCTTAGCTATGACCGCTGCGCCTCCCTGATTGAATCGATCAGGGAGGAAGGAACCAATCGCGAACCGGTGGTCGTCAGGCGAACCCCCAATGCCGAACAGCCCTATGAGCTGATCGTCGGCACACGTCGTCATTTTTCGATCTCCTGGCTCCATGCGAACAACCATAGCGAGATCGAACTCGTAGCCCGGATCGAAACGCTCGATGACGAAGGCGCCTTCCGTCTCGCGGACCTGGAAAACCGGGAGCGCGAGGACGTCACCGATCTCGAGCGGGCCCGAAATTATCGGCACGCGGTGGAAGCCTATTATAAGGGCGTCAGGGCGCAGATGGCCGAGCGCCTGGCGATCCCCAAGCAGAATCTTCACAATCTGCTGCAACTCGCCGAACTCCCCGACGAGGTGGTGAGCGCATTTGCGGAACCAGGCGACCTGAAGGTCCGTCACGGCATGCGCCTGTCGCCGCTCATCAAGGATGAGCGCTATCGCGACGCCATTCTCGGTGAGGCGGCCATAATCGCCGCCGAGCAGAAAGAGCTGCTGGCCGCCGGCGCGGAAAAGATCGAGGGCAGCAAAGTCTGCGAACGCCTGGCCGCGGCCGTGACACCTTCCAGGCCTGCGCCTTCGCCAAAGGCGAAGCCGGCTCTGACGGCAGCTTCGGGCAAGGAGATCGGACAAGTTCTCGCCGATACCAAGGCGAAGGGCATCACGATCAACATCAATCCAAAAGGCCGCGCATCGGTCGATGAGATTCTGGACGCACTGCGTCCGGTCATCGAGAGCGCGAGATTTGCGCGATAATGAGAATCCACAATAAATCTTTTATTTTCAAATCGTTATGATGGAGTAAAACGCGTTTTACGCGTGTTGCAGGACATGAGATGCCACAGGACTACCGCGAAGACGGTCAAGTAGACCTCTTTCTGCCGCAACTGACGGCACTGCCGCTTCGCGACCAGCGCGAAACGATGGAACGCCCATTCTTTTCCCTGTCCAAGCGCAAGCGCCTGAAGCCGATCGACTATGTCAGTCCGGACCGAAAAGTTACCGTCCATGTTTCGGCCAACTCGGAATATGGCCTCGCCACGATCTACGATCTCGACATCCTGATCTACTGCGCCTCGGTGCTCATCGAACATAAGCGCCGCGGTGCGAACGACATTCCGCAAACCTTGAACGTCGTGCCCTACGACATGCTCAGGACACTCAAACGCGAGGTCGGCGGCCGAGCCTATGACTTGCTGGGCAATGCGCTTGACCGTCTGCAGTCAACCACGGTGAAGACCAATATCCGCTCGGGCGACGCTGTCGAAACCACTTTCTCCTGGATCGACAGCTACAGTCAGCTCAAGGACCGCACGGGCAACGTGCGAGGTATGCGCATCACCCTCGCCAAGTGGTTTTACGACGGCGTGCTGATGGAAGGCGGCGTCCTCGCGATCGATCCCGCCTATTTCTCGCTCACCGGGGGGAGAGAACGCTGGCTGTACCGGGTTGCGCGCAAGCACGCCGGCGGCGCCGGAACGGACGGCTTCGCGATCTCCATGCCGACGCTGTTCGAAAAATCGGGCGCGGAAGGTGACTATCGTCGCTTCAAATTCGAGATGACCAAGATCGTCCGGGAAAACGCGCTGCCGGGTTACGCGCTCGAACTGGAATTGCGCGCAGAGGCCGAACCGTTCCTGCGCATGGTCAGGCGCAACCTCACGAGCGAACCCGGAGCCCCCTCCCCTGCCCTGGTCCAGACTGCACCCACGCCTGGCCGGGCTACTCCTTCCGCACAAGACAAGGCGATCGACGAACCGCCGATCGCCTTCCCGGAATATGGACATATCGCCCATAGCGCCTTTGGCGCCATCGCACGGGCCAACCTGCCCGAACCGCAGCGTGACCACGGCATGGTCGCCGACGACTTTCGGTCATTCCTGAGGCAGCGCGAAATCGCATACGACGCCAGGAACATCACGCAGATCTTCGCAACATTCTGTTCGAAGCAACGCGCGGCGCTGTAGCGCGCTACAGCGCCGCTTCGAACAGCGCGGCCTTTCAGGAACAACCTTCCGCTACCCGAGTTGCGCATAGTTCTTGCGTTCCTGAAGTACCGACGGACAAGGGCCGGCAGTTGCGCGGCCCCTCCCCACCGAGCACCCCGTCCTACCGGGACGCTATCCCATAGAATATGAGATCTCAGCCATGACGCGGGGCTCAGCGGCCGGGCGTTGCCGCCATTATTTTCGCCTATTACGCTGTGCGGGCCGAAGTCACAGCCACCTTGGCCAAGCCGTTACGTCCTTCCGGGCCAGGCTCGGGCATCGATCATCCCACCAGTTGACCGGCGCCGGGTACATCAGGAACGCGGACACCCTTTCGATCATCGCACGTCGTTTCCAAGCAACCAGGATATAAGCCGGATAAAGCAGATGGCGGGTCAATCTCGTGCCGGCGCTTCCTGGAACGAGAGGGAAGGGAAGGGGGGAACGCTGCGATCGTTTATCGAGATCGGCTCCGCGGCAATCGATCAGGCGTTCCTGAAATACCGTGCGGAGGAAAACTCCGCCGCCTCGGTCCGCCATGGCAGACGAGATCAAACGGCCGAGCCCAATAGGCGGCCGTTCCCAAAGTACCGCGCCATCGACGTGTATTCACGCCTCGCCAGGCCCGGAGATGATGGCCCGGCGACCGCCGTTTCAAGCGCCCGGCAGCCAGTCATTGAAGTTCAAACCAGAGCGAAACTCCGCTCCAGAGGCTGGCCGCCTGTCTCGATCGGCCCTTCGTTCCTAATATACCGTGGGAGAGTCGGGAGGCCTTGCCGATTTCCCGGCCAGCAAGTGCCCGAGTGTCATGATCGCGGCTACAAGAGTGGCTATCAACTGTGTCCGCCTGTGTCGTCAGGAAGCTCAAAACTCCGGGAAATCAGGGATGTAGCATCGAGTAAAACGCGTTTTACCGCCCTTTCCGCCCCGATCTCCAATGACCCGCCCACACGGTATTTCAGGAACGGCGCACGGTACATTGGGAACCGAATCACGGTCCAATGGGAACACCGCACAGGGTATTTCAGGAACGGTCAGACGGTATTACGGGAACGCGCTGAATTCCCCGACTCGTGATGAATCCATGAGTCGCGTCCGGCGCATCCACAGCCTAACTTTCTATCTTTATTTCTAAAGGAATTAACGGCGCCTGCGGCGCTTCTCCCTTTCTTTGAAAAGATTGAAGGGGGAGGGGACGCCATCGGCAAGCACCGAACACAATGACAAGGCCCAGTGCCCGATCTCGCACGAGCATAGAGCATCCAGAGGATGGCGTTCAACATCCGCTGCCGAACCGTGCATCGCCCGCCTCCCGATCAATCAGCGCGACAACACTCGACGATGCGCACTCGAAGCTGGTCCCATCATCTTGGCTACCCTGCCTTGATTCCCGCGGACGATGGCGGACGAGATCCCGGTTCACCTCATCCTGTCGCCTGACCTACCTCATCACCGGGTCTGCCTCGACGCCTTCGAAAGAATCGAATGTCGGCGAGCCCAGATCGAAGTCCAAACTCTCGAGGGCCTGTTGGAAGCCTGGATCTACCTCGATGCTGAACGTCTGCCATCGAACGGGCATCCAGCTGGCGTAGCGCTCACGCGACATCACCTCGTTCGATCAGCTTGTGAAATGTTAGGGTACATACCGCCGAAGCCAGGGTGCTTCATATCCAGCGCACCCCTCAAAATCGGAACAAACCGAGAAATAGTCCTAAAACGCCGCCAGAGCCTTACCAGGCGCTTTTGGGCCTTCTGGCATCCACGGCCTCATGAATAGCGTCAAATCGCTCTGTGCGGGCGTCTGGCTGGGCCGTATTTTGGGCCAGTTGTCACAAGTTTGTGATCAAAATCAGAGCGCACATGATTGTGAACCCCACTTGCTCCCACCGCAAATTCGCATTTGATTCGCAACACCTGTCATGGCGACGAAAGCTTTGGCCCGCGCGCGCTTGTAAGCAGCTTGTCGATGGCGGCCATTTCCTGATCAAATGCATCGAAAGCCACGGTGAGGTCGCGGCTCGCGGGCAGGGGAGGGGGCTCCTTCGCCGGACGGCCGCGCTTCGGTGCTGCATAACCGAATTCGACCGCAAGGTCCGGTGGCAGAAACAGCCGCCAGCTGCGCCGCTGGGTAATCTCGACCAGAAGATCCGCGGCGACGGCCCGCTCCAGCAGCTTGCTCGCTCCGGCGACGCTGAGGGCCAGCGCATCGGCAACTCCCTGGGGCGATAGCAGCGGGCGATGATGCGTGAGCGCGAGCAGCCGGGGGAGGGCGCCCGGACGGAACGCTTCGACGATCGCGCGTTGGGCGTTGCGATGAAATTTCTCCAGATCGTGAAGCCGTTCCAGACCCTCGCGCGCCGATCGTTCGAGCGCCCGCAACACCGCCAGCCAATCATCGGCGTCGGGTTTGCGCTTCAGCCGGAACGCCTTGGCGCCGCCGGCGAGGCAGGGGAGGGTGCTCGCGGAGAGGCCGCTATCGCGTAGCGCGAACGGCAGGCCGAGCCAGGGCAGGATGCCGCCATCCGCCAGCGCGTGTTGGCGGACCTGATCGAGCGCGCGGACGAGGGCAGGGTGCTGCGTGGCAACCGCCGGCGCGCTGATGGCGGTGGGCAGCGTATCGCGCCAGGCGAGCGGGTCGGGATCGGCGAGCGCCGCGGCCCACGCATCGAAGCGGTCGAACAGGTCGAGGGTGGTCGAGCGCAGCGGCCGGCCGGGGATCTGGAGCCCGCAACCCCAGGAAAATACGTCGATTTCGTCGACCTCGGCCGATTGCAGTTGCAGCGCCCGCGCATAGCCTGACCAGGTAGCCCGCCGGTTCCATGCTGTCAGCAGACAGAATAGCCTGCAGCGCACTGATTTATAGTAAAATCAGACTCTTATAGCGGCTATACTGCAAGCAATTCTGGGTAACGCGATTTGCAGATCGCGGGGTTCGACAAAATAAGCTACATTTTCGGCGACAGCAAAAATCGTTGTGGAGCCCATTCCATGATAGAGCGGAAGCCGTCTCCTGCGCCCCGACGCAGCCTCAAATCGCTCGAGGCGGGGTTGGCGCTGTACCCGCATTTCCGACAACATATATCGCCCACCGGCCCGGTGAAGGCAGCCCAGATCGCGGCGATTGCCGAGGCAACCGGATTGAAAGAGCGCCAGATACGGACACTGGCCGCGCGGTTTCGGACGCATCCGGTCGCGGAGTCGCTTGCGCCAAAACCACGTGGACCCGTTGTCGGATCGCACAGGATCGATCCGGCGGTGAGGGCTAGCATCGACGTGTTGATCGACGAAATTGCGCTCAAGATGGTCTCGCCATCGCGCGCGGAAGTGGCGCGGCAGATATGGGGTCTGCTGCACGCGGACAACGGAAATCACCGGTTTCCCGCCGATATGATCCCCAGTGAGAAAACGATCGAGCGGCTGCTGTCGGAAATTTCGAGCCGCAAGTGGGCCAAAGCCACCATGGGATCGAAGACCAGAAGTGCCCATGAGCCGCACCCCGGCGAATATTCGAGCGAAGGATTTCTCGATCTCGTCCAGATGGATCATACCAAGGCAGACGTCATCCTGGTCGATAGTCTGGGGCGCGAAGAGCTCGGCAGGCCCTGGATCACCTTCCTCATCGAAATCTGGACCCGATCCATCCTTGGCTATTATGTCAGCTTTGGCGACCCCTCGATATTCCGGTGCGGGCGGGCCGTTGCGAGTGCCTTGTTGCCCAAGGAGCCGATCCTCGCCCATCTGGGGGTGGATGTCAGTTACCCAATGTATGGCCTGTTCAGGCGCCTGCATGCGGATCAGGCCAAACCGCATCGGTCGGAGGCCTTCAGGCGGGCCTGTGTCCGCAACGGAATCGACCCCGATGTCCGCAAGCCTGGACCCGCCCATCTGGGCGGCCATATCGAGCGGCTGATCGGAACAATGGTCGGAAAGCTGCGGCTTTTGCCCGGAGCGACGGGATCAAACGTCCTGGCACGTGACGGGCATGATGCTGAGGCTGAAGCGGCGATGACCCTTGCGGAGTTCGAGCGCTGGCTCCTGTGCCAGATCGCGATCTATCATTACACGCCGCATAGCGCGCTGGGGGGCCTGTGCCCGGCTCAGATGTGGGAGCGGGAAGCAGCGAGGCACGGCCCGCTGCTGCCTTTGTCGGTTAATTCCGACCAGCTTTTCCGCCAGTTCCTGCCCTCGACGTCGTTAACCGTCCACCCCAAGGGCGTTCGGATCAAATATCGCCATTATTGGCACCAGGCGCTCGCCGTCAGGCTCGATCTTCTCGCGCTCCAGATCCTCGGCCGTGGCGATCAACTTCTTGAGCGAGCGGGCGAGGCGGTCGAGCTTCCAAACAACCAGCGTGTCGCCTGCGCGCAGCACGTCTTCCAGAATGCGCGCCAGTTCGGGCCGGTCATCGCGCGCGCCCGACGCCTTTTCGGTGAACACCCGCTCGCAGCCGGCCCGCCGCAGCGCATCGAGCTGGAGCTCGGGGTTCTGGTCGCTGGTGCTGACCCTGGCATAGCCGACCCGCATGAGCGTCTGATCTTCTCCAAACTCGTGCGGGGCATACCGTTTTGCGACGCGGGTTTCCAGAACAGTTTTGACAAAGTGCGGCCCGCAGATTTACGTTGCCGGCCCAGCAAGGCGATCGGCTCGTCAGAAACGGTCGTTTTGCAGAACCGCTGAGGAGCCGGGTTCATGCAGGTGCTCGATACGGTTGGCTGGGTCGGTGATGGCGACGACACCGACTTCTTCCTCGCAATCGAGCGCACCTTCGATCTGCGCCTGCGCTCGAACCTGCCTTGGACAACGTTCGGCGAGGTGCGTGACCATGTCGTCGCGCATGTCGCAGCCTACAGCGGGGGCGGCACGACATGCGCCACGCAGATGACGTTCTACAGGCTTCGACGCGCGCTCGGGCTTGGCCGGCACGTCGGGCCGGATGCGCCGTTGGCGCCGCTGATCGGTGGGAAGCTGCGCCAAGCGTTCAGCGACCTGGAAGCCGATACCGACCTCAAGATGCCGGCGACGCGAGCCGGATGGCTTGGGATTGTCAGTGGTCTCTGCTTCGCTGTCGCGGTCGCGATCCTCGCCTTCACGACGCTGGCACCTCCCCTTCGCATCTTCGCTGCTGGAGCGAGCGCCTACGCGGGGCTATGGTTACGGCACCTCGACCGCCGGCGATTACCTCGGAGGTGCGACACTATCGGCGATCTCGCCCGACTGGTCACGGAGCAGAACCGTGGCAGGCTTGCCCGCGACGGCGCGCGCCTCACCGCCCCCGAGATTTGGCGGATCATCCAGCAACTGGCCGCCGAGGAGAGCGGGATCGACCCCGATCTGATTGGGTCGGAAACGACCTTCTTCCGAGCCAAAGTGCGAGCAGCCTGATCAATGGCTTACTGGATTGCATAGATTGATGCCGAGACACGGGACATTGCGTGGCGTCGGACTGACGGCTTTGGGTGCCGTTGTCGTCGCAGGCTCTTTCGTCGCTCTCGGATTGCGACCGGATGGGATCGCCAGCTACTATCGCGATACGCTGACTCCGGCAGGGTTTGCCATTTGGTTCTGCGGCTTCGTAGCCGCCACACTCGCTCCACCCGCCATAGCTGTACTCTGCTGGTTTGGCGCCATGCGGTTCCGCTACGGGTGGCTTCTCCACATCCTGCTTGTTCCTGCCACCTACGCCGCTGTGCGAGGATCAATCGCGCTCATGCTCGCGGTAGCAAGTGAGCCGGACAGCGATGGCCCAACGAGATGGGCTACCGATCCAGCAGTGATGCTGATGGTGGTTTGCCCCATCGTGTACTTTCTGATCTTGGGTTCCACAAAGCTGCGTGAGCATCGCGCATCAGCAAATGACTGCTAATCTCGACTTTGTAGTTGGCAGATACCATGAGCGGCCCTTTGCCGTTTGCGAGCAGACGCGGATGATGGCGAGCACATTGTCGGATAGCGTGAGCAGCATAGTCGGCTCGTTGTCAGGTAATCTGGGCAGGAAAAGGCGCTGTTTGCGAGCAGAAGCTGCTACGGTTGCAAGCGCCTACAGGCCAAAAGGTTGAGATCAGCTGGGATGAGCGGACGATCCGCCATGTTTATGCCGAACTGGACGGCGGCTATGTGGAACTGCCGATAACCGGCGAGTATCCGGACGTTGGGGAGGCGGATTGGGAAGCCGCCAGGGCGAGGGTCAGGGGCTTGGGCAGGGCCTATCAGGCAGATGGCGGTCGCGCGGCGACCGCGCGGGCGATCGCGGCCGCCAATCAGGAAATCCATCGCGCCCGCGTTCGCACGAAGGAGGCAAGACGCCAGGCAAAGCGCCGGGAAGGGGAGGGGACGACGCTGGCGGACCTGCGGATCCCCCGAGAGCCCGAAAAACCGCCGGTTCAGTGGAAATCGGTCGCGGATCTGGGCGAGGATGACTGGTTGCAGGAGCGGATATGAGCGCCGCTGATACAGCGCCTTTGTCGGCACCATCCTCCGCATTCTGGATCGATTTTGCCGAAGCCCGCGACGCCGTCGAGACGATTGTCGACGTTGCCCATGACGATCCCGAGGAACGCCCAACCTGCATCGTGCTCACCGGCCAGTCCGGCATGGGCAAGACCTCGATCCTGCGCGAAACCCAGCGGCGCCTGGCCGAGGCATTTCCTGAGCCAGCCAGTTGGGGCGAGGCGCGGTATCAGCCCATGCTACGGACGGTCATTCCCTCGAGCCCGACCTCGCTGAAGATCAACCTCGCCTTGCTCTGGAAACAGGGCTGGCCGATCCGCTCGAACACGCACAAAACCGCCGATCTGAAGGTGGTGGATCTGCTTGCCGAACAGGGTACGAGGCTGGTTGCGATCGACAATGTTCACGTGATGCTGACGGCCAGCGGCGTCGCGCGCCGCGACACGCTTGATGCGTTCCGTTTCCTGATGAGCGCGGGCAATGTGCCCCTGGTCGTGGCGGGCCTCGAAGTCGCCCGGCAGATCTTTGCCGACGATGTCGAACTGGCGTACCGCTCGATCATGCTCCAATTGCCGTTATGGGCGCCAGGCGAACCCTCGCAGCGCCTGATCAGGGCGTTGGCCCGCGGGATGGGAATGGTAGAACCCGATCATCTGGCCGAACCGGCTTTTGCCGAGCGCATTTGGCGCGAAAGCGGCGGGGTCACCGGGAATTTCAAGCGGATCCTGCGCTGGTCTGGAAAGGTCGCCAAACGGCACGACCGTGCGCTGGTGACGCAAGACGATATCAGCCAGGCCTTGCAGTTCTTTACGCCCTACAGCCCGGAATGAGGGGGCAGGAAATCGAACCGTTGGCATTTCGGGTCAAACCGCTGCCCGAAGAATGTTTCGAATCCTGGTTGCGGCGCTTGGCTGAGCGTCATGACACCACCTCCAAAGCACTGTTTCACCATCTCGGGATCGACGCGGCTCTGGCCGGTCGTGACCTGGCCTCCTTGACCGCTGGCGTGCCGGAGCAGCGTCAAGTCATGGTTGAACGGCTGGCTTGGGCGACGATGGTACCCGAGGAGGCGGTTGTCGGGACGTTCGTGGGCTGCGGGAAGGCCGATCTCTTGCCACGGGCGCTGCGCTCGATTGGCTGCGCCCAGTGCTGGCATGAATGGCTGGTAGCCGGCGAGCCATGGCGGATCGAGCGGAGCTGGATTTTGCGCGTGGCGACCTGCTGCCAAACCCATATGTTGTTGCTGACCGATTTGCGGGGGATCATGGCGCTGGGACGCGTCAACGTCGCGCGGAGGTTGCTGGAGGAAAGGGTCGAGCGAACCCGCGCGGACATGGCGCGGTTTACTTTCGTCAAAACGCGTCTGACCTGGAGTTGGACCCTTTCGCGCGAGCATGTTCGCGGTCTTCGCCCCCGGACCGAGATCGTTTCGCCGCGCTATCGGGCGACGCTGGTCGGCAACCACTTCCATTATGCGCCTGCGCGCCACCTGCTCCTGGCGGCCGTCCACAGCACCGAAGGATTGGAAGCCGGGCAGTTGGAGCAGATTTTCCGCTTCGCGACGCGGCCCGCGCGCGTCGCGTCACCCGTCCGGGTGCGCCGCGGGGTCAAACCCAAATTATCGGACCTGATGACGACGATCGCAAGGATTGGCCTGCGGCAGCTTGAGCGAAAGCGACGGATGCTGGACGCGGTCGGCCAGCAATTGGAGCGAGCCAAGCGGAACTACGTTTTTGTGTATTCGCGGAATATGGCGCTCAAGTCGCGTGTGGCGCTGGCGCGTGAGGTGCGCCTCCGTCGCGCGGCCGCCAGTGCCGGGGCTGAGACGCTGACGCAGACCTGCTTGCGCGGTTTCCAGGAGGCGCTGTCCTATCTGAAAGAATCCGGGATGGCAGATGATGCGGTCCTGGTCGGGCATTGCGGCGGCGATCCATGGGCGGGCTGCCACGGTGACGTCGATCTTCTGCGGGCGCGGCTCAAGGAGCGTTTTGCTGATCCCCTCTTTCGGATCCCGCTCGATTTGGCGGGTTATCACCCTGGCAATCGTTGGGAATGACTGTCTAGGCTCAATTTTGCCCTCAGAGGCCCGTAGAGCTCAATGTCGGCATCTGGGCACCCATGACTACCCAAGGCGCGCTTTTCGCGCCCTAAGGGGCCTTTACGGGCAATTTAATTTTTCGTTCAAAACCAATCATTTGCCGCTATTTTTGGCCGATCGCCGGCGTGCCTGTCCAAACAACCTGTTCAGCGCGTCCAATGTCTCCTTCATCGGCTGTTGGGCCGATCCGGCGCTTGCGTTGCTGTGCGATTGACCAGCTCATGGCCGTGAGGCATCCGAGCGGGCCAACAAGCGGTCGAGATCGGCCATGGCCGCATCGTGTTCGGCATAAGGACTGTCGGGCAGTTCTTCATGCTCTGTCGCCGGGACAGTGGGCGCACGTCGGGGCGGCAAGGCCCGGACGACCGTCTGATGGCGGTGCAGGCTTGTTTCGGCCAGACCCGCATGGACGAGGGACGCCACGAGATCGCGCACGCCATTTTTCGAGACGGCGAGGGCCTGCTCGATCTGGAGCGGGCGCAGCGGCCCAAAGCCGGCGAGCAGCCGGTAAAGCAGCGGGGCGCGCGAGGTCGAGCGCAGGCCGGATAGGGGTTGCTGCATGTCCTGCACGCGCGCATGGGCCGCATCCAGTTGCTCGCAGAGGCGCTGCGCGGCTTGTCCGGCGGCCTGGGCGACGAGGATGGCCCGTTCGCGGGGCCACAATTCGGGCCGGAGCGCTTCGGCGCGCACGGTTCCGGGCAAGGGGAGGGGGCGGGCGCCAGGGTTGGCGCGGGCGATCAGGGGACCGGCCACGAGATCCAGCGCCCACAGCGCCATGCCGGGCCTGGTCTGCTCGAACACCATCGGTCCAGAGGGCAGGGCGAGCAGCTGCCGGTTCCGCTCAGGAGGGGCGAAATGCGGGGAATCTGCGGCCGCGCCATGCAGGCGATCGAGCGGGGTGAGCGGCCAGTCGTCCTCGTTCCCCCTGGCGAGGAGCTCGGCCAGCCTGGCCGCTTGTTCGACGGCGAACGCGGGTAGGATTTCAGGCGGCTCGCTCCGATCGTCGCGATCGAAGCGCGCTGCAGCGCGGATCTGCGCGGCCGCTTGCGCCAGCGGTGACCAGGCGCACAGGGAGAGTTCGGACAGCAGCGTGTCGGCGACCAGCGATGCGGGAGCTGTGGCCTGGACTGTGGTGTCCGGCACCGGTTCGAGGCCGCAGAACCACGGCGTAAACCAGCCTTCGGCACCCGGAAAACCAGAGTGGCCGAGGGCCTCGACGAGCAGGAGCCGGGTCAAGGCACAGCAGAAATGGTGCGCCACTTGCAGCGGCACATGGGCCAAGCGACCTTGGAGGTGGCCCCAGCTAAGCGAGGCCCGCACCCGCGCCGCCATGAGTGCGTCGAGGGGCGCGTCTTCGTCCGACTGGAGCGGATTCATGGGGATCAATGGCGCTGAAAGGTCCTGCATCTCTCAAGTCTAGTTAAATCGACTTCACTGCACCAGCCATGGCACGCCTTTTTATGAACTAACGATAATGGAGCCTTATCGATAGTGACTTCGATATTTTTGCCGCGATCTTCCGACGAAGTGTCGTTTTCCCAATAAGACCGGACTCCCCGCGCTCCGTGGCAGTGGGCGGGTTTTTCCCGATAAGGCCGGATTCTGTCCTAATAAGACCGGACTCTGGTCCAATAAGGCCGGACTGGAAGCCGTCGCAGATCCCTGATGCCATGCTCCTGCCGGTGCTGGATGGACGTTCTCGCCAGCGACAGAGTCTTGCACCGCGCAAGTCAGGTTCTATTCTGACCAAATGGGTTCCACAGATCACAGTCTGGTTATAGCGGCAAACGCGGTTGAGGCCAATGCAACGGCTTGCGAGTCCGGGACTAGGCTTGAAGCGACACAGTGAGCGCGAAATCCGCCTTGCCAGTGTCTGCGCGGGCACAGCGCCCGCCGAAGCCGAAAGCTGTGGTTTCCGAGGAGATCGTGACGGTGCTGGCGCCGGGCGAGGCCACACTGCCCCGGCGCCACTCCGGTTCCGCACAAGATCGCGAGGCCCAACTCGTCGCCTTGCTCCAGGAATTGACGGGGGAAGGCGCCGGCCTGGACGCGCTCGCCTTTCGCAAGAGCCTCGAGGCGCGGGCCCCCGCCAGCATCAAGGCGCTGGCGGTCGATCTCGACTGCTACGCGCGTTTCTCGGCGAAACAGAGCGGGATTGGCTTGCCCGCCAGCGAAACGCGGCTCGTGGCCTATATCGAGGATTGCGAGGCGCGGCGGCTCAAGCCCGCGACCGTTTCCAGGCGCCTGTCCTCGCTGGCGGTGGCCCATCACCTCCTCGGGCTTCCCAACCGGGTCGGTGCCGGCGTGGTCCGCGATGCGCTGCGGGGCCTGCGGCGCCGGGTCGGAGCCCACCAGCGCCAGGCCGGACCCTTGCGCTTTGGCGAAGGCATCGGGGAGCAAGCGGTCAAGGGGTTCACGCTGTCGGTCTTGCTCGAGGCCTGCGGTCGCGATGTCGTGGGGCTGCGCGATGCGGCGCTCTTGTCTCTGGGCTATGATGCGGGGCTGCGCGTGTCGGAGGTGGTGGCCGTTGAGCTTGAGCAGATCGAAGGCCAAGAGGACGGGTCCGGTCTGCTCGAGCTGGCGCGCTCAAAAACCGACCAGGAGGGGAAGGGGGCCTTTGTGTGGCTCTCGCCCGATACGATGCGGCGCGTGACCCTGTGGCGGGAAGCCGCCTCGATCCGGGGGGGAGTCCTGTTCCGCAGGGTGGTGGTGACCCGGACCAAGGCCCGCGCAGCGCGGCGCGAGCGCAGCATCGGCGATCTGGCCTTGCATGCGCTCGTCGATCGCGAGCGCATGGCGGCCCAGCCCGCGCGGTCGGCGAGTGCGACCTACAAAATTGGCAAGGATGCGCTGACCCCGGCGGCCGTGCGGCTGATCATCAAGCGCACCGCGCTGGCCGCGGCCGATCAGGGATTGGTCGATCTCATGGGCGTCCATCTGGACGAGGCGGTCAAGGCGCTCAGCACGCATTCGCTGCGGGTCGGGCTGACCCAGGATTTGTTTGCCAACGGCGAGGATGCGGGGCCGATCGCGCAGGCGTTGCGCTGGACCTCCACCGCGACCGCGCTCCGATACGGTCGCAAGCTGGCACCATCCTCGAACGCAGCCGCGCGCATGCTGAAAGGTGTCAGAAAATGATGCCGCTGCAGTAAAGTCTGTCTGTCAGACGAGAGCGACGTTGGGCAACTGATGCAGTCTTCTTTGTCCGTTCACAAAATTCGGGCATCCAGGCGAGAAATGGACGCGGTGCAAGACGCTATGGCTGCCGCCATTTGTGGGGTATAATCGGGGCCATAAGAGGCGGGCGAGGGCATGTCAGCCATGCCCAATAGTGAACTGAAAGCAAAGTTCAGTAAAGTATGCCCGGATGCCTAGTGTTGATAATGGATCGTTATCAACATTAGATGAACCGTGCTTGCGCTGTAGCAGCACGGCCACTATAATCAGGGGCCGATCAAATCTGAACCGTAGGAGTGCCGTCGTGGCTACTGCCGCCCATCATCCGCCGCGCCGCAAACAGCGCGCCATCACCATCCGCTCCGATCATGCGCTCAAGCGCCTCGAACTGCTCGCCCGCGACGGCCGCAGCCAGGTTGAAATTATCGAAGAGGCGCTGGACCGGATGCCGCTGCCAAAGGAAAAGGACCGAGACGCGTTCCTTGCGGAGATTAGGGCGATCCAAGCGCGCGTCCCCAAGCGAACATATCCGACCATGGCGGAGATTGACGCCGAGCTTTGGGACGAGGACGGGTTGCCCCGATGATCATTGATACTTCGGCGCTGATCGCGGTGCTGACGGGCGAGGAGGGCAGTGAGGCGCTGGTCGAGGCGATCGTCGCCGAACGAGGCGGAATTCCGGCACCCGCCATGGTTGAGTTTGTGCGTGTCGCGAGCAACCAGCGATTTGGTCTGCGGGCCGAAGCTGAGGATATGCTTGCCAAGTTCGAACGCCGCGGCTGCGCGACACTGGCGTTCACGCATGACCACGCGAGGATCGCAAACGAAGCCGAACCGCTTTACGGTTCTGGGAACGGCAATGGCGGACCGCTCAACCTGCTCGACCTTATGGTCTATGCTGTGGCCAGAGAACGCGGCGAGCCGCTGCTGTGCACGGGCAAGGATTTCGCGGTGACGGATATCGCGCTTCACAAGGCCAGTCGGCCTTGGTGAAAGTGGACCAAGAAGCCTGAATGCGCTCGCGGCCAACGGCTAGAGCACGGAGAAGTCAATGGACGAACATGCCGCAGAAGGTAAGCTCACCGCGCTGGTAACGGATTATGCGCGAAGCCGGGCAGTTGCCGTATCGCGCGGAGAAGAAACGCCGGGGTTGGCGGCATTGCTCGTCGGCCGCTACGGCCGCGGCATCTACGACGCGGCGGACGTGCTGCTCGGGAGGCCAGCCGCGCAGCGCATCGTCGAGATCCTCGATCGCGAGGTGATGGCGATCGACCCCGAATGGCGGCGCCACGATCAGGATCGTTGGAGGGCGCGTCCTGCCGATCTGACAGGGGGCGCGTGACGAGACGCTCCCGATGACGCTTTCGGCAGCCATGGACGTGCGCGATGGCGCTGTGCTCGACTTGGTGGTGCGCGACGTGCGCGACCTGGTCGGTGCATCTGCGCCGATCGATGCGGAACTTGTGTCTGCTGCCGTCCGGGGCTGGTCGCATAATACACGCCGCGCGTTCCGATCGGACCTGACCATCTGGGGACAATGGTGCCGCCGCAATCGCCTCGACCCGCCGTCGGCCAAGCCACACGACGTCTCCCGCTGGGTTCGATCGCTTGCTGGGCTCGAGCTGTCCGACGAAACGATTCGGGCGATGGCGACGATTGAACGCTACATCGTAAACGTCGGTTGGGCATACCGAATGGCGGGCATTGCCGATCCCACCGCCGCACCGCTGGTCAAGCTCGAGATGAAAGCGGCGCGCAAATCGCTCGGCGTCCGCCAGCGCCAGGCGCGCGCGCTGCGCTTCAAGGGTGACATCGCGGATCTCGACAGCCCGCCGTCGGGCGTTTGCCTTGTCCATCTCCTGAAGGCATGCCGTCGGGACGAGCTGGGCTTGCGGGACGCCGCCCTGCTGCGCGTGGCCTATGACGCCGGGGCGCGCCGGTCCGAGTTGGTGGCGATCGAGGTCGGACATATCGAAGGGCCGGACAGCGATGGCGCGGGCACGCTGTTCATTCCGTCGAGCAAGACCGACCGGGAAGGGGAGGGGGCCTATGCCTATCTTTCGCCTGCGACGATGGATGCGATCGCGAGATGGCGCGAGAAGGCAGGCATCCGCAAAGGACCGCTGTTCCGCCGGGTCGAAACGCATTTTGATGGGTCGGTCGCGGCGATCGGCACCGAACGGCTGCACCCCAACAGCATCACGCTCATCTACAGGCGGGTCATTCGGGCCGCCTGGGCAAAGAAGCTGCTCGGGCCGATCTCGGAAGCGGAGCTGGAGGGGGCCGGTGAGAGAATGTTCGAAAACGTACGCTAAGCATCCCGACCGTTCCGATGGAGGCGGAGCGGCCTGAACCGCTCGCGGGGCTTGTCCATCTCGCTCCACAGATAGTCGCCAGTGAGGCCGATATGCTCCCAGCCCAATGGCGCGACATGGGCAAGCAGTTCGTCCAGCACCTCGACACCGCTGGCGCGCAAATGCCGGACGGCGCGGTCGAGATAGACGGTGTTCCAGAGCGTGACGGCCGCGGTGAGCAGGGTCAGGCCAGAGGCACGATGGCGCTGGTTCTCGAAGGTGCGGTCGCGCAGTTCGCCGAGGCGGTTGAAGAAGATGGCGCGGGCGAGCGCGTTGCGGGCCTCACCCTTGTTGAGGATGCTGCCGGTGCGACGCCGCTGTTCGGGATCGTCGAACCAGTCGAGCATGAACAGTGTGCGCTCAATCCGCCCGATCTCACGCAGCGCGCGGGCGACGGGGTTTTGACGCGGGAAACCCGCCAGCTTGCGCAGCATGACCGAGGCACTGACGGTGCCGGCGCGGATCGAGGCGGCGAGCCGCAGCGTCTCGTCCCAATCCTCTTCGATCGCGCGAACGTTGACCGGGCCCGCGACAAGTTGGCGCAGCGTCGGCCAAGGATCGAGCGACGACAGGCTATACAGGCGGCGTTCGTTGAGGTCGCGAATACGCGGTGCGAAGCGGAAGCCGAGCAGATGGCACAAGCCGAAGACATGATCGACCGCCCCGGCGGTATCGGTCGCATGTTCGCGGATCACCAGTTCACTCTCATGATCGAGCAGGCCGTCGAGGACATGCGCGGCCTCGCCAGCATTGGCGGCTATGACCTTGGTATGGAACGGCGTGAAGCGGTCGGTGACGTGGGTGTAGAACAGCACGCCGGGTTCGCTGCCGTAGCGGGCGTTGCGATCGGCGCGCGCCTCGCCCTGACCGCCGGCGCGGAAGAACTGCCCGTCCGAGGACGATGTGTCGCCCGGTCCCCAGACCTGGGCGAGCGGATGCGCGGTGTGGCAGTCTACGATCGCCGCCAGCGCCGACAGGTACGTTTCATCGCGCACATGCCATTCCGCAGTCCAGCGCAGGCGTGACAATGTCAGCCCACGCGAGCTTTCCGCCATGCGCCCGAGGCCGAGATTGGTCGCATCGGCGAGGATCGACCCCATCAGCGCGGACTGGTCAGAGGCCGGCTCGCCACTGCGGGCATGAACGAAACGGTCGGCAAAGCCCGACCACGCGGCGACCTCAACCAGCAGGTCCGTAATGCGGACACGCGGCAGCATCGCGTAGAGCCGGGCCTTCAGCGCCTCGGCATCGTCGGACGGAGATCGCCGGATCGGCGAGATCAACAACTGCCCGCGCTCGATCGTTACGTCGACCAGTTCGCCGGCCGCGGCTGCGCGCTCCACCTCGGTCATGCGCTGGGTCAGCATCGCGCGCCGTTCCTCATACCATTGAGAAAAACGGGACGGCACGGCGAGGCGCAGATCGCTATCGGTGCGCATCGTCTCAAAGGCGGGCACCGGCAGCAGGTAATCGTCCAGCGTGCGATAGGCGCGGCTGCCATCTACCCAGATGCTGCCTGATCCGAGCCGTTCGCGCAGGTGGACGATCACCGCGATCTCATAGGCGCGGCGGTCGATTGTCCCTTCGGCCGGCTGCACGACCTTGTGCCAGCGTGGCTTGATGAAGCTGGTCGGCACACGCTTCGGCAGGACCGATCGGCCGTCGCGGTACATCGTTCGCAGCGCCTCGATCGCGCCGAGCAGCGGATCGCCCGATCTCGCGGTCCGGAAGGTGAAGGCGGCGAGGAAGGTCGGGGCGAACCGCCGCACGGCAGGGTAGCGTTCGACCACTTCCTCCAGACCGTCATCGGCCGCACGCGTCAGATCCTCGGCGAAGCGGATGCTGCGTTCGAGCTGATCCCAGCCCACCCGGTCATCGATCGTGCGAAAGGCGTCGCGTCCGCTCGCGCGTGCATCGACCAGCAAGCGGCCGAGCCGGACATGAAAGCGCGCCGTGTCTTTCAGCATCCGTGCCTGCCCGAGCAGCCGGTCGGACCGGGTACGGTCGGCGCGGCGGAACAGCGCCCCCACCATCTTCTCGACCATGACCAAGGCGGCATCGGTCAGCGCCGCCTCCATCTCGATCATGGAGGCGACCAGCATCGCGAGTCGGCGCGGGCGTTCGAGACGCCGGAGGTGTTGCGCAGTGACGATGCCGGCGGTCCGGGCGATGACGGCATAGCGGGCGGCATGGATACGTCGTGCCCGATCGGTTGCGATCCCGATGCCGCGCACCGCGTCGAGCCGTTCGACGATCCCCTTCAGGTTCGACGCCGATGGCGCTTCCGGCCATTCGCGTAGCCATCCCAGACGGGTGCGACCATTGTAGGGGTCACTACACGAAAGTGACGTATCTGCACGCTAAGGGAGAACGGAGGGCGAACATCACGCGGCGAGCAGGGAACTGACGGCGCGCAGGGGGCGCAGGGCATCCGGATCAGGCCGATCTTCGACATTCCAGCTATAGTCGCCGGTCAGCGAGATATGCTCCCAGCCCAATGGCGCGATGTGGCGTGCAATCTCGTCGGGCGTTGCGATGTCAGCCAACGCCATTTCGAGATAGCGGGTGTTCCACAGGATGATGGCGGCGACGAGCAGGTTGAGGCCGGATGCGCGATAGGTCTGGTTCTCGAACCGCCGATCGCGCAGTTCGCCGAGCTGGTTGAAGAAGAGCGCGCGAGCGAGCGCGTTGCGGGCTTCACCCTTGTTGAGGCCCGCCTGGGTGCGCCGGCGCAGATCGATGTCGCGCAGCCAGTCGAGCATGAAGATCGAGCGTTCGAGGCGGCCAAGCTCGCGCAGCGCGAGGGCCAGTCCATTCTGTCGCGGATAGGCGGACAGGCGGCGCAGCATCGCCGAAGCGGTGACGGTGCCGGTACGGATCGATGTGGCGAACCGCAGCAGTTCGTCCCAATGCGCGGCGACATGACCCAATGCGATCGGCTCGGCCGTCATGCCGCCGAGCAAGGGGCCAGATTCCTGGCCAGGCAGGAGGTGCAAGCGACGCTCCTTGATGTCGCGCAGGCGCGGGGCGAAGCGGTAGCCGAAGAAGGGCATGAGGCCGAACACATGGTCCGATGCTCCACCCGTATCGGTGTAGTGCTCCTCGATCGTCAGGCCCGTCTGGTGATACAGCAAGCCATCCAGCACATAGGGCGCTTCGCCGGCAGTCGCCGCAATCACCCGGCTCGCAAAGGGATCATATCGATCCGAGACATGGGTGTAGAAGGCGACGCCCGGTTCGTTGCCGCTGCGCGCGTTGATGTCGCCGATCGCGGCCCCACGACCCCCGGCATGAAATTGTTGTCCGTCGCTCGACGAGGTGGTGCCGTCTCCCCACAGCGCGGCGAGCGGCATGGTGCGATGGGCGTCGATCAGTCTTCCCAGCGCTTCACCATAGGCGGCCTCGCTGATGTGCCAGTCGTGAAGATGGGCGAGCTGGCGCAAACTTGCGCCCCGACAGGTTTCCGCCATGCGCGTGAGGCCGAGATTGATGCCATCGGCAAGGATGACGGTGAGCAAAGCATTGCGATCGTCGACCTGCCGGCCCGAACGCCGATGGATGAAACATTCGCTGAACCCGGTCCAGGCATCGACCTCAAGCAGGAGATCGGTGATCTTCACGCGCGGCAGCCGATCATAGGCGGCGCGACGGGCCATCTCGGTGGCGGGCGGCGTTGCCGCCTTCAGCGGCGAGATGATGAGGCCGTTTTCGTCAAGTCTGACCTGGGGCAGTTCGCCCTGTCGCGCGAGGACCGTTACCTGTTCGATCGCCGTATCGAGCCTGGTGCGCCTTTCCTCGATATGGCGCTCAAAGTCCGTTTCGATGGCGAGCGGCAGCGGCCCCTTCTCGCGAAGCGCCGCGTAGGTGGCCGGTGGTATGAGGTAGCTGTCGAAATCACGAAACTGGCGGCTTCCCGCGACCCATATGTCTCCCGCTCGCAGCCGCTCGCGTAGCTGGGACAAGGCGCATAGTTCATATGCGGCACGGTCGATGATGCCATCCCGCAGGACGAACGGCCGCCATGCTGATGGTACAAAGCGCAGCGGCACGCGATCAGGCAAGCGCCGTTTGCCGGTCCGGTATAGCTCCGCGATAATGGCCAGCGCCGACAGGAGTCCCTGCACCGCGCCGGCGCCGCGAAATTCAAAGGTGTTGAGAAGGGGGCCGGCAAAGAGCTTTACCGTGCGATGCCGATCAATCAATTCAGCGGTGCGATCGACGGTTTCCGGTCGCCCGAGCACTTCGGCTTGCTCGACCGCCATGGCGAAGCGCTGCCAGTCCAGCGCCTCGATCTGCGCCAGCGAGTCCACGCCGTTGGTATGCGCGTCGATGAGGATACGGCAAGACCCTGTGAGCGTCCGGAGATGGCCCTGCAGCTCGCGCACCGTCTTGAGGGCTTTGTCGCGGGTCCGGTTTTCGGCGCGGCGCACCATGCTGCCCAACAGCTTGTCGAACATCGTCAGGGCCGCGTCGGTCAGGCTTTCCTCAAGGCGGATGCCGGTTGCCGCCAGCGTCGCATGTCGGCGCAGGGCATTGAGTTCGCCAAAATGCTGGGGCGTGATGCGGCTGCCCTCGTCCGCCAGCCTGTCAAAAGTCGAAGCCGGGATCATGTCGGCCCGACCGCGATCGAGGCCCAGTGCGCGGACATAGGCGAGCCGTTCGATCAGGCGCAGGATGTTGCGCGCTGCCGGCGACTGTGGCGCATTGCGTAGCCAGGATAGCCATGTGGTGGCCTGCCCCGACCGTCGCGCCAGCAAATCGTCCAGGCCCTGTAGTGTGTCGGGCAGCAGGCCATTTGTGAGCACTTCATAGGTAAGCTGTTCAGCTTGCTGGCGAGCCCGTCGCAGTACCGCTTCGAGAATCGACGAAGAAGGCAGGAGGATCTGCCGACGGCGGAGTTCATCGACGATGACCCCTGCCATCTGGCCGGGATGGATGATGGTCTGCGCGATCGGGATCGAGAAGGCGACAACTTCACGGAAGGCGTCGCGGTCGAAGATCCTGAACCCGTGCGATCGTCGGATTTCAACGAGATACTCGCGACGGGTCTGGTCCCGATGAGCATAGGCCGCAAAGGCTTCGGGCGCGACACCAAGTTGGCGGGCCACATAAGCGAGCACGGGTGCGGGCGGGACTTCGCCCGCTTCCAGCGCACGGCCAGGCCATCTCATGGTGAGCAGGAGCATCGCGAAACCGAGCCGGGTGGCATCGCCGCGACGGCGGCCGACAAATTCCAGATCGTCGCTGGTCAGCGTATAGTGACGTGCAATCTCGCGCTCATCGAGCGGCGCGTCATAATGCCCCGCCCAGATTTCCGGGCTCACCAGTCGCCGCCTCGCCAACATCATCTCCTTCTCTGTGCCTGTCCGTCAGACGGTCCTCTGGCGGCCAGGATGAATATGTCCGTCAACTCTGGACCTGTGATGGCGATTCGGACAAGATCGCAAAATGATGGGAAAACGGACACGATCGGGCAGCATGTGGCGCTGATCGGCTATGCGCGCGTCTCGACCGCAGACCAGAAGCTGGCGCTCCAGCTCGACGCGTTGAGCGCTGCCGGTTGCGATCGCATATTCGACGATTATGCATCTGGAGCAAAAGCCGATCGGCCCGGCCTGGCCGAGGCGCTCACCTATCTGCGTACCGGCGACACGCTGGTGGTCTGGAAACTCGATCGTCTTGGGCGTTCGATGAGCCACCTGATCGAGAAAGTCGGCGAGCTGGCGGCGCGCGGCGTGGGTTTCCGCTCGCTCACCGAGCAGATCGATACCACCACGTCAGGCGGGATGCTGGTATTCAACATCTTCGGCTCGCTTGCCCAATTCGAGCGCGATCTGATCCGGGAACGCACCCATGCTGGCCTGCGAGCCGCGCGCGAGCGCGGTAGTCAGGGCGGTCGCCGCCCTGTCGTCACTCCCGACAAGCTGCGCAAGGCGCGGGCGCACATCGCAGCGGGCCTAACTGTTCGTGAGGCGGCGGCTCGGCTCAAGATCGGGAAAACCGCCCTGTACAAGGCTCTGGAAAGCGCATGAAACCGCTGCCGATCCAGAACTCGTGGGTGCTGGTTACAGGGGCCTCAACCGGTTTGGGCAGGGCGTCAGGCTCTGTTGCAAAAATCGTGAAGCTTGAGCATGCTTGGCGGAGATTGGACGGACGGAACGATGACGGATTTCAAGTGGCGCCATTTCCAGGGTGATGTGATCCTGTGGGCGGTGCGCTGGTATTGTCGCTATCCGATCAGCTATCGCGACCTTGAGGAAATGCTGGCGGAACGCGGCATTTCGGTCGACCATACGACGATCTATCGCTGGGTCCAGTGCTACGCCCCGGAGATGGAGAAGCGGCTGCGCTGGTTCTGGCGGCGTGGCTTTGATCCGAGCTGGCGCCTGGATGAAACCTACGTCAAGGTGCGGGGCAAGTGGACCTACCTGTACCGGGCAGTCGACAAGCGGGGCGACACGATCGATTTCTACCTGTCGCCGACCCGCAGCGCCAAGGCAGCGAAGCGGTTCCTGGGCAAGGCCCTGCGAGGCCTGAAGCACTGGGAAAAGCCTGCCACGCTCAATACCGACAAAGCGCCGAGCTATGGTGCAGCGATCACCGAATTGAAGCGCGAAGGAAAGCTGGACCGGGAGACGGCCCACCGGCAGGTGAAGTATCTCAATAACGTGATCGAGGCCGATCACGGAAAGCTCAAGATACTGATCAAGCCGGTGCGCGGTTTCAAATCGATCCCCACGGCCTATGCCACGATCAAGGGATTCGAAGTCATGCGAGCCCTGCGCAAAGGACAGGCTCGCCCCTGGTGCCTGCAGCCCGGCATCAGGGGCGAGGTGCGCCTTGTGGAGAGAGCTTTTGGCATTGGGCCCTCGGCGCTGACGGAGGCCATGGGCATGCTCAACCACCATTTCGCAGCAGCCGCCTGATCGGCGCAGAGCGACAGCCTACCTCTGACTGCCGCCAATCTTTGCAACAGAGCCTTTAATGTCGTCGCTCATGTCGGTCTCTCCTATTGTCCTGCGCGGGTGATCGGCGTCGCCGCGTCTGTGGTTTGTTCGGATCTTAGAAAATGAGCCGGTTCCGGATTATGCTGGGCGCAATCGCCGGACAAACGCCGCAATCGCCGCGCCAATCTCGTCCGGACTGTCCTCCTGGATGAAATGGGCGCCTGCGACCGTGATTTCGGTCTGGTTTGGCCATGTGCGGCAGAAGTCGCGCAGTCGGCCCGTGGTCAGGTGACCCGGCTCGGCGTTGATGAAGAGTTTCGGAATCGGGCTTTCGCTGAGCCAGCCGGCATAGTCCCGGACGATCGCGACCACGTCGGCCGGGGTGCCTGCGATCGGGATTTGGCGAGGCCAAGACAGGGTCGGTCGACGGGCTTCGCCGGCGGCGAGGAAGGGCTCGCGATAGGCGGCCATCTCCGCTTCGCTTAAGGGGCGCAGGATCAATCCGGGGAGAACTTGTTCGACAAAAACATTGTCCTGCAACACCAATTCTTCGCCCGCCTGCGAGCGAAAGGCCTGAAACAGATCGCGATCCTGTTCGGGAAAATCCGCCCATTCGAGCGGCATGGCGACCGCTTCCATATAGGCAATCCCCTGTACACGCTCGCGGTGGCGGCGGGCCCAGTCGAAGCCGAGGACGGACCCCCAGTCATGCACGACCAGAACAACCCTGTCCCCGAGATCGAGCGCCTCCCACAGCGCGTCGAGATAGTCACGATGCTCGGCATAGGCATAACGCTCGGGCCCCGACGGATCGAGCTTGTCCGAATCGCCCATGCCGATCAGGTCACAGGCGATCAGCCGTCCCAGCCCGGCGCAATGCGGCATGATATTGCGCCACAGATAGGACGACGTCGGATTGCCGTGCTGGAAGAGGATCGGATCGCCGGTCCCTTCATCGATATAGGCCATGCGCCGGCCCTTGATCTCAATGAATTTCTTCTCGCCAAATGGCTTTGCGCCGAGGCTCATCGATATTCTCCTTGAGCGATTTTCTGGTCTGCCCGGTCGGCGATGCATATCGCATGATGAATATCATGTCAATCGAGGAATCGTTCTAGCCATTGCCGTCGAGCGGAGAGTTGCTGCCGGAGCATCGATGGATGACGGCGTAGGCCACGCAGGCGCCTCTCAGGCGGTAGCTTTCCTTAGCCCCGGGCGCATCCGAAAGATCGAGGAAGGTTTTGTGAGTCGGATACCAGACCGCGAGAATCTCATCGATATGTTGAGTGCCCACGGCCTGGCCAAACACGGGCGTGCACCACAGGATCCGCGCGCCCACCGCCGCTTCCTGCGTGTAGCGGTTCAAATTCATCATCAGGACCGGCCCGTCGTTGCCGCTCTCGACGATCTCGCGGAGGCTCTGTTGCAAAAATCGTGAAGCTTGAGCATGCTTGGCGGAGATTGGACGGACGGAACGATGACGGATTTCAAGTGGCGCCATTTCCAGGGTGATGTGATCCTGTGGGCGGTGCGCTGGTATTGTCGCTATCCGATCAGCTATCGCGACCTTGAGGAAATGCTGGCGGAACGCGGCATTTCGGTCGACCATACGACGATCTATCGCTGGGTCCAGTGCTACGCCCCGGAGATGGAGAAGCGGCTGCGCTGGTTCTGGCGGCGTGGCTTTGATCCGAGCTGGCGCCTGGATGAAACCTACGTCAAGGTGCGGGGCAAGTGGACCTACCTGTACCGGGCAGTCGACAAGCGGGGCGACACGATCGATTTCTACCTGTCGCCGACCCGCAGCGCCAAGGCAGCGAAGCGGTTCCTGGGCAAGGCCCTGCGAGGCCTGAAGCACTGGGAAAAGCCTGCCACGCTCAATACCGACAAAGCGCCGAGCTATGGTGCAGCGATCACCGAATTGAAGCGCGAAGGAAAGCTGGACCGGGAGACGGCCCACCGGCAGGTGAAGTATCTCAATAACGTGATCGAGGCCGATCACGGAAAGCTCAAGATACTGATCAAGCCGGTGCGCGGTTTCAAATCGATCCCCACGGCCTATGCCACGATCAAGGGATTCGAAGTCATGCGAGCCCTGCGCAAAGGACAGGCTCGCCCCTGGTGCCTGCAGCCCGGCATCAGGGGCGAGGTGCGCCTTGTGGAGAGAGCTTTTGGCATTGGGCCCTCGGCGCTGACGGAGGCCATGGGCATGCTCAACCACCATTTCGCAGCAGCCGCCTGATCGGCGCAGAGCGACAGCCTACCTCTGACTGCCGCCAATCTTTGCAACAGAGCCCCCATTTGAACTTCACTCCTGGTACGACTTGTTTGGGTGCGGCCTTACGCCAGATAACGCAGCGCCGCGGGGCAATCATGGGTCGCGAGCATCGGGACTTCGCTGGCGCGCGCCGGGCCGACCGCCGAAAGGATCAGGGTCGATCCGAACAGGACGGAGGCGATGACGACGGACAGGAACTGGCCGATTTCGCGAACGCTGTTGCTTTGCTTTTCCATGGTAAACTCCTGAACCTTGGCCTTCATTGACGTGCCGCTTGATGGGTCAGCGGCTTCGCTTTCCGACTTTGCAGAAGGCGTGCCAATTTTCGGAAATGGCGGAGTTGCGCCGTTTTTTACGGTTGTCCAAGAATAGCTCTTGCCGAAAGGTGGGAAATTTCACCATAAGTTGGGGCATGGAGAAAAATACCCAGTTCGTCGGCCAGTCGCTGGCCTTTCTGGATGCGGTCGAGCAGGCCGGGCGGGCGGCGGAACTCAACCGGCCGATCCTGGTGATCGGGGAGCGCGGCACCGGCAAGGAACTGATTGCCGAGCGCCTCCACCGCCTGTCGCCGCGCTGGGACGGGCCGCTGATCATCATGAACTGCGCGGCGCTGCCCGAAACGCTGATCGAGGCGGAACTGTTCGGGCATGAGCAGGGCGCCTTCACCGGCGCGGCGCGGACACGGGCCGGGCGGTTCGAGGAAGCCGATGGCGGCACGCTGTTCCTGGACGAGCTGGGCACGCTGTCCATGGCGGCGCAGGAACGGCTGCTGCGCGTGATCGAATATGGGGAGGTCACGCGGATCGGGGCATCGAAGCCGCTGACCGTGGATGTGCG
The DNA here is from genome assembly GCF_001563265.1 of Sphingobium sp. TKS. Taxonomy (NCBI): domain Bacteria; kingdom Pseudomonadati; phylum Pseudomonadota; class Alphaproteobacteria; order Sphingomonadales; family Sphingobiaceae; genus Sphingobium; species Sphingobium sp. TKS. The sequence goes on along the minus strand of NZ_CP005083.1, from coordinate 228,332 downwards.
GATCGTGGCGGCGACCAATGAGGATTTGCCAGCCGCCGCCGATGCCGGGCGGTTCCGGCCCGATCTGCTGGACCGGCTGAGTTTCGAGGTGATCACCTTGCCCCCGCTGCGAGGGCGGGAGGGGGATGTCCCGGTGCTGGCCGATCATTTCGGACGGCGCATGGCGGCGGAGATCGCCTGGCCGCAATGGCCCGGCTTTTCCGCCGCCTGCATGGCCGAGCTGGAAGCGCATGACTGGCCCGGCAATGTGCGCGAATTGCGCAATGTGGTGGAGCGGGCCGTCTATCGCTGGAACGACCCGACCCGGCCGATCGCGGCGATCGTGTTCGATCCCTTCGCCTCGCCCTGGAAGCCCAAGCCGTTGATGTCCGGGAAGGCGGTGGTCGAAGCTGCGCCCATGGGCTCACCGGCTGCCGTAGCGAACGGTCATGACGCGATCACCGACCTCAAATCCGCCGTGGATGCGCATGAGGCGGCGATCGTGCGGGCGGCGCTGGAGCGTTTCCGTTATAATCAACGTGCGACGGCGAAGGGATTGGGGCTGACCTATGACCAGCTTCGCCATTGCATGAAGAAGCATGGGTTGAGCGCGGGGTAGGGAAAACGTGCTCCTGCGAAGGCAGGAGCCCAGTTCAGATGGCGGGACTGGGCTCCTGCCTTCGCAGGAGCACTCAATCTTCTACCGCGTCGGCACAGGTTCCGCGCCGGAATAGTCATAGAAGCCCTTGCCCGTCTTGCGGCCCAGCCAGCCAGCCTCGACATACTTCACCAACAGCGGTGCAGGGCGATATTTCGGGTCGCCGGTCGTGTTCTGAAGCACCTTGCAGATCTCCAGACAGGTATCGAGACCGATGAAATCCGCCAGCGTCAGCGGCCCCATCGGATGGTTGAGGCCCAGCATCACGCCCTTGTCGATATCGACCACGCTGCCCACGCCCTCGCCCAGCGCGAAGATCGCTTCGTTGAGCATCGGCAAAAGGATGCGGTTCACCACGAAGCCCGGCGCGTCGAAGGCATGGACCACCTGCTTGCCCAGGCTCGCGGCGAAGCGCTCCACCGCCGCCACGGTTTCAGCGCTGGTGGCAAGTCCGCGGATAACCTCGACCAACGCCATCACCGGCACGGGATTGAAGAAATGCACGCCCACGAAGCGGCCCGCATCCGGCGCTGCCTGCGCCAGCCGCGTGATCGGAATGGAGGAGGTGTTCGACGCCAATATCGCATCGTCCGCCAGCAATGCGCCGACATTGGCGAAGATGGCGCGCTTGATCTCCTCGCGCTCGGTCGCGGCTTCGATCACCAATTGGCAAGCCGCAAGCGGCGCGACTTCGCCCACCGGCGTGATCCGGGCGATGGCGGCGTCGGCGTCAATCTGCGCCAGCTTGCCCTTTTCCACCGCTTTGGCGAACTGGCGGATGATGCCGTCGCGGCCCTTTTGCGCGCGGGGCAGGTCAACATCGGACAGGATCACTTCATAGCCCGCCTGCGCCGCCACCTGCGCGATGCCCGCGCCCATCTGACCCGCGCCGATCACGCCCACTGTCCGAATATCCGTCATTCCCGAAACCCTCCTGCACTAAAATCGCTCGTCGCCAGCCCCCGTAGCGCCATGACAGGCGGGCCGCCAGAGCTTCCGGGCCGGGCGAAAGCGGACGGAAAGCCCTGGACGGTCGGCGGAGCGCTTTTCTTTCGGTCATTTCCGGCTTTGCGCCGCGCCTGCTTGATGGTTAAAAGCCCCGGCATGTCCGTTTCAGACCTGCTGCCCGCGCCGGCGACCGGAAGGTTCATCGCCGCCGTGCATCATTTTCCATTGCGCGTCTATTTCGAGGATACGGATTTGTCCGGCCTCGTCTATCACGCCAATTATCTGCGCTATATGGAGCGGGCGCGGTCGGACATGCTGCGCATCGCCGGGATCGACCAGCGCGGCAATCTGGAGGGGGGAGAGGGCGTCTATGCCGTCACCGACCTGCAACTCCACTATCGCCGCCCCGCGCGGCTGGACGACGTCCTGATGGTGGTGAGCCGCGTGACGAAGGTCGGCGCGGCTTCATGTTCCATTCATCAGACGGTCATGCGCGATGAGGAATTACTGACGCAAGGCACGGTTTCCGTCGCCTTTCTGACGCCCCAGGGCCGCCCGCGCCGGCAACCCAAGCCCTGGATCGACATTTTCAGCCGTTTGATGAGAGGGGAAGACATCAACCCATGAGCCTTTCGATGCCCGACGTTGGCCTTGCTGTCGGCACCGCCGCGCAAGCCGCCACCATTTCGCCGCTGGCCCTGTTCCTTCAGGCCGACATCGTCGTGAAGGTGGTGATGCTGGGCCTGCTGCTGGCCAGCATCTGGACCTGGGCGATGATCATCGGCTTCAGCTTCACGCTGCGCAAGGCCAGCAGGCAGAGCGCCGCCTTCGAACGCGATTTCTGGAAGGCGGAGGATATCGACCGCTTCTACGAAGCGCGCGGCAAGTCCGAATTTCCCGCCGCCAAGGTGATGGCCGCAGGCGTCACCGAATGGCGCCGCTCGACCGCGCAGAAGGTGATCGACCGCGACGGAACGCGCGACCGCCTGTCCACCGCCATGACCAGCACCATCGGCGCGGAGGTCGACCGGCTGTCGGATCGGCTGAACATCCTGGCCACCATCGGATCGGTCGCGCCGTTCGTCGGTCTATTCGGCACCGTCTGGGGCATCATGCGCGCCTTCACCTCCATCGCGGCGGAACAGAACAGCAGCCTCGCGGTCGTGGCGCCGGGCATTGCGGAGGCATTGTTCGCCACCGCCATCGGCCTGTTCGCGGCGATCCCGGCGGTGATCGCCTATAATCGGTTCAGCCATGGCATCAACCGGATGGAGGCCGGGCTGACGCGCTTTGCCGACAATTTCTATTCGACGCTCAGCCGCGAGTTGGAGGCGCAGCGGTGACGATGTTGTCCTTCAACACCGTCATCCCAGCGGAAGCTGGGATCTCAGGCCGGATAGGGCGGCGCTTGAGGCACGAGATCCCAGCTTCCGCTGGGATGACGGAGGGGCGGTTATAATGGCCATGTCCGGTCCTCCATCCGGTCGCCGTGGCCGTCATCGCGCGCCGATGGCGGACATCAACGTCACGCCGCTGGTCGACGTCATGCTGGTGCTGCTGATCATCTTCATGGTGACCGCGCCGCTGCTGGTGACCGGCGTACCGGTGAACCTGCCCGAAACCCGCGCCAAGGGGCTGGATCAGGACCAGAAGCCCACCGTGGTGTCGATCGACCGTGACGGCGGCGTCTTCATCGATGACACGCAGATCAGCGATGCCGAACTGCCCGGCCGCCTGGCCGAGATCATGTCCGCGAACGCCGGCAAGGCGCAGCCGCCGCAGATCTTCCTGCGCGCCGACAAGGGGCTGGACTATGGCCGGGTGATGCTGGTCATGGGCGAGTTGAACCGTGCAGGCCTGAACAAGGTCGCACTGGTCAGCACCGGCACGGAGCAAGGGTCCGCTGTCAGCAGCGGTTCAGAATAGGGGCCATAGGTCTTGCCCATGGATCGCGCGGAGAAAATCGGCCTTGGCGTGGCGACGGCGGGACATGTCCTGCTGTTCGGCCTGCTCTCGTCCGGTTTTCTGGCTACACCCAACCCCTTGAAGCTCAATTCGCCGCCGATGGACGTCAGCCTGGTGGATGAGGTCGCGCTGAAATCCATGGCACCGCAGGTCTCGACCCAGCCGCCGCCGCCCAGCGTCGCGCCGGAACAAGGCCCGACCGAGGATGCCTCACCCGCGCCCGCGCCGGAACCAGCACCCCAGCCCGAACCAACCCCGGCGCCGCCCGCGCCACCCAAGCCGGTGGCGAAGCCTGCGCCACCCAAACCCACGCCCGCGCCGCCGAAGAAGGACGTGCCCGCAGCCAAGCCCAAGCCGAAACCCGCGCCCGAAAAGCCAAAGCCCGCTGCCGCCGCGCCCGCCAAGGCATCGCAAAAGCCAGCGGCCAAGCCGAAGCCCGACTCCCCCAACCGCGCCTCAGGGCAGGGCAAGGCGGACAAGCCCAAGGGATCGCTGCTGGGCAAGGATTTCCTCAAGGGCATCAATGCGGAGGACGACGCCCCGCGCAAGCCCGCGCCGCCGCCCGCCGCCGCCATGGGTCCGGCGCAGAAGGCCGCGCTGGACGCGGAAATCCGCCGTCAGCTCAAGCCCTATTGGAAATCCCCGAGCGGCGCGGACATCGAGCAGCTCCGCACCTTCGTCGACGTGCAGCTTTCCCGCGACGGATCACTGGCGGGCCAGCCGCAGGTCGTGAACACGACCGGCATCACCGCCAGCAACCGCGCGCAGGTGACGCTGCATCAGGAACTGGCGGTAAAGGCGATCCGCCTCGCCGCGCCTTTCAAGCTGCCGCCCGATCTTTATGATGGCTGGAAATCCCTCCGCATCTCCTTCGACAAGAGGCTATCGCAATGACGCCACCCTTCATGACCGGAAAGGCTCGGGCCGCATTTGGGGCCACGCTGGGGGCGCTGCTGCTGGCGTTCGCGCCCGCCGTTTCGGCACAGCTCAGCGTCGACGTGACGGACGAATCCTCCTCCAACCTCAAGATCGTCGTCCCCGCGCTGCCCGCGCAGGCGGAAGTCTCGACGCCCGCAGGCGGCTCGACCGAACTGGGCCGCAAGATCGCGGAAGTGATCGCCGCCGACCTCAAGGGGTCGGGCCTGTTCGATCCCTCCGGCCCCAACGGCATCCCGACCATCGCCTTTCCCGAAGTCACCAGTCCCGCCTATGACAAATGGGGCGCCTATCAGGCGCTGGTGCAGGGTTTCGTGCGCACCACGGGCGGCGAGGCGGACATCACCGTCGGCTGCTATCTCTACGACGTGGCGCTGAAGCAGGAATTGACGCGGCAGGGCTATGTCGTCGCCCCCCGCGACTGGCGCCGGGCCGCGCATAAATGCGCCGACGCCATCTATGCGCGGCTGTCGGGCGAAAGCCCCTTCTTCGACAGCCGCATCGCCTATATCGCGGAAAGCGGCCCCAAGGGGAACCGCACCAAGCGCCTCGCCATCATGGATTCGGACGGCGCCAACCACCGCTTCATCACCAATGGCCAGTCGATCGCGCTGACCCCGCGCTTCGCGCCCGATTACAAGTCGATCGTCTATGTGAGCTACCTGAACAACCGGGTGCGCATCTACATTTACGACATCGGCACCGGACGGCAGCGGCTGGTGACGGAGAGCAACAACCCGACCTTCGCGCCGCGCTGGTCGCCCGACGGACGCAACATCCTCTTCTCCATGGCGATCGCGGGCAATACCGACGTCTATCGCGTCTCCGCCACCGGCGGCGCACCAGTGCGCCTGACCACGGCGCCGGGCATCGATGTCGGCGGCAGCTATTCGCCCGACGGCCGCCAGATCGTGTTCGAAAGCGACCGTTCCGGCAGCCAGCAGGTCTATGTCATGAACGCCGACGGTTCGGGCCAGCGCCGGATCAGCCATGGCGGCGGCCGCTATGCGACGCCCGAATGGAGCCCCCGCGGCGACCTGATCGCCTTCACCAAGATTTCGGGCGAATTCAAGATCGCGGTGATGACGCCCACGGGCGACAATGAGCGCATCCTGACCAATGGCTGGCAGGACGAGCAACCGAGCTGGTCGCCCAATGGCCGCGTGCTGCAATTTTTCCGCACCACGCCGGGCCGCGACGGCAACAGCCAGGTGTGGCAGGTCGACCTGACCGGCGTGAACGAGCGGCGGATACCCACGCCCTTGAGCGGCTCCGACCCGGCCTGGGGTCCGCTACTGCCTTAATCTGCATCATGATCGGAACCGAATCGTCCCGACTGCGTAACGACTTTTAGAAAATGTTGAGGAGCAACCCGATGAAACTTTCCCGCACCTTGCTGGTGGCGACCGCCATCGTGGCTCTTGCCGCCTGCTCCAAGAAGCCGCCGAAAGAATTGCCGCCCGCACCCGGTGGCGACACATCGGCTTCCACGGGCCCGACCGCGCCCTCTGGCCCGGTCAAGGGCAGCCAGGAGGATTTCGTCGCCTCGGTATCGTCGGACCGCATCCTGTTCGGCACCGACCAATATGATGTCGACGCGCAGGACCAGCAAATCCTGCAAAGCCAGGCCGCCTGGCTGCAACAGAACCCCAATGTCCGCGTGACCATCGAAGGGCATTGCGACGAGCGCGGCACCCGCGATTACAATATCGCGCTGGGTGAGCGCCGCGCCAATGCGGCGAAGAATTATCTCGCATCGCTCGGCATCGACGCCGGCCGCATCACCACCGTCAGCTATGGCAAGGAACGCCCTGCCGCGCTGGGATCGGACGAAACGGCCTGGGCGCAGAACCGCCGCGCAGTGACGGTCACCGTCCAATATTGATCATCTGAAGCTTTTGGGTCGCACCTGTGCTTCATGACCCGCCGGTCGTTCGGCCGGCGGGTCTTTTCTTTTCCCGCCGACAGATTCTCAGGCCGGGGGAAGACTTTTGCTTGCCGCCCGCCTTGGTGAAGCGGACTGCCTAACGAGCGCCGTCATCCTTCCGCGACCACCCGCCCCCAAGCGCCAGGAAGATCGCGATCTGATCCTGCACCAGTTGCACCCGCGCCGCCGCAGCCGACGCCTCCGCACCCGCCAGCGACCGCTGCGCGTCCAGCAAGGACAGGAAATCCCCGCGCCCGAAGCGGAATAGCTTGCCAGCCTGCCCCGCCGACACCCCCGCGCTGTCCCGCGCCCGGTCGAGCGCAGCCGCCTGCTCGGCATGGCGGCGGTAGCTTTCCAGCGCCGTCTCCGTCTGCCGCAAAGCCTCCAGCACCGTCCCGTCGAAGCGCGCCAGATCAGCCTGCACCTGCGCATCGGCCTGCGCGATCCGCGCCTTCACCACTGGCCGGTTGGGGAAGCTCCAGCTTAGCAGCGGCCCCAGACTCATGCCAAAGCTCGTCCCCGAACCGAAGCTTTTCAGCGGCCCGCCCAGCCCCAGCGATCCGCCGATGCTGATCTGCGGATAAAGGTCCGCCGTCGCCACCCCGACGCGGGCGGTATCGGCGGCGATCTCTCGTTCCACCTGCCTGATATCGGGCCGCCGCCGGATCAGCGCCGCGCCGTCGCCCACCGGCAGCGGCGCATGCAGCACCGGCAAGGATGCGCAACCCTCCACTTCCTTCGGATAATCCGCCGGCGCCCGCCCCAGCAGCGTCGCCAGCAGGTACAACCCGCTCTGTCGCTGCGCCTCGAAAGCGGGCAGGCTCGCCTCGCTGGCATCGACGGCCGCCCGCGCCCGGCTGACGTCGAACGCCGTGCCGCGTCCGCCCTTGAACAATCGCTGCGTGGCATTGAGCGTCTCGCGCTGCAAGGCGACCACCCGGCGGTTGACGGCCAGCGAATAATTGGCCGCGCAGACCTGCGCATAGGCCTTGGCCGTCGCCGCCGCGACGCTGACGCGCACATAGTCGCGCGCTGCCACGACCGTTTCCAGATCGGCGGTGCTCGCCTCGATCGCGCGCTTGATCCGACCGTTCAGATCGAGCGGATAGGAGGCGCCGAGGCCCAGATCATAGCCGACCACGCCCGGCAAGCTCTCGCCCGTGCCCGAAGGCCGCGCCAGCGACACACCGCCGCTGATCGCCGTGCCGATCGTCCGCCCCGCCTCCGCCTCGCGCAGCACGGCTTCCGCCGCGATCAAATTCGCGTCGGCCACGCGTAGGTCGGTATTGGCTGACAGGGCCTGCTCGACCAGCGCGTCCAGCCTGGGATCATCATAGAGCCGCCACCAATGGTCGGGCAGCTCGGCATTGCTGAAACCCGCCCCCTGCGCCGACAGGAAGGCGCCCTGCGCACCCGGAGCCGTCGCGGCCGATTGTTCCGGCGGCCGGTAATCCGGTCCCGCCGTCGCGCAGGCCGCCAGCGCCAAAGCCAGCAAGGGCGTCCAGCCCCTCTTACGCATGGTGGCAAGCCCCCGGCTTCGCGCCCTTCCTCGCCGGTTCGATCGTCACCGTGGCGGTGCGCCCGGCAATCAGCTTCACCTCCGCAGGCACTTTGGTCAGTTTCACCCGCACCGGAATGCGCTGGGCCAGCCGCACCCAGGAAAAGGTAGGCTCGACCGTCGGCAGCAAATTGCCGCTGTCGCTCCGGCTCGAATCATTGATGCCATAGGCGATGCTGTCGACCCGGCCATGCAGGTCCTCCGCCTCGCCCATCAGCCTTACCGTCACCGGCGCGCCGATGCATACGAGCGGCAGCTTGGTTTCCTCGAAATAGCCCTCGACGCGCAGGCTGTCGCGGTCGACCAGCGCCATGGCCTGCTGCCCCGCCGCGACGAAATCGCCCGGATGCAGGTCAAGATTCGTGACCACACCATTGACCGACGCCACCACCTGCGTGCGCTTCAGGTTGAGCGCAGCGGCGTCCCGGGCGCTCATCGCCTCGGCCAGCGCAGCCTCCGCCGTCGCCACCCGCGCGACATTCTGCTCATGCGCTTCCTTCGCGACGAGGTCGCCCAGCGCGACGTCGCGTGTCGCCTCCCGCCGCGCCTGGCCCAATGTCGCCTTGGCGCTGGCGATCCGCGCCTCGGCCTGCTCCAGCGCCAGCGCATAGCGCGGCCGGTCGATCACGAACAGCAGGTCGCCCGCCGTCACCGCCTGATTGTCATGCACCGCGACAGAGGTGACGAGGCCGCCGATATCGGGCGTCACCCGTACCACATCGGCGCGCACCCGCCCGTCGCGTGTCCAGGGGCTGCGCTCATAATGGTTCCACATCCACACCGCCACCAGCACGGCAATGATGACGATGACGATGGTGGCGGTGCTCCTGATCAGCTTGGCAGTAAGGCGGTTCATAGGCGGATTCCAAGGGTGGGAACGAGAATGGCGAGCGCGCCCAGCATCAGCACGAAAATGCTGAGGTCGACCGCCGCCCGATAGGCGAGAAAGCGATAAAGGCCGAAGGCGCCGATCAGCCGGGTCACGCCCCAGCTCAGGATCAGCGCGACCAGCGCCAGCAACAAAAGGGTCGGCACATAGACGCCGCCCAGGGCGATTTCTCCGGTCATGCGGCGACTCTCCGATAGCCTTCGCTCTCAGGGAACAGGTTGCGGCGCAGGCTGACCAGCCCGAGTATGGCTTCCCGCCTGATCGGAGCGCTGGGATTGCGCGCCAGATCGCTGATCGCCTGGTCGATATCGACCAGCAGGGCGGACCGGGCAGGCATGGGCGCATCCGGGTCCAACTCGCGATAATGCGTGCTGACGCCTGTCAGCACATCCGCCAGCGGCGCCGCTTCGTCGGCGGGCAGGTCCAGCCGCAACTGCCGCAATTCGCCAATGGCGACACCCGTCCGCAGGTCGCGCAGCGCATCGTAAAGCGGCTGCCCGCTCTCGGACCGCGTTGCCGCCAGACGGGGTGCGAGCAGGGCGATGCGGTCCAGCATCCGGTTGATCCAGCCGCGCACATCGGGCGGCGTCATCAGCGTGGCGCGGTTGGCGATATCGTTCCACCCCGCGCGCACCGTGCGCCGGATCGCCCGTTCGACGCCTGCCGACTGCAACAGCCCGGTCATGATGATCGCGAACCAGAGGCCGACCAACTGCGCCACCGTGCCGTTGGCATAGCTGGCAAAGGCATCCCTGTACCGATCCGACAGCAGCACCGGACTGCCCAGCCCCAGCAACGTGGGCAGCGCGATTCCGGCCCAACGGGGCGACGCCATCATCGTCCCCAGCAGCAGCAGCATCGGCGCATAGGCCGCCGCCAGCATGGCGAACCCGTCCAGACGCGGCATGAGTACATAGCCATAGATCGCCCCCAGCAGCGAGGCGGCGATAGTGCCGATCATGAAGCCCTTGAGCGGCGCCAGCGGATTGTCGGATGCCGCGAACAGAGAGAGGAACACGCCCGCCAGCATCACCGCGCTGCCGCCGTCCCTCCAACCGCTGCCGATCCATAGCGCGCAACCCACGGCCACGGTGATGAAGGCGCCGAAGGCCCCACGCGCCGCCCCGGCATAATCCTTGTGCAATTCACGGTTGCGCCGCCCCTCCAGCAATTCACCGACGCGGGGGCTGACCGCCTCGCGCCTGTGCGTCACCATCTGGTCGTAAAGATCGCGGCAATCGCGATGCGCCGCGATCAGGGCGGACAGTCGCGCAAACAGGCTGAGGCGCATCATGTCGGCCCAGTCCATCTCCGCCCGCGCCGCCGGCTCCAGCGCGGCGCAGTGAGCGATCAGCGCGTCCGCCGCAGCGGTGCGGGCGGCGATATCTTCGCCGGGATTCACGATCCAGGCCCGCGCATCGGCTATCAGGCTTGCGACCTCATGCGGCACCTTTCCGCCGCTTGCCGCCTTCAGCATCGCCAGCCGGTCCTCCACCGCCGCGCCCAGCGGCAGCAGCAGGGAAAGCTGGTCCTGCATCGCCCGAACCGTCCGCACGCGGGGCGCTAGGCGGCTGATGTCGAAGGGCAGGTGCACCGACATCTGGTGCAACTCGGTAATGTCCTGCGCCAGGCGGCGGCGCTCCTGCTCCAACCCTTCGACCGGCTCCAGCGCAATGGCGTCATGCGACCAGCGCTCCGCATCGCGCAGCATCGCCTCCACCCGCGCCAGCAGCAAATTGGTGATGGAGCCGGGGAAAACCACGCCGTGGATCAGGCTGCCGCACAATATGCCGATGGTGATTTCCTGCACGCGCAGCGTCGCCACGGTGAAGATGGTCTGCGGCGTGTCGACATCGGGAAAGACGATCAGGCAGGCGCTATAGCCCGCCAGCACGAACATATAGGATCGCGGCGTGCGGTCGAGCAGCGACACGAACACGCAGGCCGCCATCCACAGCGCCATGGCGAGCGACAGCAGTTCGGGCGCATTGACCAGCGGCGGCACGATGGCGACAGAAAAGATCGCGCCGGTCAACGTGCCGATGACGCGAAACACCGCCTTGGAAATCGCCGCGCCGGCCAACGGCTGGGCGACGATATAGCTGGTCAAGAACGCCCAATAGGGCCGCTCCAGCCCGATGCTGAGCGCGACATAGAGCGCCAGCATCGCCGCCGCGAAGCATTTCAGGGAAAAGAGCGCGGCGGGCCCGCCGATGCGCTCGCCAAAGGCGTTCATCTCAACGCTCGCATGCCAAGCCACCCCACATCAGGCCACTCATCACGACTGCCCCCGCCGCTCGGCCATGCGCCGTTCCAGCAGGCTCAGCAGGTTGACGATGATCTCGATCGCGGCGTCGGGCACGCCATCCAGCAACTCGCGCCGCAAATTCCCCAACTTGGCTTCGATCTGCCCTACCAGTTCCTGACCCTCCGGCATGAAGGCGACTCGGTTCGAGCGCCGATCATCCGGATTGGGCACGCGCTCGACAAGTCCCGCCGCCTGCAACTGGTCCAGCGTCCGCACCAGCGAGGGTTGGGTGATGCCCAGTTCCTCGGCCAGGTCGGCCTGCCGAATGTCCGGTCCCAGCCGGTCGAGATAGATCAGGCACCAGCCCGCGCTGTTCGAGACGCCGAATTCGGCCAGCGCCAGATCGGCCAATTGCCGCCACTGACGCGCCACCTGGGGCATTTTATGCGCCAAGACGCGCTTCAACTCCGATCGAGACATTTTTCTTAGATAGCTAACTAATGTCTTTCGTCAAGAGAGTCGTTGCAATTTGATACTGCATTTCCCCAAGTTACGAAAAAGGCCGGAGATTTTCCTGCCTCCAGCCCCATTACCCAACCGTCATTCCCGCGAAGGCGGGAATGACGAAGATGGGCAAATGTGATCCTCAGCCCCGGCGCGTGCCCGAAAAGCCCGCTGCGCCGAAAGCCCCAAGCTGCATCGTGCCGGTGATGCTGTCCCCGCTCACCTCAGCCTCGCATTCCAGCGTCATCGGCATGGGGATGGTCATGTTCATCTTCCAGCTCAGCTTGTTGCCTTCTACCTTGCCTTCAGCCACGTCGAGCGAGCCCATCATCCCCGCAAAGGTGCCGTGAAAGCTTTCGCCCGCGCTGATGACGGTCAGCACGCCATTCTGGTCGCCCATCGGGGTCTTCGCCACGCAATCATAGGCACCGTCCACTGCTGCCATAGCACTTCTCCTTTACGTAATCGTCAGTCGGCCAATGTGCCCATCTCGACGGGAAGGCCAACCGCGTCAAGCTGTGGTTTCACCAGTTTCGCATCGCCCACGACCACCCAGATCAGCCGGTCGGGATTGATCGCCTCCCGCGCCGCCTTATCGAGGTCGGTCGCCGTCATCGCCCGATAGACACCCGGCAGGCTGGCATAATAGTCGTCCGGCCGTCCCAGCATCCGGTTGCGCATCATCGCCCCCAGCAGGTCGGACGAGGTTTCGAAGCTGCCCGGGAGCGACAGGATCTGGCTATTGATCGTCTGGTTGCGTTCCGCCTCGGTCGTGCCCTTGGCCGTCAGGAAATCGCTGATGTCCTTGCGCGCGGCGACGATGGACTCGCCGGTCTTGTCGGTCTGCACCGGGGCATAGACCAGCAGCGGGATCGTCTCCTTGACGCCGGGCAGCGCGCTGCCCGCATAATAGGCCCAGCCCTTGCTCTCGCGCAGGTCCATGATCAGGCGGGAGGTGGAACTGCCGCCCAGCACTTCATTGGCGGTCAGCAGCGTCACCGGATTGTCTGTGCCTGCCTTGTTGGTGAGCAGGCCGGCGAGGATCATCGACTGCGGGCTTTGCGGCTTGTCGACCAGGATGATGCGCGACGGGCGCATCATGCGGTCCATGCGGAAAAGCTTGGCGCCCTTGGCGACCTTGGGCGCTTTCCAGTCCCCGAAGCGCTTTTCCAGCAGCGGCATCACATCGGCCAGCGTGGTATCGCCGGTCACGAAGATGGTCGCATTGTCGGGCCGCAGCCATTTGTCATGGAAGGCGACCAGATCGGCCCGCGTCACCGCCTTGACCCCGCTTTCCGTGCCGGAGCCTGTGAAGGGGATGCCATAGGGATGCGCCTGCCCATAGAGCAACGGCGGCAGCAGGCGCTGCGCGATCGGCATCGGCTCGGTCTTTTCCGCCGCGATCCGGGTGAGTACCTGCCCGCGCAGACGCTCCACCTCGGTCGGCGCGAAGGCCGGGTTGCGGATCACATCGGCCAGCAGGCCGAGCGACGCGTCCAGATTGGGCTTCAGCGCATAAAGGCCGACATTGGTGGCATCCATGCCATTGCCCGCGCTGATCGAGGCGCCCAGCCGCTCCTGCTCCTCCGCGATCTGCACCGAACTGCGGGTGGTCGTGCCTTCGTCCAGCAGCGCCGTGGTCAGACCCGCCGTGCCCAGCTTCGCCTTGTCATCGGCGGCGTTGCCCGCGTCGAAGGAGACAGAAACCCGCACCACCGGCACCGTCGCCCGGCGCGCGAAGACGATGGGAATGCCGTTCTTCAAGGTCGCATGCTCGACCGCCGGGAACTCCAGATCCTTGACCGGCTCGATCCCCGGTTCCGCGATCTTCGTTGGCGGCGGCGGGGTCGCCGCGACCGGAGCGGGTTTCTTCGGATCGCGGAAATAGGCCGGATGATGGGTCGCGTTGCCCGCCAGCGCATTATCCTCCGCCGAACGTTCGCCCGGCGCCACGGTCAGGCGGAACACAGGCCTTCCCAGCCATTTGCGCGCAGCCTCGCTCACCGATTGCGGCGTGGCGGCGGCGGCGGCGGCCAAGTCCTTCTTATATTTGGCCGGATCGTTGGAATAGACGGCGCCCTCGGCCAGCGTCACCGCCTTGCCGCTGAAGCCTCCGACCTTCTCCAGTCCGCCGATGGTCCCCGAAAGCTGCTGCGTCGCGGCGCGCTGCACCTCGTCGGCGGACGGACCCTTGGCGAGATAGTCGGCCAGAAGCTGGTCAAGCCGCTTGCCGACGGCCACCGGATCCTGTCCCGGCTTCACGTCCACGGTAATCTCCGCGAGCGAAAGCTTCTCAAACGGCTGGATGCTGGCCTTGACGCCAACCGCCACCTTCTCATCCCGCACCAGAATATTGTCGAGCCGCGAGGAGCTGAGGCCGCCGAACACCGCCATCGCCAGATTGAGCGGCGTCAGATCGTCCGAATTCACCCCCGGCACGATCCAGTTGCGGTAGAGCCGGGTCGCGGCGACATTGTCGTGCATCACCTTCTCGACATCTTGCCCAAGCGTCGGCACCGTCGCATCCACATCCTTGGGCGCGGGGCCGGCGGGAATGTTGCCGAACCATTTTTCGACCTTGGCCTTGGCGGTCGGCACGTCGATGTCGCCCGCTAGCACCAGCACGGCGTTATTCGGGCCATAATGCGTCTTGAACCAGTTCTGCACGTCGGCAAGGCTCGCCGCGTTCAAATCCGCCATCGAACCGATGGTCGAGTGGCGATAGGGGTGCCCCTCCGGCAGCATCGCGGCGAGTTGCGCATATTCGACCAGGCCATAGGGCTCATTCTCGCCCATGCGCTTTTCATTCTGCACAACGCTGCGCTGCGCATCGAGCTTGGTCTGGGTGACGGCGCCCAGCAGATGTCCCATGCGGTCCGATTCCAGGAACAACGCCCGGTCGAGCGCGCCGGTCGGCACCGTCTCGAAATAATTGGTGCGGTCGAACCAGGTCGTCCCGTTCCAGTCGGTCGCGCCGATATCCTCCAGCCGTCCGAAAAACGGCCCGTCGGCATTTTCAGAGCCGTAGAACATGAGATGCTCGAACAGATGGGCGAACCCGGTCTTGCCCACGGGTTCGAAACGCGAGCCGACATGATACCAGATCGACACCCCGACCACCGGAGCCTTGCGGTCGCTATGGACGATGACGCGCAGGCCGTTTTTCAGCGTGAATTCCTCATAGGGAATGTCCACCGCCGCCACCAGGCTGGAAAGCGGCGCGGGCGCGGCCACGCTGGCGGCCTTGGGCGCCGCCAGCGCCTGCGCCGTCGGCATGAGGGCAAGCGAAGACAGGCCGAGCATCAGGGCTACCCGGCGAGAAAAAGGGGAAAGAGTCATGGGCGCCTCATGATGGTCAATGGATTGGCCGGCAGCATAGCGAGGCGTTTTAGACGCGCAATACGCATGTGGGCAGAAGAGGCGGCTGGACAGGCGAAACCAGCGCGTTAGGCTCCCCTTCCAACCATAAAGAGAGGTTCCGCACCCGATGCGCCTGCGCTCCTTCGCTTTCGCTTCCTCCCTCGCCCTTACGCTCGCCACCCCCAGCCTCGCCTCCGCCCAAGCCGCACCCGCCATCACCGGAGAAGCCATCCGCGCCGATATCGGCTTTCTGGCCGACGACCTGCTGGAAGGGCGCGATGCCGGCACGCGCGGCTATGACATCGCCGCCCGCTATGTCGCCGCGCGGTTCGAGACGCTGGGTCTGCAACAGGCCTTGCCGAATAGCTGGTATCAGCCGGTGACCCTCGCCGTCGCACGGCTCGACAAGGCGTCCACCCCCTCGCTCACCATCGGCGGCAGGCGCTTCGCCAATGGCGATGATGTCGCAATCGGCGCCTTCGGCCGCGAACCGCGGCAAAGCATCGAAGCGCAGGCGGTGTTCGTCGGCTATGGCCTGAAATCCGATCGCGAGAAGATCAACGACTATGCGGGCCTAGACCTTAAGGGCAAGTTCGCGGTCGCGCTTTCGGGTTCCCCTGTCGGCATGCCGAGCGAGATCGGCGCGCATCTGGCCGCCGAAAAGTCATTGGCCGCGCAACAGGCCGGCGCCATCGGCCTTATCACCATTCCCAGCGCCAGCATGCTGGCCCGCACGCCCTGGGACAAGCTGCGTGAACGGGCGCAGAGCCCGATGGTGAGCTGGATCGACAAGTCTGGTCAGCCCTATGTCCGCACCCCTGCCATTCGCGGCACCGGCACCGTGACCGGGGCCGCCGCCGAGGCGCTGCTGGCCGGATCGGGCAAGAGCCTCGCCATGATCCGCGCGCAGGCCGAAAAGAAGGGCGCGCGGCCCAAGGGCTTCGCGCTCAAGCAAAGCATCCGCATCGACCGCGCCAGCTCCGTCGAGACGGCGCCCAGCCGCAATGTGCTGGCGGTGCTGCCCGGCTCCGACCCGGCGCTTGCCCATGAATATGTGCTGCTGATGGCGCATCTCGACCATCTGGGGGTCAAGGAAGACGCCAAGGGGCCGGACAAGGTCTATAATGGCGCGATGGACAATGCCTCGGGCGTGGCGACCATGCTGGCGGTGGCGAAGGCCTTTGCGGAAAGCGGCGAGCGGCCGAAACGCTCCATCCTGTTCGCGGCGGTGACGGCGGAGGAGGACGGGCTGCTCGGCTCGCAATATCTGGCCAAAAACCCGGTATTGCCAGCGGGCGCCAGACTGGTCGGCGTGGTCAATCTCGACATGCCGATCCTGACCTATGATTTTCAGGATGTGGTGGCGTTCGGCGCCGAACATTCGACCCTCGGTCCCATCGTCGCCAAGGCAGCCAGAGCGGAGGGTGTTTCGCTCTCGCCCGATCCGCTGCCCGCCGAGGGGCTGTTCACCCGATCCGACCATTATCGCTTCGTGCAGGAGGGGGTGCCTGCGGTGTTCCTGATGACCGGGTTCGCCGGACCGGGGAAGGAGGCCTTCGAGCATTTCCTCAAGACCGACTATCACCAGCCTTCCGACCAGATGAGCCTGCCCTTCCATTGGGAAGCCGCCGCCAAATTCGCCAAGGTGAACTATGCCATCGCCCGCGAGATTGCCGATGAACAGGAGGCGCCGCGCTGGTATAAGGGCGATTTCTTCGGGAACGCCTTTGCACCGGATGCGCTCAAGGCGGTGAAGCCATAGAAACGGAATAATCCCTCCCCCGTTCGGGCTGAGCGAAGTCGAAGCCCTGACCTGAGCATAGCGAAGGCTTCGACAAGCTCAGCCTTGCCCTTCGACTTCGCTCAGGGCGAACGTGGAGAGGCCGAAAGCGCCCTAAGGATATTTGCGTAGGGCATCTTGTGTTGCTTTTATGCAACATTACATCGGGGCCAGCTTCACGAAGGGCCAAATTCCAGAAAGAGGACTCTGATGAACCTCGAAAAATTCACTGACCGCGCCAAGGGCTTTCTCCAGTCGGCGCAGACTGTCGCGATCCGGATGAGCCATCAGCGCATCAGCCCGGAGCATCTGTTGAAGGCGCTGCTGGAGGACCAGCAGGGCATGGCGTCCGGCCTGATCAAAGCGGCAGGCGGCGATGCCGGCGTGGCGCTGCGCGAAACCGACGCGGCGCTGGCCAAGGTGCCGTCCGTGTCCGGCAGCGGCGCGCAGCAGACGCCCGGCCTGGACAATGACGCCGTGCGCGTGCTGGACAGTGCAGAGCAGGTGGCGACCAAGGCGGGCGACAGCTTCGTCACGGTCGAGCGGTTGCTGCTGGCGCTGACGCTCGCCACCACCACGGCGGCGGGCAAGGCGCTCAGCTCTGCGGGCGTGAAGGCCGAAGCGCTCAACGCCGCGATCAACAATCTGCGCGGCGGCCGCACCGCCGACACGGCGGGCGCGGAAGATCGCTATGACGCGCTCAAGAAATTCGCCCGCGACCTGACCGAAGCGGCGCGCATGGGCAAGCTCGACCCGGTGATCGGCCGCGACGAGGAAATCCGGCGGACCATCCAGATCCTTGCCCGCCGCACCAAGAACAACCCCGTCCTCATCGGCGACCCCGGTGTGGGCAAGACCGCCATTGCCGAGGGTCTGGCGCTGCGCATCGCCAATGGCGACGTGCCCGATACGCTGAAGGACCGCACGCTGATGGCGCTCGACATGGGCAGCCTGATCGCGGGCGCCAAATATCGCGGCGAGTTCGAGGAGCGCCTCAAAGGCGTGCTGGACGAGGTGAAGGGCGCGGAAGGCCAGATCGTCCTCTTCATCGACGAGATGCACACGCTGATCGGCGCGGGAAAGTCCGAGGGCGCGATGGACGCGGGCAATCTGCTCAAACCCGCTCTGGCGCGCGGCGAACTGCACTGCATCGGCGCGACCACGCTCGACGAATATCGCAAATATGTCGAGAAAGACGCCGCGCTCCAGCGGCGCTTCCAGCCCGTCTTCGTGGGCGAGCCGACGGTGGAGGACACCATCTCCATCCTGCGCGGCCTCAAGGAGAAATATGAGTTGCACCATGGCGTGCGGATCACCGACGGCGCGATCGTGTCGGCGGCGACGCTCTCCAACCGCTACATCACCGACCGCTTCCTGCCCGACAAGGCCATCGACCTGATGGACGAAGCCGCCAGCCGCCTGCGCATGGAGGTGGAGAGCAAGCCCGAGGAGATCGAGACGCTCGACCGCCGCATCATCCAGCTCAAGATCGAGCGGGAAGCGCTCAGGAAGGAGACCGACAAGGCCTCGGCGGACCGTCTCGCCGCGCTGGAGGAAGACCTCGCCAACCTCGAACAGCAGTCGGCCGAACTCACCCAGCGCTGGCAGGCGGAGAAGGACAAAATTGCGGGCGAAAGCAAGCTCAAGGAACAGTTGGACGCCGCCCGCGTCGAACTGGAGCAGGCGCAGCGTGCCGGTGATCTCGCCAAGGCGGGGGAGCTGGCCTATGGCCGCATCCCCGAACTGGAGCGCAAGCTGGCCGAAGCGCAGAATGTCACCCAGGGCGCGATGCTGCGCGAAGAAGTGACGAGCGAGGATATCGCCTCGGTCGTCTCCCGCTGGACCGGCATCCCCGTCGACAGGATGCTGGAAGGCGAGCGCGAAAAGCTGCTCGCCATGGAAGCGGAACTGGCCAAGCGCGTCATCGGTCAGGCCGATGCGGTGAAGGCCGTCGCTACCGCAGTGCGCCGCAGCCGTGCGGGATTGCAGGATCCGAACCGGCCCTTGGGTTCATTCCTCTTCCTTGGCCCGACAGGCGTCGGCAAGACGGAACTGACCAAGGCGCTCGCGGGCTTCCTGTTCGACGACGACAGCGCGATGGTGCGCATCGACATGAGCGAGTTCATGGAGAAGCACAGCGTCGCCCGGCTGATCGGCGCACCTCCGGGCTATGTCGGCTATGAGGAAGGCGGCGTGCTCACCGAAGCCGTGCGCCGCCGTCCCTATCAGGTCGTCCTGTTCGACGAGGTCGAAAAGGCGCACAGCGATGTGTTCAACGTGCTGCTGCAGGTGCTGGACGACGGCCGCCTGACCGATGGCCAGGGTCGGACGGTGGACTTCACCAACACGATCATCGTACTGACGTCGAATCTGGGCAGCCAGTTCATCGCCAGCCTGGCCGACGACGAGCCGGTCGAGAAGGTCGAGGATCAGGTGATGGACATCGTCCGGGCGCATTTCCGGCCGGAATTCCTGAACCGCCTGGACGAAGTGATCCTGTTTCACCGCCTGGGCGCCGCCCACATGGCGCCGATCGTGGACATCCAGGTCGCGCGCATCGGCAAGCTGCTGAAGGATCGCAAGGTGACGCTCGACCTGACCGATGGCGCGCGGGCGTGGCTGGGGCGGGTCGGTTATGATCCGGTCTATGGCGCAAGGCCGCTCAAGCGCGCGGTGCAGCGCTATCTGCAAGACCCGCTGGCCGACCTCATCCTGCGCGGCGAGGTGCCGGATGGTTCGACCGTTCGCGTCGATGAAGGCGATGGTGCGTTGAAGCTCAGCATCGGCTGATCTTCTTTCGCCGAACCAAGAAAAAGGGGCGCTTCCCGATGGAAGCGCCCCTTCTTTTCTGTCCGAAGGACGGGGAAGATCAGTAGTTGAACTTCGCGCCGATGCGGAAATAGCGGCCCAATATGCCTTCGCCACCCTGAACCGGGTTGTAGGCATGGGCGCCATAGGTGATCGTGTCGATCGGAGGCAGCTTGTCGAACACGTTCAGCATGTTGGCGTAGAAGGTGAAGCGGTCCGTCACCTTGACCTGCGCATTGAGATCGAAGGTGATGTAGTCCTTCACCCGGCAAGGCAGCGAGCCGTCGTTCAGGCCGCAATCCTTGTAGCCGGTGCCCTGGTCCATCGCCGACGTGTCGTAACCGCCGAAGAAGTTGGCCGTACCGCTGAGCGCGAAACCGCCAAAGTCAAGCGTGTTGGTCCAGGTGCCGCGCCACTTGGGCGTGCCCGAACCGGCGGTCAGGTTGAAGTTGCCGAGCGTGCCGTCATAGCGTTCCACCGAACCGTCGGGAAATTCGGTTTCCAGACGCAGGATGTAGCTGGCTTGCAGCGAGCTGTTCCAACGGATGCCCTCGGCGACCGGCAGATCGATATTGGCTTCGAAGTCCAGGCCTTCCGACTTGATGGTGTTGGCGTTGATGAAGCCCGACTGGACAAAGGCAACGCGCGGCTGGCGCGGATCGCCCGGCGCGATGGGCACGTCTTCGATGACGTTGAAGCCTGCCGGGATCGGCAGACCCGCATAATAGGCCTGCAACGCCGGGGTGTTGTCGGCCGTGGTGATCGCGCCCGTCTTCTTGATGTTGTAATAGTCGACCGAGAAGGACACGCCCCGCATCGGCTCGACCAGGATACCGGCCGTGAAGCTGCGCGACTTTTCCGCCTTCAGCTCCGGATTGGCGAGCGAGGTCGCGCCATAGCTGCCGCTGCGGATATATTGCGGGCACGAGCTGAAGGTCGCGACCGTGCAGCCATATTGCGCCAGATAGGTGTCGTTGAACAGGCTCTGGTTGTTGGTGACGAAGCCCGTCGTCGGGAAGGTCGCATTCGCTTCACCGAAGCTCGGAACGCGGAAGCCCTTCGAGAAGGTGCCGCGCAGCAGCACTTCCTTGATCGGCTTCACCTTCACGCCGATCTTCGGCGAGAAATTGTCGAGACCACCCGAATAACGGTCATACCGGCCCGACGCATCGACTTCGACCTGGTCGATGATGGGAGCCGTAAGTTCCGCAAAGGCCGAATAGACCCGGCGATCACCCTTCACGGCGAAACCGTTCAAACGATAATAGCGCTCCGTGCCGCCATTGATATCGGAGTTGATCGACGGAGAGTCGATCGCTTCATAGCGGAACGACACGCCCGCGGCGAACTGCAGCGGGCCGCCCGGCAGGTCGAACAGTTCGCCCTGGACCGCACCCTGAACCTGAACCATGTCCGACGTCGAATTGGCGATTGCCGTCGGCATCAGATAATCCATGCTCGCCTGGCTGTTGGCGTTAGGATTCAGGAAGTTGAAGCTGCCATCCGCGATCACGTCCAGCAGGTGCTGGATGTAGACATAGCCGTCCGACTTGCGGCGCAGATCCATGTGCATCGCGGTCGCGTCGACCTGATAGCTCCACTTGTCGTTGATCGGGCCCTTGATGCCGAGCGCACCGCGATAGGCGCGGGTACGCGATTCATCATGCTCGATCGAGTTGGGCAGACGGCCGATCAACGCCGCCTTCTGGCCTGCGGCCGCAAACGGGTTGTTCGGGTTCAGCGTGCCATTGGCAGCCGTGCAGGCGACGGTCGTTCCGCGCGGGCAGACATAGACCGGCAATTGCAGGATGTTGTTGTTGCCATAATAAGCGACGTTGCCCGAGGTGCTGTAGCGCGGGAAGTAGAAGGGCGCTGGCGCGTTCGCACGAAGCGTGCTGGGCAGGCCGTCATAGGCGACCTTGGTGGTCAGGAAGTTGAACTCGGCATAGGCTTCGCTCGAATCACCGACGCGGGCGGTGAAACGGGCCGACAGGCCGTAACGCTCGATATCCGGGTTGATGACGCCGTAATTCTTGGTCAGGTCTTCCTGACATACGGTGGTCGGGGCGGCGGCGTTGGCCGGATCAGCCAGTTCGGCACCCGTCAGATTGTAGAGGCTGCCGCGCTGACAGGCAACGGCCGGGTTAAGCAACTGATAGCGGCCGCTCTGCGTGCCGGTCAGGGCATCGGCCCGACGCACGAACAAGGTGCTGCCGGTGTTGGTCACAACCGGGCTGAAGCCTGGATAGGCGCCGTCGCCGTCCAGACCGTCAACGATATTGTTCGGACCGCAGACGCCGTCATGGCAGATGTTGCGATAGTCGTCGGTATTGTAGGGATAGCGGCGCTGGTCGTTCTTCAGTTGCTTGCTGTTATAGTAGAAGCCGCTGACATAAGCATTATAGCCATTGTCATCGAGATCGCCGGTGCCGGCGGTCATCGACAGGCGATATTGCTGGCCATCGCCACGGCTGGAAATGCCGCTTTCGACGCGACCCGAAATGCCCTTGAAATTCTTCTTGGTGATGACGTTGACCACGCCCGCAATGGCGTCCGCGCCATAGACGGAAGAGGCGCCGTCACGGACCACTTCGATATGGTCGACGATATCGTCCGGGATGGTGTTCAGATCGACGAAGTTGCGCGTGCCGTCATCCGAAAGCGGATAATAAGCGGCGCGCATGCCGTCGAACAGAACCAGCGTCGAGTTGGTCGACAGGCCGCGCAGCGACACAGCCGAAGCACCGGCGGCGAACGCGCCATTGGCCGAGAAACTGTTGGTCAGCGCCGGGCCATTATTAGCGGCAATCCGCTGCAGACCTTCCTGAACCGTGCTGATGCCGCGCTTGTCGAGATTTTCGACCGAAACGGTTGTGACCGGCGAAGGCGTTTCGGCATCGGTACGGCGGATGATGGACCCGGTGACGACGATGACATCGCCTGCATCCGAATTGGCGCCCTGCGCTGCATCCTGGGCGAAAGCGGGTGCGGAGAATGCCGCGAGGCCCGCGCCGACGAGAGTCAACGCCTGAAGAGCCGCGCCACCGCGCAGCCCGATCTTGGTTATGGTCTTCACTATCCAGTCCCTTGCTCTGGAGGTTCGCGGACTGCACCGCGCGCTTTTTTGACGCGTGAAGAGAGCGAAAAGAGCCCGACAGCAAACCCTCTTCACACGTACTGCGGGTTACTCTGCGCAGTCGTTTTATGAGTGTAAAGCAGGCTCTGGGGTCGGAAATCGCATTTGGCGGAAACTGTAGTAAATATGCCACAATCGCACAAAATGGCGATTGAACAGCCGTATAACAACATTGTTGCAGGCC
The DNA here is from genome assembly GCF_001563265.1 of Sphingobium sp. TKS. NCBI lineage: Bacteria > Pseudomonadati > Pseudomonadota > Alphaproteobacteria > Sphingomonadales > Sphingobiaceae > Sphingobium > Sphingobium sp. TKS. The sequence goes on along the minus strand of NZ_CP005083.1, from coordinate 205,452 downwards.
CGAGTTTCCGGGAAAAACTTTCGCATTTCGGTGCGCGAAAACACACGAATAAAATTATAGTTCCGTGAAATATTACGTCAGTTCGGCGGCATGGGTCCGGCGAGCAAAAGCGGATCGATCCGCGCGTCATTCCACTTCATTCCCCAATGAAGATGCGGTCCAGTGGCCCTGCCGGTGGCTCCGATCGCGCCGATGCGCTGTCCCTGAATCACATGTTGCCCGGGAATCACGTCGATCCGCGAGAGATGCAGGAAGGCGCTGTTGAGGCCATGGCCATGGTCGATCATCAACAGATTACCCTCCAGCGTGAAGGGGTGATCGGCGGCCAGGATCACCACGCCGTCGGCCGGGGCGACGACAGGATCGCCCGTGGCGCCCGCAACGTCGACACCGCTATGATAGGCGCCCGGCTGCCCCTGATAGACGCGCTGCGACCCGAACAGGCCGGAGACGCGGCCGATGCGCGGCCAGATGAACCGCTGGCGCCAGCCCCTGGCGTCCGTCGTCATGTCGCGGGCGGCGGCGATCTGCTCCAGTTCCGGCTTGCGCAGGGCGAGGAAGGCTTCCGTATCTTTCGTCGGGCGCAGTGGTGCGTCGACCTGCTCGATCCGCCAGTCGCGGGGCGCGACGGCGAGGGCGCGGTCCAGCAGCGTGCCATCGACCAGACGCCCTGTGAGCCGGGCCTGCGGCACGGCATCGCGGTCGAAGGCGATCAGGAAGCGGCCATCGGCATCGACGGGGACCAATTGGCCGTTGAAGCGCAGTTCGACCGTCCCCTTGGGCGCCGTCCCCAGCAAGGTGCCGCCCTGAATGGGCACGCCGGTCAACAGCAGTTCCGCGGCGGGCGGCGCTGCGAAAGACGCAGCCGTCACGCCGGCCATCGCCAGCGCAGCGGCGGCAATCCAACTCTTCATTTACGACCCCGACATTTTACAGGCCACGCGCCTTCAATTCGGCCTGGGCGGAGATTTCGGCGCTGGCATAGGGTTCCTGCCGGGCGATGCTCCAGTAGCGCAAATCCTCCAGCGAGATCTTTCGCCCGCTGACGGCGCAGACGACATGGTCGCCCGCCTGCAGGATGCGGAAGCTGTAGGCCATATAGTGCAGCCGGGCCGGGCGATCGCGGTTGGACATCAGCATGGGGTCACTCGGCCTTTCTTGCGCAATGGCGTCATCAGGAAAACAGATCCTGCTGGTCCGTTCCCTTGCCCTCACGCGGCTTGCGCGGCGCGCGGGACGGAGTCGATATAGCCTCGGCGGACGGCTTCTCAAGAGGCGCGCCGCCTTCGATGCTCGCGCCCACCGCGCCGTCGCGGAAGTGCAGGCTGACGGCCCCCGCAGCCTGGGCCTCCGCCACCGATTTCACCAGCCGGTCGCCCGCCATCACCCGCGCAAAGCCGCGCTGCAACGGCAGGTCCGGATTGACCGATGTGAACAGGCGCGAAACCCGGTCGAATGTCGTCGCCCGGTCCTGATAGACCCGCGTCAGATAATCCGGGCGCAGCCGCAGCCGGTCGACGCGCTCGGCCGCGCGGCTGACATATTGACGCAGCAAGGCAGGCCGCAATGCCCCGCCCGCCTGCCCCAGATGGGCACGGGCATCGGCAACGCGATGTCGCAACCCGCTCACCAGACCATCCGACATCTGGTCCAGTTTCTGCCGCTGGGGGCTGAGCAGCATATCCGGCGTCGGCATCAGCCGCGCCTGCATTTCCAGCCGTTCCCGCGCCTGCGCGGCGCCCCGCCGCACGGCGCGATCCATGCGCAGCCCCTGCTCGGTCAGCATCGCCAGCAGTTCGGCCCGGACCGGCACCGCCATTTCCGCCGCAGCCGTGGGCGTGGGCGCCCGCACGTCGGCGGCATAGTCGCACAGCGTCGTGTCCGTTTCATGCCCCACGGCGGAGATGATCGGGATCGAGCATTCGGCCACCGCCCGGACGACGATCTCCTCATTGAAGCTCCACAGATCCTCGATGGAGCCGCCGCCACGCGCCACGATCACCAGATCGGGACGCGGCAAAAGCCCGCCGGGCTGCATGTCGCTAAAGCCGCGCACCGCCCGCGCCACCTGCTCGGCGGCGCCCTGCCCCTGGACCAGCACCGGCCAGAGCAGCACCTGCGTCGGGCAGCGATCCTCCAACCGATGCAATATGTCCCGGATCACGGCCCCGGTGGGCGAGGTCACGACACCGATGACGCGTGGCATGAAGGGCAGGCGGCGCTTGCGATCCCGGTCGAACAGCCCCTCCGCCGCCAGCTTCTGCTTGAGCTTCTCGAGCAGCGCCATCAGCGCGCCTTCGCCCGCCAGTTCCATCCGCTCGATCACGATCTGATATTTGGAGCGGCCGGGATAAGTGGTGAGCTTGCCGGTGGCGATTACCTCCACCCCGTCCTGCGGCGCGAAGGGCAGGCGGGCCGCGCCGCCCTTCCACATCACGCCGTCGATCACGGCATTGTCGTCCTTCAGGCACAGATAGATGTGCCCAGACCCCGCCCGCTTGAACCCGGAAATCTCGCCGCGCAGGCGGACATGGCCGAAACGGTCCTCGACCGCGCGCTTCAACAGGGACGACAATTCGCTCACCGACAGCGGCGGCGCGTTGTCCCCTGCGCGTTCCTCGGCTAACAGGCGCCCCGAGACATCGAAACCAGCTTCATCTTCCGGGGACATGGGCGAAATGAACATCCTTCTGTTGGGCGGCGGCGGCCGCGAACATGCGCTGGCGTGGAAGCTGGCGCAATCGCCTACCCTTACCACCCTTTATGCCGCGCCGGGCAACCCCGGCATAGCCCAGCATGCGACATTGGTCGACCTCGATGCCACGGATCATCGCGCCGTGGTCGATTTCTGCCTGCGCCACAGCATCGGCCTGGTGGTGATCGGCCCCGAAGCGCCGCTGGTCGACGGGCTGGCCGACAATCTGCGGGTGAAGGGCTATCCGGTCTTCGGTCCCGGCAAGAAGGCGGCGCAGCTCGAAGGCTCGAAGGGCTTCACCAAGGATCTGTGCAAGCGCGCCAACATCCCCACCGCCGCCTATGAGCGCGTCACCAGCAAGGATGGCGCGATCGCCGCGCTCGACGATTTCGCGCTGCCGGTGGTGATCAAGGCGGACGGCCTGGCGGCGGGCAAGGGCGTGATCATCGCGGAAAGCCGCGAAGAAGCCTTGGAGGCGCTCGACTCCATGTTCTCCGGCGCGTTCGGCGCGGCGGGCGAGGAAGTGGTGCTGGAGGAGTTCATGACCGGCGAGGAAGCGAGCTTCTTCGCCCTGACCGACGGCAGCGCGATCCTGCCCTTCGGATCGGCGCAGGACCACAAGCGCGTGGGCGATGGCGACACCGGCCCCAATACCGGCGGCATGGGCGCCTATAGTCCCGCCCGCGTGCTGACCCCGGAACTGGAAGCGGAAGTGATCGAGAAGATCATCCGCCCCACGGTGGAAACGCTCACTGCCGAAGGCACGCCCTATAGCGGCGTTCTTTATGCCGGGTTGATGCTGACCGACGAAGGGCCAAAGCTGATCGAATATAATGCCCGCTTCGGTGATCCCGAATGCCAGGTGCTGATGATGCGCTTCGACGGCGATCTGGGGGAATTGCTGCTGGCGGTGGCGGAAGGCCGGCTGGCCGGTCAGGGGCCGGTGCAACTGGCGGACCGCACCGCGCTGACCATCGTCATGGCCGCGAACGGCTATCCCGGCACCCCGGAAAATGGCGGCGCGATAACCGGCATCGACGCGGCGGAAGCCACCGGCGCGCGTGTTTTCCACGCGGGCACGGCGGACAAGGACGGCACGATCATCGCCAATGGCGGCCGCGTGTTGAACGTCACCGCGACCGGCGACACGGTGAAGGCAGCACAGGAGGCGGCCTATAAGGCGGTCGACGCCATCGGCTTCCCGACCGGCTTTTGCCGCCGCGATATTGGCTGGCGGGAAGTCGCGCGGGAGGATGCCTCGCACTGATCCCTTGCAGCGCGCACTCAAGCGCTCTTAAATAAAGCAAAGTTGGACAGGGAGGGACGAGCGATGCAAGAATTTTTCATGGACTATGGCCTGTGGCTGCTGATCGCGCTGCTGGTCCTTATCGGCATCGTCTTCCTGCTGTCCGGGCGCAACAGGCCGAGCGAGCCTCCCGTCGCTGTAGAGGCGAAGAAGCCTGCCGCGCCGGTCGCCGCTCCGTCCGTCTCCGCACCGGTCGAGCCGGTGGCGCCCGAACCCATCGCCGCTGCCCCGGCTCAACCGACGCCCGCGCCGGAGCCGATCCCGACATCGCCCGCCGTCACCACGCCGTCCGGCGATGCGGACGACCTACTGAAGCTGAAGGGCATCGGCCCCAAGCTCAACACGCTGCTGATCGAGCTGGGCGTCACCCGATATGCGCAGATCGCGGGCTGGAACGATACCGACATCGCCGTAATCGACGCCAAGCTAGGCAATTTCAAGGGCCGTCCGGTGCGCGACCAGTGGATCGACCAGGCGAAATATCTCGCCGCCGGCGACGTCGCCGGGTTCGAAGCCAAATATGGCAAAATCTGAACAGTCAGGCCGGTAAGGGCGCTTTTGCGGGCGTGGTCCGCACGGTGCGCCCCTGCGGCACGCTGCCGAACAGCAGCGGCAGCAGCGTCCCCGACGCCGCAAGGCGGTTGCCTAATGCCAGCAGCAGGATCGACAGCGCCAGCGTCGCCACCGCTCCCACTCCAGTCATGATGACCACGCCCATGACCAACGGGTGCCAGAGATAGAAGAACAGACTGTCGCGCCCGATCGCATTGACTGGGGCAAAGTCCAGCCGCAGCACCGACAGCATCGGCAACAGCGCGATCAGGCCGAGGCACATCAGCAGCCGCGCCGGCACGAAAGCCAGCTCATCGTCGGCATCGTAAAGCCCCGACCACCACAGGATGCCAAGCAGCGCGACGGCCCCGGCAATCGGCAGATAACGTCGCGAAACGCGCCGCTCCGCCATCAGCATGCCGAAGAAGAAATAGACCGGATAGCGCAGGAACCGGCTGTCGATCGACAACAGGCTGTGCCCGATCGGACCGTGATTGAGGCCGAAGCTGTACATGACGGCCAGGCTGACCGGCGTGCCGATGGCCAGCAGGACCAGCGGCGAGAAGGGCAACAGCCGCGTCAACATGATCAGGAAGAACAGCGTCGGCACATACCAGAGGTGGAAGGGCGGCCGGAACATCAGGTCGAAAGGCGTGGTCCAGTGCAGCGCCTCTCCGCTGGCAACCATATAGACCAGCCCGGCAAAGGCCCAGGGCAGCAGCATCCGCCGGCCGTAGCGGGACATGAGAAGCTGGGTGGAATCGGCACGGGTGCGGGTGACGTTGAGCAAATAGCCGGAAATGCCGACCATCAAGGGCATGCGGAAACCAGATCCGACCCACAGCGCCAGATCATGGCCGCCGGTCAGCTCCATCACATGCCCGCCCATGACGAGCAGGATCAGCACGCCTTTCAGCAGGTCGATCGACGGATTCTTGCCCACGTAATTTTGCCCTAGCGCCCCGGTCGGAACATTAACGTTGATAGGGTTGCGACATCGTTAAGAAAAAGAAACGAATATGGCTTTGCAGCCGAAAAAAAACTCTACATATATCTTTCGATGAAGACGCCGCTGCTGCAACGCCTCGACGCCTCGCCTTTTGCCAAGATCGGGTTGGCGGTTCTCGTCTTCTGCCTGATCTTCGGCGGCTGGCTGGCGGCCGGCCATTACCGCGATGCGCGAGCGACGCTGCCGAACGACGACCCGCGACAAAGCGCCTGCTCGCTCTGGTTCGTGGGCAGTTCGTCCATGCACCGCTGGACCAGCCTCAACCAGGACATGGCGCCATGGTTGGCGCATAACCGGGGCATCGACAATGCGACCTTCGCTGAAATCCTGCCCCGCTTCGCCAATACCGCGGACGACCACAAGCCGGCGGCGATCATCCTCTATGCCGGCGAAAACGACATCGCCAACGGCATCGCGGTCCGAACCGTCATCCGCGACCTCGCCTACTTCCTCGATCTGCGCAACCGGATGATGGGCGACGTGCCGGTCCTGGTGCTGTCGATGAAGCCTAGCCCCACGCGCCGTTCGATCTTCCGCAACCAGCTATTGTTCAACGCGGCGGCGCAAAGGCTGATCGACCGGATTCCGCTGACCTATTATGCCGACATCACCACGCCGCTGCTGAAGGACGGGAAGCTGGGCGACAATTACCGGCCCGACGGGGTGCATATGAACCCGGCCGGATACCGCATCTGGGCCGGGGTTGTGCGCCAGCGGCTGAGCGAAATCCTGCCACCCGAGACGGTACGCCGCTGCACGCCTTGATAGGTGGAGGGTGGACGGTCTGCTTCGCGCTGCTTTCCGTGAAGCGTATCGTGCTCCTGCGAAGGCAGGAGCCCAGTTCCACCGTCTGATCTGGGCTCCTGCCTTCGCAGGAGCACGTATCGCTTGGCAGACCTAACCCCTAGCCCCGCCCCAATATCTCCCGCGCACGCGGCGCCAGGCGCTCCGCCGCCGCGGCATGAATCCCCGGCGCGGCGCATAACAACCCAAAGGCGGTGGGCTGCGGCCGGTTGAAGGAAAAGGGATTGCTGAGCGCATCGGTGACGATCGCCCCCGCCTCCTCAGCGATCAACGCCGCAGCGGCGACATCCCATTCATTGCCCCAGCGAACCGTCGCGACCAGATCGGCCTCGTCCGCCGCGACCATCGCCATGCGCAGCGCGATGCTGTTGGGCTTGTCGACGGTGACGAGATCGCGGTCATAGCGGGGAAGCTGATCGGCGGGTACGCGTGAACCCGGCAGCAGGGCACGCGAGCCCGCTTGCAAGATACGCCCGTTGCGGGTCGCCCCCGCGCCCGCCTGCGCGATCCACAGCTCATTGCGGGCAGGCGCCGCCAATATGCCGAAGCGCACCGCACCATGCTCCACCAGCGCCACCGACACCGCCCAGCCAGGCCGCCCGCGCAGATAGTCACGCGTGCCGTCGATCGGATCGACCACCCAGACGCGGGGCAGGTCGAGCCGGTGCACGGTATCCGCCGTCTCCTCCGACAGCCAACCCGCCGACGGATCGATCGCATAGAGCCGCTCGCGCAGCATCGCGTCCAGTTCCAGATCGGCTTCGCACACTGGATGGCCGGGAACCTTCTCCCACTGGCGCACGCGCGTCTCCCCGCCCGCCCAGAGCGTCAGGGCACGGTCCGCCGCATCCGAAACGACGGCAACCACATCGCGCAAGGGGATGTCAGCCGCCGGCAACGGTCATCCCGTCGATGCGGATCGTCGGCACGTTCATGCCATAGCGGAAGACCAGGTCATCGGCCGGCACCAGCGCCCGGAACATGGCCTTCAAATTGCTGGCGATGGTGATTTCCGACACGGCCTGACCCACCACGCCATTTTCGATCAGGAAGCCCGCCGCGCCCCGGCTGTAATCGCCGGTCACGCCATTGACGCCCATGCCGATCAGTTCGGTGACGTAGAGGCCACGCTTCACATCCGCCATGAGTTCACCGGGCGAAACCGTCCCCGGCTCCATATGCACATTGGTGACGCCCGCGCCCGGCGCGCCGCTGCCGCCACGGCTGGCATGGCCGGTCGGCTCCAGCCCCAACTGCCGCGCCGAGGCGCTGTCCATCAGCCAGCCGGTCAGCACGCCCTTGTCGATCAGCGCGCGACGCTCGACCGGAAGGCCTTCCCCGTCGAAGGGCCGCGAACGCAGACCCCGCAGCCGCAGCGGATCGTCGATGATCGTGACACCCGAATCGAACAGCGCCTCGCCCAACGAGTCCAGCAGGAAGCTGGACCGCCGCGCGATCGCCGGGCCGACCATGCCGCCGATCAAGTGACCGACCAGGCTGGAGCCGATGCGCGGGTCGAAAATCACCGGCATCACGCCGCTTCCCACCTTCACCGGATTGAGCCGCGCCACCGCGCGATGCCCCGCCCGGGTGCCGACCGCATCGGCATCGTCCAGATCCTCGATATGGCGGACACTGTGGCTGGCATGGTCGCGCTGCATGTCGGCGCCGGTCCCGGCCAGCACGCTCGCCCAGGTCGAATGACTCGTCCCCGCATAGGCTCCGGCAAAGCCATGGCTGGTGGCGAGCGCCATCTGGCTCCGCCCGGTCGCCGCGCCGCCGCCCTCGCTGTTGGTGACGCCCGGCACAGCACGCGCCGCTTCCTCCGCGATCATGGCGCGTGCCCTGAGGTCCGCCGGTTCCGGCTCGAACGGATCGGCCAGGTCCAGCGCGGGCAGCGCCTCCTTCAGCAACCGGTCTTCGGGAGCCAGCCCGGCATAGGGATCCTCCGGCGCCTGCCCCGCCATGGCGATGCAGCGGTCGACCAAAGTCGCCAGCGTCGCCGGATTCATGTCCGACGCCGAAATGCTCGCTGAGCGGCGGCCGATGAACACGCGCAGGCCGATTTCCTCGCCCTCCGACCGTTCCACATCCTCCAGCGCGCCCAGCCGCACCGACACATTGGTCGACGCGTTGCAGGCATAGATGGCGTCGGCCGCATCCGCACCTGCCCGGCGCGCCGCCGTCACCAGATCCTGCGCGCGAGACTGGGCTTCTTCTAGGCTGAGCATGGGCTGTGTCGTTTCCTGTAATGGGGCATGCAGGGCGAATGGGCGGCCTTACGCGCTTGGCTCACGGTCGGCAACCTGCCCATCCAGCCAGTGCTTCAGCAAATGCCAGGCCACCGCCATCGGCGGCGGCGCGACGAAGGGCGCGCCTTCCTCTTCGGCCATCGCAGCCCGAACCCCCTCCGCATCGCACCAGAAGGCATGCTCGATCTCATTTTCGTCGATCTTCAGCGCATCGTCATCCGCCTGCGCCATGCAGGCGATCATCAGCGAGGAGGGGAAGGGCCAGGGCTGGCTGGTCACATAGCGCACCTTATGGGTGGCGACGCCCGCCTCCTCCTTGATCTCGCGAACGACCGCTTCCTCCAGCGTCTCGCCCGGCTCGACGAAGCCGGCCAGCGCCGAATAGCGCCCCGCCGGCCAGCTATGCTGCCGCCCGAGCAACACCCGCCCGCGATGCTCGGCCAGCATGATGACGACCGGATCGACGCGGGGAAAATGCTCGGCCTCGCAGGAACCGCAGCGGCGCGACCAGCCCGCCTTGACCGGGGCGGTGCGCTGCCCGCACACGGAACAGAAGCGGTGCCGCGCATGCCAGGCCAGCAGGCTGCGCGCCGTGCCGTAGAGGGCGACCTCATGTCCCGGCACCTCGCCCGCCAATGCCCGGCTGCGCGGCGTGGCGAAGAAGCTGTCCGGCGCATCCGCGAGCAGCTCCGCGAAGATCGGCCGCTGCCGCTCATCCACGCCCAGCAGCGCATGATGCTCGATCCAGGCATCGTCGGGCAGCGGCTCCATCACCAGATGGCCACCCTCGACCACTGGCTCCAGTCCCTCCAGCACGACACGGCGGGCCAGCGGAGAGGCAAAGGCCTCCGCCAGCAGGGCAGGATTGCTGCGGATATGATCGACCCGGTCCAACCGCCCCCCGCCAAAGGCCACAAGCTGCGATTCCGGGGCATTAGAGCCGTGCATCGTCCATCCTCTCCTTCATCGCCACTTCGGCGGCGCGGGCGAAAAGAGTCGGCAGGCCCGCCTTCCCGATTTCGGCCACCGGCCACCATTCACCCTCGCCGGGTGGGGTCACGTCCTGCCCGACATGGGCATGGTGGACCGTCAATGCGAGGGAGAAATGCGTAAAAACATGCGCCACCGGCTCCGCCGCCTGCCGCCAGCGGGCGGATAGCGGCGGCCTGGCATCGGGCGCGTCGTTCCATTCGGAGGAAGGCAGCGCGCGCATGCCGCCCAACATCCCCTTATCGGGCCGCCGCACCAGCCAGACATGTCCGTCCGGCCGCTCGATCCACCAGCCATGGCCCAGCCGATGCGGCTTGGCCTTTTTCGCGGCCTTGACCGGAAAAGCGGCAGGATCGGCGGTCCGGAAAGCCGCGCAATCCTCCCGCAAGGGGCAAATCCCGCAAGCGGGATTGCGCGCCGTACAGATGGTCGCGCCCAGATCCATCATCGCCTGCGCAAAGTCCCCGGCGCGCAGATCGGGCGTGATGCTGTCGGTCGCCGCCCGAATCTCCGGGCGTGCCGCAGGCAGAGGCGTCGCGATGGCAAAGAGCCGGGCCACCACCCGCTCGACATTGGCGTCGACCACCACGGCGCGCCGCCCGAAGGCGATCGCCGCCACCGCCGCCGCCGTATAAGCCCCCACGCCCGGCAGGGCGCGCAGTCCGTCCTCGGTATCGGGAAACACCCCGCCATGCTCGCCCGCCACCGCCCGCGCACAGGCCAGCAGATTACGGGCGCGGGCATAATAGCCCAGCCCCGCCCAGGCGGCCATGACCTCGGCATCCTCCTCCGCCGCCAGGGCCGCCACATCAGGCCAGCGATCCGTGAACTTCGCGAAATAAGGCCCGACCGCCGCCACCGTCGTCTGCTGGAGCATCACCTCCGACAGCCACACCCGATAGGGATCGGCGGCATTGGCCCCCGGCGCCGCGCGCCAGGGCAGCCTGCGCGCATGGACGTCATAATGGGCGAGCAAATCGGATGCTATTTTCTGGATGTTACCCTCGACGCGCATGGCGCCCCTATGCCATTAAGCGAGGCATGACGGAACGCCCCGCGACTCCCAAAATGAAAAGCCGCAAGGAACAGGCGGAGGAACGCCCGCGCATCGGCGCCCCGCGCCGGATCGCGGACCTGATGCCCGCCATCGGCGCCGCCGCCTTCCGCAAATTCGGCTTCGTCCAGTCCAGCATCGTTACCCGCTGGGCGGAGATCGTCGGGCTCCATTATGCCGGGATCAGCGAACCCGAATCGATCCGCTTCCCGGCGGGCAAGAAAGCCGGGGGCACGTTGCAGCTCACCGTCATGAGCGGCCATGCGCCGATGATCCAGCATGTGCTGCCCGACATCATCGACCGGGTGAACCGCTTCTTCGGCTATGCCGCCGTCGCCAAGGTCTCAATGAAGCAGGGCATGACCCAGCCCCGCGAGCCGGAACGCCGCCCGCCGCCGCGCAACCTCAAGCCCATTCCGGTGGAACTGGGCGATTCGCTCCGCGACATTGGCGATCCCGAACTGCGCGCCGTGTTGGAATCGTTGGCGCAGGGGCTTGCCAATTCCAATGGTTTGCCCAAGATCAGCTGAGTTCGAGGTGCCGGGACGCGTCGGCGCACATCGCACCTCGATTCGATCCATCCTCAGCCGTGACAGGGGCGGCGTTTCACTGGACCACCGCATGACGAAACTCAGATTGCTGTTGCTCACTTTGCTCGCCATCCCCGCGACCCTCATCGCTGCCCCCGCCGCCAATTGGCTGAATCAGATCGTCCTGTCCCCGATCGGCGGCCATGTGCTGGGCAATCCCGCCGCGCCGACCAAGTTGGTCGAATATGTGAGCTACACCTGCTCCCACTGCGCCCATTTCGTGGGCGAGGCCAGCGAACCGCTGCGGGCCAATTATGTGAAGGGCGGCAAGATGAGCGTCGAAGTCCGCAACGCCGTGCGCGACAGATATGACCTGACCGCCGCCCTGCTCGCCCGCTGCGGCGGTCCGAAGCGTTTCTTCGGCAATCACGAAGCGCTGTTCGCCAATCAGGACGCCTGGATGGAAAAGCTGATGGCCTATGAAAAGGACGCGACCAAGCCGACCGAACAAAAGGCTGCCCTGCGCGACATCGGCCAGAAGACCGGACTCTACGCCCTGATGGCGAAGCGCGGCTACAAGCCCGCACAGCTCGACGCCTGCATCAACGATCCCGCGTCGATGAAGCAGATCCTCGCCATGACCGACGAAGCCTGGAACAAGGTGCAGATCACCGGCACGCCCGCGTTCACGGTGAACGGCACGTTGGTTCACGGTTCCGACTGGACGCGGTTGCAGGCGGCATTGCCCTGATCTAAACGTGCACGATAACGCCCGACAAACGGAGCCAAAATAACGTGAAAGCCCTTTCCGGACTTGCTCTCATCGCCCTTAGCCTGACCATCGCCGCCTGCGGCAAGAAGGATGCGGGCAGCGCCACCTCCGCCGAACCGGTCGCCGCCGTCGCCGCGCCGGCAGGCACCAAATGGTCCGAAACCATTGCCGCCACGCCCGAAGGCCATTTCGTCATGGGCAATCCCAATGCGAAGGTGAAGCTGATCGAATATGGCTCCTACACCTGCTCGCACTGCCGCGATTTCGCCGCTGAATCGGCCGAAGAGATCAAGCAGATCGTCGACAGCGGCAAGATGAGCTTCGAATTCCGCAATTATGTGCGCGACCCGATCGACATTTCGACGGCGCTGCTGGCACGCTGCGGCGGCAAGGACATCTTCTATCCGCTGTCCGAACAGTTTTTCGGCAACCAGAACGCCATGTTCGAAAAGGCGCAGGCGCTGGGCGACGAAAAATACAAGGCGCTGATGAGCGCGCCCCCGGCCCAGCGCTTCGGCCAGTTGGCCGCCGCCGTCGGCCTGGTCGATTTCGCCAAGCAGCGCGGCATAGCTGAGGATCAGGCGAAGCAATGCCTGGCCGACACCGCCGCCGCCGAAAAGCTGGCCAAGGGCGTGGAAGAGGCGAACCAGCAATATAAGATCGAAGGCACGCCGACCTTCATCCTGAACGGCGTGATGGTCGAAAACACCGCCGCCTGGCCAGCACTGCGCACCAAACTCAAGGAAGCGGGACTCTAAGTCAGGGATTTGGGATTGAATAAGAGGGGGCTGACATCATCGATGCGGGTTTCCGCTAAAGTGATTTCAAGCCAGATGGCAACATCTGGCGGCTCGGAAATCACGGGCAACATGCTGGCCCCGAAAGGGGCCAGCCGCGGGGCGGCTTTGCGCTGCCCTGATCTTGCACGATGCAGATAAGGCGCCTCAAACTTTCCGGCTTCAAGAGCTTCGTCGACCCGACGGAACTGCGCATCGAACCCGGCCTCACCGGCATTGTCGGGCCGAATGGCTGCGGCAAGTCGAACCTGCTCGAAGCGATCCGCTGGGTCATGGGCGAATCCAGCGCCAAGTCGATGCGCGGCGGCGGCATGGAGGATGTGATCTTCGCGGGCACCTCCACCCGCCCCCAGCGCGATTTCGCTGAAGTCTCGTTGCTCACCATCCAGGAACAGGGCGAACTGTTCAACGCGGTCGAAGTCGCGGCTGACGGCGAGTTGGAAGTCACCCGCCGCATCGAACGCGGCGCGGGCAGCGCCTACAGAGCCAATGGCCGCGACGTCCGCGCCAAGGACGTGTCGCTGATCTTCGCGGATGCCGCCACCGGGCCACATAGTCCAGCTCTGGTCAGCCAGGGCCGCATCGCCGCCGTCATCGCCGCCCGCCCGCAGGAACGCCGCGCCATGCTGGAGGAAGCGGCGGGCATTTCCGGCCTCCACGTCCGCCGCAAGGATGCCGAGCAGAAGCTGCGCGCCGCCGAAGCCAACCTCATGCGGCTGGACGAAATCCTATCGGACATGGACGCCCGCGCCAACAGCCTGCGCCGTCAGGCCAAGGCGGCAGAGCGCTATATCCGCCTGTCCGAACAGATCCGCATTGCCGAAGCGCGGGTGATCTTTGCCCGTTGGCGCGAAGCAGCCGCCAGCGCCGATGCCGCTCGCGCCGAGGCGAAGCAGGCCGAAACCGCCGTCGCCGCCGCGCAGGAAGCCCAGCAGGCTGCCGCCGTCCACGCCAATGCCGCCGTCGAAGCGCTTGCCGCAAAACGCGCCGCCGCCCAGACCGCCCGCGATGCCGCCAGCGAGGCGGGCCACAAGCTTACCGCCCTGCGCACCGAACGCGACGGCGTGGTCCGCCGCCTCCACGACCTTGCCCAGCAGGCCGCCCGTCTGGAAGAGGACCGGGAGCGGGAAGGCACGCTCGCCAATGACGCGGCCGAAGCGATCGCCCGCCTCACCGACGAAATCACCGTGCTGAAAGGCCGCATCGCGGAAACCGAAGCGATGCGCCCCGATTTCGCCGGCCGCATCGCCCGCGCCGAGGACGCCGCCCGCGACGCCGAACTCGATCTGGCGAAAGCCATGGCCAAGCAGGCTGGCGAGCAGGCGGAACTGCGCGTTGCCGACGCAGCCCTCGCCGCCGCGCGCGGCCGCCTGGACCGTGCGGTCCGCGAAGCCCAGCGCCTCGAATCCGAGGCCGCCGCCCTACCCGATGCCGCCCCGCTGGAAGAGAAGCGCACCGAAGCACTCACCGCCCAACAACAAGCCGGCGCCGACCGTGACGCAGCAGAAGCCGCGATCCGCACCGCCGAAACCACTCGCGCCGAAGCCGCCGAAGCCCGCGCCACCGCCGAAGCCGCGCTTGCCTCCGCCCGCGCCGGGCTCGCCGCGCTGGACAGCGAAGCCTCTGCCCTAAAACGGGCGGTGGAAAGCGGCACCGGCAACCGCAGCCGCGCACTCGACCAGCTCAAAGCCGCCCCCGGCTATGAACGCGCCCTGGCCGCCGCGCTGGGCGACGATCTGGAAGCCCCTATCGCCACCACAGGCAAACGCCGCTGGGCAGGCGCCGCCCCGCTCGACAGCGATCCCGCACTGCCCGCGGGCTGCACGGCGCTGTCCACCCATGTGACCGCGCCGCCGGAACTTGCCCGCCGCCTTGCGCAGGTCGCGGTCACGGACAGTGACGAAGGCCATCCCCTCGCCGTAGGCCAACGGATCGTCACCAAGGACGGCCAGCTCCGCCGCTGGGACGGCTATCTCGCCATCGAAGGCGGCGCAGCCGCCGCCGAGCGCCTGATTCGCATCAACCGCCTCGACGCCATCGCCGCCGCCCGTCCCGCCATTGAGGCCGAGGTCGATGCCGGCCGCATGGCGCAGGACTCTGCCGCCGCCTGCGAGCGCGAAGCAGCCCAGACCCTTGCCACCGGCCGTACGCAACTCTCCAATGCCGACCAGCGCCTGCGCACCGCCCTGCGCGCCGCCGACGAAGCCGCGACCGCGCTCGAACGCCTATCCGGCCGCCGCGAAGCGATTGAGGAACGGCTGGCCGAAGCCCGCGCCGACCTCGACGCCGCTGAAGCCGAACACGACAAGGCACAAGTCGCCCGCGCCGCCATGCCGGACGGAGAGGAAACCCGCACCCTCGCCACCACGCTGCAACAGGCCAGCGAAAAGGCCCGCCTTGCCGTCAGCCAGCTTCAGGCCGACCAGGCGCTGGCCGACCGCGCTCTGGCCAGCGACCGCGAACGCATGGCCGCCGCCGATGCCGAGGCCAAGGGCTGGCGCGCCCGCGCAGGCGAAGCCGCCAAGCGCATCGCCGCCATGGTCGACCGTAACGAGGCCATCGCCCAGGAACGCGCCGACATTGCGGAGCAGCCGGACCAGCTCGCCGCCGCCATCGCGACGCTTGGCGAACAAGGCGACGCACTGACCCAAGCCGCCGACACCGCCCGCCGCGAGGAAAGCGAAGCCGAAGCCGCCCTGCGCACCGCCGAGCAGCGCGCCGCCCAAGCTGGCGAAACCCTCGCCGGATGCCGCGAAGCCCGCGCCACCGCCGTCGCCCGCGCCGAAGCGGCTGACGAAAAGCGCGTCGAAACCAACCGCCTTTCGGGCGAACGCTTCGAATGCCCACCCCCGGTCCTGCCGGAGAAATTGGGCTTCGCCAGCGCCGACATCCGCATCGCACAGACCGAACAGGCCGAGCATGACCGCCTCGTTACCGAGCGCGAACGCATCGGCCCGGTCAACCTCGTCGCCGCGCAGGAACTGGAGGAACTGGAAGCGACCCAGGCCAACAGCCGCGCCGAAAGCGAGGAACTGAGCCAGGCCATCAACCGCCTGCGCGGTTCCATCGGCAGTTTGAACCGCGAGGGCCGCCAGCGCCTGCTCGCCGCGTTCGAGGCGGTGGACGGCCATTTCCGCCGCCTCTTCACCACCCTCTTCAACGGCGGCCAAGCGCATCTGGAACTGATCGACAGCGACGATCCCTTGGAAGCGGGGCTGGAGATCATGGCCCAGCCGCCGGGCAAGAAGCTGGCCGCGCTCACCCTGCTCTCTGGCGGCGAACAAGCGCTCACCGCCGTCGCGCTGATCTTCGGCCTGTTCCTGACGAACCCCGCCCCGATCTGCGTGCTGGACGAAGTCGACGCCCCGCTGGACGACGCTAATGTGGAGCGCTTCTGCGATCTGCTCGACGTGATGGTGGGGCAGACCGACACGCGCTATCTGATCGTCAGCCACAATGCGGTGACGATGGCCCGCATGCACCGCCTGTTCGGCGTGACGATGGTGGAGCGAGGGGTGAGCCGCCTCGTCTCGGTGAATTTGGGCGGGGCTGAGGCGCTGCTGGCGGCGGAGTAAAGCTACGTGCTCCTGCCTTCGCAGGAGCACCCACCATTATCCGGTTTACCCGCGCTCCATCCATCCGCGCATCCGCCGGAATAATCCCCTCTCGGCAATCGGCTCCAACATCTCGCCCGGTCCCTCGGGGTCCAGCACCTCATTGTCCGCCAGCCATGCCTGTACATCGCTCAGATCCGGCGTCACATAGGGCCGCAAGGTCCGCCCCGCCTTGTCCCGCAACTGCTCGATCGCCGCAATCAAGCCGCGCTCGGCAATCACCGCCGCCACCCGCTCGACCGGCAAATCCAGATGCTCGGCTACAAGATCGTCGCGAATCCCCCGGATCGCATCCTCCCGCCCCGCATTGGCCGGCAGCGCCGCATCGATCGTCACGTCGCATTCGGTATCCAGCCGCATCGAGCGGTTGTTCATATTGGACGACCCGACCCGCAGCACCCGATCATCGACGATCAGCACCTTGGCATGGACATAGATCGGCTCCCCTCGCGCGGTGAAAGGATGGTAGAGCCGGAAGCGCCCATATGCATCCCGCGCCTTCAACGCCTCGAACAGCCGCGCTCGCGCCGTGTCCATCGCCTGCTGCTCCAGCCAGCCATCGGCCTGATCGGGGTTCACGATGACGATTTCCGGCCCGTCTTCCTCGCCCAGCCGTGCCGCGATCGCCTCGGCAATACGGCGGGACGCGAAATACTGACTCTCCGCGTAAATATATCGTCGGGCCGACGCGATCTGGTTCACATATAGCCGCTCGATCTCGAAGAGCGGCTCCTGATCCTCCATCTCCGGGGCGGAGCGGGAAATGGCGACGTCGACATCCTCGAACTGCACCGGCAGCGCATCGGGCCAACAATCCTCCACGCCCTCGACCGGCGCGAGTTCCTCGCCGCCCGCGCCTTTCCACCGCGCCCGCGCATGGTCACCCAGCGCCGCCGCGACCGGCCCCTGCAAGGCCGTCGTCGCATCATGCCACGGCCCATAGGCCGACCCGTCCGGATGCCGCCGTCCCGGATCGTCGTCGCGGTGATGCCGCGTGTCCCAGCGGTCCGCCGTCATGTCGATCCCGCCACAAAAGGCGAAGCAATCGTCGATCACCACGATCTTCTGATGATGCGAAGCCGCCGTCGGATGATGGCTGTCCAGCTTCACGGTGATGCGCGAATTGGCCATCCACCGGACGGTGGTGAACAGGTTCGACGGCCGCACCATCGACTTCATCGCCCCCACGTCCCAGCGCAGCAGGAAGATTTCCAGCTCCGGCGTCCGTTCCACCAGCCAGCTTATGAAATCCCCGATGACCACGGGCGCGCCATCGGCCGCCTCATCCTCACGAATCAGGCTGATCGCGGCGTCGAAGTCCCAGCCGATCAGCATGATCCGCTTCTTCGCCTTCATCATCGCCGCGCGGGCGTGGCGGAAATAGGCATCCGCATCGACGATCACGCTCGCCTTCGAGGCGCGCTCGATGCGCCAGCAATCCTCTCCCGGCCGGGGGGCGCTCATGCGCTGCCTACCACCAGGCAGCCAAGGAACATCAGCAGCCCGGCAAAGCGATTGGACCGGAATTTCGCCAGGGGATCGACGCCATCCTCCTTCAAAGTCGCCACCTGCCAGCCCAGATGCGCCGCCATCGGCAGCAGCGCCAGCAACGCCAGCCCCTGCGGCCGGACCTGCCAGATCGCACTCCCCCACAACGCCAAGGCCAGCGCATAGCAAAGCGTCACCCCCCCCCGCACATGGCTGCCCATCGACAGGGCGCTCGATCCGATGCCGATCAGCGCGTCATCCTCCCGGTCCTGCAACGCATAGATGGTGTCGTAGCCCACCACCCAGAAGATGCAGCCGCCATAGAGCAATAGTCCCGGTACGGTGAGAGTCCCCGCCACCTCGGTCCACCCGACCAGCGCGGCCCAGGAAAAGACCAGCCCCAGCCATATTTGCGGCCATCCGCTAATCCGCTTCATGAAGGGATAGGCCGCCACCAGCGCCAGCGACCCAAGCGCCACGAGCTGCGCATGAAGATGCAGTTGCAGCAGCACCACCAGCCCGACCAGACAGAGCGCCGACAGCCAGGCCCAGGCGGTCTTCAGCGACACCGCCCCGCTCGCCAAAGGCCGCGAAGCCGTCCGCGCCACCTGACGGTCCAGATCGCGGTCTACGATATCGTTGAACACGCATCCGGCCCCACGCATGGCGACGCTGCCCAGCAGCAACCACAGGATCAGCGGCCAATGCGCCCAGCCCTCCCCTGCCAACGCCACCGCCCAGGCGCCCGGCCAGAACAGCAACCACCAGCCGATCGGCCGGTCGAACCGCGCCAGCAAGGCCAGAGCACGCGGAACATCGGGCAGGCGCGCAACCAAACCACGCGCTTCGCTGTCGGGGACGATCGTCTGATTCACACCAACTCCGTTCGGGCCAAAGCTTGTCGAAGCCCTCCCCTTCTCTTTAGGGAAGAACGTCGCGCCGACAAGCGCGTCCCAAATGGAAGAGACAAAATGACCGCAACCCCCGCCTGGCCGCCACAAAGCGCCCCGCGCCTCCACGTAGAGACCCCGTTGGGCGAGGGCGTCGCCGTGCCGGTCGACGGCAATCCGGCCCATTATCTCATCAGCGTGATGCGGGTGAAGGCGGACGATATCGTCCTGCTGTTCGACGGCCGCTCGGGCGAATGGGCGGCGAAAGCCCGCGACATCCGCAAACGAGACCTGGTGCTGGAGGTCATCAGCCAGACCAGGCCACCCGAAGCCGTCCCTGATTTCTGGCTCTGCTGCGCGCCGATCAAGAAGGGCCGCATCGACCTGATCGCGGAAAAGGCCTGCGAACTGGGCGTGGCGCGGCTGCAACCCGTGCTCACCCGCCGCGCCGTGGTGGACAAGCTGAACCTCGACCGCCTCCACGCCCATCTGGTCGAGGCCGCCGAACAATGCGGGCGCACCGCCCTCCCCGACCTCCATGAAATGACAAAGCTCGACGCGCTGCTCAGGGATTGGCCCGGCGACCGCTGGCTGTTCTTCGCGGACGAAACCGGCGGCGAACCGCTGGCGGATACGCTGAAAGCCCATGCCGGCCCCGCCGCTTTCCTGATCGGCCCCGAAGGCGGCTTCGACCCCGCCGAACGCGATGCGATCCGCGCCCACCCCAAATCCGTGCCCGTTTCGCTTGGCCCCCGCATCCTGCGCGCCGAAACCGCCGCCATCGCCGCGACCACGGCCTGGATGACGATAAACGGCGACTGGAAATGACCTGCTTTCGGGTTTCATTCCGCAATGGGATTGAAGCCGTCATCAACGCAGCCTATTTGAGCGCCGAACGTTGCGCCTTTGCCGCAACCGGGGGATAGATTAAGGCGGGGCATGAGCACCAGAACAGACTCAGGGGGCGACGATCCCATCATCGAGAGCCGCGACCAGTTGATCGCGGCCTTCGCCAAGGGCGCCAAGCCCAAGGATCGCTGGCGCATCGGCACCGAGCATGAGAAATTCGTCTATAGCCGCAAGGATCATCACGCCCCCAGCTATGACGAGCGGGGCGGCATCCACACGCTGCTGATCGGGCTCACCCGCTATGGCTGGAATCCGGTGTTCGAGGGCGAGAATATCATCGCCCTTTCCGGCACCGACGGCACGATCAGCCTGGAACCGGCGGGGCAGCTCGAACTGTCGGGCGCGCCGCTGGAAAATCTGCACCAGACCTGCGCGGAAACCAGCCGCCATCTGGAACAGGTGAAATATGTGGGCGACATGCTGGGCCTGGGTTTCCTGGGCCTGGGCATGTGGCCGGACAAGACGCGCGAAGAGCTGCCCATCATGCCCAAGGGCCGCTACGACATCATGCTGCGCCACATGCCGCGCGTGGGGTCGATGGGCCTCGACATGATGCTGCGCACCTGCACCATCCAGACCAACCTCGACTATGGCAGCGAGGCGGACATGGTGAAGAAGTTCCGCGTCTCCCTGGCCCTCCAGCCGCTGGCGACCGCGCTGTTCGCCAACTCCCCCTTCACGGAAGGGCGGCCCAACGGCTTCCTCTCCTACCGCAGCCATATCTGGTCGGACACCGACCCCGGCCGCACCGGCATGCTGCCCTTCGTGTTCGAGGACGGCTTCGGCTATGAACGCTATGCCGACTATGCGCTCGATGTGCCGATGTATTTCGTCTATCGCGACGGCGGCTATATCGACGCCGCGGGCCACAGCTTCCGCGATTTCCTTGAAGGCAAGCTGGCCGTCCTTCCCGGCGAAAAGCCGACGGAGAAGGATTGGGAAGACCATCTCTCCACCGCCTTCCCCGAAGTGCGGATGAAGAGCTTCCTCGAAATGCGCGGCGCGGACGGCGGCCCCTGGAACCGCATCTGCGCGCTGCCCGCTTTGTGGGTCGGCCTGCTCTATGATGAAGGCGCGCTCGACGCTGCCTGGGATCTGGTCAAGGACTGGAGCATGGAGGAACGGCAGGTTCTGCGCGATTCCGTGCCGAAACTGGCCCTCGACGCCCCCATCGCAGGCGGGCGCAAGCTGCGCGACATAGCAGGCGAAGTCCTCAACATCGCCCGTAGCGGCCTTTCCGCCCGCGCCCGGCTCAATGCCTCAGGCGACAACGAAACCGGCTATCTCGCCCCGCTGGACGAGATCGTGGCGTCGGGCCAGACCCACGCCGAACGCCTGCTCGCCCGCTATCATGGCGAATGGCAAGGCGACCTCAGCAAAATCTACGCCGAAGAAAGCTTCTGACGATTTTATCCTTCTCCCTTGATGGGAGAAGGATAAAACGCCTTATGAATGAGGGTGTTGCGTAACGCTCACTCCGCAGGCTGAACCCCGCCTCCCTGCCGAACCTTCCGCCCCACGACCCAGGCAAAAAACCGCGGCACCGCGCCGTTCCGTTCCATCCAGTCACTATAGGCCCGATACTCCGCATCCGCCCGCAGATGCGCCTCCTCGGTCTTCGCGCGCCAAAAATAGACCGCATTGGTCACCGCCAGCAGCGCCGAGTTCCGCACGACATCGGTCAAACTTCCCGACACGCTCAGAAACGGCAGCGCGGAAAACCACCAGAAGAGATTTTTCGACAGATAGGCCGGATGCCGCGTCCAGCGATAAGGGCCGTGCGTCAAAATCCCCCGATGCGTCAGGTTGGAAAAGCGCAACCCGAAAGCCACCGTCGCCCAGGCATAGACAGCGGTCAGCAACACCAACCATCCGCCCAGAATCCATTGCAAGACGCCATGCCCCTGCGTCCAGACATCCCACTCCGCCCCGCCCGCATGATAATCGAGCGGCCCGCCATTCCCCATCAGCACGAAGGGGGGGTAGCAGATCAGCGCCGCCACCCACCCGGCCAGCAGCGGATTGGCCGTGCGGATATGCGAATCCAGCGGCTTCAACGTCAGCAAATAGCCCACGGTCGCCATACAGACGTCGATCATGAACATGACTGCGATCAGGAACCCGGCCAAAGCCACCGGATGGCTGAAGGCGTCCTCGATCCGCCATTCCACCACGCTGGCGAAATTGCCCGGCACGATCGACAGCATGAAGGCCAGGAAAAAGCCCTTCACCGCCCAGGCCCGCGCATGATGGGCGACCTCGACGCGATCCGGCACCCCCGCCGCCCCACCGATCACCCATTGGCCGAAGGCGTAACTCGCATCCTTGGGCTCGACCAGCCGCCGGTCCAGCCAGATCACATAAGGCGCCGACGCCGCCAGCAACCAGGGCGCCGCCCCCCTGAACAGATCCATGGAAAAGCGGTAATCCCCGCTCCAATACCAACGGGCAACGCAATAAAAGACCGCGATGGCGAGCCATGTCGCCCACAATCCCGCGATCTTGACGATGCTGACGTCCAGCACCGACCGCCAGGGCCGCGCCGGCGCGGTCCAGTCGATCCCGGTCGATGCGCGCCGATGCACCTTGTCGACCAGCAGCGACCACAGCACCATCGGCACGCCACAGGCCGCCACGGCGGCAAAGCCCGCATTCGGCCCATTCATCCCATAATGCCGCGCCACCAGCGTCCAAAGCCCCAATCCCACCAGCCCGGCTATGCCGACGCCGTGGCTGACGGCGGATTTCGGACAGGGATCGGCATTGTCGCTCATGCCGCCGCGTTAGCGAAAATTGGTAAACAACCCCCGAAGGTCCGGATTGGGGTGGAAGGTGGACCTTCCGTTTCCGTTTGCCCTGAGCTTGTCGAAGGGCTCTGCTGAGCGAAGGCGAAGCATGGGAGCCTCGCTCCGCTCGGCTGAGGGCTTCGACTTGCCGAAGGCAAGTTTATCCTGAGCGCCTGCCTTGGCAGGCAGACGAAGGGCTCAGCCCGAACGGATATCACGCGTCAGCAATTGGCCAAAACCCTCTTCCGGTGCCCCCGATTACCCCCCTCCGAGCACATTGATCGTGAACGCCAATATCCCCAGGTTGAACACGAACGCCGCCAGACAATGGAACAGCGCCGTCTGCCGCATCCCCCGATTCGTCACCGCCACGTCGGACGTCTGGAACGTCATCCCCAGCGTGAAGGCGAAATAGAGGAAATCCCAATAGCCCGGCTCCCGCGTATCGGGGAAATCCAGCCCGCCGCTATCCCCGCCCTTTTCGCCGGCCAGATAGAAGATATGCGCATAGTGCATCGCATAGACGAGGTTGGAAAACAGCCAGGCCAGCGCCAGCGTCCCCAGCAGCAACGCAATCACTGGCCCCTTCGGCCCGCCATGCTGGCTGACCGCGACACCCACGGCGATCAGGATCACCACCGAAACGATCGCGGTCAGCAGCAGCATCAATTGCCGGTTCGCGTCATTGTCCGCCGCCTTGCGCCGCATCGAATCCGGATCGGCGTCGAACAATGGCCATGCGGACAGAATGAACGCCAGCGCCGCGACGTCGAATCCCGCCATCACCGCCTCATGCCAGGGCAGCAGGAACCCGAACGGCGCCATGCTCGCCAGCAGGGTCAGGAACATGCCATAACGCCAGGGGAAGATTTGCGACCGGATCATGCCGCGCATCAAAGGCATAATCGGCGCCCCGCACAAGCCGCTTTATATCACCGCCGCGATCAGCCCCAGCGCCTGCGCCTCATTCGCCTCCAGATACCAGTTTTCGGGCGCGCGCGTCCGCAGCTCCTCCATCGACACCCGCGATCCCAGGATCAGGTTCGCAAAGCCTTCATTCTGGATCGCGATCGACGCCTCGATCTCATGCAGCGTCGCCTTGAGCGAGGCGATGCAGGTCGATAGCGGTCCTTCCAGATGGATGTCCCGCGTGATGATCCGCTCATGGATCATCAGCCGCGTTCCCCGCGCCAGATAGCGGTTTTCCGCGGCGAAGAAGCCCATGAAGGTCACGCCCGCCGAATAGACCGCCGTCTTGCCCAGAAACACCAGCCGCCGGTCTGGATAGAGGTCGGAATGAAAGCGGATATCCTCCCCCATCATCCGCGCAATCTCCGGATCGCCGCCCAGGGTGGCGATCTCCACCACCACCAGTCCCTGCTGCGGCGCCGACGACAGGCAGTTGCGGAAATGCAGATACATGCCGTGATCGACAATGCCCGACAGCATGATCGCGGGATATTCGAAATCCTTGGGGTCCAGCAGCGGCGCCTGCATCGACATGAAAAACGGTTCCTTTTGGCATATCCCCGCCGCTGCTCTACGCATGGGTCCGCAAATGGTGCCGTCCCCCATCGCTTTTGACTGGCGCGGCGCGGGAGAGGCCCGTAAGGAACAGATCATGACCAAAGGGCGGGGCGCATGATCGCAAAACTCAAGGGACGGCTGGACAGCACCGGCCTGGACCATGCCATCATCGATGTGGGCGGGGTCGGCTATCTGGTCGGCGCCTCCTCCCGCACGCTCGCCGCGCTGGGGCCGGTGGGGGAGGCGGTGACGATCCACACCGAAATGCTGGTGTCGGCCGATGCGATCCGCCTCGTCGGCTTCGCCCGGGCGGAGGAACGCGACTGGTTCCGCCTGCTGACCGGCGTGCAGGGCGTGGGTTCGCGGGTGGCGCTGGCCATCCTCTCCGCGCTCGAACCGGCGGAATTGCATCGCGCCGTGGCGACCGGGGACAAGGCGATGATCGCGCGGGCCAATGGCGTCGGCCCCAAGCTCGCCCAGCGCATCGCCAATGAGTTGAAGGACAAGATCGGCGCAGTGCCCATGCCCACCGGCGCGGTCGGCGGGGGATTTGCGGTCGTGCCGACCGGCGGCCATGGCGCCGATGCAATCTCCGCGCTGCAGAATCTGGGCTTCAGGCCCGCCGAAGCCAGCAGCGCCGTCGCCTCCGCCGAAGAGGAACTGGGCGAAGACGCCTCGCTTGACGCTCTGGTCCGCCTCGCTCTCAGGAAAGCGGCGAAATGAGCGAAGACCGCCTGATCTCCTCCACGCGTCGCATCGAAGATGCCGACGCCGCGTTGCGCCCCAAGTCGCTGGCCGAATTCATCGGCCAGCAGGCGGCGCGCGAAAATCTGCGCATCTTCATCGAGGCCGCCAAGGGGCGCGGCGAAGCGCTGGACCATGTGCTCTTCTTCGGCCCGCCCGGCCTGGGCAAGACGACGCTGGCGCAGATCGTCGCCCGCGAAATGGGTGTGGGGTTCCGCGCCACATCCGGTCCGGTGATCGCCAAATCGGGCGATCTGGCCGCGCTGCTCACCAATCTGGACGAGGGCGACGTCCTCTTCGTCGATGAGATTCACCGGCTCAATCCGGCTGTCGAGGAAGTGCTCTACCCCGCCATGGAGGACCGGGCGCTCGACCTGATGATCGGGGAAGGCCCCTCCGCCCGCTCGGTGCGGATCGACCTGCCGCCTTTCACCCTGGTCGGCGCGACCACGCGGCAAGGCCTGCTGACGACGCCCTTGCGCGACCGCTTCGGCATTCCGGTGCGGCTGCAATTCTACACCGTCGACGAGCTGGAACTGGTCGTGCGGCGTGCGGCGCGGCTGCTCGACCTCGCCATCACCTCCGACGGCGCGGTGGAGATCGCCCGGCGATCGCGGGGCACGCCGCGCATTTCCGGGCGGCTGCTGCGGCGGGTGCGCGATTTCGCCAATGTGGCGGGGGCGCCAGCCGTGGACGCCAGGGTGGCCGACGCCGCGCTGACCCGGCTGGAGGTCGACCATCTCGGCCTCGACCTGATGGACCGGCGCTATCTGATGATGATCGCGGACATCTACCGCGGCGGGCCGGTGGGCGTCGAAACGCTGGCGGCGGGCCTTTCCGAAGCCCGCGACACGATCGAGGAAGTGATCGAGCCTTTTCTCATCCAGCTCGGCCTGATCGCCCGTACCGCACGGGGGCGCTGCCTGAATGGGCCCGGCTGGAAGCATCTGGGGCTGAACCCGCCGTCCAATGTTCAGGATGGATTGTTCGATTAGGATAGGTCGACGGAGATGGCCGCTAGCTGCCATTGAGCGAATCCGTGTTCCTGCGAAGGCAGGAACCCAGTTCTGCCCCTGGTGGATCATCGCACCTTAGGATCTGGGCTCCTGCCTTCGCAGGAGCACGATGTGCTTCAAGAAAAGCAGCGCTAGGCAGACCGTCCCCTATCCACCCTATTTCCATCCTGAATCAATCCGCCCACACCCCAAAGCGAATCTCAGGAAATCCGCTAAAAATCATGGCCGTTACGGCTTGGCGCGGTTATAGCCTGCCGATCGGGCGAAGAAGCGCGCCGGAGACGCGCCGCGAGTGAGGAGATGCCGTTTTGAGGGCGATCGAGCGTTTTCCCAATCTGGTGACCATGTTCTTTGCCCGGGCCAGGGCGATGGGCGACGCGCCCTTCCTCTGGCGCAAGGTGGCGGGCCAATGGCAATCGCTGAGCTGGACCGAGGTCGCCCATGACATCGCCTCGCTCGCCAGCGCGTTGCAGGCGCAAGGGTTGAAACCGGGCGACCCGGTGATGCTGGTCAGCGAGAACCGGCCGGAATTCTGCATCGCGGACCTCGCCATCATGGCGGCGGGCTGCGTCACGGTGCCGACCTACACCACCAACACCACGCGCGATCACCAGCATATCCTGACCGACAGCGGCGCCCGCGCCGTCATCGTCTCCACCGCGAAGCTGGCGCAGAATCTGATGCCCGCCGTGCTGCGGTCGCAGGCGAGCTTCGTCATCGGCATGGAGCCGCTGCGGGGCGCGCAGGGCAGCGTCGCCTGCCATGTGTGGAGCGACCTGATCGCCCATTATCCCACCGACATCGACGCCTGCGCCGCCAGCCAGACGGCGGGGCGCGACGATCTGGCCTGCATCATCTACACCAGCGGCACGGGCGGCGCCCCTCGCGGGGTGATGCAGCATCATGGCTCCATCCTCTGCAATATCGAGGGGGCAGGCCGGCTGCTGGAGGAGGATTTCGGATGGGGCGAGGAGGTGTTCCTCTCCTTCCTTCCCCTCTCCCACGCCTATGAGCATAGCGGCGGCCAGTTCATGCCGATCATGCTGGCGGGGCAGATCTATTATGCGGAGGGGCTGGAAAAGCTGGCCAGCAATATCGAGGAAACGCGCCCGACCATCATGGTCGTCGTCCCCCGCCTGTTCGAAGTGCTGCGCACCCGCATCATCAAGTCGATCGAGAAGCAGGGCAAATTCCCCGCCTATCTGCTGGGTCAGGCGCTGCGCATCGCGGCGAAGGAACAGCGCGGACAGAAATCGCTGCTCGACCTGCCTATGAAGGCGCTGCTGTCCCACACGCTCAAGCCCAAGATCGCGACGCGCTTCGGCGGGCGGATGAAGGCGCTGGTGTCGGGCGGCGCCCCGCTCAACCCCGATGTCGGCCTGTTCTTCGATGCGATGGGACTGACGCTGCTCCAGGGCTATGGCCAGACCGAGGCCGGGCCGGTGATCAGTTGCAACCGCCCCCGCGCCGGGATTGCGATGGATACGGTCGGCCCGCCACTCGACGGCGTCGAAGTACGGATCGCGGAGGATGGCGAGATTCTCGTGCGCGGCGAACTGGTGATGCACGGCTATTGGCGCAATCCGGCGGAAACGGAGAAGGCGCTGCAAAATGGCTGGCTGCACACCGGCGACATTGGCGAGATCGACGCCAAGGGCCGCATCCGCATCACCGATCGCAAGAAGGATCTGATCGTCAACGACAAGGGCGACAATGTCTCGCCCCAGAAGGTGGAAGGGATACTGACGCTCCAGCCGGAGATCGGGCAGGCGATGGTCTATGGCGACCGCCGTCCGCATCTGGTGGGGCTGCTGGTGCCCGATGCCGAATGGACGCGGGAATGGGCGCAGGCGCAGGGATGCAGCGTCGACGGGATCGGCAACGATCCGGCCTATCAGGCGGCGCTGCGCGGGGCGGTCGACCGGGTGAATGACGATCTGTCCGTGATCGAGCGGGTGCGGCGCTTCATCCTGGCAGACGAACCCTTCACCATCGACAATAGCGAGATGACGCCGTCGATGAAGATCCGCCGTCATGTCATCCGCGCCCGCTATCAGGAACGGCTGGACGCGCTGTACAAGGGGTGAGCCTTATTTGCCCGGCGATCGATAGGGCGTGAAGTCCCCCAGCGCGCAATTTCCCGTCACCATGCCCGTCGTCAGGTCCGCGCTGGTCGCCATGTCGCCGCGGCAATATTGCGATCCCCAGGTCTTGATGATCAGCGTGTCGCCCCGCGACAGGCCGGAACAACTGCCGATCAGATCGTTGCGATAGACCAGCCGCCCGCTCACCCGATAGAGCAGCACGCTGTTGCTGATCGCCGTCAGATTGGCCTGCGATACGCGATTGACGCAGCTCGTCTTTTCGCCCGCCACCTTGCCGGCCAGAGCGCGTTCCAATTCGCTGGTCTGCTTTTCGGTCAGCTTGGGCGGCTCATAGCTGCCGGAGCAGCCCGCCAGCAGCAGCGGCCCCAGACATAGCCCGGAGCGCAACATCCAAGAGCGCATGACACCTCTCCTCATTCGTCCCCGCTTCCAAGACGATGGAACGGCGCGAAAACCGTCACGCCGCATCCTTGGCCGCGCGCCGTTCGGCCAGTTGCGCGACATTGCGGGCGCGCATGAAGACATTGGTCGCGCGCTCCTGCCCGATGCTGGTCGGCACCGTGGCCTCGCCCCGCGCCCGCGCCGCGTCGACCTCCGCCATACGGGCGCGCAAGGCCGCATTGTCCGGCTCCACCGTCAACGCGAAACGGCCATTGGATTGCGTATATTCATGCGCGCAATAGACCGCCGTATCGTCCGGCAAGGCCGCGAAGCGCTGCATATTGGCGAACATCTGAGCGGGCGTCCCCTCGAACAACCGGCCACAGCCCATGGCGAACAGCGTGTCCCCCACGAACAGCAGATGATCGTCCGCCAGATGATAGGCGATATGGCCGGCCGTATGAGCAGGCACCTCCAGCACCGCGGCCTGATGATGGCCGATGCGGACGCTGTCGCCCTCCCCCACCACACGGTCGAGCGTGCCGATCTTCTCAGCCTCGGCCGCCGGGCCGGTGATGGTGCAGCCGCCCCATGCCTCTGCCGCGGCTTCGATCGCCGCATTGCCGCCGACATGATCGCCATGCCAGTGCGTGTTCCAGATCTGGCCGATGGTCCAGCCCCTCAGCCTTGCCACCTCCAGCACGGGTTCCGCGACGGCGGGATCGACCGCCACCGTCTCCCCGCTGGCATCGTCGTGCAGCAGCCAGACATAATTGTCGTTGAGTACGGGGATGCGGACGACTTCCAGCATGACCTTACCAGACTCCCTTATTGGGCATGGACGCCCAGGGTTCGGCCGGTTCCAGATGCCCGTCCTGCAAGATTTCGATCGAAATATTGTCCGGCGTCCGCACGAAGGCCATGTGCCCGTCGCGCGGCGGGCGGTTGATGGTGACGCCCGCATCCATCAGCCGCTGGCAGGTCTCATAGATATTCTCGACCCGATAGGCGAGATGCCCGAAATTGCGGCCGCCGCCATAGGCCTCCGGCGGGGTGCCGTCCTCGGCTGGCCAATTATAGGTCAGTTCGACCTGCGCCTCCTCATCCCCCGGCGCGGCGAGGAAGACCAGGGTGAACCGCCCCTGCGCATTGTCGAAGCGCTTTTGTTCCTCCAGGCCCAGCAGCCGGAAAAAGGCGACCGTCCGGTCAACGTCGGTCACGCGGATCATCGTGTGCAGATATTTGGGCAATTGCTCACTCCATTCGTCGCCATAAAGCAACGGTTCATCTCTGAAATCCTAGGAACATCCCCAAGATAAGATGCGTTGGGCATGGAAGGAAGAGGGAGGCATGCATGGACCTGGCCTATCATGACAAGCTGTTGCTCGGCTGCGCGGGATTGCTGGCCCTGGGAATCGTCAGCGGCGGCTATCTGCTGGGCGACGGGCTGAAACGGGCCAAGGCGGCGGACCGCTCCGTCACCGTGCGCGGGCTGGCGGAAAAGGATGTGACCGCCGACCTCGCCACCTGGTCGATCAGCTATTCCGCCACCGGCTTCGACCTGCCTGCCGTTCGCGCCCAGATCGACAATAATACGAAGGAACTGCGCGCTTATTTCACCAGCCTCGGCTTCCGGCCCGACGCGCTGACCGCGACCGGCGCGGGGGTCAATCAATATATCAACAATGGCGTCAACACGATCACCATCACCCAGCGCATGCTGCTGCGCACGACCGATATCGCCCGCGCCCAGCGCGCCGTGGCCCAGCAGTTCGACCTGGTCCGGCGCGGCGTGACGCTGCAGGAAGGGTCGGGCATGCGCTACAGCTTCACCAGGCTCAATGACGTGAAGCCGCAAATGGTCGCCGCCGCCACCAAGGACGCTCGCGCCGCCGCCGAACAGTTCGCCCACGACAGCGGCGCCAGCGTCGGTGGCATCAAGAGCGCGACCCAGGGCTATTTCTCGATCGATGCCCGCGATGGCGAGGCCGACGGGGCGAGCGACACGCCCTATAAGAAGGTGCGCGTCGTCACGACCGTCGATTTCTACCTCAATTAAAAGGACCAAGCTTCAGTATCGGCCAATCAGTTGGCGGGTTTCGGCGCAGGCAAGCGGGAAAGATTGTCGGCGGCCGCCTTCCCCGCAGGCGACTGTGCCGCCAGCTTCACCGCGCGCTGCCAGGCGGAGCGGGCCACGTCCTCCTGATCGGTGAGGATGGCGATATTGCCCTCCTCCAGCGCGACCGAGGCATCGTCGGGCGCAAGCTGCACCGCCCGCGCAACATGCGCCTGCGCCAGCTTCAGTTCCCCCGAGCGGCGGGCCAAAGTGGCCGAGAGCAGCCAGGCGAGCGGGTCTTGCGGCACCTGCTCCAGCGCGATGTCGAGTGAATCGCGGGCGCCCTTGGCATCGTTCAGCGCCACCAGCGCGCGGGCGCGGTCCAGATGGACCTCGCCCTTCTCCACGCCGTCGGGCAGACCACGCACCAGTGCCGCATCGAAATCGTCGCGTGCCTTGGCGGCATCCCCGCCCGCCAGCGCGGCATTGCCCGCCTGCGCCCAGAGCCGCCCGCTCTGCACCATTTCTCCATTGCGTTCGGCTTCGTCGGCCCCCTGCTCGAAGGAGACGATGGCGGGCGCCCAGCGTTCGGCGCGGGCATAGGCAAAGCCCATGCAGTTGCGCGCATAGAAGCTCCCGCCGTCGATCCGCCATTGCTGCGCGAAGACGACGGCCTTGTCCGGCGCCTCGATCGCCTGATCCAGGCAGGCCTGGAATTTCGCGGCATATTTGTCCGGCACCGGGATGCGGCCATCGCTCGCCGCCGCCCGCGCCGGAGGGGCGGCGGCCGAAGCGGAGGCCGCGGCTTCCGCCTTTTCCTTCCTCTTGCGGTTCATCACCGCCTCGATCTCCGGATCATAGGCCTGCGGGGCGAGCAGCAGCAGCGGGAGCAGAAAGGGCATCAGAGGCTGTCCAACAGGCTGGCGACGGTGCGGATCAACAGGGCGATATCCGGGTCACGGGAAAGACGATGGTCGCCATCCTTAATCAGCAGCGTCTGCACATCGGATGAACGCAGCCGCTCCGCGATGCGCAGCGCCGTCTGCCACGGAACGTCGGGATCGTCCTGCCCATGCAACAGCCGCACCGGGCAATCGATCGCAATCTCCCCCTCCAGCAGCCGGAGCGATTGGCCGGATTCCCAGAAAGCAAGCGTGGTGACATAGGGATCGTCGCCATAGGAGGTCGGCTCGACGATCCGGCCCTCCGTCGCCAGCAGCGCCTTGTCCGAATCGGTAAAGCCCCATTGCGTGAAATCCGGCGCCGCCGCGATGCCGACCAGCCCCACGACCCGCTCCGGCCGCGCCAGCGCGATCAGCAGCGCCAGCCACCCGCCCATGGAAGACCCGACCAGCACGACCGGGCCCGGCGTCAGCGAATCGATCAGCAGCAGCGCATCGTCGCGCCAGCTCGCCAGCGTGCCATCCTCGAACCGGCCCTCGCTCGCGCCATTGCCGGCATAGTCGAGCCGAAGCATCGCCCGGCCCTGACCCTGCGCCCAGCCATCCAGCGCCACCGCCTTGCCGCCTTCCATGTCGGACATATAGCCGGGCAGGAAGACGATCATAGGCCCCGTTCCAGGCCGATGGCGATAGGCAAGCCGTACCCCGTCCGGGCGAGCATATAGGGCGGGCGGCGCGACATCGGGGCGTTCCATGCGATTCTCCAGTTCAGCGGCAGGAGCCTGAAAAAAGGGCCGTAAAAAGCTCTTGGCCGGGAAACCAGAAAAATAAAAATAATGCGGCTGCCGTGATTGACAGCCCTCCGGCCAGCGGCTAGTTGCGCGCTCCTACCCCGTGCCCAGATGGCGGAATTGGTAGACGCACCAGCTTCAGGTGCTGGCGATCGCAAGGTCGTGGAGGTTCGAGTCCTCTTCTGGGCACCAGAGGCCTTTCCGGCAACGTCCGGGAAGGTCCAGCAAGCGGCTGGTTTTACAGCATATTTTCAGTGAAAATCGCCAAATGGAATCCGGGCTCATCCACCCGAATCCATCGGCAGCACCATCAAAATGATGGTGTTTTTGATGGTGCCGGCAAGCCCTTTGGAGCTGGCACCATCATGGCACTGAATCACATCCAGATCACCAACGCGAAACCCAAAGACAAGGCCTACAAGGCGGCCGACTCCGATGGGCTGTACCTCGTCGTCCAGACAAACGGCACGAAACTCTGGCGCATGAACTACCGGCACCTTGGCCGGCAGAAGACGCTCTATTTCGGCGCCTGGCCCGAAGTGGGAATCGCCATGGCGCGCCAGCGGCGCGATAAGGCGCGGGAGCAGATCGCCGCCGGCCTCGATCCCACCGCCGAGAAAAGGGTCGAGAACCTCGCGCGCAAAGTGGCGGCGGACAACGCATTCAAGACGATCGCAGAAGAATGGGTGGCGAAGAATGAACGGGAGGGCCGCGCGCCGATCACGCTTGACAAGATTCGATGGCTGCTCGGCATGGCCTATCCGATGATCGGCAACCTTCCGGTCTCGAAGATATCACCGCAGGAAGTCCTGGCCGTCCTGCGCAAGGTGGAGGCGACCGGGCGCTACGAAAGTGCGCGTCGGATGCGCAGCGTACTCAGTCGGGTGTTCCGCTATGCAATCGCGACCGCTCGGGCGGATCGCGACGTCGCCGCTGACCTGCGTGGCGCGCTCATCACCCCGAAGGTCCAGCATCTTGCCGCGATCACGACGCCGAAGGAGGCTGGCGCGCTTCTGCGCGCGATTGATGGTTATACGGGTCACGAAATCACCGCGATCGCTTTGCGGCTGTCACCCCACCTGTTCGTCCGGCCGGGAGAGTTGCGCAAGGCCGAGTGGGAGGAAACATTAATCAAAATACGCAGTCGTTTTACTGCGAATTTCGTCCTTAGAAACGCCGGGCGCGCATTCGATTAACTTGAACGGAGATGTCCGATCCGAACGACGAAAGTACGCGAGATCCGTGACAATCGTGCTGACGACGTTTTTTCCCGTCAGCGGCAGCGTGCACGCGCGCGTGAATTTCGGAGCGCCGTTCTTCGACACATGCTCCATCACGACGATGATATTTTTGACGCCAGCGACAAGGTCCATCGCGCCGCCCATGCCCTTTACCATCTTGCCTGGGACCGTCCAGTTGGCGATATCGCCGTTTTCTGCGACCTCCATCGCCCCCAAAACGGCAAGGTCGATATGCCCCCCACGGATCATCGCGAAACTGTCAGCCGATGAAAAGTAAGAGGTGCCGGGGAGTTCGGACACGGTTTGCTTTCCGGCGTTGATAAGATCCGCATCCTCTTCGCCTTCATATGGGAACGGCCCGATGCCGAGCATCCCGTTTTCCGACTGAAGCGTGACCTGGACCCCCGATGGAATATGGTTCGCCACCAACGTCGGTATGCCGATGCCAAGATTTACGTAAAAACCGTCCTGTAATTCCCGGGCCGCACGCGCGGCCATTTCATCGCGTGTCCAGCTCATGCGGCAAGCTCCCTCTTCCGTACGGTGCGCTGCTCGATCTTTTTGTCATATGGAGCACCGAGAATTATTCGATCCACGTAGATGCCGGGAAGGTGAATTGCGTCTCCATCGATGTTTCCGACCGGCACAATTTCCTCAACCTCTGCAATGCACAATTTTCCAGCCGTGGCAGCAGGGTGGTTGAAGTTGCGCGCAGTCTTTCGAAATATGAGGTTACCCGCCTCATCCGCTTTCCAAGCCTTGATGAGGGACACGTCCGCTACGATGCTGTGCTCAAGGATATATTCCTCGCCGGCGAATTCCCTGATCTCTTTTCCTTCCGCAACCACGGTACCGACTCCCGTCTTAGTGTAAAAGCCGGGTATGCCCGCGCCGCCAGCCCGCAGCTTTTCGGCAAGAGTGCCCTGGGGACAAAGGTCCACTTCCAGTTCGCCTGCAAGATATTGCCGCTCGAACTCTTTGTTGTCCCCTATGTAGGAACAAATCATTTTTTTGACTTGCCTCGTTGCCAGCAATTTACCGATGCCCTCGCCATCGATGCCGGCGTTATTGGATACGAATGTGAGATCTTTAAAACCTGAAGCCAGGATCGCGTCCAGGAGTCGCTCCGGAATTCCACACTGCCCAAAGCCGCCGGCAGCGATCAACAGGCCGCTCTGAAGGACCCCTGACAATGCCGCCTCAGCGTCGGCATAAACCTTTTGCATAGCTATCGCCTCCTAATGAGGCCTTTTTATATTCAATCGGTTGGTTGTCAAACCGTTCTGCGATCATCGTGTAGCCACGACCTTAGCGGCTAAAGCTATGCGAGATAAAATAGAGCATAAACTGGTAGTTAGTGCTTATTAGCACCTGATCTGCGGCAGAGTGGGCCAGCTACCTTGACAACATCGGCATATACACACATTCAACCAGTTGAAATACAGTGGCCAAACGCTGACAGGAGGTTGATGGCAAGCGCGTGGCGGTTAGCCACACATGGAGACGGTCGCCTTCTGCAAGCCAGCGGAAGTGTGGTCGCGGACGCACTGCGGAGGGGAATAGGTGACAAGGCAGACTTTGCGCGACGACGTCCTCGAGATTGTTTTGCACAATGGCGCGGTCAACGCGCTTAGCCGGCCGGTCCGGGAGGCGCTGCTGGCCGGGCTGGAGGCTGCGGAAGCCAACGCAACAGTGCGGATGATCGTCATCCGAGGCGCGGGAGGTCTATTTTCTGGGGGGGCGGACATTCGAGAGTTCGCATTGGATGACATGGGCGGCCAGCCAAGTTTTCAGGACCTAGTCAATCGGGTCGAGGCCTGTACCAAGCCGGTTGTTGCCGCCATTTCAGGCGCATGCATTGGCGGAGGACTCGAACTCGCACTGGCCTGTCATTTCCGCGTGGCAGATCACTCCGCGCGACTCGGACTGCCGGAAGTCACTCTTGGCTTGCTCCCCGGCGCGGGTGGAACCCAGCGCCTGCCGCGACTGACCGGCGCGGCCCGAGCGCTCGACATGATGATCTCTGGCCAACCCGTAACCGCCGAGACTGCGTTGGTAGCAGGACTGATTGACCATCTCGTGGATGATGGGATCGAGAATATCGCACAAACGTTGGCGGCGCAGACAACGCCTGCGCTTCGCCGCACCGGCGCGCTGCCGCCGCCCGCCGATGGCGCCGAGGCCGTGGCGGCCCTTCGCGCGCGCCTGCGCCCCGATGCGTTGAGTGCCGCTCCGGCTCGCATTTGCGATTGCGTGGCCGCCATCACACCCGACTATGTTCCGGGTCTGGCGGTGGAAAAGGCCCTGTTTGCCGAGCTGCTCGCCAGCGAAACCTCGCGCGCAATGCGCCATGCCTTTTTTGGCGAACGGCAGGTGGCGCGCATCCCGGGAAATCCTGCAAAGCCC
This sequence comes from Sphingobium sp. TKS, assembly GCF_001563265.1. NCBI lineage: Bacteria > Pseudomonadati > Pseudomonadota > Alphaproteobacteria > Sphingomonadales > Sphingobiaceae > Sphingobium > Sphingobium sp. TKS. Next base: position 169,835 of record NZ_CP005083.1, on the reverse strand, counting down.
GCGACTTTGCCGATCAGACAGGTCGGTGTTCTGGGCGGCGGACTAATGGGCACAGGCATCGCCATCGCGCTGCTGAATGCCGATCTCCCAGTTACGCTTGTTGAACCGCGTGAGGACGGTCTTGCCAAGGCGGTCGCGACAATCAGCCGGACCACCCGCCGCGACGCCGAAAAGGGCCGCATTTCCACCGAGACCGCCGACGCGCGAATCGCGAGGCTGACGCCGACCAACGCCATATCGGCGCTGGGCGACGCCGATCTCGTGATCGAGGCGGTGTTCGAGGATATGGCCGTCAAGCAGCAGGTCTTTGCCGAGCTGGATCGCGTAACCCGCGCCAATACTATCCTAGGGAGCAATACCTCGACACTCGACCTCGACGCGATCGCGGGGCTGGTTGCAGATCCGGGCCGAGTGGTGGGGCTACACTTCTTTTCGCCAGCTAACATCATGCGGCTGCTGGAAGTGGTGCGAGGGCGCGATACTCGCCCCGAAGTCCTTGCCACCGCCATGTCGCTCGCAAAGCGTATCGGCAAGGTCGGCGTTGCGTCAGGAGTGTGCGATGGCTTCATCGGCAATCGCATGTTTGAAGAGTATCTGCGTCAGGTCTGTTTTCTGCTCGAAGAAGGTGCTCTCCCGCGGCAGATAGATTCGGTACTCGAGCGCTGGGGCTTTGCCATGGGGCCATGTCGTACTATGGACCTTGCCGGACAGGATATCGGCTGGGCGAGCCGTAAGCGCCGCGCTGTCGAACATCCCGACCGACCCTATTCCGGAGTGATCGACCGCATTTGCGAATTGGGCCGCTTCGGACAGAAAACGGGCAAAGGGATATATCGGTATCCCGACGGACAAACGCCGGAAATCGACCCCGAGATTGATCACCTGATCGTCGCCTACTCGGCGGAAATCGACATCGAACGCCGCGAAATCGGGGACGTGGAAATCGTAAGTCGGTGCTTGCTTGCTCTGATCAATGAGGGCGCGCGGATCGTCGGCGAGGGCATCGCTTATCGCCCGGTCGATGTCGATATGGTGTGGCTCACTGGTTATGGCTTTGCCCGCGAACGCGGTGGCCCGCTTTTTCAGGCCGACGCCATGGGGCTCGCCCAAGTGCTCGATCGCATCTCGACCTTGACTGCGGGTCGCCATGGCTGGGCATGGACCCCCGCTCCCCTGTTGACGAAGCTTGCCGCTACCGGCGGAAGCTTCGCCGATCTCAACATCTAATTCGAACCGATTTGGAGAATGCACCTTGGTTGATGTTTATCTCGTTTCAGCCGTTCATACCGCCATTGGCAGCTATGGCGGCTCGCTCAAGGATCAAAGCCCAGGCGAACTGGCCGCTGTCCCGGCGCGCGCCGCGATCGAGCGGGCGGGTATCGATCCCAGCCAAATCGGCCGCGTCACGCTTGGTTCAGTTCTCTAGACCGAGCCGCGCGACGCATATGTCGCGCGCATCGCCGCCATCACGGCTGGCGTTCCGCAAGAAGTGCCCGCGTTCACCGTCAACCGGCTATGTGCTTCTGGCCTGCAGGCGATCATCTCGGCCGCCCACACCATCATTGCCGGCGATTGCGACGTCGCGCTGGCGGGCGGGGTCGATGTGATGAGCCGCGCTGCCTTCTTCGCGCCGGCGGTGCGCTGGGGCCAGCGTATGGGAGACGCCGCTCTGATCGATGAGTTGACCGGCGCTCTGTCCGATCCCTTTCACCAATACCACATGGGTGTAACCGCCGAAAACGTCGCCAAGCGCTACGGCATAAGCCGGGAAGATCAGGATGCTCTGGCGCTCGAAAGCCAGACTCGGGCAGCCCGCGCAATCGAGGAGGGCCGCTTCAAGGATCAGATTGTGGCGGTCGAGATCAAAGGCCGAAAAGGCACGGTCAACTTCGACACCGACGAGTATGTTCGCCGGGATGCGAAGCTGTCAGATTTCACTAGCCTCAGGCCAGCATTCCAGAAAGAGCACGGCACAGTGACGGCGGGCAATGCCTCCGGCATCAACGACGGTGCGGCGGCGGTAGTCCTCGCCAGCGGAGAAGCGGTAAGGGCTCATGGTCTGACCCCATTGGCCCGGCTGGTTGCCTATGGTTATGCCGGGGTAGATCCCGCATATATGGGAATCGGCCCGGTGCCGGCCACGCACAATGCATTGGCACGCGCGGGCCTCTCGGTGAACGATCTCGATGTAGTCGAGGCGAACGAGGCGTTCGCTGCGCAGGCCTGCGCCGTCGCACGCGAGCTCGGCTTCGATTCGGCGAAGGTCAATCCCAACGGCAGTGGCATTGCGCTCGGCCATCCGATCGGCGGCACCGGCGCGATCATCACCACAAAGGCTGTGCACGAACTTCACCGTACCGGAGGCCGCCTGGCGCTGACCACCATGTGCATTGGCGGTGGCCAAGGAATGTCGGCAATTTGGGAACGCACCTGACCCCAACGCACCCGATCATCCTTTCTGATAGCTATGGGATTGCCATGACGTTTGAACCACCTCTTACCGAACAGCGCTTCGTTCTTGACCACGTCGCAGGGTTCCCAGCGCTCGCCGCGCACGAGCAGTTCAGCACGGCTGATGCCAAGATGACCGACGCCATTCTTGAAGGTGCCGGCGCGCTGGCCGCAGGCAAATGGGCACCGCTAAATCGGCTTGGCGACACGGTGGGTGCCCAATGGTCGGATGGCTCAGTTGCGATGCCGGGAGGCTTTCACGACGCATATCATAGCTATGTTAATGGCGGGTGGGGCACGCTGACTGCACCGCACGAGTTTGGCGGGCAGGGCCTGCCGACTGCGCTCGGCATGGCCGTTTCGGAGAGCCTGGGTGCCGCCAACCTTCCCTCTCGCTTTGTCCGATGCTAACCGCCGGCGTGATCGAGGCGTTGGTGCACCACGGATCGCCGGAGCAACAGGAGGTCTACCTGCCGAAGCTAGGTTTCAGGGGAATGGGCCGGGCACCATGAACCTGACCGAACCGCAGGCGGGAAGCGACGTAGGCGCGCTACGCACGACCGCAACGCCAGCCGGAGACGGCGGTTGGCGAATTAAGGGCACCAAAATCTTTATCACCTTCGGTGAGCATGACCTGACCGATAACATTATTCACCTTGTCCTCGCCCGCACGCCCGGCGCCCCAACGGGCACCAAGGGCATTTCTTTGTTTCTCGTGCCCAAGGTGCTTTCCGACGGCACCCGCAACGATCTGCGTTGCGCGTCGATCGAACACAAACTCGGAATTCACGCCTCGCCTACATGTGTGATGATCTATGGCGATCATGACGAATGCCAGGGGTGGTTGATCGGTGAGGAGGGGGCTGGCATGCGCGCCATGTTCACGATGATGAACAACGCCCGCATCAATGTGGGTCTTCAGGGCGTGTCGGTAGCCGAACGCGCGACGCAGGCTGCGTTTGCATATGCGCGCGAGCGGGTGCAATCGGCACGCGTCAGCAGCGGCTCGCCCACGCCTGTGACAATTATCGAGCATCCCCATGTGCGCCGCATGCGCGCGCAAACAGAGGCTATCCGCGCCCTGCTTTATGCGTCGGCAGCGGAAATGGATCGCACGCGTCTGGGCATCACTGGCATCCAGGCGGCGGATCTCGTCGGTCGCAAGCTAACCGGAAATAACGGTGCAGCGATGAAAGCCCTCGTCGCCGATGTGCAAACCGAAGCGCAGGACCTGGGCTTGATCCGACTGGCCAGTAAGGTTGCCGACTTGGCCCAATGGTTACTCGCCGCGCCGATCTACGACCGTCTGGCCGCCAGCGCGCCCTTTCTCACGATGACGTCGGTAATGGTCTGCGCCTGGCTTATGGAGCGACAGAACAGGGCGGCAGCGCAAAGTGCATCCGACAATGGCCGGACACCTTTCCTGCGATCCAAGCTGGCTACCACGCAATGGTATCTTGCCCATATCGTTCCCGAGGCGCTGGGTCTCAACGCGCAAGTTCGAGCGGGAGCGACCTGTCTGTATGAATTTGAGTAATAGATGTCCGGCACCGGCACCGCTGTCCCATAAGCGTCGTCGAGGCCAGAGTCGGACTTCAGCTACGTTGTAATTTGGAACGAAGGCCGACGTTTCGATGTCGCTCATCAATCGAGGGCCAAGCCGTTAGGAGCTTCGCCGCAGCTGAAACGTTTGACGTTTTCAACAAACTGCTTGGCGAGTTTATTCATCATGTCGATGCTCGCCGCTGCTGTATGGGGCGAAAGCCGAACTCTGGGGTGGGTGTAGAAACGATGCTCCTTGGGCAGCGGCTCGGGATCAGTCACGTCCAGCGTGGCATGACCGACTTTCCCCGCATCAAGAGCGCGAAGCAGCGCTTTATTGTCGATCAACGAACCCCTAGCGACATTGATCAGATGCAGGCCCGGTTTTGCTTTGGCCAACGTCTCCGCATTGATCATGTGCCTGGTCTGTTCGGTCGCTGGTGCCGCCAGGACCACATGGTCGCATGTCGCCAGCAACTCTTCGAGATCGGCGGCACGATGGACACCATCCGGCAACGGATCAGTAGACTTGCGCAGTACGCTGACAGTCATTCCGAAAGCCAAAGCGCGCGACGTCAGTTCGCGGCCGATATCTCCGAAGCCCACGATGCCGAGCGCCGAACCAGCTACCATCGGAACCCACTGCCTCTGCCAACGCTCTGCGGAATCAATCCACAACGCAGGAAGATTCTTCGTCACCGTTAGGATGGCCGCGAGCGCATATTCCGCCAGCGACGAGCCTGAAACATTGGGCGCTCACGTGACGATAACATCCTCAAGCATCCAGCTAGGGTAGCCGTCCAGACCGGACGAGGGCAAATGAACCCAGCGCAACCGGAGGGCCATCCGACCGGTCGGGGACTTTGCCTGTGGCCGGGCTGAAAGTTCACAGGCATGGCCAGCAGGATTTCGATTCCGGGGGGAAGCGTGGACTCTGCGGCAAAAGAAACCGGCAAGAATCTCAGAAACGGGGCATGACGAAACATCTCTTCGGTGACCGACCGGCCAAACATGCTGGCAACGGTCACGATTCTAGTGCTCACCATTGAGCGGTTTCCTCATTCCCTTCGCTCTCGCCCTTTATAGTGCCCAAGATCAGGCCCACGCTTCGCGATAAAGCGACTGGATCGCATCGTGGTCTGGTATTCGGGGATTGTTGCCGGGAGAGCCGGAAGCCAGCGCCTATCCCCCCATCAACGGCAAGAGTTCGATCCAGCGCGCTTCATCAATCCCGTATGTTCTGGGGCTCGGGACTGAAAGCTCTCGGTTAGCATCGCGCAGTGCCTCGACAAGACACGCCACGGTCGACTGGTCTCCTTCCCCCGTTTCCGCCAGCCCCATCGCACGCGCGCAATCTGCGTAGCGACCTAGCGCCGAAGGTGCCGACCACGCCGTCACTACGGGCAGGAGCATAACGTTTGAAAGTCCGTGCGCGATATGGAAATGCGCGCCAAGCGGCCGGCTCATACCGTGAACCAATGCCACGGAGGAATTGGAAAAAGCGATCCCAGCCTGCAGCGAGCCGACCATCATCGCCTCGCGCGCGGGGCGATCAGCAGGATACTCGCATACGCGGCGCAGATTCGGCCAGATTGCTGCCATCGCGGCGAGCGCCATGCTGTCTGAGAAAGGGTTGGCAAGCCGGGAAACATACGCTTCGACGGCATGCGTGAGCGCATCGAGACCGGTATCCGCGGTAAGGCGCAGCGGCTTCGTTAGGGTGAGTTCGTAATCGACGATTGCTAGCACGGGCAGATAGGCGAGACCAGCACAAAGCATTTTCTCGTCGTTCGTCTTGTCCGTGATGATCGTAAACCGCGTCGCTTCAGAGCCTGTGCCTGCCGTTGTCGGGATCGCAATCACGGGAAAACCGGGTTCGTCTTCCTGATGCGGCGCCTTGCGCTCGCGCATGGTGCCACCTCGGGCGGCCAGGACGGTGACTGCCTTTGCCGTGTCGATCGGGCTGCCGCCGCCAAAGCCAATAATGCAATCATGACTGCCCCCGATGACAAAATCGACCGCCATGTTCACGGAAGCGACCGTAGGATCGGCGATAACGTCGCGATAAGCGCGTGCATCGATCCCGGCGTCGGCCAGGATCGTCAACAGCCGGTCGAGCGCACCATTGCTCCCCAGGAACCCGTCAGTCAGGATTGCAGGTGCCTTTAGCCCAAGTTGCGCCAATGCGGCGGGCAGTTCGTTCAGCGCACCGCCGCCGATCCGCATCGCGCGAGGAAGAAAGATTGCAGACATCGAGCTTGTCGTATCACGGCGACGATATCAGCCCTGAGGGCGGAGGAGATACTTTCCTCCGGTCGACCGTCGCATGAAAGCGCGGACGTTATCGGGCTGGAGCATCGTTTCGAAGGTCAATTCGTCAATATAGGAATTGGCGAAGGTGGTCGTGAGTTCGTCCGCAATGCGCTGCTTCAGCCGTGCCGCACCATCGGCGCCGAGTCTTGCGAGCGAATAGGAGAACAGCCACCCGCCGACCGACCAGGCATAACCGAACCAGCCGTCAATCACCACGGGCGCGCTGTCGAGCATGCCGTAGATATAGACCTGCTTGAACTTGCCCGATCCATAACGGTCGTAGCTAGTCATCTTGCGCAGCGCGGCCTTCTCCATCGCGTCGAGGACCTGCGCGGCCTGGCGGCCGCCGCCGATCGGATCGAACGCCAGCGTCGCGCCGGTCGCTTCCACGGCATCGATGAGCTGGGAGATGAAATCCGGATCGGACGAATTCAGGACATGCTCGGCCCCTGCGGAACGCAGGAGCGCCACCTGCTCCGCGGACCGGACCACGTTGACGAGTGGAACGCCGTCTTTGAGGCAGATGCGATTGAGCATCTGCCCGAGGCTTGACGCCGCCGCGAAATGCACAATCGCGCTGTGCCCTTCGGCCTTCATGGTTTCCACGAAGCAAAGCGCCGTGAGCGGGTTGATGAACATCGCCGCGCCCTGTTGCGCGGTCGCGCCTTCCGGCAAGGGGATGCAGTCGGCCACCGGGAGCTTGCGATATTGGGCATACATTCTGCCACCGAACGTACCCACCAGCTTACCAAGTAAATGCTCAGCACCAGATCCCGCCACCACCACCGTGCCGGCGCCCTCGTTGCCGCCAACCAGGGGCTGGCCGATACGCGCTGCCAGCCCACCCATCGCACCGGCCGGAATGCGCGCGGTCAGCACCGGGCCAGCGTCCGTTTTTCCGCTTTCGAGCGTCGAAAGATCCGCCGGACCGAAGACGTTGGCGAGATCCGACGGGTTGAGCGGTGACGCTTCGATACGGACGATGATCTCGCCCGCGGCCGGATCTGCCCAATTGCCCTTGGCCAGATCCAGAGTCAGAACTCCTTCCGAGGAAACGGTCGACTGCAACTGTAGGCCAGCAAAAGCTTGCGTCATTTCAAAATCCTTCGATGGGTCTGGAGTTCATGGCAAGTCCGGGAAAGGTTCGACGCTTCAATCCACCAGGCGCTGGTTTGCAAACTCCGCGTCCTGCCGCCATTCGGTGATGCTGGCGCCGCGGTATTCGACGATCGGAAGACCGGCCAGGGCATTCACGATATGCACCAGCGTCGGCAGCTCTTCGAAGGACGAACGTATGAAGCGGAGCTGGCCCTGCGCCGTCTTGTGATCGAGCAATTCGACATGCGGGGACGGTGGCGAGAGCGTCGGCCCGGCGAAATCCGCCACCCCGGGCCGACCGATCGCCGGGACATAGCGGTAGTGCAACAGGCCGTCGCCTTCGCGGTTCGGCAAATCGCTGGATGGCGCGATATCCGTCAGCTCCATCTCGAAAAAGCGGTGGCGCTGCCAGCTTGCGGCGTAGCGCTGCCGGTCTTTCGAGATCGCCGGTTGATCGATTTCGCAATAGAGCTTGGCATATCCGAGCTCCTCTCGGCCGGTGATCATCGGATCGGCCATGTTCTCCCATAGGACGGAGAGATAGGGGCCGCGTACCGTCTCCGTCCGGCCCTTGCAGACGACGGGAAACTTCACACCCAGGCTGTTGTACCCGCGCCCCGCCAGCCAGGCGAGCTCGGTGAGGAACAGCAATTCGACCGTGACGACCGGCTCCCCGTCGAGGCTCATGCCCGGCGGCAGAAGCGCCTCCAGCTTGTCGGCATCGGTGAGGAACCGGGTCGAGACGCCTTGCACGCGCGCCATGGGATCGACGACGCGCGCGCCGCCCACTTGCTGGCGCGGGCCGGGCGCCGGGCCGAACGACACCGGCATGCGGTATCGGATGTTTTCCAGGAACCGCATCAGTCGATCACCTGGCCGACGCATTCTCCAAAGCCGATGCTGCGATATCCGTCGCGCGCGCAGCGGCCGCGGAACGTCACCACGTCACCGCCCTGCAAATAGGTACGCGTTTCTCCATTGGGCAAGTGGATAGGGTTGGCGCCACCATATGTCCGCTCCAGCAAACATCCGGATTGCGCGTCTTCCGGGCCGGATGCCGTCCCCGCACCGATCAGGTCGCCAGGATCCTGCGCGCAGCCCGTCACCGTCTGCGCCGCGATCATCTGCGCGACCGACCAATAGAAGTGATTGGCATTGGTCGAAATGATCGCAGTCGCCTCTTCGCTGTTTCGGCGCATGGCGTCCGTTTGCAGCAGCGCCGTCATCGCGATGTCGAAGCCGCCGCGCGCCATGTCTGCCTCGTCGTCGAGGAATGCGGGGCGAGGATCCTCCGCCAAGCGCTGCGGCAGCGCACAGCGGAATGGCTCGAGCGCATCGGGGGTGAGCACCCACGGAGAAATCGACGTGCAGAAATTCTTGCAGATGTTCGGCCCGAGCGGGGCGAACTCCCAGAATTGCAGATCGCGCGCCGACCAGTCGTTCAGCAGGACGAAGCCGGCCACTTGCTCGCTCGCCCTGGCGACCGGAACCGGCTCGCCGATCGGGTTGCCCGCGCCGATGAAGAAGCCGAGCTCCAGCTCGAAGTCGAGCTGGTCGGTGGGGCCGAACTCGGGCGTGGCGCCGGGCGCCAGCTGGCCCTTGTTGCCGGACGGACGACGGACGGCCTGGCCGCTGACGCGGACGGTCGAGGCGCGGCCGTTATAAGCCAGCGGCTGCCATTTATAGTTGATGGGGATTTCGTTGGGCAGGCTCATGATGCGGCTGCACCGCGCGATGTGATGCACGCTGGCGACATAATCCGTATAGCTGCGGATGCCGCCCGGGAGCAGCATCGTGCATTCCGTCATTGGGTGGAGATAGGATTCTCTGCGCTCGCCCGGCAATGTCGCGCTCCCACTGTCCAGCAGGTCGAAAACCTGGTGCCGTAGGCTGGTCAGCGCCTGCCGCCCCATCGCGAACAAGGGATCGAGACTCTCGGCGGCAGCCAGAAAAGCGAACGTGCCATCCAGCAGGTCGTCCTGCGCGGCGCGGGAAAGATTGAATACCTTGTCGCCGATCGCCACGCCGCAACGTGCCGGGCCGTCGGCGACACGGAAAATTCCAAGCGGCAGGTTTTGCAGCGGGAAGTCAGTCGTCGCGTCATTGGCCGAAGCGACCCAGCTCCTGCGTGCCGCTTCGTGCGTATAGTCCATAAATCCTCCAGAAAACTACCGTTTTTGTGCGAATTCGTAAATGCGTGATTAGACCGGCTATGCGTCAGCCGGGTCCATGGCCCGCGTTTCGAGCCCCCAAAGCGGCGCCCAGGTGGCACGGATTTCGCGCTCCGAAATCTGGCCGAACTTCGCGTAGATCGCATCGCGCGAGGCCGAGAGGGCAGCGTGGCCCGCAGGCCAGTCGACGCCGACGAGCCTGCCGCCGCGCTTGCGAGCGATACCGTCAATCCAGACGGAATCGACGTCCGCCGCATCCGCGTAGAAGACCAGCGCCGCGACGGGATCGAATACGGGGCTCATATGAACGCTGTCGGTGCGGGTCAGGATGATGTCGGCGCGCTTGCCCGGCGTCAGGCTCCCCGTGATCGTCTCCAGACCCATCACGGTCGCGCCGCCGATGGTCGCGAATTCGAGCATCTTGCGCGCGGCATAGCGCGACGCCGCCGGCAGGCCGGCATTCGCATGCTCGAAATGGCGGAAGCGCATGGCCTGAAGCATCAGGCGCATCTGCGCGAACATGTCGCCCGCAAAGTTCGATGCGATATCGATGCCGAGCGAGGGCGTGCTGCCGCTCGCCGCTACGCGCTCCAGCACGGGATAGCCCATGCCCATCTGCAATTCGGTCTCGGGCGTCGTCGACAGCCAGCCGCCATGGTCGCGCAACAGGACCAGGTCCTCATCGGTCAGGTGCGCGCCGTGCACGAACAGCAGATCGTTGCCCAGCTGGCCGTGCTCGTGCAGGATCGGAACCATCCGGAAATGCTCGTTCACGCCCACGCCCGCGTGCATGCTGATCACGGCAGGATCGAGCGTGCGCGCCCAGGCCAATTCCTCCAGCATCGGCTCGGCCAGCGCGGCGGTCGGGAATTCGCTCGAGGCGATCCCGAAGCGGACCAGACCGTCGTTGGACGGGAAATATTTCTCGCGCACGCGTGGAGCATTGCGCCGGTGGAAATCCTCCAGCGGGCCGGCAATGTCGTTGATGATCGCCTCAGGGGTTAGCAAATCTCCGGGCATGTATTTCGGGTTACGATATGCGCCGTAGCAGAACACGCCGCGAATCCCCGAATCCAGCATGCCCTTGGCCAACGCATCGGAATGTTCGGGCGTGATCTGTAAATGGCTATGATCGACAATGGAAGTGACGCCGGCATTGATGGCGTCGAGCGTTCCGAAGTAATTGCCAAGATACGCATCTTCCGGCGTGTAGCAAACGGAGTACATGCTTCGCATGAGGCAGATATAGTCGAACAGGCTCCAGTCTATTGCCACGCCCTTTAGCTGCGTCTGCCAGACGTGCCGGTGTGTATCGACGAAGCCCGGGCTCGCGATCATTCCTTCGGCATCGACGGTCTCGGCATCCCCCACTTCTATAACTGGGGCAACACCAACGATGCGGTTTCCCTCGATCAGAATGTCGCCACGCGGCAGATCGCCGATGGCGAGATCCATGGAGACGATGGCGGCGCCACGAATTAGCGTTCTACGCATTTCCATTCAGCCTTCCTCTCACCCTTGGCCTCAAGCGCGGACGTTCCGCGGATTGAACCGTTCGCAACCGAAACGCCGGAAAAAGCGGATAGCCAACCAGTTCTTTCAATCGGTTGGTTGTATTGATGAACATTGTGGTGTTATGAGTCAAGTGCGTTGCCGCAGGTCAACTCTAATATCGTAGCTTGTCCGGGCGGAGCACAAGCCTGTCGGCATGTCATTCAACCGATTGATATAATGCTGTAGGAGAGGAATATGGCTGCGGAATATAGTAAGGGGCTGAGGGATCTGGGCAGCGGCAGTTGGGCTTGGCTACAGCCCGATGGAGGCTGGGGTTTTTCCAACGCCGGCCTGATCGTCGACGGCGGACAATCGCTATTGGTCGACACGCTCTTTGATCTGGCATCGACTGCCGAGATGCTTGCGGCCATGCGCGATGCGTCGCCCTCCGCAGCGACGATCGACATCCTCGTCAACTCCCACGCCGACGCCGATCACACCTTCGGCAACCAGCTTGTGCGGGGCGCACGCATCATTGCCTCGCAGGAGACCGCGCGCGAATTCACGGGGCTGACACCAGACAAGGCGCAGGCCATGGTCGAAAATGCCGAGGTCCTGGGCGAAGGTGCAAAGTATGTCGCGGGCTTCGTTCGCGGCAATGGCTTTGATTTCACCGGCGTCGAGTTCACGCCGCCCACGGAAACATACGATCGCCGCCACGCCCTCAAGGTGGGCGACAAGGATGTGCTTCTCTACAATGTCGGCCCGGCGCATACCGCCGGCGACACGCTGGTCCACAGCGTTCAGGATCGGGTCGTCTTCACGGCAGACATCCTGTTCATCGGCGTGCATCCGGCGATCTGGGAAGGGTCGATCCAGGGCTGGTCGGCCGCTTGCGATCACATCCTGTCCCTCGACGTGGACCTGGTCGTGCCCGGACACGGCCCGGTGACGGACAAGCAGGGGGTAAGAACCTTCAAGCGCTACATCGAAATCCTGGAGACGGAAACACGCAAGCGTTTCGAGGCGGGCATGTCGGTGGAGCAGGCGGCGGCCGACATCGCCTTTCCACCGCCCTATGACGACTGGCTGCTGCCGGAGCGCTTGGTCGGGAGCGTCAACTTCCTCTACCGCGAATGGGGCAACCCTGACGCGCGGACGGACTTCCTCGAGATTTTCGGTCTCGTCGCGAAAATGGCCGCCGACAACCCGGCGGTGGCGGCCTGCGGGTGCTCGGACAGCAACCACCAGCATTGACCGACCCCGTGGTTCCCCAGCCGCCCCGGCCCTCATTCGCTCCGCCCGACCAGTCCGGGCGAAGGATGAAGATCTGGCATCTGAAAGGAAAAGTGAATGACGAAAGTGATCGTGATGAACGAAGTCGGCGGCGCCGACAAAATGCAGGTGGAGGATTGGGATGTGCCCCCGCCCGGCGCGGGCGAGATCAAGGTGCGGCATGAAGCCATCGGCCTGAACTTCGTCGATGTGCTGATCCGCGAGGGCCATTACGATATTCCCACGCCCTTCGTGCTGGGACAGGAAGCGGCGGGCGTCGTCACGGAGGTCGGCGCCGGCGTCACGGAATTCAAACTCGGTGCCCGCGTCGCGTACATGGGTGCCACGGGCGCCTTCTCCGAAGAACGGAACGTCGCCGCCTCGATCGTGTTTCCTATTCCCGATGGCGTCGATTTCGACACGGCCGCCGCGATCACGCTGAAGGGCATGACGGTCTATTATCTCTTCCACATGACGCACAAGCTCCAGCCGGGCGAGACGATCCTGTTCCATGGCGCAGCGGGCGGCGTCGGGCAGATCGCGGTCCAATGGGCAAAGCATATCGGCGCCACCGTGATCGCGACCGTGAGCTCCGAAGAAAAGGTCGCGCTCGCGCGTGAAAGCGGGGCGGATTACGTCATCGACAACAAGACCGAGAATTTCGTCGAGCGCGTGAAGGAGATCACCGGCGGCAAGGGCGTAGACGTCGTTTACGATTCCGTCGGCAAGGACACGTTCCAAGGCTCGCTCGATTGCCTGCGCACCTGGGGCCTGATGGTCAATTTCGGCCACTCGTCCGGCCGCGTCTCGATCGACGATATCTTCGACACCCTGGCGCCCAAGGCCTTGTATCTGGCGCGCCCGATCCTGCCGACGCATTACACCGACCGCCAGGTCGCGCTGAAGGCTGCCGCCGCCATGTACGATCTGGCCGCCAAGGGCGTCCTCAAGATCAAGGTCGGTCAGCGTTTCCCGCTTACGGAAACCGCCAAGGCGCATGTCGCCTTGGAAAACCGCCAGACCATCGGCTCGACCATCATCGATCCGCGGTAACGAGAAAAAGCAGGCCCGGCATCCAGCGCCGCGCCTGCTATCGATGCGCGTTTTCGTCCTCGCTCGCATCGAACGTCGTTCGGCTGTCGCATATCGCCGCGCGATGCTCGATCGCCCAGGCCGCAAGCGCGCGCACGGGCCCGGCAAGGGACCGCCCGAGCGGCGTCAGCACGTATTCGACCTGGGGCGGCTTGCTCGCGCGGACAGTGCGATCGACCAGGCCATCCCGTTCGAGGTTCCTGAGCGTGCGGGTGAGCATCTGCTGCGAGATTCCGGGCACGCCCCGCTTCACGCCGTTGAAGCGCTGCGCGCTGTCATGCAGCACGACAATGATCTGCACCGACCATTTGTCGCCGATGCGTGACAGGACGTCGCCGACGCCGGTGCAATCGGGCAGCACAGTCGGCCGCAAAGGCATCTCCATGTGACCTAGTCTCCAAAATATGCGTTCTTGTGCCGCGCCCGCGATCCCATAACTAGAGCTGGTCTACAATGTAGACCATCGGCCCGCCAGCGTCATGGCAGGGGTCGGCGGTCGCCCGCCAAGGAGTTGCCTATGCCCGGCCCGTGGATTCCGCGCGACGCCAACATGGACTCGCCAGTGCCGATCCTTTCGGTGCGCTCGATCCGGATTCCCGGCGGCAACCGTGGTGAGGACATTCAGCTTCGGATATCCGCGCCCGTTGCGGGAACGGGGTTGCCGGTCGTGCTGTTCTCGCACGGATTCGGATCCTCGATGGACGGTTATGCGCCCCTTGCGGACTATTGGGCAGCGCACGGTTTCGCGGTCGTGCAGCTCACGTACCTTGATGCGCGGCGGCTCGGCCTGGCGGAGGATGATCCACGGCGACCGGCAATCTGGCATCCGGGTCGCGGACGCAAAAACGGTTATCGATCGTCTGGCCGATATCATGCACCAGGTGCCCGGCCTGCCAGATCGCGCCGATATCACCCGCCTCGCCGCCGTCGGCCATTCGTTCGGCGGGCAGATGACCAGCATGCTGCCGGGCGCACGCATGGCGGCGTCAGACGCGGACGAGGATATGTCCGACACCCGCGTCGCCTGCGGCATCCTGCTGGCGTCAGGCGGCCGGGGCGGCAGCGACCTGAGCGACCTTGGACGACGGGCCACGCCGTACCTCGACACGGCGTTCACGCACATGGATTGCCCGACATTGATGGTCGCGGGCGATGCCGATCGATCACCGCTCACCGTGCGTGGTCCCGACTGGTTCTACGATCCCTTCTACCTGTCGCCCGGCAGCAAGGCGCTTCTCACGCTGCATGGCGGCGAACATATGCTCGGCGGCATATCGGGCTATGAGGTCGTGGAGACCAGCGACGAAAATCCAGATCGCGTAAGGCTGGTCCAGGACGTGACGCTCGCTTACCTTCGCCGCAGCTTGCTGGGTGAGGAGGATCGCTGGGCCGCGCTGGCGCCTGGCAGGGATCCGCAGGGATCGCTGCTTACGGCGAGTGGCTGACAATCCTGTGTCCCCGGTTCAGTGCGCGTGGCCGCAGCCTGCGACGTGCTGCCCGGCGAGGCATCTTGCCCGCCGGTCCGCATAGCGCGCCACCATGCCGAACACTTCCATGTAATCGTTTTCGGCAAGCGGGCTGCCCCACTCCCGGTAAAGGAAATTGACGCTGCCGACGATCCGCTCGGGGACAATCCACGCGTCGAACGGCGGCTCGAAGCGGATGTCGGCGGCGGCTTGCTCGACGCTCATGCCCGCCTCGAAGCGCAAGCGCGTTTCGTGCTCCACGGTCTGGAGATATGTCTTGAACAAAGCCACTCCGGCCTTGTCGGTCAGAGGGCCGTGACCAGGAACGATCACATCCACATCAAGCCCGAGGATCGCGTCGCAGGCTTCCACCCAGCGCGACAGCGAGCCATCCCAGATCGCCGGATGCACGCCGAGAAACAGGATGTCGCCGGTATAGACGACGCGGTCGGCGATGGAATGCACCAGCGTATCGCCAGCCGTATGCGCCGGCCCGACGTTGATCAGGCGCACGTCCTTGTCCCCCACCTTGACCATCGCTTCCCGGTCGTAGCTTTCAGTCGGCGGCGTCAGTGTGATGTCGCTGAACGTGAAGCCATGGTCGCGGATGAACCCGGCGACATATTTCGCGCCGTCTCCCATGAAATCGGCGTTTTCGATGATACGCTGATGTGTCTCGGGCGTCACCTTGAAGAATTCATCGACCGTCGCGGCGGACGCGATGATCCGGGCGCCGCTGACGAGCTGATTTCCGAAGGTGTGGTCACCATCCGCGTGCGAATTGACAAGAATATCGATGGTGCGAGCTGCAGGCGTCGTGTCGCGCATCCGGGCAAGCATCTCGCGCGTCATCTTTAGGTCGTACAAGGTGTCGACAAGCATCGAGCAGCCGCCGTCGGTGATCAACCCGGCGTTGCTCCACCCCCAGCCACCATCGGGCTGAAGCCACGCCCAGCAGCCATTGGCGAGCTGAAACATGCCTTTTTCATACGTTTGCGTCACAAATATCTCCAAGAAGTCTTGGCTAGTCCAACATCACCGTGAACCGGGCATGCGAGGCGGCAAGCCGCTTCGCTTTCGCGGCTTGGTACGCGGGCGAGTGGTACCAGCGGTCGAACGCTGCCTCGTCCGCAGCGCGGATCAGAACCATACGTTGTCCCGGTGGCTCGCCCTCGATGGCGCGGACGTGATCGGAGATGGCCAGAATTTCGATATCGTCATGCCCGGCGAAGGTCGCGTGGGCATCCGCCTCATATTCGGCATAGAGGCGCTCGTCGTGTTTATCCATGGCGCTGACGATGTAGATGGTCATGCGTTATCCGATCGAATCAAAGAGTTACGTTCCTGCAAGTGGCCCGCGCGGTGCGTGACAATCCTTCGCGCTCGCCTCACGCGAGCGCCGGCAGGATCTGGGCGGAGCAGGCTCCGAAGCCGATCGGGACAAACCCGTCACGGCTGCACCGGCCTGTAAAGCTGACCTCGTCGCCATCCTCGAGGAACATCCGCCGTTCGCCGTTGGGGAGAACGAGCGGCTCCCGCCCTCCGACCGACAGTTCGAACAGGCTGGCGTAACTGGCCTGATCAGGTCCGGAGATCGTGCCCGTGCCGATCAGGTCTCCCGGCATCAGGCAGCACCCTGTGACGGACTGCTGCGCCACCATCTGCGCGCAGGTCCAATAAAGATAGCGCGATCCGGTTTCGAGCAGATGGGCCGCCGGTGCGCCCGCCGCGCGCATGGCGGCGGTGGACAGCGTCGCGGTTAGCGTGACGTCGATGCCGCCGCATTCCTGATCCGCTGCCCCATCCAGATAGGCCGGGACCGGCCCCGCGCCAGGCAGGCGTTTCATCGGCGCGATCCGGAACGGCTCCAGGGCGTCGGCGGTGACGACCCAGGGGGAAATCGAGGTGCTGAGGCTCTTGGAATTAAAGGCCCCGAGCGGCGCCATCTCGAACAACTGGATGTCGCGCGCCGACCAGTCGTTGAGCAGGCAATAGCCGACTACCTGGTCTTCTGCCTGATCGATCGCCACCGGCTCGCCGACGGGATTTCCGGGGCCGATGTAGAATCCCATTTCCAGTTCGAAATCGAGCCATTCGCAGGCACCGAAGCTTGACTGCGGCTGACCGATGGGCTTGCGCATCCCGATCGGCCGACGGACATTTTCCCCGCTTACGCGGACGGTGGATGCACGCCCGTTATACCCAAGCGGCATTGTGTGATAATTGGGCGGAAGCGGGTTCTCGCCTTGCCCAAGAACGTCCGCGCAACGAATTGCATGATGAATGCCGACGTAGAAATCGGTAAAGCTGCGAACGGACGTCGGCAGGAGCAGGGTGCAATCCCGCATCGGGTGCAGCAGGCTGCCGTCGCGCCGGTCATTGTCCTCACGGAGCAGCGCGAACACGGCATGACGAAGCGCACGCATCGCTGGGCGCCCGAGCGCGAACAGACGATCGAGGTTTTCAACCGACAGCGTCGCGGCCGCTGGACCTTCGATCAACTCGCGCTCCGCGGCCAGCTTCAGATCCAGAATCTGATCGCCGATCGCCACGCCGCAACGCGGACCTGCCGACCCAGTCGAGAACACGCCAAGCGGCAGGTTCTGGATCGGAAAATCGGCCCCCTCCCCATTGGCGGCTTCGATCCAGCTCCTGGCTGCGGCGTCATGCGTATGATCGAGAGCCACAGTCATGCCCCCGCCGTGGCAAGCGGAAGCTCGATGGCGGGCATTTCGATCTTCCAGAGGGGCGACCAATAGTCCCGGATCTGCTGCTCGGGAATCTTGCGGAACTTCTCGTAAATGCCGTTCCGCGAGGTCACCAGGCTGGAGCGGACGGCCGACCAGTCCAGCCCCGTCAGCTTGCCGTGCCGCTTGCGCGCCACGCCATCGACCCAGACGGAATCGATGTCGCCCGCATCGGCATAGAAGACTAGCGCCGCGATGGGATCGATGACGGGGCTCATATTGACGCTGTCCATCCGCGTCAGAAGGAGATCGGCTTTCTTTCCGGGCGTGATGCTGCCGGTGTAGCTGTCCATCCCCATCACCCGCGCACCACCGAGCGTGGCGAATTCGAGCATCTTGCGCGCCGCATAGCGTGACGCGACCGGGAGGCCCGCGTTCGCGATCTCATAATGGCGGAAGCGCATGGTCTGGAGCATCAGGCGCATCTGCGCGAACATGTCGCCCGCGAAGTTCGAGGCGATGTCGATGCCGAGCGAGGGCGTGCTGCCGCTTTCCACCACGCGCTCCAGCACGGGATAGCCCATGCCCATCTGCAATTCGGTCTCGGGCGTGGTCGACAGCCATCCGCCATGCTGCTTGAGCAGCGCCAGATCGTAGTCGGTAAGGTGCGCCCCGTGAACGAAGAGGAGGTCATCGCCCAGCATGCCATGTTCGTGGAGCAGGGGAACGACGCGGAACCCTTCGTTCACACCGAACCCGATGTGAATGCTGACGAGCGCGGGATCCAGCGTCCGTACCCACGCCATCTCCTCGAGCACCGGCTCCGGACCTGGCGACACGACGAACTCGCTCGCGGCGATCCCGAACCGCAGCAGCCCGTCGTTTGACGAAAAATGCTGGTCCCGCACACGCGTCGCATTGACCTTGTGAAACTCTTCGAGCGGGCCGGAGACTTCGTCCACCACCTGCGCAACTGTGAGCGTGTCGCCCGGCTTGTACTTGGGGTTGCGATACAGACCGTAACACATCACGCCGCGAATACCGGCGTCCTTCAGTCCCTTGACGAGCCCATCCGAATGCTCGGGCGTGATCTGCAAATGGCTGTGGTCGACGATCGACGTGATGCCGGCGTTGATGGCATCGAGCGCGCCGACATAGTTGCCCAGATAGGCATCGTCGGCTTCATAGCAGATCGAATACATCGACCGCATCAGACAGCTATAGTCGAACAGGCTCCAGTCGATCGCCACGCCCTTCAGCTGCGTCTGCCAGACGTGGCGGTGGGTATCGACGAAGCCGGGACTGGCGATCATGCCGGTCGCATCGATGATTTCGGCGTCGTCGGCCGAAATCGATGGCGCGACCTCGACGATGCGATCATCGACGATCAGGATATCACCGCGCGGAAGATCGCCGATCGCCGAATCCATGCTGACAATCGATGCACCACGGATCAGCGTTTTCTTTTGGCCAGACATCAAACTCTCCTCAAAACTGAAGTTGGACCGACAAGCGGCATGAGCAGGTCAACTCTTATGTTTCCGGCTGAGCCGCCCAATGTCATGTCTCCGCCACCGTGGCAGGGTCCACGGGGTCGGCAAGGCGGTGCCGAGACGAAGTCTCAGCGATCGTGCCCCATGCCGCCGACACCGGCGGATTGGGCAAGAGCATCAGAACGGCCGCTCCGGATATCGTGCCGATTGTCGACGTGATGAGCGCAGCGCCGTATCCACCGCCGAAATCGGCAATCCAATTGATCAGCACCGGGCTGACGCCCGCCGACGTGATCAGGCAGGCATAAGCCAAAGCGTACAGTCGTCCGAAGCTGTCGAGGCCAAAATACCGGGAAAGGAGATAGGCCATCACGTCCAGTTCTGCGCCGATGGTCAGGCCGATGCCTAGCGCAGCGATGCACAAAAGCACCGGGTCGGATTGAAGCAATAAGGCGCAGGCCAGACCGGAAACGAAAGCTGTGCAAGCGGCGACGCGCTGCGCGGGGAAGTGGTCGAGGGCCCACCCCGATCCCAACCGCCCGGCCAGCACGGCCACGCCGATAAGCGCCTGGATCTGCGCTGCTTCGCCTCGGCTGAAACCGCGCTCCCGCAGCAACGTGATCAAGTGGAGTATATATCCTCCACAAAACACCGCCGGGGCGGCAAAGCCCAGAAGCATCATCCAGAAGAGCGGGCGCCGCAACGGCGCGTAGCCGCCCGCTCTGGCGCGGCTTTGGGACTCATCTGTGTTGCCCTGCGCCTCCGGCATCGTGCCGTCGCTCCTAGTCAGAAGCACGCCGCCGCCTCCAAGTAGAAGCACAAGCCCGGCCAGCGCGAAATAGCCCCCTCGCCAACCAAGATGTTGGATCACGGCCGTCATCCAGACCGGACCGGCGATCGCGACCACACAAAGACCGCTGATCAGCACGCCGAGCGCCAGCACGCGCGATCGATCGAAGCGCGCAGTCACCATTCTGGCAAAGCCAGGCGGCGTCGTACCGACGCCCAACACCGCGAGAATGAAGATGCCCGACGCATAGGACGGAAAGTTCGCCCGGATCAGACCAAGCAAGGCAAAGGCCGCCGCTTCACCCACGACAGCAACGCTAACGATCCTCAGGGCGCCATAGCGGTCCATCAAGGCACCGACGAACGGGGCGCTCACGGCAATCGTCGCGCACAAGATCAGGGTGGCAAGCGACATCTCGCCGCGCGTGAAGCCAGCATGCTTCGCGAGTTCAGGCACGAAAGCGCCACTGGTATAACTATGCAGCCCGAACGTGCCGATGGAGGCGGCGATGGTGCAGCCCGCGAGCGTCCGCCAATGCTGGCGAAAATCGCTGGCCATTTCCATCGGCATCCTCGCTTTCATTTCATACCGGTCAGACGTGCCGGGCTGCGGCCAAGCTGCCAAGGGGGCGGGCCAGAAATCTGCGACGGCGGTGCCGTGACCGGCCTGCGTGACAGGTCACGGCACCATGGCTTCAAAACTTATACCCGACTGTCGCACCCCAAGTGCGAGGTTCCTCGAGATAGCCATTCACCGGAAAGCCGACGAGCGAGGTGCTGACGTAGGAGTTGCCGATAATGGTCTTGTTGGTGAGGTTCTTCACGAACAGCGATGCAGTAACCTTGCTGTTATTGGACTCCCAGTTCAGGAACAAGTTGACGCGCGCATTCGCTGCCTGGCTCGTGGCATTTACGTTAAACGGCGTGAAAAAGACCTTGTCCCTCCAGCTCAACTCGCCACGTAGGGCGAAACTGCCCGCGTCGGTGGGAATTGTATATTGCGGCGCAATGAAAAAGGTGAAGTCAGGCGACTGCGAAAGCCTGTTTCCGTGCAGATTGAACGCCGGCAAATGCGTGGTGGGATCGAGCACACCCGATCCGTCGCCTGCCGGACGCGCAGCATCGGAGGAGATGTAATTGTCGAAGCGCGCGTGCAACCAAGCGCCGTTCAGTGTCACTTCGAACTGCGGCGTGATTTTGGCCAGAACCTCGGCCTCGAGACCATAGATGTTGGCCGTTGCGGCATTTTCGAGATTCAACACCGTCTGCACAACTTTACCGACCTGAAGATCCTTATACTTGTAGTGGAATCCGGCGAGGTTCAGTCGCAGGCGGCGATCGAGCAACGTCGACTTCAGACCCGCCTCGAACGCGCTGACCTTTTCGGGGTTGACCGGCGCCTGACCGGTGCCGAGGTTGTACGTTCCGGATTTGAAGCCTTTCGACCAGGAACCATACACCAACACATCAGGCGTGGCCTGATAGTCTAGAGCGATGCGCGGCGTGAATGACTTGAACCGCTTGCTCCGCTCAGGCAACGTGAACGGCGCGCGCGTCGCGGGATTGTAAGGCGTCAGGAAGTCGAAAAGAACCTGATCCTGGTTGGTCTTCTTTTCAGTGCTGTAGCGCGCGCCGAGCGTTAGACGCAGATTGTCAACCACTTCGTAGGTCGCCTGGCCGAACGCGGCGAGCGCGTCGGTCTTGATCACGCCGCCGCCGTAGAACCCCTGTACGAAAGTTCCCGGGAGAGGAAACCCGACGATGTGATTGTTAAACGGAATATCGATCGCGCCGGCATCGTTTTCATGAAAGTAATAGAGGCCGACGAGCCAGTTTAAACGGTCCGCTTTTCCGGAAAGCTGGAATTCCTGGCTCAACTGCCGATCCCGCTCGAACTGGGTGGTCGGCGCCAGCTTCGCACTCGTGGAATCGAGATCCGCTAGCGTGGTGTAATCCGTCCGCCGGAACGCCGTGAGCGAGCTCAACTGGACCGAATCCGACAGCTCGTAGCTGATCTTACCGCTCACGCCCCAGAACTTCACATTATTGCTGGGGTCGCTATCATTGCTAATGTCGCGGACGTTGGCCGGAACGGTGCCGCCCGACGTCAAACCTGTGGGAACAACCGGATTGCCGGCAAGGTCAAACCCGCCCGCGCCGAAATAGTGATACGCGCCCGAACGATCGCTTTCGCGAAAATAGTCCGCCTTGACATCAACCGTCAGTCGATCGGACGGCGTGAAAAGCAGGCTACCGCGAAAGCCGCGCGTGTTCTGATCATCGATTCGCGTACCCGTGACGATATTTCGGCCATAACCGTTGTGGTCCTGGGTTTGAAACGCGATTCGTGCCGCAAGCACACCGGGAATGATCGCGCCGCTGATGGCGCCTTCGGTCGTGACACGCGCATAATTGCCCACAGTCACTCGTGCGTACCCGCTCAGATCCTGCGTCGGGCTGCGTGTCGTGATGTTGATCGATCCGCCGGTGGCGTTCCGGCCGTAAAGCGTGCCCTGCGGGCCGCGCAGCACTTCGACCTGCTGGATATCATAGAAGCTCGACAATGCCGCGATCGAGCGTGAGATGAACACTCCATCGACATGGAAAGCGATACTACCTTCGGCACCTGCCGAGATGTTTTCCAGCCCGATACCGCGAAGTGCTATCTTGGCGACACCCAGTTGCTGCCCAAGATTAAGGTTTGGAACTACCGCCGTGACACCGGCCAGATCGGTAATCCCGCTACGCGCAAGCTCCGCTCCGGTAACGGCGGTCACCGCGACAGGGACTCTTTGCAGCGATTCCGAGCGCTTTTGAGCGGTGACGACTATGTCCCCGATCAAATTGTCGACGGGCGCCGCCGTCTGCGAGCTCGTGGATTCCGGGGCCGCAGCCTGCGCGTTCGCCGCCGTTGCGGCCCCGATCGCCAGCGCGGCCACACCTACCGAAGAAAATAGCCGGATCATATATCCTCCCCATTTCGAGGGCTCATTTATCCAAGCCCCACTTTCAACCGGTTGAATGATCTCAAGAGCGTGCGGTGTCAAGGCCATTTTTGTCACGGTGACGGCCACTGAGACGGAGAGAGTTTCCTGTTTCGAGCGGTTGGCAGGTGTTTTGCCTTTTCTTGCCGGCGCTTTTGCAGCATGAAACCAGGATGTCAGAATTGAAAATCGAAACGCAACTACGGCAACCAATGGACGAGAATGACACATCGAACATCAGAGACCGGCTGATCCGAGTCGCTGCGCGCCACTTCGCGGAGCATGGGTTCCAAGGCGCCAGTCAACGCGCGATCCAGCGCGAGGTCGGCGTCAATAATTCTACCGTAAACTATTATTTTGGCTCGAAAGAATCGCTATATTGCGCGGTTCTCGAAGAAGCGTTGTCGCGGATTCAAGCAACCCGCATCTCCGGGTTCCACAACATCCCCATTGATCTTAATCAGCATGATCACATTCGCGCGCTGATGACGGCTTATCTCGGGGCGCACTTGCGGGAATCGGGAAGTGAGACGGGTTACAACTACTTACGAATCGTGGCTAGCTTGCACCTCGTTGTGCCCGATATTGCCGTCACGCTGCTTCAGGATCGCATAGCGCCCGTCCGCGAACTCTATGTCGATGCACTCGCCAAGCTATTTCCCAATGTGTCGCGAAACCGTATCTATGAAATGTTGAGCCTGACGGTGGGCCTTGCTGCGCTGGCCCCGTTTCGCTTTGGAGCACCCCGGCTGAACGAGAAAACGATCAACCGAATGATTGATGAGGTCGTCACCATCTCGACGGCGGCATTCGAAACGCACTGCGA
The DNA here is from genome assembly GCF_001563265.1 of Sphingobium sp. TKS. Classification (NCBI taxonomy): domain Bacteria; kingdom Pseudomonadati; phylum Pseudomonadota; class Alphaproteobacteria; order Sphingomonadales; family Sphingobiaceae; genus Sphingobium; species Sphingobium sp. TKS. The sequence continues at coordinate 146,154 of NZ_CP005083.1, read as the reverse complement.
CGTCCCTGAGGACGATGATTGACGGAAATGAGAACTGTGCCAGTGCCGCGCCAGATAGCAGGCATAAGTTTCCCGCTCCCGTCGCTTTTTACGTCGCAAAAGCTGCCACGTCAGGCTGATCCAGCGCGTCTCCGTCACTGAAAAGACGTTCGTCGGCGCGAATTTTGTCGAAATACCGCGACATGGCCTCGTCCTTCACGGGGCCATATCCCCGCACCGCAGAGACTTCGTCCAGCAGCCTGGTTGCTGCCGCAAGATTGTCGGCGGAAAGACGCGCGACCGTGCGATCGACAAGCGCCTCGTAATCCCGCAACAAGGCGCGCTCTCGTCGGCGCTCTGCAGTGCTGCCGAAGATATCGAGCGCGGTTCCGCGCAATCCCCGCATTTGGGCCAGCAGTCGTAGCGCCGGGAAAGCAAGCCACCAGGGAATTTCCCGCTTGCGTGGTCGGCCGTTCGCCGCCCGGCCAGGTAAAAACGGCGGTGCCATGTTGAAGCTCAGTCGCGCGCCGTCTCCGAACGTTTCTGACAGGCTCCGCCGCAGCACCGGATCCGTCAGCATCCGCGCCACCTCATATTCATCCTTGATCGCCAGAAGCCTCGCATAGTTCACCGCAACCACGCGTGAGAGCGCCTCGGACCGGGCGGCGGCCCGCTGCTCCGCTTCGTGGACGACCGCCATTTTATCGCGATACCGTTTGGCAAGGACGTCGTCCTGATAGCGCGAAAGATGCGCGGAACGATGGGTCACAATGTCTTCGAACGTCTGCGGAGTCACAGCGCGATCCGCCCGGTCGGCCGTGAGATGGTCCAAGCGGGCTGCGTCCGCGACAAGCACGCGGCCCAGGCGCATGGCCGTGATGTTGGCCTTTACCGCAACCCCGTTCAGCATAATGGCGCGTTCCAGCGCGACGGTCGATACCGGCAGCAGGCCGGATTGGGCGGCCATGCCCAGCAGGACGAGGTTCGCCGCCATCGTATCCCCGGTGATGCGGCGTGCCAGCGCGGCCGCATCGATCTGAATGCAACGGTCTTCGCCCGCGCTGGCGATGAGGCGCGCCATCAGGATTTCTGCCTCCGACGGGGCATCGCGGTCGCTCTGGAATGCGGCCGTCGGCATCACGAAGCTGTTGGCAAGAACGCGTGTGTGGCCATGCCGCAAGGTGGCGATTGCGTCGGACGAGAGCGCTGCGATCAGGTCGAAAGCGATCAGAAGGTCTGCCTCGCCGCGGCCGAGTCTTTGCGTGCGTATTTCGCCGGACGTAGCGGCAACCCGTATGTGGCTAAAGACCGCCCCATTTTTTTGCGCGAGACCGGTCATGTCGAACAACGAGACGGCTCGTCCCTCGACATGCGCCGCCATGGCAATCAACGCACCGACGGTGATAACGCCCGTGCCGCCGACGCCCGCAACCATGATGTTCCAGGATCCTTCGACCCGGCGCGGCTCAGGCAGGCCCTCAAACAGCGTATCGTCGATATCCGCGCCGCGGGGCCGAACAGGTTCGGCATCGCGCACGGTGATGAACGACGGACAAAAGCCGTCTGCGCAGCTATAATCCTTGTTACAGCTGGACTGATCGATCGTCCGCTTGCGGCCGAACGCGGTTTCCTTCGGCATGATGCTCATGCAGCTCGACTGGACGGTGCAGTCTCCGCACCCTTCGCAGACATCCTCCGCAATGAACATGCGCTTGGGAGGATCGGGAAGCTCGCCGCGTTTGCGGCGCCTGCGTTTTTCCGCCGCACAGGTCTGCTCGTAGATCAGGACCGTGCAGCCCTGCGTCTCCCGCAATTCGCGCTGGATGCGCTCGAGCGCGTCCCGGTGATGGATTGCGACGGCGGCGGGCATGGCGCGGTCGCGCCGGTGCAAATCGGGATTGTCGCTGAGCAGGACAACCCGCTTCACCCCTTCGTGAAGCACCTGGTGCGCGATCTTCGCGACCGATATTGGCCCATCGATCGGCTGTCCCCCGGTCATCGCCACCGCGTCGTTATAGAGGATCTTGTAGGTCATGTTGGCGCCGGACGCGACGGCGGCCCGGATCGCGAGCGTGCCGGAATGGTAATAGGTGCCGTCTCCCATGTTCTGGAACATGTGCGGCGTGTCGGTAAAAGGTGCCAGCCCCGTCCAGTTAAGACCCTCGCCGCCCATTTGCGTCGGCAGCAACGCTTTTTCGGGCGTGGCGAAGGCCGCCATCGTGTGACAGCCAATGCCGGTCATCGAGAGGCTCCCATCGGGGATCCGCGTCGATCGGTTGTGCGGGCATCCGGAACAGAAATAGGGCGTGCGCAAGGTAGGCAGCGTATTGCCCCCGGCGGGCGCCGCCCCGCGCCCCGGCGCGAGCGCATTGAATTCCACCCCGAGCCGTTTCAGGCGATCCGCAATGACCCGCGCGATGTCCTCGGGTTGTAGCGGCGTGACGGACGAGAGCAACGGAGCACCCGCCTCGTCCGCCTTGCCGATGAGGCGAGGCGCTGCTGGGTCGTTGACCAGCGCCGAGGCCGTCTGAGCCTCGATAAAGCTCCTCTTTTCCTCGACAATCAGCAACGTGTCGTGCCCGCGCGCGAATGCGGCGATGCTTTCAGCATCAAGCGGCCAAATGCAACCGACTTTGAATAGCGAGATGCCCAGAGCCGTCGCGCGCGCCTCGTCGATTTCCAACAGCGCCAGCGCCTGCCGCACGTCTCCGTAACTCTTGCCCGCACTCACGATCGCAAGGCGCGGCTCGGGCGCGCGAAATATCGTGCGGTCGATCCCGTTCGCGCGCACGAATGGTATGACCGACGGCAAGCGGTATTCCACTACGATCTGTTCGGCACGCAGCGGATTGAACGGTCGGACCTTCGCGTGCAGCCCTTCAGGCGGCACAGCAGGGATCGCGGGCATAATCGGCGCGAACGTATCGAGATCGATGTCGACAGACGCGGTCTGTTCCACAACTTCTGTTACGCATTTCACCGCAGCCCAGGTTCCCGAATGGCGTGACAATGCGAGAGCCAGCAAACCAAAGTGCAATATTTCGCCGACATCCGCGGGATAGAAGGACGGGATCAGGTTCGCCGCGATCGCCTGTTCGCTCTGGTACGCCACGGTGGAGGATTTGCCCGAGTGATCGTCGCCGTAGAAAAGCACGACCCCGCCGTTGCGATGGGCGCCCGCGTAATTGCCGTGCTTGAAGGCATCACCGGATCGGTCGACCCCGGGGCCTTTACCATACCACGCGGAATATACCCCATCGTAGCGCGCGCCGGGGACCTGATCGATCTGCTGCGTGCCCGCGATAGCGGTGACTGCCAAATCCTCGTTGACGCCAGGCTGAAACCGGATACCCGCCTGTTCGAGGCGTTTACCGACAGACCAAAGCGTGGTGTCCACGTTGCCGAGCGGCGAGCCGCGATACCCGCTGATATAGCCGGCCGTCCTAAGCCCGGCACACTGATCCAGCCACGCCTGCGACAAAAGGACGCGGACCAGCGCTTGCGTCCCGTTCAACAGGATGCGGCCGCGCGTGATAGCCCATTTGTCTTCTAGCGAAACGGGGGCATGTTTGTCCATTCGGTCTCTCCTGGGACCATCGTAATGCTTTGCGTAAAAGAGCGCTGTCATCCGGATGACAGCATCCTCGTGTCGTTTGATTTAGACCTTGCGCAGGGAGGAGCCTTTATGCGCGAAAATCGCTGGCACAATATCGAAGCGTTGCGGAGGGGCGCCCACCGTATGTTGCCGCGCCCCATATTCGATTACATCGACGGCGGAGCGGAAGACGAGGTGGCGCTGCGCCGATCGACCGCGGCCTTCGATCGGTACGAGCTGCTGCCCAGGATGCTCACAGACGTATCCACCGTCAGCACGGAAACCGAAATCTTCGGACATTGCATACCGTTTCCACTGATCCTTTCTCCCACCGGCTTGACACGCCTCTTCCACCACGATGCAGAGCTCGCGGTCGCGCAAGCCGCATCCGCTTCTGGCATCCCCTATTGCCTCTCCACTCTCGGTACGACGACAATAGAGGAGTTCGGGCACGCGATGCGGGCGCCGAAGTTGTTTCAAATCTATATTTTCAAAGACCGCGGGCTAACCGAGGAGTTCGTGGAGCGCGCGCGTGCCGGAGGCTACGATGGCCTGGTGCTGACGGTGGATACGCCCATGGCGGGCAAGCGGGAGCGCGATCTTCTGCACGGGCTTACCTTGCCGCCCCGGCTGACACCCCAAGGGTTCCTTGGGTTCGCCTCCAAGCCACGGTGGTCGATCCCCGCATTATTCGGTCGCAAATTCGATTTCGTCAACGTCGCGCACCGCGTTACTGCAATGTCTGGGGGGACAACGTCTCTGCAAGAATATGTCAACGGCCAGTTCGATCGCTCATTGACCTGGAAGGACGTGGATTGGCTCGCAGCGCGCTGGAACGGCCCGCTTGCGATCAAGGGCATCTTGCGATCGGACGATGCCCGTAACGCGGTTGATGCCGGTGCCGATATCATCATGGTGTCGAACCACGGCGGAAGGCAGCTTGAGTCCGCCGCCGCGCCGATCGATCAGATCGCGCCGATTGCCGATGCGCTGGGTGGACGCGCGAAAATCATCTGCGATGGCGGCATCCGGCGCGGTTCCCATATCGTCAAAGCGCTCGCGCTGGGCGCGGACGCCTGTTCCATCGGTCGCCCCTATCTCTACGGCCTCGCGGCTGCGGGAAGCCAAGGCGTTGAACGCGCGATCTTGCTCCTTCGTGATGAAGTTGAACGTTGCATGGTATTGAGTGGCGCGCGCAGCCTGGGGGAGCTGGACCGGAGCATCGTAGGGTTGAGCGCGTTCGCTTGACCAGTTCTGCCAAGTGGTTGATCATTGTCGCATGGCGCCGCGTTTTGCTCCTTTTGATATCGTTCAATGGTTACCCGAGGATACCGCACGCGCGCTGCTAGGCGCAGCCTGTCGGCGTCACGTGAAAGCAGGGGCGCTTATTTACGCCCAGGGCGATGAAGGACATGAAATGTTCCGCATCGTCTCAGGCTCCGTCCGCCTGTCGGTGATGGGTGAGGATGGGCGCGATTTGCTCTACCAGTTGTTCGGGCCTGGCGATTGCTTTGGTACCAGCAGTGTCATCGACGGCGAGCCGCGCCCGCAGACGGCGGACGCCCACGAAGATGTCGAGCTACAATTGTTAGATCGCACGACTATTGACCGATTACGGCTCACTCATTTCGAAATCAACAGCGCGCTGTTGAAGCTGCTGTCGCGGCACATGCGATTGCTTAGCGACCATTTTGCCGGTGCGACGCTCAACGAAGTCTCTTTCCGGCTGGCCCAGCGACTTACGGACATTGCCCAGACCTTCGGGGAGACGAATACGGAAGGCATTGCCCTGTCGACCCGGCTATCACAATCCGAACTGGCAGCAATGGTAGGAACGACACGGCAAACCGTAAACCGGATGCTGCAAAGGTTTCAGGAGCAAGGATGGCTGTCAATCCGCAACGGCGCGATCGTTCTCACCAACCTTCCCGCATTGGAAATCGCGGCGCACAGCGGCGCTCGGCTGCGCGATTTCTCGCGCTGACGCGGCCAAGCGCTGCGGTCAGACGGCGATCTCGTCAATGCCGCGCCGTTCAGGATCATGGATTTCGGCACCCCCCGGTCCATCGGGAAGCGTCGGCCGGTTAAGTGCCTTGCGGCCAGCCGCCACGATCTGGGTGAAATCAGCCACATGCCGACCCAGATATTCCGCGGTGCGCAGGTCGGATGGGGGCGGCGCCACGTCACTGCCCTGGTCGATGTTCGACTGGCCGGCCATACCGATCGAGTAGGTATCGCGATTGAGAATTTCGTCATTGGTATTCGCGCGATTGTTGCCATAGCTCAGACCCAGTCCCACCCAGTGCATCTGATGTTGCGCTGCGAACGTCATAAGCTGGATAAGTGAGTTTTGCTTGTCGCCCCCGCGGGAGCCGCCGTTGGTAAAACCCGCGGCGATCTTACCGTCCCATCGCTTTTCCACATATTGCACACGCGACGTTGCATCCATGAAGGTTTTGAACTGCGCCGAAAGGCTGCCCATATACGTGGGGCCGCCCATGATGATGGCATCCGCGGCATCCATAAGATCCCAATGATCGGCCACGTCCTCAACCGCCACCAGTGTCGCGATGGTTCGTTCGATCGTTTCAGCTCCCCGTGCCACGGCTTCCGCGATACGGCGAGTGTGTCCGAACGCACTGTGATACACGATCGCCACTTTGATCGATTCCGACATCGCACAACTCCGCAGGATAATATGCAAAGTCGCATAGAATCCAACATGTCAGGCCGTCAATCTGTTTTATGCATGTCGGCATAGAATCATTGCGCGCTTGGAATCAAAAGGTTGGCAAGAACAAAGTCGGCCAGCCGATGGAGTTCGGCGCGGGTGGCCCCCATGTCGGCACGAACGGCCAGGCCGTTGGCGATAACGGTCAGTGTTTCCGCCAGCGCGCGCGCGTCGATGTCCTCGCTCAAATCTCCGCTCTGCTGAGCACCCTGAAACCGCTGTTCAAGCAAGGCTTCATAGCTCTGCTGCCTGCTCACGCCCTCCTGCCGCGCGACGGCGGCACCACGGCCCGCCGACACCAAGCCCTTGATCATGAAGCATCCCGGTGGCGTCCCGGGATCGCTCAGGATATCGCAATAACCCTTGAGATACAGGCGGCAGACCTCAGCGGCACTATCGCTCCCGACGGCTTCGTCGACGAAGGCCATCGCTTCCCGACCGTAAAGATCGATTGCCTGCCGATACAAATCCTCTTTAGATCCGAAGGCGGCCTGCAAACTGGGCCGCACAATGCCCATCGTATCTGCGAGTTCCGCCAGCGACGTATCGTCGAACCCGCGCTCCCAAAAAAGGCGCAACGCCGCATAAAGGGCCTTATCGGCGTCGAATTCTCGCGGGCGCGCCATGGCATTTCCTCATTCTATGCGACTTGGCGTATAATCACCTTTCATATTCTAATCGCAAGTGCGCCGGTGGACGCGGTGCGGTGCGGTGCTCGCCAGAGCAGCCTGTCGCGTTGGCTTCGGCAGTGCGAAGGCACTTGATGTAGTGCTCGAAGAGATATCTTGCTCAATCGGTTGAGATGGCTGGTGGCGAATTTGTGAGGCGAGGAAATGTCAACGCGCACCGGCCGCGGCGCCGAATTCGTGGGGTTGGCCGAGCGCCGACTGGCCTCGCGCGAGGCTGCGCTTTCGGCTGACGGCCTCGAGCAGCGTTTCGAGAAAAATAAGCTGTTCGGCGACGATAACGATCACGCCTTTCGCCCGCCATATGGCTACTACTAAGCGGCTGTCACGGCATAATTTTACCCCTGTCCGGGGACATCCAGCCTTTTCCAGACGGTGTGTTGGTGCGATTGATGGTGCCGGTGATTTTCCACTGCCGGTTTGCAGGGAAAATCAGCCTCTTGGGTGCCCGATGGGAGTGTTCTTCTGGCACCATTCTTTTCCAGACATCGGAAAACGCTAGAGAATCGTCGCAAAGACGGTCCTCTCCGCGCGTCTGCTCCACAAAACTGCTACACAATGCGCATGCAGTTCGCCCGCAACTCTCCGCAAAACCTCGAAAAATGGTCGAGTTGGCTGTTACACAAAATTGCTACGCAAATGGCCCGTCGGGTGTCGAAACCGAGATTGAGCATTTCAGGTCGATGGCCGGTCTACCATTTGACCCGACGCTGCTGGAACCGTCCCATGACGATCTTCGGCAGCGCCGCACGACCAGCAGCGATGCGATCAGCAGCAGCACGGAGTTGCCGGTTGAAGAAGCGCCGCTGCTGACCCTCGACGATGCCTACGAGCGATATCTGACCGATCCGACGCAAGTATGGGGTGCGCGCACGCGCGAAGCATATGAGACGAGCCGCAGGCTTGCTGTGTCGGTGATCGGCAGGGATACCCCGATGAGCACGATCTCGCGCTCGCACTGCCGGAACTTCATCAATGTGCTGCGCTTTCTACCGCGCGATGGCGGCGACCTTGCTCAACGAAAATGGGCGATTCCACCCCGACGCGATCGAGCGCCAGCTGGCCCATGTCGAGCGCGACGGCGTGCGCCGGGCCTATACCCGCGGCGAATATTGGAACGAGCGGGTCACTATGATGCAGTGGTGGTCGGGCGAGCTCGACCGCCTGAGCAACGGCTCCAAGCTGCTCAAGCCCAATTTCCGCGGCAATGTCCAGGCACAGGAGGACGAGGGTCAGTCGAGGCGCTTCGCATCGTAGATGTAGACGTCGTCATCCATCAGCTTGAGCTCGGCAATGCGCTTGGCGACGGCGTCTAGCGACGGCTTGGCCTCGAGCCATTTCGGGTAGAGGCGCGCGAACTCGAGCAGCTCGGCAAATTTCGAATCTGGATCCTCGGCTTCGCTCCAAAGATCGATGAGACCAGCCGAGCCGTCGATCTCGCGCTTTCGCTCGACCTGCCGTTGCAGGAACGTGATCCGGTAGCCCTCCACGCGGACCTGCCGCTCGATGTCCTTTCGCTTGCGGTCCTGTTCCTCCCATTGCCGCTTCTGCTCGGCTCTTTCTTCGCGCCGCCGTTTCACTGCGACGGCCCATCCCCCGAGCGTATCGACCACGGCTGGGATCAAGTCCTCGAGCCGCTGGTGCTTGCCGTCGGAATAGGTCCGACGCGCACCGCCTGCGTCATATTCGCGGTCGAACTTCAGGACGAGCTCGCCGTTCGGCACATAGTCATGCTCGGGGATCGGCGGTTCGCGCCATGGTCGATAGCCGATCCCGCGATCGGCCAGCGCGCATTTGCGGTCATAATCCGCCTTCTCCTTGATCTCCGCTGCGGTGATGACATGCGGCACGCGATCGAGCTTCTCCTCGATCATCAGGCCGACGGTCTCGCCGTCGGCGACGATGGCATAGCCCTGTTCCGTATTGTCGAGGGACCAGCCCTTGGCCTCTATGGCGGCAACCAGACCGTCGAGCACGCAGCAGGCGCGCTCCCCCGATGTCGGCGCCACAAGCAGCCGGAACTTGCCGCGACCACCTGTCGATGTACGGTCCGTCGAACGACTCTTCAGGATCGCGGCGCGGGTTCTGGCGACCTTCTTATGCTCTCCGGCAGGCATGCCTGCAGCAACTTCGACAGGCAGCTCAGCCTCAGATGCAGCCGCATCCTCCGCAGCGGCCGCATTGTCCGGCTCTTTTGCTTCCGCGAGCGCGGCGCGCGCCGCTGCGATGCTTGGGAAGGAGATAGGGTGCGTTTGTCATGCTCTCCATACCGCCCGCGATCACGACATCGACAGTTCCGGCGGCGAGTGCCTCAAAGGCCATGATCGCGGCCTGCATGCCCGATCCACACATCTTGTTGACCGTGGTGGCTTCGACGCTGTCGGGCAAACCGGCCCCTCTTACCGCCTGCCGCGCAGGAGCTTGGCCCAGGTTGGCGGGCAAGACGCAGCCCATGTAGATGCGGGCGATGGCGTCCGGTGCTACATTTGCGCGCTCGACGGCAGCACCTACGGCGATTGAGCCGAGCCGGGTAGCCGTCACAGCTGACAGCAGACCCTGCAGTCCGCCGATCGGGGTACGGGCGTAGCTCGCGATAACGACAGGATCGCTCATGGACTTTTTACTCGAACTAGAGGGATGCGCAGCGTTGTTCATCCGGCAGCAGCCGGGTGCCTGAGAACTGGCGAAACGCCAGCGATGCGGTTAGAAGGGAGAAGGTCAAACCGGGATCTTCATCGCGGCCTTGCCCTTTAATTGCAGATACTCGCGTGCTTCATCCGGTGTCGCTACGTCGAGCGAGAGCGCTTCAAGTATTGTGCGCATTCGTCGAACTTGCGCGGCATTGCTTGTGGCAAGCTGCCCAGGAGCGTCCCAGAGCGAATCTTCCAGCCCTACGCGGACATTTCCGCCGAGTGCCGCCGACATCGTCGCGATCGGAATTTGGCCACGGCCTGTGCCGAGCACGGACCAGATGTAGTCGTCACCGAACAGCCGATCTGCCGTGCGCTTCATCATTACTATGTCTTCGTAATGCGCGCCGATGCCGCCGCGCGTGCCGAATACGGTCTGAATGAAAATCGGGCCTTCGAGCAGCCCGCGATCGCGGAAGTGAGCCGCCGTGTAGAGATGACTCACATCATAGCACTCGATCTCGAAACGCGTGCCTGCGGCGCTGCACGATTTCAGGATATACTCGATGTCCCGAAAAGTGTTCCGAAAAACCAGATCGGCCGAGTTTTCAAGATAGGGTCGTTCCCAATCGTGCCGAAACTCGGTGAAGCGCCCGAGCATCTCGTACATCCCGAAGTTCATCGAGCCCATGTTGAGGGAGGCAAGCTCAGGCTCGAATGTGACTGCCGGGCGCAGCCTCTCCTCGAGCGGCAGGACCGGCGAGCCCCCCGTCGTGATGTTCACAACCACATCGCAGGCTTCGACGATCTTGGGCAAGAACTGGCGATAAATTTCGGGATCCTGGGTTGGTCTCCCGCTCTCGGGATCGCGTGCGTGAAGATGCACCACCGAGGCACCGGCTGCGGCCGCTTCAATCGCTGAGGCCGCAATCTCATCCGGCGTGATCGGAAGGTACGGCGACATTGACGGCGTGTGGACCGAGCCTGTGATTGCACAGGTGACAATGACTTTCCGCTTTTTCATTCCGTGTCTCCGTTGAGGCCTGCCCGACGGCCTGTCACAGTGTCTAGAAGGCTTGCGGGCACGGCGTCTCCGCGCCACGCGACATGCTGATCGGGCCTGATGAGGGCTAATGGTGCGCCGTAGAGGGCGCGAAGGGCTGGATCGTCCAACTCGACGGTTTCGAACGGAATTCCCGCAGCCTCAGCTTGGTCGGCAGCCTTACCGGCCTCCGTGCGATTTTCCGGGTCAAGCAGAAGCATCGTAAACCCGTCGCCGAACCGATCGTAGAGTGAACTGCCGTCTTCCAGCCATTGGTGTGGCGCCAAGCTGCCCGCGCGCGCCGATGGAATATAATCAGGCCCCGGCACCCAGGCGGTGGGATCATCCGCATCACGGACGATCACCGGCGAGCCAAAGTAGCTGTAACCCAAGACGAGGTTCAGGCCGTAGAACTCGCGGGGCTTGACCTCTCTGACCAGGCTGGCGACTTCAGCGCGTACCGCTTCTCCGGCAATCGAGTCCTCTTCGATGCCCGCTCGCACCAGTTGGTTGGGTGCTGTCTTGTGATTGATCTCGGTATCTTCCAGCACCCGCTCATGGACGGGCCGGCGCTCCGCCTCATAGCTCTCGAGCAGGGTAAGGGCGGCCCAGCCTTGCAGAACCGCCGCAAGTTTCCAACCTAGATCAACGGAGTCACCGATGCCCATGTTCATGCCGTGACCACCGAACGGCGGATGGAGGTGACACGCATCGCCGACCAGAAAAACCCGACCCGATCGATAGCGTTCAGCCAGAAGCCGGCTGGCGACCCAGGCGTCTGAACTCAATATGCGGTAAGGAAGATCTATGCCGGTCGCGCGCCGGATTACGTCGGGCATTTCTTCGTCCGTGAACCGCCCGCCCATGGCCAGTCCCATGGGCATGAAAAACCAGCGATCGCCGACATCCATGGGCCCCATCGTGCTCGGCACGTCGCCGTTAAGCTGCCAGTATTGGATCGCCGGACCATGAGGATGGGCTTGGTCGAGGCCAGGTGCTTCAAAGATCGTATTGTAGTTGTTCGACATGCCGTAGGTGCCGGCCATTTGAATTCCCGCCATCTCTCGGATGGTGCTTCGCGCTCCGTCTGCACCTACCAAAAATGCCGCTGAGATCGTCTTCTCGGTCTCCGTCGCAACGTCACAGATGCGAACGCTCACATTGGACTCTTCCTGCTCGAAGCCGACGACCTCGGTCCCCATAAGGACTTGAACGCTCGGCAAGGTGCAGACGTAGTCGAAGAGAGTAGTTTCCAACTTATATTGTGGAATCCACTGGGCGTGTTCGGAGTAGAGAGGGTTCGAAGCCGGGTTGCATGAATAAGTATCCTCGAATCGCGTGATCAGCGGTCCGGCGAGCTTCGTCACGAATATTACGTTGGCGGGATAGTCTACCCCAAGCGGTGAGGCGTCGCGAAGGTGATCAGCGATGCCCCATCGGCGCAAATGCTCGCGGGTGCGCACATTCGTCAGTTTGGCTCGGGGCGCCACACCCGCGCGGTCATTACGCTCGATCAAAACGCAGTTGACCGAGCGCCTGCCGAGTTCGATCGCAAGCGATAGCCCCGCTGGTCCAGCTCCCACGATGATGACCGGGAGTTCGTTCTTCGAATAGTCTGATGTCATGGCCTGATTCCCGTGCGCAAGACTTCCACGCGCCCATCGATTGGCCGCCGCAGATTGTTGGAATTTCTGGCTGCATCACCGCGACGGATAGCAGCGTGATGCGAAGCGATCGGGTCGGTATCTACGGGCCGCAGATTCGATCTAATTGAGACCGCGGCCCAAGAGTCGAGTGCTCAAGACGCCTTGGAGTCCTTGAGATAATCGTCCACATTATTACGGCGGCGGCCCAGCGAAGCCGGATCGAATGCGAGCATTTCGCTGAAGCGGCCCTCTCTGACCTTTTCAGTCCAGGTTGGATCGGTCAGCAGCGCTCGTCCAACCGCAACCAAGTCGAATTCGCCGTTCGCAAGCCTCTCTTCGATGCGGTCGATGCGATCGGGGCCAGTCTCGCCACCGCGCAAGGAATCCAGCGCGTCTGCTCCTTTGAGGCCGACCGATCCCACGGTAATGGTCGGAAGGCCTGTCAGCTTCTTGGTCCACCCCGCCAAATTCAGATTGGAGCCTTCGAACTCCGGCTCGAAGAACCGCCGCTGCGAAGCGTGGAACATATCCACCCCGGCTTCGACGCATGGCGCCAGCAAATCTTCGAGTTCCTGCGGCGAGGTTGCGATCTTCGCGAGATAATCCTCGAGCTTGAACTGCGAGAACCGCATGATGATCGGAAAATCTTCCCCGACGGCCGCGCGGATCGCCTGCACCACTTCGCCCGCAAATCGGCCCCTGTTGCGATGATTGCCCCCGTAGCCATCAGTCCTCTTGTTTTGGCTCTCCCAAAAGAAGTTATCGAGCAGATAGCCGTGTCCGCCATGAATCTCGACGGCATCGAAGCCGAGCCGCTTCGCCTCGCCGGCCGCGATCGCAAACGCCTCCAACGTGTCGGCGATCTCCGTGTCGGACATGGCAATACCGCCGTCCGACCCGACCGATGGTCCTTCAGACGGCGCTTCCGAGTTCGGTCCCGTGCCAGGCTTACGGGCCATGCCCTCATGCCAGAGCTGCGGCGCGATCTTGCCGCCGGCCGCATGGACCGCCTCGACCACCTTGGCCCAGCCGCTCAATGCGTCCGCCGCATGGAAATTCGGGATGTTCCCGTTATGGGACGCCGCTGGCCGACCGATCGTGGTACCTTCGGTAATCAATAAGGCCGTGCCGCCCGCAGCCCGGCATGCGTAATGCTGAACGGTGTGGTCGTCCGGTACACCGCCGGGACTGGCCTCCATCGTCATCGGGGCCATCACCACCCGATTGGGGAGCGATAGAGACTTCAAGCGGAACGGCTCGAAAAGGGGGGACTGACGCATGGGATCCTCGTTGGCAGCTTGGGAAAAAGGCGAGGCGGCGACGCGCCTCGTGCATGGAAGGTCATCGATCGCCGGCTCGATCATGGTCGGTTTGATATCCGTCATCAGAAATGCAGCCCGAGACGACCGCCGAATGTACGCGGTTCGATCAGGAAGCCGGACGCAGGGCCGGGGAAGCCGTTGGCTGCGGCGGCCGCAATCTTGGCCTCGTTGGTAAGATTCTTGGCCCAGATGCCAAGATCCCAGCGACCACCCTCGGAATAGTAGGTGATCGATCCGTTCACGATCACGCTTGGCTTCTGTTCGGTGCCGCGATTGTGCAGATAATCGGCCCACCAGCGACTCTCGTATCGCGCATCGGCCGCGGCGCGAATGTAGCCGTTCCGCAGTGAGAAATCATGTGACAGGTTGCCGACGATCGTCCAGTCCGCCGCATAGGGGGGCTGCAAACCGTTGAAATTTGAGCCATCGGGGGTCACGAAGTCCTTGTTTCGCGCATGCGCGTAACTCACCGACACGCTCATCATATCGTTGGAAGTCGGCCTCAACGTCACATCAAGCTGGCCGCCGTAAATCTCCACACGCTTCGCGTTGAAAATCTCGTTGTACACTTTGCTTAGATCGAAGGACTGAAGGACAAGGTTGGTGTATTTATAGTAAAATCCCTCAACATTTACCTGCAGCCGATTGTCTAGGAATCGGCTCTTTATGCCACCTGTGAAGGAGTCGAGGTCGGCCGGCTTGACGAGGTTGTCTTGGGTCGAGGTGGCCGGAAACTCGTTGTACGTTCCTGCCTGATAGCCGGTCTGGTAGGTGAAATATCCCATGACCCGCGGCGCGATATCGTATTCGAAACCGGCTTTGACATCGAAGTGCCGGAACGTCCGATCGAAAAAGTACGGCGTCTGATTTGGATCGCCGGGGGAGATGCCGTTGGCCTTCTTGCCGGTGATCGAATAGCGACCGCCGACCGTAAGCCGCAAACCCGACGCAATCGCATAGGTCGCTTGCCCAAAGCCCGCTATACCTTGGATCCTGTTGTAGAGCACATTGGTGACGAACAGGTTCGCCACGTCCGGCGCGAGGATAATGAAGCCGGAATTGCGTTGCTGGAAGGCGTATATCCCGGCTAGCCATTGAAGGTTCGGACCATCCGACGACAGCCGCAGTTCCTGCGTGACCTGACGGTATTTCGCGTCGGTCTGTGACTCAAGGACGCCATTCCAGTGTCTCTCGCTGGATTTCAGGTAGAGGTACGATGGGATGTAGGAAAGGGTGAGCCCGTCGCCCAGCCGAAGGTCAATCTGACCGCCGGTAGAGAGGAAGGTATAGGTCTGGTCGTCTTTTCGCGGCTGAAAAAACAGGCCGCCCAAACCAGGAACCGATTGAGCTTGCGCGATTTGCGCGGGAGTCCGTAGGTCGTTCCATGGATCCTTGTTCAGGAACGCGCTTTCGTTGTATTGCCCGGTTACGGGATCGAGCCCCTTGTTCACCGCATTCGCGGGAGAGCCGTTCTTCGTGACCCCTTGGCCCCAGAGATAGATTTTCAGGTCGGGATTGGGCTCATAGAGCAGGCCAATTCGCCCGGCGAAATCATCCTTCGAATAGGCGCCGGACTTCATATAGCCTTCGTGATAGATGTAATCCCCACCAAGACGCACGGCCAAGACGTCTGAAATCGGTATGTTCTGGGTAACCGTGCCATGCACGAGATTATAGTTGCCCACTTCAAGAATGGCGTCGGTCGACAATTCGTGCGTTGGCCTCTTGAAGTTTGCGTTGACCGCACCGCCGAGTGCACCTCGCCCGTAGAGAGTGCCCTGCGGTCCCGGCAATATTTCGATACTCTCAAGATCGAACAAGGGCGCACTTGTGCCCTCACGGGGGATGAAGACACCGTTGACGTTGAAGTTAACCACCGGCTCAATATTCGCGATGTCGAGATTGGACCCAACGCCGCGAAGGAACAGTTGCATGCTGTTCCCTTCTTGGTTGAAGCGAGCCCCAGGAACGACATTGTTGATCGCTGCTAGATCGACGAGGCCCCGAGAGACTAGGATCTCGCTACTGAGAGCCGTGACCGCTGCAGGTGTCTTCTGCGCCGATTGACTTCTCTTCTGCGCTGTCACGACGATGTCGGCGAGACCGGTGGTCGACACTTCGCCATCGGGCGACGCGTCAGATCCCTGCGCCGGCGCGTCGGCACCCTGGGCAGCAGTTTGCCCATATCCAGGCGTTCCAATCATCATTGCAGCACAACTCGCCATCGTCGAAAGAGCCAAGTACCTCATCACATCCCCTCCAGTTTATTGTCTTGATAGTTTCGTGTTCAGTCCGCTGGTGGCATTGGCCTGCGGCTATATTTTCCGTGAAGCTCAAGGCTTTCGGCCTGGGCGAATGCGATCGCCCGGACTCGACCGCTCCGGCTTCAGATCTCGGCCGTCTTCGCGCCGTCGATCGTGTAGACGGCGCCGTTACAGAAGCCGGACTCGTCCCCGCCAAGGAACGCGACTAAGCGCGCAACCTCATCTGGCCGGCCGTATCGGTTCGCCGGAACGTAGGCCATGCGATCAGGAGCGTCGTATCGACCTAGGCCCCGGTCGACGGAGTCGATCATCGGCCCAGCGATGGGTCCGGGCGCGATGCAATTGACCCGGACATTTCGAGCGGCACTTTCCAGTGCTGCCGCGCGCGTGAGCCCGACGACGGCATGCTTCGATGCCACATAGCCGATGCTGCCTTGCGAGCCGGCGATCCCAGCGACGCTCGCGGTATTGATGATGCTGCCGGACGTTTGCTGATACATAATCGGCAGGACGGCCTTGAGGCCCAGAAAGACGCCGGTCGCGTTGATGTCCATGATGGTCCGAAAATCATCGAGCGTGTAGTCGTCGATGAATTTCATCGGGCCTATGATGCCAGCATTGTTGAAAAAAATGTCAATCCTGCCAAAGCGCTGCATCGCCGTGTCGACATAGGCCGAAACCTGGTCCGGATACCGGGCATCGGCGGGCTGGACGATGATGGAAGCGCGATTTGGCCCATCGCCGGTAATGCTGGAGAAGTCGCTGCTCGGTTGATCGATCGCTACAACATTAGCACCGCGCTCGGCGAACAAGCGCACCGTGGCCGAGCCGATATTGCCGGCCGCTCCGGTAATAATCGCCGTTTTTCCTTCGAGACTCATCACCAATCAAACTCCCTCCATTGCAGCTGCTCTTCGATTGGGGCGGTTAAAGCCTCACGATAAACAGCATTCTTTCGACAGGCATTTCCTGCATGTTCGAAATATTGATATGAACGTGCTCAGTTACTGCTCAGAACTCCAAGACGATCTTTCCGAACTGATTGCCGTCGCTGAGCATTTCGAACGCTGCAGGGGCTTCGGTCCAGGGAAGGACCGTCCCGACGACAGGATGAATTTCATGATGCGTTAGTGCCCGCACCATCGCGTCGAACATCTCTGCCGAGCCGACCGTGATGCCCCTGATCCTTGCGGCGCTGGCCAGAAATTGGGCCGGGTCTATAGCTGATCCGCCTTCGAGGATCCCGACGACGGCGATCTGTCCCTCCATCCGAATGGCGCGAAGACTCTCCGAGAGGCTGCCAACCGCGCCCATGTCGAGAACGAAGTCCGCGCCGACGCCGTCGGTCAGGTCTCTCACGGCGCCAGCCCAGTTGGGGACGGTCCGGTAGTTGATTCCGTGGTTCGCCCCCAAAGCGAGGACAGAGGCCAATTTGTCGTCGGAGGATGAGGTCACGATCGTCCGCAGACCTGCCGCCTTCGCGAATTGCAGCACGGCGAGCGACACGCTGCCTGTGCCCTGGATCACTGCGACGTCGCCGGGCCGCAATCCCGGACCTTCGAATAAGGCCGACCAGGCGGTCAGCGCAGCGCAAGCGAGGCAAGCGGCCTCGCTGTCCGAGAGGTAAGAAGGCGCCTTGATAAGGTGCCTCTCGGGAAAGACGGCGAGTTCGCGCGCGAGGCCGGGGCTATGCAATCCAAGCGCACCGGCCATTTTTGCAGGTGAGACGGGACCAGAGCGCCAGTTGGGAACCATAAGCGGGATGACCCGATCGCCGATTTGATGCTGCTCCACGCCCTCGCCGACCATATCGATTACGCCACAGCCGTCGCCGATCGGGATGATCGGAGCGCCATGTTTGAGCGCGCCGCCGACATGGCGTCCGCGCACGATCAAGAGGTCGCGATAGTTGAGTGATGCGGCACGCAAACGGACGCGAACTTCACCCCGGCCGGGCATCGGATCAGCCGTTTCGTCCAGGGTCAGGCCTTCCGGCCCCCAAGGTTCAGTTACTGTCCAGAGCCGCAAGATCCCCGCCCTCTCGTTTTTGCGCGCAGGTTGGCCACGCGCTCGAAATTGTTTGCTGACGCAGCCCATCTGGTGCGCTCCAATTTCTTATCTGCTTGGGGCAGCAGCTTGACAAATCGATACTGGACTGATCGTTTATTGATGCAGTGAATAGTAGCGAGGCCACATGATCAATCTGCGGACGTTCGATCTTAACCTCCTGCGGGTGTTCGAAGCGATCCACCGCGACAGGAGCGTCTCGATGGCGGCAGACAAGCTCGGCCTTTCCCAACCGGCGGTCAGCAGCGCGCTGAACCGCATGCGCCGTCTTTTCGACGACCCGCTGTTCGTGCGCGGCGCCGGCGGCATGGAGCCGACGCGTAAAGCCATGTTGCTCGCCGAAGCAGTTGGCTTGGGCCTGAACATCATCCGGGCCGGCGTAGCCACCAGCACGAGCTTCGACTCGGCGACCTCGACGCGCCAGTTTCGCATCGCCATGACCGATGTGGGCGAGATCATCTTCCTGCCAAAGCTGATGCAGACGCTAGCCCGCACAGCGCCGGGCATCTCGATTCACGTGGTCGAGCATGGACTCGTCAACTACGAGGATCTTTTGGAAACCGGGGAGATCGATATCGCCATTGGCCGGTTCCAACTGAACCCCAGCTTCAGCTTCCAGCACATCCATTCAAGCAGTTTTTCCGTCCTACTGCGCAGTGATCATCCATTGATCGAGCAAGTTCCAAATGGGGTAGCGATGCTAAGCTACGAGAATTATCTGCGAGCGGCGCACGTTACCGTTCAGGCTCCCGGCGCTTCGAGCGATCCGATCGCACGCGCCTTGGGAAGCGACCGATCGAAAAAACGGGATGCGCTTTCGATCCCTCACTCAATCGTCCTCGCCGAGATCGTCGAAGCGGGCGAACTCGTGGCGACCGTACCCGACAAAAGCGTGCCGTGGCTTCTCCATGGCCGACCATCTCTTTGCGCCGTCCCTCTTCCGGTCGAGGTCGATATCAACATCGTTTGTCAGTGGTGGCATAAGAGAAACGACAAGGATCCCGGTCATCTGTTCATCCGAGAGATCCTCGCCGAGATCGGCAATGACAGTGGAGCGCCCTCGCTGCCGGAGGCCCGAATGGACGGTCCGGGCGCTGACATAATCGAGAGTCCTGCAAGGACATTATCGACCCAATGAATATTCAGATGGACTGATATTAATTTGTCAGCAGTGCTTTGTTGATCCACTCCGATCCAGAGTTGCAGGTCGAAACCCGCCCGGCATGGAGAGGATCGAATTGGCGAGCCGCTCCGCGCCCTTCGAGCGACGCGGACGTTGTTCTGCTCGCCATAGGTAGGTTGGCCCGCAGTCCAGAGCCGCCGCCGGCTCGGTCGATGTCCATCATCGGCCGTCCACCGATCGCGAACAGCAGAGTCTAACCCCTGAGGTTGTATCAACATGAAATTTCTCTCGTACGTCAAAGACGGTACGCATGGTGTAGCGATACTGAAAGACGGCCAAATTCTCGGACTCAGTGTCGGCGATCCTCGTTATCCGGGATCGCTCGACGACCTGATCGACGGGACACCCACAGCGCTTGCCGACGCCGCCCAGACTTTGGCCCTCAAGGGTAAGCCGCTGGACTTTGACGAACTCGTCCTTCTGCCGCCATGCACGCCGGGTAAGATTATCTGCGTGGGCTTGAACTACGCCGATCACGCGGCGGAGGCCAACCTCCAGATCCCCGAGTATCCCGTGTTATTCTCGCGGTTTGCCTCCAGCGTGATCGGAGCAAAAGCGTCGATCTGGCTGCCAAAGGTGTCGACCGCACTCGATTTTGAGGGCGAGCTGGCGGCGGTCATCGGCAAGTCGGGGCGATATATCAGCGAAGGCGACGCCCTCGACTACGTTGCCGGATATAGTGTCTTTAACGACGCCACTATTCGCGACTATCAGCTTCGCAATCCGCAATGGATGATCGGCAAAAATTTCGACGGAACCGGCCCGTTCGGGCCGTTCCTTGTCACGGCCGACGAGCTTCCTCCGGGTGCTAGTGGTCTCGCGATCGAAACCCGCCTGAATGGCGTTACCGTTCAGAAATCGTCCACCGATCAACTGATCTTCGACGTTGCCAAGCTCATTGCTTCCATCAGCGAGGCGATCACGCTTGAGCCCCGCGATGTCATCGTGACTGGCACTCCGTCCGGAGTCGGGCATGTGCGGAAACCGCCGCTGCACATGAAGGCAGGGGACGTCGTGGAAGTGGAAATCGAGCGGATCGGCGTGCTACGCAATCCGGTGGTGCCCGAGGCGGTCTGAAATGGATTCCTCGCTCGCCACCGCAGGCATTCATTCGCTCGATCGCTTTGAACTGGAGGTTCCCGACCTTGGAGAAGCGCGTAGATTTTACGAGACGTTCGGACTGAACGTTTGCGCGGAGGGGGATGCGCTGACGCTCCGAACCTTCGGAGACGCACATGTCTGGGGACGCATCCGGCAGGGCTCTGCCAAGCGGTTGCTGGCGATACGCCTCGGCATCTACCAGAAAGATCTCGACCGGCTTGTCGCCCAGATAGACTCTGCCCGCATCCCCGCGCCGGCCAACGCGGGAGGGGATTTGTGGTGCGCAGCTCCAGACGGTTTGCCCATAGAGCTCGCAGTCGCCTCGAAAACGTCACCCGACGCTAAAGCGACCTTCGATATCGGAGCACGAGCTTCGCGCGAGCGCGGTGCGTCTGCCAGAGGAGCGCGGACGCAGGTCCGGCCGCGAAGATTGGCCCACATCGCTCTGTTTACGCCCGACGTCCCTGCTGCGATCGATTTCTACTGCAACCGCCTCGGTATGCGGCTGTCGGACCGATCCGGCGACGCCGTCGCGTTCCTTCACGGGCGTCATGGAAGCGAGCATCATATGCTTGCCTTTCTTCGCTCGGATGGGAGAGGACTGCATCACTCAAGTTGGGACGTTGGCACGCTCGCGGATGTAGGATTGGGAGCGATGCAGATGGGCCAAGCTGGCTATACGGCCGGATGGGGTCTCGGTCGGCACGTCCTGGGCTCAAACTACTTCCACTATGTCCGTGATCCCTGGGGAGGCTTCGCGGAATATTCGGCAGACATGGATTACATAGCTGCCGACGCCCAATGGCAGGCGGAGGACCATCCGCCGGAAGACAGCGCGTTTCTGTGGGGGCCGTCGCCGCCAACCGATATCGCAACAAACTTCGAAATCGAACAAAGCTGCGGGGGTAGTCTGTGAGGTTGACTTGCCGACAGTCGGGATCGTTTCAAACAACATCGTCTCCGTCACAGACGATTTTGTGCGATCCGTAAGAACCATCGCAAGCGCAACCGACCTAAGAACGCTGATTTCAAACGTCGCCCGCGAGATGGGCTTCTCTTACTATGCTCTCATTCATCATGCAGATTTGCAGATACCGCGCGACGACATCGTCGATCTCAAGGACTATCCCTCCGCGATAGTGGAGCGCCTGTTTTCCAACAGGACTTTTCGGCGCGATCCCGTCATTCGCGGATGCATATTCTCCGGGGGTGCCTTCATATGGTCGGACGTGCCGACCTTCATGCATCTCGATCGCTACGACCTCGCCACTCTCGAAATCGGCGCGCGCGAAGGATTGAACCAAGGAATCACTGTTCCCTTTCACCGTCTAGGCGATCCGATCGGGTCATGCACGTTTGCCGGAACACGGATCCTGAACCGCGTCGAACGGTACTTGGGATCGTCGCAGTTGATCGGGGTCTTTGCGTTTCCGCGGCTTTTCGAACAAGGAGATCGCTAGAGCTTTGGTGCTGACGCCTCGAACCATCGATGGCTACCTCACCGAGGCACGGCGTCTGTTCTCTGCGCGCGACCGGACTGAGCTTGTGGTCAGCGCGGTCCTCGCGGGAGAGGTCGGCATCGACGAATTGCGGCGTCAACCCGAGTAATCACTCGGTCTATTTCGAGTAATCACTCGGTCTATTTTAAGTTCCTGCCCGCTGCTCTTCTCGTGGATGAGACCACGATTGGGAACAGTTCTCATGATCCACGTCATCGACAACCACTTGGCTCCGGCGAACCGGACGCTGCTGCAATCCATGTTCGCCGACCGCAAGCGCCTATTCGTCGATCTGTTCGGCTGGGATGTTCCGGTCGTCGACGGCCAGTACGAGATCGACCAGTTCGATAATTGCCACACCGTCTAGCTAATCGCCGCCGACGAGAATGGCAGACACGCCGCCTCTATCCGGCTCTTCCCGAGCACCCAGCCGCACATGCTCGGCACCCTCTTTCCTATCTCTGCCCGCTTGGCGTGCCCGTTGATCACGGCACCTGGGAAAGTACTCGGCTGTGCCTGCCCCAGCGCCATGAGGCCGAACGGCGCCGAGAACTGCGCAACCTGCTCTTCGCCGCGATGGTCGATGTTGCGCTCGAGCGCGGTATGGAGCGCTACACGGGCGTCATCCCCGACTCGTTTCGCAAGGAAGTGCTCACCATGGGATGGCAGGCCGAGCCACTCGGACCCGCCGTTGGCATCCCCGGCGGCCCGATCGGTGCCTTTCTGATCCACGTCCGCTCCGACACGCCAGAGCGGCTGCGCTGACCATTTCTTTCCGAGGTTCTGTAAACCTTGGATTTCAGCGAAAATACGGCCCTGATCGCAGAAAAATGCGGTACAAGAAGGGGTATAATTCGCGACATGGGGCACCTCTTGGCTCACGTCATGAAAGACAAGAAAACGGGCCGTCTCTCGTTCCGGCGAATGTATCCGCCTGAGCTTCTCCCATATTTGGACGTACCCGGAGGGCAAGACCTCTCCGCCCACGGAACTGAAGCGGAGCCTAAAGGCAAAATCCATAGCCGAGCCTGACGCCCTCCAAATTTATCAGGAGGCAAACGCGGAATGTGAAGCGACTGAGGGCGACCTCTGCCTTCGATAGGCTAACATCTGAGAACATCGGCTGCATGGCCAAGCTGTTCGTGCAGCAATGGCACGCCGCCGACGAAGTGTCCCTCCAAGCTCGTGGTGACGGCTTCGCGATCCCGTCGCGCCACTTCTGGGAGGAGAAGCTCTCGAATTATGTCTGCGGGCAAGGCGAGAGTGACACAGACGCAATCATGGAGGAGTGGATCGACCGCGCCGAACAGCTCCTTAAGGCGCAACGGTTTGTTCGGAACCCGGAGGACGCGCTGGGCTTCGAGCGGCCCTGTAAGGCTCTCAAGGCCGCCGTGGCTGACTGGCTCCAGCTCCTCGGGCAGCGACCCGAAGCTCCCAGCTTCTCAGCGGGACTTGCCGCTCCGTGACGTTGCCGAGCTGTATCGCGACCAGGACGCCCCCCGGGCTCTCGCATAACAGCACGGTGAATCCGGGGTTATCAATGTCCCTACCAACTTGCTCCTAGTGATGTAGCGACATTTTCTTAAGAAACGGGCGCCCCGTCGAAAATCAGGTTAAAAGCGATGCGGGGCAGCTACGCGACGGCCTGCAAGCCCTTGCGCTGGATGATGGACAGCAGACGCAAGGCGGAGCCACCGGGGCGCTTCACGCCGCGCTCCCAATCGGATACCAGATTGCGCGATACGTTGAGATAGTCCGCAAACACCGGCTGTGAGACATGCTCGCGCTCGCGGATCGCGCGGATTTCATCGCCCGCGAGTGTCGGAGCGGGAGCAAGGCGCGCCTCGTCAAAAGTGCGAAGCGTTGCACGCGACACTACGCCCGCGTCGTGCGCGTCACTCATCATTTCATGGATCGCGCCTGCGATCTCGCTGCGATAGCCTTTATCCTTCGTCGCCATCTTCGATCTCCACCAGCATTCCCGACGCCCCCAGCCGGTCCCGTTCCTCGCCATTCCATTTCAACGCTTTGGTTGCCGCTTCACGCAACAGCGCCACGTCGGCTTTCGATATGTTCCCCGTTTTCGCAGAAACCATAGGCGCGCGCCCAAGCCCCGATCATAAAGTCCGCGTGGGATGCCGAGCATAAGGCATGTGCCGAGCCCCAGGGAACTTGCAAGCGCCATTCCGCATGAGCGGCATCACGGATCGATGGAAACCTGTATCCTAACAACACAGTCCCAGTCATTATCCGAATTGCGCCCAGGGCGCCTTCTGGAGAAGGAATGGATCGCTATGTCATTGAAAAATGGTGCTGCCGGTGAGGATTGAACTCACGACCTCAGCCTTACCAAGGATGCGCTCTACCACTGAGCTACGGCAGCACTATTTCATCCATCTGGCTATATCGCGCCAGCGGAGCCGGGCCTATGGCCGCCTCATCGGCCCATGTCAAGGCGGCTTGCGGCGGAAGATGCAATTTGATTAAGGGCGGGCCATGGCAAACGATCAGGACGAACGAAAAGAGCGTTTGGCGCAGGCATTGCGGGACAATCTGCGTCGCCGCAAGGCCCAGTCACGCGAATCGCGCGACGCGGACAGCCCTCGAAACTCCACCGACGCCAAAGAGTAGACCGGGCCGGTGGAGGCGCTGTGCTCCCGCATGAGCCGCCTACAAAGGCGCGCAGGCAGCCTTTAGCCAGTTGAGCGCATCGCCCTCCAGTTGTGGCCCGACGATCTCGATCACCTTGGCATGATAGGCATCCAACCAGGCGCGCTCTTCGCCGGTCAGCAAGTCCACGGCAATCGCGTTGCGGTCGATCGGCGCGAAGGTCAGCGTCTCGAACCCCAGCATTTCCCGTTCGGCGCCCGGCACGTCGCGCGGTTCGACCAGCACCAGATTTTCGATGCGGATGCCATATTCGCCTGTCTTGTAATAACCCGGCTCGTTGGAGAGGATCATGCCCGCCTGGAGCGCCTCGTCGCCGCCGCCGAAGGTCGCGATCCTCTGCGGACCTTCATGCACCGACAGGAAGCTGCCGACGCCATGGCCGGTGCCATGGGCGTAGTCCAGCCCCTCAGCCCAAAGATACTGCCGTGCCAGCACGTCGAGCTGGCCGCCCCGCGTTCCCCTCGGGAACTGTGCCCGGCCGAGCGCGATATGGCCCTTCAGCACCAGCGTGAAGCGGTGCTTCATTTCCTCAGTTGGCGTGCCGATGGCGATGGTGCGCGTCACGTCGGTGGTGCCGTCGCGATATTGCCCGCCCGAATCGACCAGATAGAGGCTGCCGGTCTCGATCGGCCGGTTCGTCTTTTCCTCGACCCGGTAATGCACCACGGCGCCGTTCGGTCCCGCGCCGGAAATGGTGTCGAAGGACAGATCCTCCAGCAACCCGGTCTCCTTGCGGAACGCCTCCAGCCTGGCCGCCGCGCCCAGTTCATCGACGCCGCCCTTGGGCGCCTCGACCGCGATCCAATGCAGGAAACGGCTCAACGCCGCGCCGTCCCGCGCCTGCGCCGCCTTATGGCCGGCAATCTCGACCGGGTTCTTGACCGCCTTGGGCAGCACCGCAGGATCGCGCAAGGAAAGCACGGTCGCGCCGCCCGCCTCCAGCGCCTCGAAGATCGCCGCCACCGCACGCTCGGGGTCTGCCGCCACGGTCTTCCCCGCAAAGCCCGCCAAGGCTCCGGCGAAATCGGCCCGGTCGTGCACCCGCACCGCATTGCCGAGATGCTTCACCACCGTCTCATCGATCTTTTCCGGCGCGACATAGATGTCCGCCGTCGCATCGGCATGGACGATGGCATAGGCGAGCGCCACCGGCGTCCGCTCCACATCCTTGCCCCGGATGTTGAAGGTCCAGGCCAGCGAATCGAGCGCCGACAGCACCGCCGCATCGGCGTGTTTCGCGGTCAGCCAATCGGCCATCGCCTGCCGCTTCTCCGCCGCCGACTGTCCGGCATAGCGGTCGTCATGCACCACCAGCTTGGCCTCGCTGGGGGCGGGGCGGTCCGGCCACACCGAATCGACCGGATTGGTGTCCACCGCCACCAGCGCCGCGCCGCGTTCGGCCAGCGCCTCGTTCGCCGCCTTCACCCAGGCGCGCGTGTGCAGCCACGGGTCATAGCCGATCCGGCCACCGGCAGGCGCATGCTCGCCCAGCCAGGCCGCCACGGATGTCTGCGGCACGCTCTCATATTGCCAGTGCGCCGCGTCCACCTGCTCGCGCACCTGGAGCGTATAGCGCCCGTCGACGAAGATCGCCGCTTCCTCCGGCAGCACGACGGCGCTGCCCGCCGAGCCCTGAAACCCCGTCAACCAGGCCAGCCGCTGCGCATAGGCGCCGACATATTCGCTCATATACTCATCGGTCAGCGGCACGACAAAGCCATCCAATTTATCGCGCACCAGTTGGGCGCGGAGGGCTTTCAGCCGGTCTTCATGCGTAGACATCAAATTTCCCTTGGACTTGTCGCCCCTCTTGCACAGGGCCTATGGCCGCCAACATAAGCAGACCAATATCGTTTCGCCAGATCAGGATAGTGAATGACCGCTTCCCCCAAAGCCCCCACCGCCGACCGCCGCCCGCACAGCTTCTCCCATCACGGCATCACGGTGGAGGATCCCTATGCCTGGCTGCGCGATCCCGGCTATCCGGAGGTGAAGGACAAGGCGGTGCTGTCCTATCTGGAGGAAGAGAACGCCTTTTTCGAAGCCGCGATGCAACCGCACAAGGCGCTGACTGACGCGCTGTTCGAGGAGATGAAGGGCCGCATCAAGGAAGATGACAGCTCGGTCCCGCAGAAGGACGGCGACTATATCTACTGGCGTGCTTTCGAGATCGGCGCGCAATATCGCAAATGGTATCGCAAGCCCGTCGCCGGGGGGGAGGATCAGCTCATCCTCGATGAACCCGCTCTGGCGGAGGGGCATGAATATTTCCGCCTCGGCGCCATGTCGGTCAGCCCGGACGGGCGTTACCTCGCTTATGCCATCGACAATAATGGCTCGGAGCGGTTCGAGGCGCGGATCAAGGACCTCTTTACCGGCGAACTTCTGCCTGAGATCATCCCTGACACCCTGTCCTCGCTGGTGTGGACGAGCGACAGCAAGGGTCTGCTCTACGGTATCGCCAATGAGCAGTGGCGCACCGACAATGCCCGCCTCCATTGGCTGGGTCAGGGCGTGGAAAGCGACATCGAGCTGTTCCATGAGGATGATGAAGGCTTCCGCGTCTCGGTCGGCCTCACCTCCTCGGAAAAGTGGATCGTGATCGCGACCGGGGACCATGTGACCACCGAAGCCTGGCTGCTCCCCGCCGACAATCCCACCGCGAAACCACTGCTCGTCGCCCCGCGTCAGCCCGGCCGGGAATATGAGGTCGATGAGCATGAGGGCACGCTCTACATCCGCACCAACGACACCCATCCCAATTTCCGGCTGGTGAGGGCGACGCTGGAAACGCCCGACCAGTGGGAAGAGGTGATCGCGTCGGACCCGCATTTCTACCTGACCGATTTCACGCTGTTCAAAGGCTTTTACGTCACCGAAGGGCGGCAGGACGGCCTCGACCAGATCGAGTTGCGCGACTATGCCACCCATAGCCCCAAGCGCATTCCCTTCCCGGAGGCCAGCTATTCGGCCTCGCTGGACGATAATCCCGAATATGACGTGACCAAGCTGCGCATCGGCTATGAATCGATGGTCACGCCGGACACGATCTATGACTATGATTTGGCGACGGGTGAACTCGAAGTCCTGAAGGTGCAGGAAATTCCATCAGGCTATGACGCGACCCGCTACGCTACCGAGCGGCTGATGATCCCGGCCCGCGACGGCACGCCAATCCCGGTGTCGATCGTCTATCCCAAAGACCTCCCCCGCGATGGCAGCGCGCCGCTCAGTCTTTACGGCTATGGCGCTTATGGCATCGCGATGGAGCCGGGCTTCTCCACCAGCCGGCTTTCGCTGCTGGACCGCGGTTTCGCCTTCGCCCTTGCGCATATTCGCGGCGGCGATGATCTCGGCCAGCAATGGTATCTGGATGGCAAGCTCGACAAGCGGATCAACACTTTCACCGATTTTGTGGATGTGGCGAAGAGTCTGATCGACTTGGGCTACACCTCTAAGGGCAAAATCGGCATTTCCGGCGGATCGGCGGGCGGCGAGCTGATGGGTGCGGTCGTCAACAGCAATCCCGATCTCTGGGGCGCGGTGGTGGCGCATGTGCCTTTCGTGGACGTGCTGAACACCATGCTGGACGAGACGCTGCCGTTGACGCCGGGCGAATGGCCCGAATGGGGCAACCCGATCGAGGACAAGGCCGCGTTCGAGACGATCCTCTCCTACGATCCCTACAGCAATGTGAGCGCGCAAGGCTATCCGCCGCTGATGGTCACGGCCGGCCTCAACGACCCCCGCGTGACCTATTGGGAACCCGCCAAATGGGTCGCCCGTTTGCGCGCCACGAAGACGGACGACAATATCCTGATCCTCAAGACCAATATGGGCGCGGGCCATGGCGGCAAGTCGGGCCGTTTCGAAAGCCTCCACGAAACGGCAGAGGAATTCGCTTTCATCCTTTGGCAACTGGGCGTCGCGGACTGATGTCCTCCACCTATACCACCCGGATCACCGCAGGCCCCGAGCATATCGACGTTCTGGGTCATGTGAACAACGCCGTCTGGGTCCAGTGGATGGAGCAGGTCGCGACCGAGCATTGGACCCGCGATGCCGATCCGGCGCATCTCGATGCCTATGTCTGGGTCGTGACCCGGCATGAGATCGACTATCGCGGCAATGTGCAGCAGGGCGAAACCGTTTCTGTCCGGACCTGGATTCCGCAAGGTCCGCGCGGTGCGCGCTTCGACCGTCACATGGAATTCACCGGCCCGGACGGCAAGGTGAAGGTGTCGGCCAAGTCCACCTGGGCGATCATCGACAAGGAAACGGGCCGCATTCTCCGGGTTCCGCCAGAGGTCGCGGCCCGCTTTATCGAGGGCTAGGCGAGCCGCCGCTCCTCCGCCCTCGTCTTCCACAGCGACCAGCCCACACCTGCGCCGATCAGCGCGAAGGTCACGCCCAGGCTCAGCGCGGGCGGGAATTTCCCTTCATCCAGCAGGAAGTCCGCCACGAATATCTTGGCGCCAATGAGCACCAGGATCGCGGCCAGCGCATATTTCAGATAGTGGAAGCGATGCACCATCGCCGCCAGCGCGAAATAAAGCGCCCGCAGGCCCAATATCGCCATCACGTTCGACGTATAGACGATGAAGGTATCGGTCGTGATCGCGAAGATCGCGGGCACGCTGTCCACCGCGAATATCAGGTCGGCAAAGTTGATCACCACCAGCGCCAGCAGCAGCGGCGTCGCCGCCGTCACCACCTTGCCCGTCTTCGGATCAGCCATGCGCGCCAGGAAATGCTCGCCATGCAGCTCCGGCGTCACCCGCATATGCTTTGAAATAAAGCGGATCGCGGGATTCTTGCCGACATCCATCGGCTCATCGCCGCTGAACATCATCTTGATGCCGGTGAAGATCAGGAAGGCGGCGAACAGGTACAGCACCCAATAGGCCTGATGCAGCAGCATCGCCCCGCCCGCGATCATCAGGCCGCGCAGCACGATCACGCCGATGATGCCCCAGAGCAGCGCCCGATACTGATATTTGGCCGGAATGGCGAAATAGGTGAAGATCAGGCTGATGACGAAGACATTGTCGATCGACAGCGCCTTTTCGATGAAGAAGCCGGTAAAATATTGCATTCCCGGCTCCGGCCCGCGCACGAACCAGACCCAGCCGCCAAAAGCCATGGCGATGCTGATGTAGAAGACGGAAAGCTTCAGGCTCTCCCTGATGCCGATTTCCTTATTCTCCTTGTGCAGGAAACCGAGGTCGAAGGCCGTCAGCGCCGCGACGATGGCGAAAAAGGCCAGCCAGAACCAGGCGGGCGTCCCCAGCCAGTCCATGAAGAGAAATTCCATGGGATATGCTCCTCTCGTTCAACAACAAAGGTTGATCGGAGAATCCGCTGCGATGGTTGGGGGTGGTGAGAGCCAAGCCGTCATGCGCATCGGAATGTCCGATGCGGTCCGACATCACGCGCTGTTTCAACATCAGCGCGCCAGAGGGGCCCGGTCCGCGAGGGAGAGAATAAGCGAGAGAGCCCCCGAAATCAAATCCTCCCTATGCAAAGCGTGGGAAGGATTTGGAGAGGTCAGCCCCTGCCGCCCGGCACGACCACCTCGAACAGGTCTTCGATCTTCGGCTCGATCCCCGGCTCGACCGGCATATCGTCTCGCTCGGTCGCCTGTCGCGCCCACATGGCGGCGTAGAGACCATCGGCCCGCACGAGATCGCCATGCCGCCCGCGCTCGACGATCCGGCCCTGCTCCAGCACGATGATTTCATCCGCATCCACAACGGTGGACAGCCGATGCGCGACGATCAAGGTCGTCCGCTTGCGCGATATGCTGCGCAGCACGTCCTGGATTTCCGTTTCTGTTCGGCTGTCGAGCGCGCTGGTCGCCTCGTCCAGCACCAGCACCGGCGGGTCTTTCAACAGCGTCCGCGCAATCGCCACCCGCTGCTTCTCGCCGCCGGATAGTTTCAGCCCGCGCTCGCCCACCCGCGTGGCATAGCCTTGCGGCAGCCCCATGATGAAATCGTGGATCGAAGCCGCCCTGGCCGCCGCCTCGATCTCCGCCTGCGTCGCGCCCTCGCGCCCATAGCCGATATTATAGCCGACCGTGTCGTTGAACAGCACCATGTCCTGCGGCACGATGCCGATGGCGGCGCGCAGGGATTGCTGCGTCACCCCGGCTATATCCTGCCCGTCGATCAGGATGCGCCCGCCCTGAATGTCGTAGAAGCGGAACAGCAGCCGCGCGATGGTCGACTTGCCCGCGCCCGAAGGCCCGACAATGGCGAGGGTCTTGCCCGCCGGTACGGTGAAGCTCACCCCATGCAAAATCTCGCGCTCCGGATCATAGCTGAAATGCACATGGTCGAAGCACACTTCGCCCGCATGGGTTTGCAGCATCGGCGCGCCGTGCGCATCGCTGATCTCCGTTTCGGTATCGATCAGCTTGTACATCGCCTCCATGTCGATCAACCCCTGCCGGATCGTCCGATAGACCATGCCCAGCAGGTCGAGCGGCCGGAAAAGCTGGGCGAGCAGCGTGTTCACCAGCACCACATCGCCGGTCGAGAATTGCCCCCGGCTCCAGCCCCAGACGGTATAGCCCATGGCGCCCGCCATCATCAGATTGGTGATCAGCGACTGGCCGATATTGAGCCAGGCGAGGCTGTTCTCCGACTTGACCGCCGCATCGGCATAGCGCCGCATCGCCTTGCTGTAGCGGGCCGCCTCGCGGTCCTCGGCGCCGAAATATTTGACCGTCTCGAAATTGAGCAGGCTGTCGACGGCATGGGCGACGGCGCTTGTGTCCATGTCCACCATGTCGCGGCGGAGCTGGTTGCGCCATTCGGTGATCGCGCGGGTGAACCAGATATAGAGCGCCACCATCACCAATGTCGCCGCGACCAGTCCGGGACCGAATTTCACGAAGAAGATGACGCAGACCGCCGCCAGTTCCAGCACCGTCGGCGCGATGTTGAACAGCAGGAAATAGAGCATCGTGTCGATGCTCTTCGTGCCGCGCTCGACGATCTTGGTGACGGCGCCGGTGCGCCGGTCGAGATGGAAGCGCAACGACAGCCGGTGCAGATGGACGAACACGTCATCGGCCAGCCGCCGCCCGGCTTCCTGCCCAACGCGTTCGAAAATGGCGTTGCGCAGATTGTCGAACAGCACGCTGCCGAAACGCGCGCCCGCATAGGCGACGACCAGCGCGATGGCGAGGCTTGCGCCGGACTCCATCCCCGGCGCCATGCGGTCGATGGCGCCCTTATAGGCGAAGGGCATGGCCAGGCTGACGATCTTCGCCACCAGCACAAGAGCCATGGCAATTGCGACCCGTCGCCGCAGCGCTGGAGCGTCGGCGGGCCAGAGATAGGGAAAGAAGCGCCGCATCGTCGCCCAGACGGGCGGAAGAGGCGAATTGTCAGGCGTGGATGGCGGCATAGGAGCCTATGTAGGGCTTCCTGCCGCCTCTATCCAGTCACAGAACAATGTGCTCCTGCGAAAGCAGGAGCACATCGCACTTAGTCCCGCAGCAGTTCGTTGATCCCGGTCTTCGACCGCGTCTGCGCATCGACCCGCTTCACGATCACCGCGCAATAGAGGCTCGGCCCCGGCGTACCGTCGGGCAGCGGCTTGCCGGGCAGCGAGCCGGGCACGACCACCGAATAGGGCGGCACTTCACCCAGGAAGACTTCGCCGGTGGTGCGGTCGATGATCTTCGTCGACTGGCTGATATAGACCCCCATCGACAGCACCGAACCCTTGCCGATGCGCACGCCCTCCACGACTTCGGAGCGGGCGCCGATGAAGCAGTCATCCTCGATGATCACCGGATCGGCCTGGAGCGGCTCCAGCACGCCGCCGATGCCGACGCCGCCCGACAGATGAACGTTCTTGCCGATCTGCGCGCAGCTTCCCACCGTCACCCAGGTGTCGACCATCGTGCCTTCATCCACGAAAGCGCCGATGTTGACGAAGCTCGGCATCAGCACGACGTTTTTCGCGATATGCGCACCCGCGCGGGCGAAGCTGCCGGGCACGGCGCGGAACCCGGCGGCGCGGAAGGCCGCTTCGTCCCAGCCGGCGAACTTGCTGGGCACCTTGTCCCACCAATGGCCGGCGCCCGGACCATTGTCGATCATCGCATTGTCGTTGAGTCGGAAGGAGAGCAGCACCGCCTTCTTCAGCCACTGGTTGACCTGCCAGCCCTCCGCGGTCGGTTCGGCCACCCGCGCCTCGCCGCTGTCCAGCATCGCCAGCGCCTTGTCGACCGCCTGGCGCACGGCCCCCTGCGTCGACAGGTTCACATTGGCCCGGTCCTCCCAGGCGGCGTCGATGGTCGCGATCAGTTCGTTGCTCATGGTTGTTCCCCAAAAATATCCGCCAGAAACGGCGTCAGATGGTCGGTTTCGAAATCGATGAAATCGGGATGATGGCCATGGTCGCCCGCTTCCGAGCCGTTATTGACCCAGATGGTGGTCATGCCGATCGCCTTGGCGGGCTTGAGGTTGCGCGCCATATCCTCGAAAAAGGCGGCGCGGGCGGCATCGACCTTGTGCACGCGGCACAGCTCCGCATAGCCTGACGGGTCGGGCTTGGGCACATATTGGCAGGCGTGGATGTCGTGGATCAGTTCGAACGCGCCGGTCAGGCCCAGCTTGTCCAGCACCCGCGTGGCATAGGCGGCGTCGCCATTGGTGAAGATCAGCCGCCGCCCCGGCAGCGCGGCGATATGGGCGTTGAGCGCCTCGTCGACCTCCAGCCGGTCCATCGAAATGTCATGCACATAGTCGAGAAATTCGCGCGGCTCGATGCCGTGATGGTGCATCAGGCCGGAAAGGGTCGTGCCATGCTCCAGGAAATAGCGTTTCTGCGTCTGTTTCGCGATGACCGGATCGCAGCCGAGCAGACCCTGGATGAACTCGCCCATCTTCACGTCGATCAGCGCGAACAGGTCCGCCTTCGCCGGGTAGAGCGTATTGTCCAGATCGAAGATCCAGGTGTCGACATGGGCGAGATCGGCGCGCATGGCCGCGCCCTAGTCCTGTGCGACGGGGAGGGCAAGGATTGCTTGAAGCCGCTCCCCGATGCGGCGAGGATAAGTTTCAGCAACCCGGCGTTTCGCTGTCCTGATAGAAGGTCTGCACCGCCTCCCAGGCATCCTCTGCTGTCTCCACCCAGGTCAGCAGGTTGAGGTCGGACGGCGAGATCACCCCTTCGTCCGCCAGCGCCTCGAAATCCACCACCCGCGACCAGAAATCCTTGCCGAACAGCAGCACCGGGATCGGCTTCATCTTGCCGGT
This sequence comes from Sphingobium sp. TKS, assembly GCF_001563265.1. Classification (NCBI taxonomy): domain Bacteria; kingdom Pseudomonadati; phylum Pseudomonadota; class Alphaproteobacteria; order Sphingomonadales; family Sphingobiaceae; genus Sphingobium; species Sphingobium sp. TKS. The sequence goes on along the minus strand of NZ_CP005083.1, from coordinate 112,461 downwards.
CTGGATCAGGGTCAGCAGTTCGAACATCTCGTCGAACGTGCCGAAGCCGCCCGGAAACACCGCCAGCGCCCGCGCGCGCAATAGGAAATGCATCTTGCGCAGCGCGAAATAGTGGAACTGGAAGCTGAGTTCCGGCGTCACGAAACGGTTGGGTGCCTGCTCATGCGGCAGCACGATATTCATGCCGATGGTGGTCTGGCCGACATCGGCCGCGCCGCGATTGGCCGCTTCCATGATCGAAGGGCCACCGCCCGAGCAAACCACAAAATGGCGGCATCCCGCCTCATTCACCGGATATTGCGCCGCAATCTGCGCCAGCTTGCGCGCTTCATCATAATAGCGCGCCTTCCTGCCCAGATTTTCGGCAATGCGCTTCTGTTCCGGCGTGATGGCGGCATCGATCCGCGCCTGCACCTGATCGGGTTCGGGAATGCGGGCCGAGCCGTAGAAGACGAAAGTCGATTCGATCTTCGCCTCGTCCATCAGCAATTGCGGCTTGAGCAATTCGAGCTGGAACCGCACCGGCCGCAAATCCTCCCGCAACAGGAATTCGGTATCCTGAAAGGCCAAGCGATAGGCGGTGCTGCTGGTTTGCGGTGTTTCCACCCCCTTGCGGGCGTCGGCGGCTTCCTGACGGGCGGGGCGGAATTTGCGTTCTTCGATTTCTTTTCTGGTCATTTCCGTCAAGGTAAGCGGCCAAGGCGACAAAGCCAAGGTGCTTATCGGCAAAAGCCGCCGCTTTCCTGTTCACGCTCAACGGCAAAAGCCGCCGCGGCCGCCCATGTCGAAATGAAAATGATCGTGATGGGCCGCGTTATAATCGGGACTCAGCACCGTGCGGAACCGCTTGCAGGCGCTGGCATGGATGATCTCCAGAAACTGGCGGACGCGCTTGTCGCCGTTCCAGTCATTCTGGATGGTGATATGCCGTCCATCGCTCAGCAGGAAGCCCGACACGTCGACCGCATTGCTGTGCGCATGTTCGGAAAGCTTCCCGCTGCCCGCGATCGGCCGGCAATTATAGGTGCCGAAGGTCTCGATCCGCTCGACCTCCGCCCCCAGGATCAGTCGTGCGGCGGGTTGCACGCCGAAACGCGCCCAGGCCGCGAAATTGGCGGCGAGGCCACAGGTCATTGCCCCCAAATTGGTCGCCGGCACGCCGATGTCGATCAGCTTGACGCTACCCATCGCGTTGCATCCGCCGCCGAAATTCTGGTCGGGCAGCGGCGTGAACAGGATCGATTGCGAGTTCAGCTTCGCCATGCACTGGCGCAACTCCATCGTCGGCGGCGCGGCCGGGCGGGCGGTCCTGACCGGCTTGGACGGGCGCTCGACACGCCCGCGCGGCACCAGGTCGCCGCCACAGCTTGCCAGCGTCAGCGCAACCGTCGCCAGGCCTGCAAAGCCCATGCCGCGAAGGACCGCTTTCCCCCTAACCCGCTCGAACATGGCTCAAGCATTTACCACGTCCGGCTGGCTCAAGGGTTAACGGCCGACTCGGTTCATCGCGTGCAGACATTCAACTTGACTCTTTGGCCGGAGACTTTAGGGCGGCCAGCGGGCCACGCGGTCCCAACGCCGCGCGAGCTCTCTGCAAGGAGAAGCGTACATGACTGATATGATTGCTGCAGACGCCACCATTGCGCCTGCCGCCAAACCCGCAACCAAGCCGGCTCGCCCCTATTTCTCTTCCGGTCCCTGCGCCAAGCCTCCGGGCTGGAGCGCCGACAAGCTGAGCGCTGACTCCCTCGGCCGCTCGCACCGCGCCAAGATCGGCAAGACCCGCCTCGCTTACTGCATCGACCTGATGCGCGAGCTGCTGAACCTGCCCCAAACCCATCGCATCGGCATCGTCCCCGGCTCCGACACCGGCGCCTTTGAAATGGCGATGTGGACCATGCTGGGCGCCCGCCCGGTGACGACGCTGGCCTGGGAAAGCTTTGGCGAGGGCTGGGTGACGGACGCCGCCAAGCAGCTCAAGCTCGATCCGACGATCATCCGCGCCGATTACGGCCAGTTGCCCGATCTGACGCAGGTCGATTTCTCAAACGACGTGCTGTTCACCTGGAACGGCACCACTTCGGGCGTGCGCGTGCCGAACGCCGACTGGATTCCCGCCGACCGCGAGGGACTGGCCTTCGCGGACGCCACCAGCGCGGTGTTCGCCTATGACATCGACTGGGCCAAGATCGACGTCGCCACCTTCTCCTGGCAGAAGGTGCTGGGCGGCGAGGGCGGCCATGGCGTGCTTATCCTCGGTCCCCGCGCGGTCGAGCGTCTGGAAAACTACACCCCCGCCTGGCCGCTGCCGAAGGTCTTCCGCCTTGTCTCGAAGGGCAAGCTGGCCGAGGGCGTGTTCAAGGGCGAGACGATCAACACCCCCTCGATGCTGGCGGTCGAAGATGCGATCTTCGCGCTGGAATGGGGCAAGTCGCTGGGCGGTTCCGCGGGCCTGATCGCGCGCAGCAACGCCAATGCGGCGGCGCTGAACAAGATCGTAGAGGAACGCGATTGGCTCGGCCATCTCGCCGCCGACGAAGCGTCGCGTTCGACCACCAGCGTCTGCCTGACCGTCGAGGGTGCGGACGAGGCCTTCATCAAGACCTTCGCAGGACTCTTGGAGAAGGAAGGCGCCGCTTATGACGTCGCGGGTTATCGCGACGCTCCGGCGGGCCTGCGCATCTGGTGCGGCGCCACGGTCGAGACTGCCGATATCGAGGCGCTCGGTCCGTGGCTCGACTGGGCCTATGCGACGGCCAAGGCTGCTTAACAACTTCACCCCAAATACTACCGTCATTCCCGCGCAGGCGGGAATCCATCTCCCAACCGTCCCGCTTGATGCAACTGATGGGAGATGGACCCCCGCCTTCGCGGGGGTGACGGGTTCATAGGAACGAAGGAGCATTTCCATGCCCAAGGTACTCATCAGCGATAAAATGGACCCCCGCGCCGCCGCGATCTTCCGTGAACGCGGCGTGGAAGTCGACGAAATCACCGGCAAGACGCCCGAAGAGCTGAAGGCGATCATTGGCGACTATGACGGCCTCGCCATCCGCAGCTCGACCAAGGTCACCAAAGACATTCTCGACCACGCGACCAACCTGAAGGTCATCGGCCGCGCCGGCATCGGCGTCGACAATGTCGATATCCCAGCCGCCTCGTCCAAGGGCGTGATCGTCATGAACACCCCGTTCGGCAACTCGATCACCACCGCCGAACATGCCATTGCGCTGATGTTCGCGCTGGCCCGCCAGCTGCCGGAGGCCAACGCCCAGACTCAACAAGGTCTCTGGCCGAAGAACGGCTTCATGGGCGTGGAAGTCACCGGCAAGACGCTGGGCCTGATCGGCGCGGGCAATATCGGCTCGATCGTCGCCAGCCGTGCCCTCGGCCTCAAGATGAAGGTCGTCGCCTTCGACCCCTTCCTGACCCCGGAACGCGCCGTGGAAATGGGCGTGGAAAAGGCCGATCTCGACACGCTGCTGGCGAAGGCCGACTTCATCACGCTGCACACGCCGCTGACCGACCAGACCCGCAACATCCTGAGCAAGGAAAACCTCGCCAAGACCAAGAAGGGCGTGCGCATCGTCAACTGCGCCCGTGGCGGCCTGATCGACGAAGCCGCGCTCAAGGAAGCGATGGATGCGGGCCATGTGGCGGGCGCCGCGCTCGACGTGTTCGTGCAGGAACCGGCGAAGGAATCGCCGCTGTTCGGCACGCCCGGCTTCATCTGCACCCCGCATCTGGGCGCATCGACCGACGAGGCGCAGGTCAATGTCGCGCTTCAGGTGGCCGAGCAGCTGAGCGACTATCTGCTCGACGGCGGCATCACCAATGCGCTGAACGTGCCGAGCCTGTCCGCTGAGGAAGCCCCGAAGCTCAAGCCCTATATGGCGCTGGCGGAAGAACTGGGCAGCCTTGTCGGCCAGCTTGAGGGCGACCGCATCCAGAGCGTCGCGGTCGAGGTCGAGGGCCATGCAGCCGAACTCAACCAGAAGCCGATCACCGCTGCGGTGCTGGCCGGTCTGATGCGCGTCTATTCCGACACGGTGAACATGGTCAACGCGCCCTTCCTGGCAAAGGAGCGCGGCCTTGACGTGCGCGAAGTGCGCCATGACCGCGAGGGTGACTATCAGACCCTCGTTCGCGTCACGGTGAAGACAGAAAGCGGCGACAAATCGGTTGCAGGCACCCTCTTCGGCCATTCGCAGCCGCGCCTGGTCGAGCTGTTCGGCATCAAGGTCGAAGCCGACCTCGCCGGTGACATGCTCTACATCGTCAATCAGGACGCGCCGGGCTTCATCGGCCGCCTGGGTTCTACGCTGGGCGAGGCGAACGTCAATATCGGCACCTTCCACCTCGGCCGCCGCAATCAGGGCGGCGAAGCCGTGTTGCTGCTGTCGGTCGACGGCGCCGTGACCGAAACCGTTCTTGCCGGCATCTGCAAGCTGGCGGGCGTCAAGACGGTGAAGCTGTTGCGCTTCGCCTAATTGGGTCAGGGCTTGAAGATGGTTCGGGCTGGCCTATTGCGTATAATCCGCTAAAGGGCCAGCCCATGACTACGATCCCGCCCGGCCTCCTTCCCGAAGGGCTCTCCGACCGCCTGCCGCCAGAGGCGGAGGCGTCCGCGCGCCTTGTCCGCCGCGTGCTCGATACCGTCGCCGCTCATGGCTATGAACGGGTCATGCCACCGCTCGCGGAGTTTGAGGATACGCTGGTCAGCCGTCTGAAATCGATGCGGGCGGAGGATCTGGTCCGTGCCATCGATCCCGTTTCCCAGCGCAGCCTGGCGCTCCGCCCCGACATGACCGCGCAGGTCGGCCGCATCGCCGCCACCCGTTTGGCGAGTGCCCCGCGCCCGCTGCGCCTGTCCTATGCCGGTCCGGTCATCCGCCTGCGCGCGAATCAGCTCCGCCCCGAACGCGAACGGCTCCAGGTCGGCGCCGAACTGATCGGCAGCGACAGCGTCGCCGCGGCCGTGGAAATCGTCAATGTCGCCATCGAATCGCTGCAGGCGGCCAGCGTCACCGGCATCACCATCGATTTCACCCTGCCCGACCTGATCGACGCCCTCGCTGCTGGCCCGCTGCCTTTGGCGCCGGAAGAGATCGAGGCCGTCCGCGCCGAACTCGACGCCAAGGATGCCGGCGCGCTCGTGGCGATCAGCCCGGCCGCCGCCGCCTATTTCCCGCTGATCGAGGCGACCGGTCCCTTCCACGCCGCGATGGAGCGGCTCGAAACGTTCAACGCCCAACTCGGCGGCGCCATCGACAGTCGTATCGCGGGCCTGCGCGCCATCGCCAAGCCGATCGGCTGGGACGTCACCCTGACGCTCGACCCGACCGAGCGCCATGGCTTCGAATATCAGAACTGGTTCGGCTTCTCGATCTTCGCGGAAGGCTTCACCGGAGAGATCGGCCGGGGCGGCAGCTATGCCATCACCCGCGCCGACGGCTCGGAGGAACCGGCCATGGGCTTCTCGCTCTATCCCGAGCCGCTGATCGACGCGGGCTTCGGCGGGGAGGCTCCCAAGCGCCTGTTCCTGCCGTTGCACCATGATCCCGCTCGCGCCGCCCAATTGCGGGCGGAAGGCTGGCAGACGATCGCGGCGCTCACCCCGCAGGAGAATGGCGAGGCGCTGCGCTGCACCCATTGGCTCGAAGGCGACCGCCCGCGCGCCTACTGACTTGACTTCACCGGGGCAGCGCGGGTAGGCGCGGCCCGCAACAGGGCGACACGCCCATTTGATCCCACCGGCATGCCGAGTCCCGTCGAAGGGCATGGCCGGTCCGCGCGGCGGGCGGAGGACTGTATCCATGGCAAATGTTACCGTGATCGGCGCCCAATGGGGTGACGAAGGCAAGGGCAAGATCGTCGACTGGCTGTCGGAGCGCGCCGACGTCGTCGCCCGTTTCCAGGGTGGCCACAATGCCGGCCACACGCTGGTCGTGGGCGAGAAGGTCTACAAGCTCTCGCTGCTCCCGTCGGGCATCGTGCGCGGCACGCTGTCGGTCATCGGCAATGGCGTGGTGCTGGACCCCTGGCACTTCCGGGATGAGGTCGCCAAGCTCAAGGGCCAGGGGGTCGCCATCACCCCTGAAAACCTCCAGATCGCGGAAACCTGCCCGTTGATCCTGCCCTTCCACCGCGACCTGGACGGGCTGCGCGAGGATGCTTCGGGCGCGGGCAAGATCGGCACCACCCGTCGCGGCATTGGTCCTGCCTATGAGGACAAGGTCGGCCGCCGCGCCATCCGCGTCTGCGACCTGGCGCACCTGGACGATCTCGGCCCGCAGCTCGACCGCCTGACCGCGCACCATGACGCGCTGCGCGCCGGGTTCAACGAAGCGCCGATCGATCGTGACGCGCTGATGGCGGAACTGCGCGACATCGCCAGCTTCATCCTGCCCTTCGTCAAGCCTGTCTGGCTGACGCTCAACAAGGCGAAGGCGGAGGGCAAGCGCATCCTCTTCGAAGGCGCGCAGGGCACGCTGCTCGACATCGACCACGGCACCTATCCCTTCGTCACCTCGTCCAACACGGTTGCGGGCACGGCGGCGAGCGGCACCGGCCTTGGCCCTTCGGGCGCGGGTTTCGTGCTGGGCATCGTCAAGGCCTACACCACGCGCGTCGGCTCCGGTCCCTTCCCGACCGAGCAGGAAAATGACGTCGGCCAGCGGCTGGGCGAACGAGGCCATGAATTCGGCACCGTGACGGGGCGCAAGCGCCGTTGCGGCTGGTTCGACGCCGTGCTGGTACGCCAGTCGGTCGCGGTCTCGGGCGTCACCGGCATCGCCCTTACCAAGCTCGACGTGCTGGACGGCTTCGAGGAACTTAAAATCTGCGTCGGCTACAAGATCGGGGAGCAGAGCTTCGACTATCTCCCCGCCCATGCGCAGGATCAGGCGAAGGCGGAACCGGTCTATGAGACGATCGAAGGCTGGCAGGAAACCACCGCGGGCGCCCGCAGTTGGGCTGAGCTTCCGGCGCAGGCGATCAAATATATCCGCCGCATCGAGGAGTTGATCGGCTGCCCGGTCACGCTCGTCTCCACCAGCCCCGAGCGCGAGGACACCATCCTCGTGCGCGATCCCTTCGCGGATTGATCCGATGGCCGGCGAACGCTTCGAGCGCCACAAGCAACCCTGGACGGCGGATGAGCTGCAAAAGCTCCACACGCTGGCGAAGAAGGGCATGGCGCTCAAGGCGATCGCCAAGGCTCTGACCCGCAGCGAGGAATCGGTGAAGGCCCGCGCCAAGCAGGACGGGCTTTCCATCGCGAAGCTGCGATAGTCGTGCGTGTGCCGGCGAAGCACTCGAACGAGACGAGTGGCTTCGCAGGAATGCATGGAGCGCTTTGAGGCGGAGGCTTTGCCAAGCGCCGCTGGCGATTCCCAAGCGAATCGCTATATGGGCCGCCCATGAGCATTCCTTCCCGCCGTACCTTTGCCATCATTTCCCACCCCGACGCGGGTAAGACCACGCTGACCGAAAAGCTGCTGCTGGAAGGCGGCGCGATTCACCTGGCCGGAGAGGTCAAGGCGCGCGGGGCGAACCGGCGCGCCCGGTCGGACTGGATGAAGATCGAGCAGCAGCGCGGGATTTCCGTGACCTCGTCCGTGATGACCTTCGAACGCGACGGGATCACCTTCAACCTGCTCGACACGCCGGGGCATGAAGATTTTTCCGAAGACACCTATCGTACGCTGACGGCGGTGGATTCGGCGGTGATGGTAATCGACGCGGCCAAGGGCATCGAGCCGCAGACGCGCAAGCTGTTCGAGGTCTGCCGGTTGCGGAACGTGCCGATCATCACCTTCGTCAACAAGGTGGACCGCGAGGGCCGCGATGCCTTTGCGCTGCTGGATGAGGTGGCGGACGCGCTGGCGCTGGACGTATGCCCGATGAGTTGGCCGGTCGGCATGGGCGGCGAGTTTGAGGGGATTTACGACTTCGCGAAGAACCGCCTGCGCCAGCCTTCGGGCGCGAGCAAGGAGTTTGAGGGACGCCAAGCCTTTTTCTCCGGGATCGATGATGACGCATTGGCCGGGCATCTGTCGGGCCAAGGTCTGGCTCGGCTGCGTGAGGAGGCGGAACTGGCCGTCGGGGGCTATGCCGATTTCGATCTGGCGGCCTATCGGCATGGCGATCTGACCCCGGTCTATTTCGGGTCGGCCTTGAAGCTGTTTGGCGTGACCGAGCTGATCGATGCGCTCTCCGCCCATGCGCCGCCGCCGCGTGCCCAGCCCGCCGAACCGGCGCCGGTCGAGCCGGAGGATAGCGAAGTCACCGGCTTCATCTTCAAGGTGCAGGCCAATATGGATCCGCAGCACCGTGACCGGATCGCGTTCATGCGGCTGTGTTCGGGCAAGTTCAAGCGCGGCATGAAGCTGACGCCTTCGGGCAGCGGGAAGCCGATCGCGGTGCATTCGCCGATCCTCTTCTTCGCGCAGGACCGCGAGATTGCGGATGAGGCTTTTCCGGGCGACATTATCGGCATTCCCAACCACGGGACGTTGCGGGTCGGGGATACGCTGAGCGAGAAGGCGGGGGTGCGCTTTACCGGCCTTCCGAACTTCGCGCCGGAAATCCTGCGGCGCGTGGCGCTCAAAGACCCGACCAAGACCAAACAGCTCCGCAAAGCGCTGGACGACCTGTCCGAAGAGGGCGTGATCCAGGTCTTCTATCCCGACATCGGCAGCGCCTGGATCGTCGGCGTGGTCGGGCAGTTGCAGCTCGACGTGCTGATTTCCCGGCTGGAGGCCGAATATAAGGTCGCGGCGGGGCTGGAGGCTTCGCCCTTCGACACGGCGCGGTGGATTTCAGGCGAAGATGCCGCGATCAAGGATTTGGTGTCGTTCAACGGCGCCAATATGGCCAAGGATCGCGACGGCAATCTCGTCTTCATGGCGAAGAGCGCCTGGGACATCGGCTATCAGCAGGAACGGCATCCCAAGGTCAAGTTCAGCGCCACCAAGGAGCGCTGACGCCTTCATCTCCGCAGCAGAAATACCGCATGCTCCGCGAACAAATTGGCGTTCGCGTGGGTGGTTTCCCTGTCGCCCTTGAGGAACCACTGGCCGTCTATGGTCCAGCCGCGATCCTTCACCAATGCGCGGAAATCGTCGACCGTGACATGGTGGATGTTGAGCGTGTCATACCATTTGTCGGGCAGCAACCGCGTCACCGGCATGCGCCCGCCCCAGAACAGCGACAGCCGTCCGCGCCAATGGGCGAAATTGGGGAAGGACACAAAGGCCTGTTTGCCGATCCGCAACAGTTCCTCGACCACCCGGTCCGGGCGGCGGGTGGTCTGGAGCGTCTGGCTGAGGATGGCGTAGTCGAAGCTGGCTTCGGGGTAATAAATCAGGTCGGTGTCGGCATCGCCCTGCACCACGGAAAGACCCCGACCCACGGCGCCGGCGACATTGTGCGGGTCGATTTCGAGGCCTCGGGCATCGACCTGCTTGCTGTCGCGCAGCGCCGCCATCAGCGCGCCGTCGCCACAACCGACATCAAGGACTCTGGCGCCAGGGGAGACGGTGCGCGCAATCAGGGCAAGATCGGGGCGCAGGCTCATGCGCGGCCGCCCTTGAGGAAGCCGTCGACCACGCGGTTGAGTTCGGGACATTCCAGCAGGAAGGCGTCATGGCCGAAGGGGCTGGAGAGTTCGACGAAGCTCGCTTGCGCGCCGCTCGCGTTGAGGGCGTGGACGATCAGGCGGGATTCCGCCGTCGGATAGAGCCAGTCGGTGTCGAAGCTGACGAGGCAGAAGCGCGCTCTGGAGGCGGCGAAGGCCTTGGCGAGGCTGCCGCCATGATCCTCCGCAATGTCATAATAGTCCATGGCGCGGGTGATGAAGAGATAGCTGTTGGCGTCGAAACGCTCGACGAAGCTCAAACCCTGATGGCGCAGATAGCTTTCCACCTGGAAATCGGCGTCGAAGCCGAAGGTCTTGGACCCGTTGGGATTTTCCGGGCGACCCTGTAACCGCCGCCCGAATTTCTCGGTCAGGCCCGCTTCGGAGAGATAGGTGATGTGCGCCGCCATGCGGGCGACAGCCAGGCCCGCGCTGGGAATCTGGCCGTCGGCATAATAGTCGCCGCCGCGCCAGTTCGGGTCGGCCATGATCGCCTGCCGTCCGACTTCGTGGAAAGCGATGTTCTGGGCGCTGTGGCGGGCGGTGGAGGCGATGACGATGCAGCTTTCGACACGCTCGGGGTAGAGGGTCGGCCAGGTTAGCGCCTGCATCCCGCCCATGGAGCCGCCGATGACGGCATGCAGGCGGTCGACGCCCAGATGGTCGAGCAGCATCGCCTGTGCGCGGACCATGTCGGCTATGGTGATGACCGGGAAGCGCATCGCATGGGGTCCGCCGGTCGCGGGATCGAGGCTGGCGGGACCGCTGGAGCCCATGCAACTGCCGATCACATTGGCACAGACCATGAAATGGCGGGCGGGATCGACGGGCTTTCCCTCGCCCACCAGTCGCCACCACCAGCCGGGTTTGCCGGTGACGGGGTGCTCCGACGCGACATATTGGTCGCCGGTCAGCGCATGGCAGATGAGGATGGCGTTGGAGCGGTCCGCATTCATCCGCCCATAGGTTTCATAGGCGATGTCGACCGGACCAAGAAAAGCACCGCTGTCGAGTTGCAGCGGGCCGGTCAGGCGCACCTGACGGCGCAGGCCGAAACGGATGTCATCGGAAAAGGACGCACTGGCCATTATCCGTCCGGGCTAGGCCCGGGGCTGGACTCTGTCAATCGACTGTCCTTTGACCTACATCCGGGCCATGAACGAGAATCCTCTCATCCCGATCGTCGCCTATGGCCCCCTCTATCCCTATCTGGACGACGCGCTGGCGCAGCGCTTTGCCGTTCATGCCGTGGCGGCGGATACCGATCCGGATGCGCTGCCGCCGCAAGTGCGCGAGGCGAGGGCGCTGGTATCCTTCGGGGCGGTGGGGGCATCTGCCGCAATCATGGATGCCCTGCCGAAGCTGGAGATGATCGGGCTGTTTTCCGTGGGCTATGACAAGGTCGATGTCGATCATGCGCGGTCCAGGGGCATCCGCGTCACCAACACGCCGGACGTGCTGACCGATGACGTTGCCGATCTGGCGGTGGGCCTGCTCTATGCGACGGTGCGCAATATTGCGGCCAATGACCGACAGGTGCGCGCGGGGGACTGGGCCCGGGGGGCGAAACCGGCGCTGAGTGGCCGCGTGACGGGCAAGCGGATCGGCATATTGGGACTGGGCCGGATCGGGCGCGCCATTGCCCGGCGGCTGGAACCGGTGGCGGGCGAGATCCTCTATCATAACCGGCGGCCCGCAGCGGACGGCGCCTATCGCTACATCGCCGATCCGCTCGATTTTGCGCGCCAGAGCGATGTCGTCATCGTGGCAACATCGGGCGGACCGGAAGCGCGCAGGCTGGTCGATGCGGCGATGCTGGATGCGCTAGGACCGGATGGCGTCATCATCAACATCAGCCGGGGCAGCGTGATCGATGAAGAGGCGCTGGTGGCGGCGCTGGCGGAAAGACGGATCGGGGGCGCGGGCCTGGACGTGTTCGCAAATGAGCCGCATGTGCCCGAAGCCCTATTCGCCATGGATCATGTGGTGCTGCAACCCCATCAGGGCAGCGCGACGGTCGAGACGCGCAAGGCGATGGCCGATCTGGTGCTCGCCAATCTCGACGCCTGGGCAGCGGGTGAGCCTTTGCTGACGCCTGTCGTGTGAGCCTTTGCCTTTGGCCAAGAAGCCGCTAAAGCGCGGCGCATGACTAAACCTGCCCCCAAAGACTGGATCCTCGGCATTTCGCCCTATGTGCCGGGCAAGTCGGCCGCCGATGACGGCCGCCAACTGGTGAAGCTGTCCGCCAATGAAAATCCGCTGGGCACCGGGGAGGCGGCGCGAGCCGCTCTGGTGGCGGCGACGGCGGACCTGGCCACCTATCCCGATCCCGGCGCGGCCAAGCTGCGCGAGGCGATCGCGGCGGCGCATGGGCTGGACCCGGCGCGGGTGATCTATGGCACCGGGTCAGACGAGCTGCTGCACATCGCGGCGAGCGCCTATGCCGGACCGGGGGATGAGGTTCTCTACGTCCGCTACGGCTTTTCGGTCTATGACATCGCCGCGCGCCGGGTGGGTGCCACGCCGGTGATCGCGCCGGATGCCGACTATGCGACCGATGTGGACGCACTGCTGGCGGCAGTGACGGAGAAGACCAAGCTGGTCTTCCTCGCCAACCCCAATAATCCGACCGGCACCATGACGTCGCGGGAGGAAATCGCCCGGCTGCATGCGGGGCTGCGGCCGGACATATTGTTCGTGCTGGATCAGGCCTATGCCGAATATCTGGACGCCGACGAGGATGATGGCGGGCTGGAGCTGGCGAAGAATGCGGCCAATGTGTTCGTGACGCGGACCTTTTCCAAGATTTACGGGCTCGCGGCGGAGCGGATCGGCTGGGGCTATGCCAGTGCCGAGGTGATCGACGTGCTGCATCGCATCCGTGCGCCGTTCAATGTGACCACCGCAGGGCAGGCTGCGGCGATTGCGGCGGTGAAGGATTCTGCCTGGGTCGAGGCGAGCCGGGGGCATAACCGTGAGTGGCGCGAATGGCTGGCGGCGGAGGTGGCTTCGCTGTCCAATCACGGGCTGCGCGCTGTGCCGAGCAAGGCGAACTTCCTTCTCATCCTGTTCGACGGCAAGCTGACCGCCGAAGCCGCGATGAAGGGGCTGTGGGACGAAGGTTTCGCGACCCGCTGGCTGCCGGGGCAGGGCTTGCCCAACGGCCTGCGTATCACCATCGGCACCGAGGAACAGGTGCGTAAGGTCGCGGCCAAGCTGCGCGCCATGGCGGAAACGGCCTGATGCTGCCCTTCGCCCGCGTCACCATCATCGGGTTGGGCCTGATCGGTTCCTCGCTGGCGCGGGCGATCCGCGAGACGATGCCGACCGTGCGGGTGACCGGCTATGATGCCGACGCGCAGGTGCGGGAGATCGCGCGGGCCATCGACCTGTGCGACGATGTGACCGATACGGCGGGCGCTTCGGTGACGGATGCCGATCTGGTCGTGCTGTGCGTGCCGGTGCGGGCGATGGCCGCGGCGGCGGCGGAGATTGCCGCCGATCTGCCGGCCGAGGCGATCGTCAGCGATGTGGGATCGTGCAAGGGCGACGTGCTGGCGCAATTGAGCGCCGCGCTGCCAGGGCAGACCATCATTCCGGCGCATCCTGTCGCGGGGACGGAGAATAGCGGGCCGGAGGCGGGCTTCGCCTCGCTGTTCCAAGGACGCTGGTGCATCGTGACGCCGCCCGCCGACGCCGATCCGGCGGCGGTCGAGCGCGTGGCCGAGCTGTGGCGGCGCGTGGGCGCCGATGTCGAGATGATGGATCCGGCGCATCATGATCTGGTGCTGGCGGTGACGAGCCATTTGCCGCACCTCATCGCCTATACCATCGTCGGCACAGCGAGCGATCTGGAGGATGTGACCCAGTCGGAGGTGATCAAATATTCCGCCGGTGGCTTCCGCGACTTCACTCGCATCGCGGCGTCCGATCCCACCATGTGGCGCGACGTGTTCCTGGCGAACAAGGATGCGGTGCTGGAGATGCTCCAGCGCTTTTCCGAGGATCTGTCGGCGTTGCAGCGGGCGATCCGCTGGAATGACGGGGATGCGCTGTTCAACCTGTTCACCCGAACGCGGGCGATCCGGCGGTCGATCATCGAACAGGGGCAGGACGATCCCAAGCCCGATTTCGGGCGTTCACACTGAGGCGTTCAACGCATTGATCGCCGCATGGACGCGGGCTTCGGCTTCACGGCGATCCAGGCCGGGCGGAACGATCTCACCGACCTTGTAGGTGATGGTGCCCGGGCGCTTCATGAACTTGCCGCGAGGGGAGACGCGGCCGCTGTCGACCGCGATCGGCACCACCGGCAGGCCCAGCAGCGCATAAAGGCCCGCGAACCCAGCGCGCAAAGGTGGGCTTTCGCCATGGGGGACGCGGGTGCCTTCGGGAAAGAGGCAGACGGCGCGGCCTTGCGCCGTCGTGGCCCTGGCGGCGGTGCGCAGGGCGCGCAGGGCGCTGGCTCCGGCGGTGCGTTCGATCGGGATCAGACCGTAGCGGCGGGCGATGCCGCCCCAGAGCGGGATATCGAACAATTCGCGCTTGGCGGCGATCGCCGGACGATCCAGCAGACAGAGCAGGTCGATCGTCTCGAACATCGATTCATGCTTGAGGATATAGAGATAGGGGCCGTTTTCCAGCGTTCCTTCCACTCGCACCTTCTGCCCGAGCAGCCAGCGCGCGCAGCGTCGATGGAAGCGGCTCCAGTGGGTGGCGACCGCCGGGATCGATCGGGGCGCGACCAGATTGCTCGCCATCGCCGCCAGCACGAACAGCAGCGAGCCGACATAGAAAACCAGCATGAAGGCCAGGGATCGCAGCGCGGTGAACATCGCAAAAACCGTCAGATACCAATCAACGCCGCAGCCCGGCGCAGCAGATATTTATTATATTCCCGCGCCAGCATGGTGAGGCTGGGGCGACTGGGCACGGCGTCGTAGACCAGCGTGACCCGGCCCGGCAAGGCCTGACGCAGTTCGAGAGCGGAGCGGCGCATATGCCAGTCGGTGGTGATGAGGCGCACCGTCTTGAAGTCGCGCCGTTCCAGCCAATGCGCGGTTTCGATGGCGTTGGAGCGGGTGTCGATGGCTTCGCGCCCCAGGGTGATGCAGCAGGTGAAAAGCCGTTCGGGCGCCTTATATTGCGCGGCCAGCTCGACCGGGCGAACCGATCGGTCGACGCCGGAGATCAGCATCCGCTTGGCCGCGCCGTCCTGAAGCAGGGAAAGGCCGCGATCGATGCGCCCCGCCCCGCCCGTCAGCACGACGATGGCGTCTGTCTGTCGCCCGTCCAGCGGTTGCGGCAGGAAAATCGCGAACCAGGCGAAGCCCAGCATCCATCCCAGCAGCATGACGGCGATGAAGCGGACGATCATAGCAGCCGCCCCAGCGATCGCAGCACCGTCCAGCGCGCGGCGATCGTCGCCAGCAGCACGCAGCCGATCGGAATGGCGGCAAGGAGCGCCCAGCTTGTCCATGGCAGATGGATGGCGCTCAACAATTCGGAGCCGGTCGCCAGCAGCCGCACGCCCAGCAACACGATCACCAGCAACGCGACGGTAAAGCCGAGCGCGCCGCCGAACAGCGCATCCAGGCCGATCCGGCGCTGGAACAGCCGGGCGATCTGCACATCGGTCGCGCCCATCAGGTGCAGCACGTCGATGGTACCGCGATGGCTGTCATGCGCGGCGCGGGCGGCCAGCACCACCACCGACCCGGTCGCCAGCGTCATCAGCAGCACGATTCCCGCCGCCAGCCAGCCGAGGGCCGAAAGCAGGCCGGCCAAAGGCGCCAGAAAGGCGGCATGGGGCTCGATGCGGATTTTTGGCGAGACGGCGCTGAGCTGGCGGCGGAGGCGGTCGACCTTCGCGTCCGTCTGGCCGGGCGTCAGTTCGATGTCGATCAGCGCCGGGATCGGCAGGTCGCCGCTCGCCGCATCCTGCCCCAGCCAGGGGCGGATTTGATCGGCAAGGGTTGAGGCCGCGACCGGATGGACGGCGCGGACTATGCTGACTTTGCGCAGTATGTCAGCCACGCTGGCGCTCAGACGGTCGCGCTGCTGCGCATTGGCCTCGACGATCTGCACCGTGGCGCGTCCGGCAAGGTCCGCGCCCATGGCCTTCACCGCCGCGCCCAGGCCCAGCCCGGCGGCGGCCGACAGCACGGTCAGGAACATCATGATCGCGATGATCCACGGCATCGGTCCTGCCACCCTGCCCTCCGGCAGCAGCCGGTGGCGCGCGGCGGCGGCGGCGCGACGGTCGCCCATGCCGTGGGGGGAGGCCATCAGCCGTTCACCTGCGGCCGGGGCGGGTAGCGCAGCGATCCAGTGGGGTCCGACAGGCGGCCCTTGTCCAGCTTCATCATCTGCGCGCTCCCCACCTGCGCGATCAATGGCAGATCGTGGGTGGCGACGACGATGGTGGTGCCGAGGCGATTGAGCGCCTCGAACAAGGTCAGCAGGCGACGGGCCATATCGGCGTCGACGTTGCCGGTCGGTTCGTCCGCGACCAATATTTCCGGGCGGCCGATCACTGCGCGAGCGATGGCGACACGCTGCTGTTCCCCGCCCGACAGGGTAGCGGGGCGCGCCTGACCGCGATCGCCAAGGCCGACCCAGTTCAGCATTTCGCTGACCGGGGCGTCGATCTCGCCCTCCGCCAGGCCCGCGACGCGCAGCGGCAGGGCGATATTGTCATAAACCGACAGATGCGGAACCAGCCGGAAATCCTGGAACACCACGCCGATACGGCGGCGGAATCCGGGCAGGCGCTTGCGGGGCAGCGTCACCACATCCTCCCCGAACAAGCGGATGACGCCGCGACTGGGCCGCTGGGCAAGGTAGAGGAGCTTCAACAGCGAGGTCTTGCCCGCGCCCGACGCGCCGGTCAGGAAATAGAAGCCGCCACTGGCGAGCGAAAAACTGACGTCGGACAGCGTCTCGCTATCCAGACCATAGCGCAGGCCGACATTTTCGAACTGGACGATGGCCGACATGCGTCAATTTCAGCGCCTGCGCGCTCCCTGCTTCCCCGAGCGCTTAGCCATGGCACAGCGGACGGGCGGCCGTAAAGTCTTGTCGGCCTGACTCCGCGAGTCGCGCCCGGATCGGTTGCCATGTTTGAAGCCGCTTGCCCTCGAATCCAACTCATGCCTATGAAGCGTCATGATCCTGGTGTGTCCCAACTGCGCCACGCGCTATATCGTGCCGGACAGCGCCGTCGGCCCGAACGGCCGCCAGGTTCGCTGCGCCGCCTGCAAACATAGCTGGTTCCAGGAAGGGGCTGCGCTCGCGCCCCGCGAGGAAGCGCTGATGACGGCCGGCGCGCCCGAAGTGGCCGCGCCACCGCCACCACCGCCTGCTCCTCCCCCTCCTCCACCCGTTGAGGAGGCTGTCGCCCCGCCGGTCGAACCGGAGGAAGTGGAACCGGTTTCCGCCCCGGCCGAGACACCCGTCAGCGCCAAGGCTGACTATCGGTTCGACGATATTTACGGGCGCGCCGAAGCGGATGCGCGGAACGATTGGGGGGAAGCCGAACCAGCGCCGGTAAAACCGCGTCGCAACCGGCTGAAAATCTGGACCTATGCCGCGTTGCTCTTCTGCCTCGCGGTGGGGGCCGCTGGCGGAGCGCTCTGGTATTTCGGCACGCCGAGCTGGGCGATCAATTTGGGGTTGGTGCCCGAAGAGGGCGATCCTGACCTGCTTTTCTATCTCTCAAAACCCGCCGAGCGGCGTAAATTGCCCACCGGGGAGGAATATTTCGCCTTTGGCGCGCGGATCGTGAACAGTGGGAAGCAGACGCTGCCGGTGCCCCCGGTGCTGGTGCAATTGCGCGACCGGCAGAACCGGCTGGTGTTCAGTTGGACGACCAAGGCCGACCGGACGAACCTGAAGCCGGGCGAGGAAGCGTCGATCAATGAAAGCCGGATCGACATTCCAAAAAATGCCGAGAATCTGTCGCTGACCTTCGTGCAGTGATGACGGTCTGAAAATCAGGGATAGCTGATCGTTTTCGGCCGCCCCTGGGGAATCGGGATGAATTCCTGATCGTCGCCGGGAATCAGGGGAAAGCGCATGGCTTCCCAATCGTCGCGGGCCTGCATCAGCCGTTCCTGGGTCGAGGACACGAAATTCCACCAGACATGGCGCGGCGTCAGGAATGCCTCGCCGCCGCAAAGCATGACACGGCCGCCGTCGACGCTCATCAAAGTCGCGCGGATGCCGGGGCGCAGGACGTAGAGCGTCTGGGGCTGGAGCATCACGCCGTCCAGCGCCGCGTCGCCGCCGGAGACATAGATCGCCCGTTCCTCCGCATCCGCGTCGATGGGGACCGAGCCGCCGGGAGAAAGCTGAATGTCGGCATAGATGGTGTTCGCATAGGTGGTGACGGGCGACGTCTGGCCCCAGAGGCTGCCCATGATCACGCGCGCCCTCGCATGGCCGCCATCGATAATGGGCAGGCCGCCTTCGCTGACATGTTCGAAGGCGGGGTCCATTTCCTCATGGCGGTCGGGCAACGCGAGCCAGGTCTGGATGGCGGAGAGTTTGGAGAGCTTGGCGCGGTCCTCGTCCGGCGAGCGCTCGCTATGGACGATGCCCTTGCCCGCCGTCATCAGGTTCACCGCGCCCGGCTCGATCAACTGCTCCGTGCCCAGGGAGTCGCGATGGAGGAAGCTGCCCTCATACATATAGGTGACGGTGGCGAGGTTGATATGCGGGTGCGGGCGCACGTCCACCCCCTGCCCCGGCGCGATGCGGGCGGGCCCGGCCTGATCGAAGAAGATGAACGGGCCGACCATGGTGCGCCCCTTGGCGGGCAAGGAGCGATGGACCCGAAAGTCGCCCAGATCATGGGTGGTGGGGGTGATGGTCTGGATGATCGGGTCGGTCAGGGTCATGCTGCGTCCAGTTCAGGGTAGTGGCGGAAGACGTCTTCATTGGTGAACGGCAGGTGCCGGTCGCTGCCCAGATAGTCCTGCAATTCGGGGAGCGCCGCAACCCGCTCTTGCAGTTCGGCAAGACGCGGGAAGGAGGGCATCAGCGTCGCCATGCGCAGCGGGAAAGCATAGCGCAGCCCGGCGATCAGCCGCACGAATTCGCCCCGGCCGGGGATGGTGGACCAATACCGGAAATCATAGTCCGTGCGCCGCGCCTCCTTGGACGGCGGCACAACGCCTGAGACGGCTCAAAGTGTCATTCGCCGGGAGCGCGGGCCTTGATCGCGAGGGCATGGACCTTGTCGCGTAACAGGTCGGCCAGCGCGGCGTTGACCAGGCGCTGCCGGGCGACCCGATTCTGGCCGGTGAAGCGGTCGGAGACGATCTCCACGGTGAAGTGGCTTTCGCCCGATCCGTCATGGCCGGCATGGCCGCGATGCTTTTCGCTGTCGTCGATCACGGCGAGCTGTTCGGGGCTGAGGGCGGCCTGCAGGCGGGCTTCGATTTCGGTGGCGACTGGGCCTTTTAGAATCTCGGTCATCGCCCCTATATAGGCTCTTTGCCCGTAGTTGCATCAGGACAATCTTGGCTAGCGATCCCTTCTCGAACCGGCGTTTCAACCGTTTCCATGGCCGCGTGGAAAGCGACCGCCCCTGCGCGGTTCCCGGCTGTCGCGAGCCGGGCGAATTCCGTGCGCCGCCGCTGGAGGGAAGCGGGTCGAGCCATGCCAGTGCCCATCATGAAGGCCCGCGCTGGCGCTGGCTGTGCCTGGAGCATGTGCGGGAATTCAACCAGGGCTATAATTTCTTCACCGGCATGAGCCCGGAGGAAATCAACGCGGCTCAACGCCCCTATGCGGGGTGGGAGCGGGAGACTCGGGCCTTTTCCACCAACGCCGCCAGCCCCCCGCCCAAATGGTCGGATTTTCAGGACCCGCTGGATGCCATCGGCGCCAAGTTCAAGGAGCGCGTGGCGAAGGCGCGGGCCAACAACAAGATGCGGCAAGACGGGAAATTCCTGTCGAAGGAAGACCGCCGGGCGCTGGACGTCATGGGGCTGACGATCGATGCGGACCGCAGAGCCTTGCGGCAGCGCTATACGGAATTGCTGCGGCGCTTTCACCCCGACCATAATGGCGGGGATCGAAGCCATGAGGCGTTGCTGCAGGGGGTGATCGAGGCCTATCAGCTTTTGCGCAAGGCTGAGGCTTTCGCATGATCGGTCAGAGCAGGAGCCAGCCGATGCCGGTGCCCATTTGCACAGCGACGATGAGCAGCAACAGGGTTGAAAAGGGCTGCTTTCGCGTCTTGTGACGGAAGATGTGGCGCGCAAGCAGGGCACCGGGCGAGCCGCCGATCAGCGCCAGGCCGAGCAGGTCTTTTTCCGGAATGCGGCGGCGGCCCACGACCGCGGCAGCCTTGTCCTGCCAGAAGCGCAGCATCGTCCAACCATTCAGCAGCAAGATAAGAAGAGAGAGGATCGCCATTTCCATGATGCTGCGGTAGCGAACGGGCGCTTAATTTCCCATTATAGAGTCCGGGCTTGCTCCCGGCCGCTGCCGCTGTCATAGGCGCCGCCCCTTCCCCGGAGACCAGTATGACGATGCCCCGCGCCCTGGGCCTTGATTTCGGCACGACCAACAGCGTGGCCGCACTCGCCAATGGCAGCGGGTCGGAACTGGTCGAGTTTTCCGGTGCCCAGGCGACCGGGCCGGTATTCCGCTCCGCGCTCTGCTTCTGGCACGACAGCGATGCGAAGGGCGGCATGGCGCATGAGGCAGGCCCATGGGCGATCGCGGAATATCTGGAATTTCCGGAAGACAGCCGCTTCCTGCAAAGCTTCAAGTCAGTGGCGGCCAGCCCGGTCTTCGAAAGCGCCAACGTGTTCGAAAAGCGCTTCCGATTCGAGGAACTGGGGCAGTTGTTCCTGTCGCGCATGGTCGGCCATGCCGGCGGGACGCTGGACCGGCGGCCGGAGCGGATCGTCATCGGGCGGCCGGTCGAATATGCCGGGTCGCGGCCCGATGAAGGGCTGGCACGGCGGCGCTATGACGCCATGTTTGCGGGGTTCGGGGACGAGCTTCATTATGTCTATGAACCGCTGGGGGCCGCGTTCAGCTATGCTAGCCGGCTGACCGAGGCGGCGACCATCCTCGTCGCGGACTTTGGCGGTGGCACCAGCGACTTTTCGATCGTGCGGGTCGAGGCGCCGGGGGCGGCGCGGCGTTGCGTGCCGCTCGGATCGGCGGGCATCGGCCTTGCCGGGGATCGCTTCGACTATCGGATCGTCGATCATCTGGTGCTGCCGATGCTGGGCAAGGGCGGAAGCTACCAGAGCTTCGGCAAGGAGCTGGAGATTCCGCGCAGCTATTTTGCCGATTTTGCCGACTGGTCGCGACTGGCGCTGATGCGCAACCGGCGGACCATGGATGAACTGGCGCGCTTGCAGAAGGCGGCCCATGATCCCGACGCTATCGGACGGATGATCACGGTGATCGAGAAGGAATTGGGCTATCCGCTCTATGATGCGGTGGGGTCATTGAAACGGCGGCTGTCAGAGGCTGAGAGCGCTATTTTCCGCTTCGAAGGCGGCGGGCTTGCCATCGAGGCGGAAGTGACACGCGCCGATTTCGAAGGCTGGATCGCGCCCGACATCGCCCGGATCGAGGCGACGGTGGACAAGGCGCTCGCCAAGGCGGGCGTAGCGCCCGATGCCATCGACCGGGTGTTCCTGACGGGCGGGACTTCGCTGATCCCGGCGATCCGGCGGATATTCGACAGGCGCTTCGGGAAAGACCATATTGCGACCGGCGACGAACTGACCTCTATCGCGCATGGACTGGCGCTGATCGGGCAGGAGGCCAATTTGGCCGAATGGGCTGCTTGATCCTTGCCGCTTAAGGCCCCACTCTATCGACATGCCTGTCCCTGATGGTTAGGGCAGTGCCGACCAGACCGTTCAAAGAGATTAGAAGATGACCGACATCCCGAACGTCCAGCCCGATACCCGCGCCGAAACGCTGTTGGCCTCGCCCGACCGCGAAGTCGATGCGCGCGACGTGTTCGGCATCGATGTCGACATGAAGATCCCGGCCTTTTCGGAAGCCGATGAGCGGGTGCCCGACCTTGACCCCGCCTATGTGTTCGACCCGGACACCACGCTCGCGATCCTGGCGGGCTTTGCCTATAACCGCCGCGTGATGGTGCAGGGCTATCACGGCACCGGCAAGTCGAGCCATATCGAGCAGGTCGCGGCGCGCCTGCGCTGGCCGTGCATCCGCATCAACCTGGACGCGCATATCAGCCGCATCGACCTGGTCGGGCGCGACGCCATCGTCCTGAAGGACGGGCAGCAGGTGACGGAATTCCGCGAAGGCCTGCTCCCTTGGGCGTTGCAGCGGCCGGTCGCTTTGGTGTTCGACGAATATGATGCGGGCCGCCCGGACGTGATGTTCGTGATCCAGCGCGTGCTGGAAACAGACGGCAAGATGACTTTGCTCGACCAGAATCGGGTGATCCGGCCCAATCCCTGGTTCCGTCTGTTCGCGACCGCCAATACCGTGGGTTTGGGCGACACGACCGGCCTTTATCACGGCACGCAGCAGATCAACCAGGGCCAGATGGACCGCTGGAACCTGGTGGTGGCGCTGAACTATCTGCCCGCCGCGACCGAGGCGCAGGTGGTGCTCGCCAAGTCCGGCGAGTACGACCATGAAGGCGGCCGCAAGGAAGTCGAGAATATGATCAAGGTGGCGGAGTTGACCCGCCAGGGCTTCATCAACGGCGATATCTCGACCGTGATGTCGCCGCGCACCGTGATAAGCTGGGCGCAGAATGCGCTGATCTTCAAGAATATCGGCTTCGCCTTCCGCCTGAGCTTCCTCAACAAATGCGATGAGGCAGAGCGGCCGCTGGTGGCCGAATATTATCAGCGCGTCTTCGGCAAGGATCTGCCCGAAAGCGTCGCCCACCGGGCGGCCTGAGCGCCATGATTGTCGTCGAACGGATTTCGCCCGAGGATACGGCTCATCGGATCAGCATTCGCGGCCATGAACTGACCGTCGATATGACGGCGCCGGACGGCCATGATGCCGGGCCGGACCCGCATGATCTTTACGATTCGGCCTTGGGCGCGTGCAAGGCGATGACCATGCTCTGGTATGCGCA
This sequence comes from Sphingobium sp. TKS, assembly GCF_001563265.1. NCBI lineage: Bacteria > Pseudomonadati > Pseudomonadota > Alphaproteobacteria > Sphingomonadales > Sphingobiaceae > Sphingobium > Sphingobium sp. TKS. The sequence goes on along the minus strand of NZ_CP005083.1, from coordinate 89,716 downwards.
GCGCAACGGCATTCCGGTCGAGGGCATCCATGTCGGCGTGGTTCGGGATGCGAGCCAGGAGCGGCAGGGCATCTACAAGCTGACGACGCGCATCGCGCTCTCCGGTCCGTTGAGTGAGGAGCAGCACGACAAGCTGATCGCCGTGGCCGCGAAATGCCCGGTGCACAAGCTGATGAGCGAGGTCGAGACGCAGATCGAAACCATCGCCGTGCCCTATGTCGGGGAGGGCGAGCGGCCATGAGCGAGACTTTCGCCCTGACACCGGAGGAAGGCCGCCTGCCCTTGGAGAACGCGTTCAACCTGCGCGACTTCGGCGGCTATGCGACCGCCGACGGACGCTGCGTGAAGCGCGGCATGCTCTATCGGTCGGGGACGATGGCGCTGCTGACGGATGGGGATGCGGACCATCTCCGTTCGCTCGGCATCAGGGCGATCTGCGATTTTCGCCGCGGCAACGAACGGACGGCCGAACCTACGCGCTGGCACGGGGCGGAGGTCGATTATTTCTGCCGCGATTATACGGAAAGCAGCGGCCTGCTGGGCGAGATGCTGAAGCGCGACGGCGCGACGGCGGACGATATGCGGCAGACGATGATCGCGCTTTATCGCGTCATCCCGGTGGACCATGCCGAATCCTACTGCGCCATGTTCGCGCGGATCGTGGACGGTCGCGTGCCGCTGCTGATCAACTGTTCGGCGGGCAAGGACCGCACTGGGGTCGGCGCAGCGCTGATCCTGGCGGCGCTGGGCGTGCCGCGCCAGACGATCGTCGCGGATTATCTGGCGACCAATGCCCATGCAGATTGGGACTGGCTGCTGGCGCAGCGCAACACGCTGGTGGCGCGGATGCGGTTGACGAAGACCGATATGCTCGAACCCTTGTTGCAGGCCGAAGCCGTCTATCTGGATACGTTGTTCGCGACGCTGGATGAAAAGCATGGCGGCGTGGACGGCTATCTGAACGACGTGCTGGGCGTGGACGCCACGGCGCGGGACGCCATGCGCGGGATGTTGCTGGACTGATGGCCGACCGTTCGCCCCTCGATGCCTTCAAGGACGTGCTGTCGGGCGCGGCGCGTTCGATCGCGCGCGACGCGGAGGTGGAGGTGAACTTCACCGCCGACACCCCGCATATGGCGGGCAAGGCGATCAAGGTGCCGATGCCGGGACGCAACCTGCCCGCCGAACAGGTGGCGCTGGCGCGCGGCTTTGCGGACGCCAATGCGCTGAAATTGCGGCACCATAATGCGAAGATCCACAATGCTGCCGCACCGGCTGATGCGACGGCGCGGGCGGTCTATGACGCGGTCGAACAGGCGCGGGTCGAGGCGATCGGTTCGCGGGCGATGGAGGGGGTGCGGGCGAACCTCAACCATGCGCTCGACCTGAAATTGAAGTCCGATCCGATCCGCCGGGCGCGCTCCGCCGATGAGGTGCCCTTGTCGACGGCGCTGGCGCTCAAGGTGCGCGAACGGCTGACCGGACAGGCCGCGCCCAAGGATGTGCTGCCGGGTCTGGCGATGGTCGACCAGTGGATCGAGGACAAGGCCGGGGCCGATCTCGACGCGCTTGCCATGGCGATCGACAATCAGCGGGCCTTTCAGAAGCTGACCTCGGCCATGCTGGAGCATCTCCAGCTCATCGACGCGGATACGCCGCCTGAAACCGACGATTCGGAAGCCCAGGAAGAGGGCGAGGACGAGGAGCAGCAACAGGAAGAGGGCGACAGCGGCGAGGATCAGGCCGGCGACAGCGACGCCTTTGCCGAGGCGCGGGCCGAGGACCAGGGCGGCGACACCGAGGACGGCGAGACCGAATATAGCGACGAGTTCGACGCCGACAGCGAGGAAGGCGCGGACGATATGGGCGAGGAAGGCATGATGCCGGTCCGCCCGAACCGGCCGATGTCGGACCTGCCGCCGGGCTTCGACTACAAGCCCTATACGCAGCTTCATGATGAGGTCGTGACCGCCGAGGATCTGTGCGACGAGGATGAATTGCTGCGGTTGCGCGGCTTCCTCGACCAGCAGTTGGTGAGCTTGCAGGGCGCGGTGACGAAGCTTGCCAACCGGCTCCAGCGGCGGCTGATGGCGCAACAGTCGCGGTCGTGGGACTTCGATCAGGAAGAAGGCCTGCTCGACGCGGCGCGGCTGGCGCGGATCGTGATCGATCCGACGCGCTCATTGAGCTACAAGATCGAGCGAGATACCGAGTTCCGCGATACCGTCGTGACGCTGCTGATCGACAATAGCGGATCGATGCGCGGGCGGCCGATCTCCATCGCGGCGATCAGCGCCGACATCATGGCACGCACCCTGGAACGTTGCGGGGTGAAGACCGAGATTCTGGGCTTCACTACCCGCGCCTGGAAGGGCGGGCAGAGCCGCGAGGACTGGCTCGCCGCCGGGCGTCCGCCGATGCCGGGGCGTTTGAACGACCTGCGGCACATCGTCTACAAGAAGGCCGACGAACCCTGGCGCCGGGCGCGCAAGAGTCTGGGCCTGATGATGCGCGAGGGGCTGCTCAAGGAGAATATCGACGGCGAGGCGCTGCTCTGGGCGCACAGCCGCCTGATCGCGCGCAATGAGGAGCGCCGCATATTGATGGTGATCTCGGACGGCGCGCCGGTCGACGATTCCACCCTGTCGGTCAACAGCGGCACCTATCTGGAGCGGCATTTGCGTCAGGTGATCGAGTGGATCGAGAACCGCTCGCCCGTGCAGCTCGTCGCCATCGGCATCGGCCATGACGTCACGCGCTATTATCGCCGCGCGGTGACCATCATGGATGCCGAACAGCTCGGCGGGACCATGGTGGAGCAGCTCGCCGGACTGTTCGACGAAGATTAGAAGCCCTGCTCGTTCGGGCTTCCGCGATGTCGAAGCCCCGGGCCTTCCCTTGAAAAGAAGATCGGCAGTTTCGACCTCGTGTCAGCGCGAGTGAGCGTTTTGACAGGAGAGTGCAATGAGTGTCGCCTTTCGTCGCGAGAGTGACGAGGAGCATCTGGAACCCACTTTCGAAATTCCGTTACCGCCCGGCCCCAATTGGGTGACGGCGCGCGGCCTGCGGTTGACGCGGGAGAAGGTGGAAGCGCTGGAGGCGGTCGAAACCGAGGCCATGGCCGAGGAGGACGCCAAGAAGCTGAAGCGCGAGCTGCGTTACTGGCGGACACGGCTGGCGACGGCGGAATTGCGGCCGGTGCCGGATGGGGAGGCTGTCGCCTTCGGCAGCCGTGTGGCCTACCGGCTGGGCGGCAAGGAGAAGCGGATCGACATCGTCGGTGACGACGAGGCCGAACCGACGAAAGGGCGCATCGCTTTTTCGGCGCCGCTCGCCCGCGCGATGATGGATGCCGAGGAAGGCGAAACCGTCGACTTTGGCGGCAAGCCGGGTGCGCTCACGATTCTGGCGATTGAGGTCATCGCGGACGAGTAAGCCCCCCTCAAACAAGGAAGAAGCCCTCCAGTTTCGGCTGGAGGGCTTCTTGCATTCAGTCAGGCGTTGCGCCCGGCTTCGAAGAGGAACCAGGCCCGTTCTTCCGCCTGATCGGTCCAGTCGTCGATAATGCCTTCGGTCGCATTGTCGCCCGCTTCAGTCGCAGCTGCCTTGGCGGCGCGCAACGCTTCGACGAGCTTCAGATTGTCCTCGCGCAGCTCGTTCAGCATGTCGCCGGGGCTGACATAATCGGCATCATTATCCACCACCGACTGGTGGCGGGAAATGTCACCGATCGAGCGCAGCGTGGTGTTGCCCGTCTTGCGCACCCGCTCCGCGATCAGATCGGTGGTGGCCAGAATCTGCGTCGCCTGCTCGTCGAACATCAGATGATAATCGCGGAAATGCGGGCCGGATACGTGCCAGTGGAAATTCTTGGTCTTGAAATACAGCGCATAGCTGTCCGCGAGCACGCCGTTCAGCGCCTGCGCGACCGACTTGGTCGCATTGCTGCGCAGATCCGTCGGAGTCTTGAGGTCGGGGGCTGTCATGCTTGGCTCCTGCTGAGGGGACTTGGTTTCGCAGATATAATGAACTGTCACCGATAAGGTGCCATGCCAAACAACGAATTTTAAGGCGGAATTTTCGGTCAGTCTGATGAAGACGCTCGATCAGGCGAGATGCAGCGCCGATACCGCCACGGCCAGACCGATGAGTAGCACCAGCCCCCCGCCGCCCCGGCGAATGGCGCGTAGCGGGAGCATCTTGAACAGTTGCTCGCGCCATAGGATCACGGGCATCGTCGCGGCGATGATGCCGATGGCACCCCCGGTCGCGGCGAGAAAGGGATCGGCGGTTCGCACGGCTATGCCCAGGATCAGGAATTGCGCGCCGTCGCCAAAGCCCAGGATGAAAAGGCCGAGCGCGGTGGTCACAAACGGCCCCAGCCGCCAGCCCGCCAGCGGATCGGGCTGCTTCGTCGGCCAGAACATGCCAAGAGCCAGGAAGATCAGCGCCAGCGAAAGGAACAACAGCCGGGCATCGGACCCCAGCATCGGCGCCAGAAAGGCGCCCGCCGCCGCGCCGATGGCGGCATTGGCGATGGCGGCCGCGACGACCCCCGCGATCACCGCGCCGTCGCGCTGGAAACGCATGGCCAGCGCCAGGGCGAGCAACTGCCCCTTGTCTCCAATCTCACCCAACAGGCAGCCGAGCAGGGCGATCAGCAATGCGTCCATGCGGCGGCTGTCTTGATTCGGTTCAGGCGGTCAGATGCGCGCCGGTTGCCGACACGGGCTTGGCGACCGCGGGCATCGGGATGACATCCCCCTCCGGCATTTCCGCCGCGATCGCATCGCGCATCAGGTCGAGATAGGACATGACCACCGGCCCCGCCCCCTGCAACGACAGCGCCGATTGCAATGTGCTCGCGAGGCATTCCACCGTATCGAGGTGAAAGGCGCGCGCGATGTGGCGAATCCGGTCGATCTCGTCACGCAGCCGCGCCACCGGCACATGGCCCCGTTCCCCCGCAAGTCCGTCGACCCGCCCCAGCAGATCGACAAGAATGGCCAACATCGGATCATGTCGCATGGAGAAGACTCCCCCCGTTCTCTGGCCTCGTCCTTGAGCCCCGACTCCTTCATGAACCAGAGCCGGTTAAGGCCGCGTAAAGTGTAGCATGGCGGCAGGAGTTAGACCACGCGCCTTGACATGGAACCGAATCTGCCTCATGGGGCACCGCTGAAACGGGGCGGTCCCTTCCTCGCAAGAGATTTGGGGGCCGCTCTTCTTTTTCACGATATTCACGACCAGGGACTAAGGCCATGGCCAAGCCAGCAACCGTCAAGATTCGCCTCGTCAGCTCGGCTGACACCGGCTTCTTCTACGTCACCAAGAAGAATCCGCGCACCAAGACCGAGAAGCTGAGCTTCCGGAAATATGATCCCGTCGTGCGCAAGCATGTCGAGTTCAAGGAAGCCAAGATCAAGTGATCTGACGGCGGCTCACGCCGCCTGACGATTTCAGGGTTTGCGGCCTGAAGCATTTTCAAATTGGCTGTTCGCAGTCGATGACTCGGAAAATGCGACATCCCACAATCTGGCGCCCGAATGAAGAGGCCCGTTCCCTTGAGGGAACGGGCCTTTCCTTGTTGCCTGTGAGGTTCAGAGCGAGGGCGGCGCATCGCCTTCCTCGCGATCGGGCGGTGCAGGCAAGGACGGCTTCCTTGCGCCGGAGAGCAGGGGCGATGCGGCGCCAAATCCTCAGTTCCCGACCGGCTGCCCATCCGTGCGGCGGACGACAATGGTCGAGGAGCGCGGCTGCTGCCCCGAGACCGGCCAGTTGCCGGTCGGATGCTGGATGTTGATGAAGAAGCTCTCGAGGTCCGGCGTGTAAGCGATGCCGGTGATCTCGCAGCCCGCAGGACCGACCAGGAAGCGCTTGGACGCCTTGCTCGTCTGGTCGACATGATACATCGAATTATTGCCGAAGGCCTGCGTCATGTTGACCGCCGCGCCGTTCAGCGTGCCCGCATTGCCGGTGAGGTTATGGTCGGTTTCCACCCACAGACGGCCCTGCGGATCGATGCGCAGACCATCGGGGCTGGAGAAATAATCGCCGCTGATATTCCCCTTGAGGTTCGCTTCGGCAAGGTTGGGATTGCCCGCCAGCAGGAAGACTTCCCAGGTGAAGCGGGTGGCAAGCGGCGAATCGCCATTCTCGCGGAATTTCAGAATATGGCCATGCAGGTTGGTCGTGCGCGGATTGGGATTGTCGGTGACACGGCGGCCGCTGTTATTGGTGAGGGTCACGAAGATCGCTTGGCGGTTCGGCGCGACCGTGATCCATTCCGGGCGGTCCATCAGCGTGCCGCCCGCGACGCGCGCGGCCGACTGGGTGTTGATGAGGACGTCGGCGGTGGTGTTGAAGCTGACCGTCGTCGGGGTCGGCGGCGTGGTCGACTGGCTGACATTGCCCGGATCGGAGGCATTGGCGACAAGGCCGTTCTGCCCCTGCACCAGCGCGCGCCATTCACCCGTGCCGTCGGCGTTGAAGCGCGCGACATAGAGCGTGCCATAATCCAGCATATCGATGTTCGATGCGCGGTTGCTGGTGCTATAGGCGCGGTCGGGCACGAATTTGTAGATGCAGCCCGGCGTCGAATCGTCACCCATGTAGAAGGCGACGCGGTTGTTGCCGTCATTCAGATAGGCGACATTCTCATGGCTGAAGCGGCCCATGGCGGTGCGCTTCGTCGGCGCGGCCAGTTCCTGATAGGGGTCGATCTCGACCACCCAGCCATAATTGTTGTTGGGCTGGGTCGTGTCGATATAGTTGTTGGTCGTTTCCTCGCAGGTCAAATAGGTGCCCCAGGGCGTACGGCCCGAGGCGCAGTTGTTCAGCGTGCCTCTTATGGTCGAGCTGAGCAGGCCCGCGGCCGGACCGCCGGCACGATAATCGGTGTTGCCGGTATAGCGCTTGTTGAAGCGCGAACCCGCTTTGACCGCGAACTTGCCGTCCGTGCCCTTGGCGATCTCCACGACGGAAACGCCAACGGCGGACAGGGCGATCGCCTTCTGATCGGCGGTGGCAGTGGCGGCTGTGTAGGTGCCGCTGGAAAAGAGGATGTTATAGTCCGGCAGCTCATGGTTGATCGCCAGCAGACCACCCGCATTGGGATCGACGCCCGACAGTTCGAAAAATTCCATGCCATCATGATTGCCGCCGGCCCAGAGGTTGGTCTGGGTCGCGCTGTTCGGGAAGCTGCCGGGCGCATAGGCGGTGCCGGTTTCGACCGAATCGCCGGCCTTCAGCAGCACGTCAATGGTGTAACCCGCAGGGACGGTGACGGTGTCGTTGCTGTTGATCGCAACCGACGCGAAATTGATGGCATAGCTGGCCGCAGGAGTCGGTGTCGGTGTGGGGGGGGTCGGCGTCGGCGTGGGGGAGGCCGAAGCATCATCATCGCCGCACGCCGTGAGCGCGCCCAGCATCGGCAGCATGGAAAGGCCCAGTAGGCCGTTCTTCAGGATGGTGCGGCGCGCCGGATTGGCGGCGACGATCGACTCCAGGCTGTCTTCGCCCGTAGTGATCTTGGGCTGCGCATCGCGAAAGGCCGCGCGCGCCTCGTCGGTCAGATGAGACATGGATGATACCCCTATGTACAATTCGGGCTGTCGGCTGGACACCGCGCCCTGGCGGACGGGGCATGGCAGAGGCGGATGACGGCAAGGCTGCGGAAGCGCGACGGATCGATGAAAACCATATGACAGGGTGGCGACAGAGGGAAAATGGGCGGTTTGCGGACCTATACCCCTGCCCACACGCCCTAAAGCAGCGCGTTCACCTGCTCGACGAAGCGCAGCACCGAAATCGGCTTGGACACATAGGCCTGCGCGCCTGCCCCGCGAATCCGATCCTCATCGCCATGGCCCGCATAGGCGGTGACCGCCATGATCGGCACGGCGGATAGTTGCGCGTCCCGCTTCAGCGAGATGATGAGGTCAAGGCCGCTGATATGCGGCAGGTGGATGTCGGTGATCACCAGGTCGGGATGGAACTCCCGCGCCTGCGTCAGCAGGTCGCGCCCGTCGCGCAGCGGCAGCACCTCATGCCCGTGTGCGCGCAACAGGTCGCAAAAAAGTTTGAGATTAAGTTCGTTGTCCTCGACAACGAGCACGCGCTTTGCCACCAGTCACCCGCGTTTGGAGAAATCCGCAAACATATTGGAAGCGCGCCCCCTAAGCCCGCCCTTCGTTGAGATCAATCATGCGTCCCGACATTAACCATGGCAAGCAACATAGTCCAAGCGAGGCTCGAGAGCCATCCGTACTGGCGCTGATGGCGCTGGCCTGGACATTGGCGGACGATCGCCGTGCCGACCGGCTGCTGGCCCTGACTGGACTGGACGCCGATACGCTACGGGCAGGCGTGGGCGATCCGGCGATATTGAGCGCGGTGCTGGCTTTCCTGGCCGATCATGAGCCGGACCTGATCGCCTGTGCCGAGAGCATCGACAGCACGCCAACGGCGCTGATCGCCGCGAAGGAGGCTCTCACCGCATGAACCGCCCACTGATCATCACCGATTGCGACGAGGTGCTGCTGCATATGGTGGTGCCCTTCCGGCAATGGCTGGACGAAAGCCATAATGTCCATTTCGACATGCGCGAGCGCGGCTTTGCAGAGGCTCTGCGTCACAAGGACAGCGGCAAGCCGCTGGAGCGCGCGCTGGTCTGGGAATTGCTGATCGGCTTTTTCGATACGGAAATGCATCGCCAAGCGCCGATCGCGGGCGCGGTGGAGACGATCGGCCGCCTGAGCCAAATCGCGGACATCGTGGTGCTCACCAATATCACACAGCGGCATCACCGGCAGCGCGAGGAACAACTGGCGGCCCACGGTCTGTCATTCCCGGTTCACTGGAACCAGGGCGGCAAGGGGCGGCCGCTGGCGGCCATCGTCGCGGAGCGTCAACCCAGCGTCGCCCTGTTCATCGACGATCTGGCCGAACATCATGGGTCGGTGGCGGATCATGCGCCCGGCGTCTGGCGCCTGCATATGGTGGGCGAGCCGGAGATCGCCGCCGAAGTCGCCGCCGCGCCCCTGGCCCATGCCCGGATCGACGACTGGGCGGCCGCCGAAACCTGGATCGCCGCCCGGCTGGCCGAAGGACCGGCGCCCGACTCTTTCCCAACCATCCAAGGAGCATCCGCATGAGCATCGAAGCCCGCCTCACCGAACTGGGCATTACCCTCCCCGCCGCCGCCGCGCCGGTCGCTGCCTATGTCGCGGCGGTGGAAGCCAACGGCCTGCTGCATATTTCCGGGCAGATTTCCCTGTCCGACGGCCAGTTGATGACGGGACGCCTGGGCGAGGACCGCGACCTCGATTACGGCGTCAAAGCGGCGCGGGCCTGCGGCCTCAACCTGATCGCGCAGATGAAGGCCGCGCTCGGCAGCCTGGACCGGGTCGAACGAATCGTGAAATTGGGCGCCTTCATCAGCAGCACGCCCGAATTCACCGACCAGCCCAAGGTCGCCAATGGCGCGTCCGAACTGATGGTCGAGGTTTTCGGTGACGCGGGAAAGCATGCTCGCAGCGCCGTGGGCGTGCCCGTGCTGCCGCTCGGTGCAGTGGTCGAGATCGACGCGATCGTCCTTGTCCGCCCGGCCTGACGCCTTCCCCTTCCTGACCGCGCGTCCCTTCGCCCATCGCGGGCTGCACGGGGGCAGGGTCAGCGAAAACGGCATGGCGGCTTTCACGGCCGCCATCGCCGGCGGTTTCGGCATCGAATGTGATGCGCGCCTCAGCCGCGACGGCGTTGCGATCGTCTTCCACGACGCCGCGTTGCAACGCATGACCGGCGAAGCGGGCACGGTTTCGGATCATGACGCCGGGGCGATCGACCGGCTGATGCTGCCCGACGGCGGCAGCGTTCCGCGCCTGCGAGCCTTGCTCGATCTGTGCGGGACGGACGTTCCGCTGCTTATCGAGATCAAGGTGGACGGGCGGCATGTCGCCCCCATCTGTGCAGCGGTTGCCGACGATCTGGCGCGGCGGCCCAAGACCCTGGCGGCAGTCATGTCGTTCAATCCCATGGCGATAAGCTGGTTCCGGCGCCACCGGCCCGCAGTCGCGCGCGGGCTGGTCGTCACCGAACAGGGCAAGCGAGGCCAGCGCAGCAGAATCGCGCGCGCTCTTGCACTTTGGACCGCGAAACCCGATTTTATTGCCTGTGATATTCGCGACCTGCCTTCGTCCCTGTCCACCGATGCCCGCCGGCGGGGCATGCTCGTGCTGACATGGACGGTGCGCGGCGAGGAGGAGCGCGCCTGCGCTGCGCTGCACGCCGACCAGATCATCTTCGAGCGGTCGCATGACTGAATGCGTGGCGCGCCTCGCCCAGGGCGTGGCCGAATTGCCGCGCGACCAGTGGGATGCCTGCGCGGGAGATGCCAATCCCTTCATGAGCTGGGATTTCCTTGCCGCGCTGGAACGTTCGGGCAGCGTCGGCGGCAATAGCGGCTGGCAGCCCTTGCCCTTGGTGATCGACGGAGCGGACGGGCGGATCGCCGCCGCCGCGCCGCTTTATGGCAAGACCCACAGCCAGGGCGAATATGTGTTCGACCATGGCTGGGCCGATGCATGGGAACGGGCGGGCGGGCAATATTATCCCAAGATTCAGGTCGCCGCGCCCTTTTCGCCGGTGCCGGGGCCAAGGCTGCTGCTGCGCGACGAAGGCCTCGCCCCGGCGCTGATCGCAGGGATCGAGGCGGTGGTGGAGCAGAATCAGCTCTCCTCCGCCCATGCGACGTTCATCGCGCCGGAGCAGGTTGCGCTGTTCGAGGCCGCGGGCTGGCTGATCCGGGAGGACAGCCAGTTCCATTGGACCAATCGCGGCTATCGCGATTTCAACGACTTCCTGGCCGACCTGTCGAGCGCCAAGCGCAAGAATATCCGCAAGGAGCGCGAACGCGCCGTCGAGGGGCTGGAGATCGTCCACCTGACCGGCGCGGCGCTGACCGAGGCGCATTGGGATATATTCTGGACCTTCTATCAGGATACCGGGGCGCGCAAATGGGGGCGGCCCTATCTGACCCGCGCCTTCTTCTCCATGCTGGGGGAGAGCATGGCCGACCGGGTGCTGCTGGTGCTGGCGTTGCGCCAGGGGCGACCGATCGCGGGAGCGCTCAACCTGATCGGCGCGGATACGCTTTATGGGCGCTATTGGGGCTGCACCGAGGACGTGCCCAATCTGCATTTCGAGCTATGCTATTATCAGGCGATCGACATCGCCATCGCCCGCGGGCTGAAACGGGTGGAGGCGGGCGCCCAGGGCGGGCACAAGCTGGCGCGCGGCTATGCGCCGGAGCCCACCTTTTCAGCGCATTTCATCCCCAATGCCAGTTTCCGCCGGGCGATCGCCGATTTCCTGGCGGCCGAGCGGCAGGGTGTGCAGCGGGACCGGCTCTGGCTGACCGATCGGACTCCCTTTCGCAAGGTCGAAACAGGGAACTGACGCGGAGACTGGATTCCTGCCCTTGCTCCAGCCGGCCATCCCCGCCTTCGCGCGAATGACCGGCTGCAAACAGGCAAACCGCCCTCAGGCCGCGGCGGCAATCCCGCTGACGCCCAGTTCCGCCAGAGCGAACCGGCGGATATGCTCGCCCAAATCCTCGCGCCCCAGCGCCAGCGCCAGGTTCGCCTCGATATAACCCGCCTTCGACCCGCAATCGAACCGCCGCCCATCGAAGGTCACGCCGTGGAAAGGCTGCATCCCGATCATCGAAGCCATGGCGTCGGTAAGCTGAATCTCTCCGCCAGCGCCCTTTTCCTGCGTCTCCAGGATCTTCATCACCTCCGGTTGAAGGATATAGCGCCCCGGCAGGATCAGGTTCGACGGCGCCGTGCCCGGTGCCGGCTTCTCGACCAGCCCCTTCACCTCAGTGAGCGCTCCGTCACGCTTGCCCGGATCGATCACGCCATAGTTCGGCGTCTCCGCCATCGGCACTTCCAGGGCGCAGACCAGATTGCCGCCGACCTTGTCATAAGCCTCAACCATCTGCTTCAGGCAGCCACGGCCCGGCGCACCCTTCATGAACTCGTCAGGCAGCAGGATGGCGAACGGCTCATCGCCCACAATGTCGCGGGCGCACCAGATGGCATGGCCCAGACCCAGCGGCTCCTGCTGGCGCAGGAACACCGCATTGCCCGGCAACAGCCGCGTACCGTCCAGCGAGGACAGATCCTTGCCCCGCTCGCGCTGGGTGGCTTCGGCCTCATAGGCCATGTCGAAATAATCTTCGATCGCGCCCTTGCCGCGGCCGGTGACGAAGATCATCTGCTCGATCCCCGCCTCCCGCGCCTCATCCACCGCATATTGGATCAGCGGTCGGTCGACGACCGGCAGCAGTTCCTTGGGCACCGACTTGGTCGCCGGAAGAAAGCGCGTGCCGAGACCTGCGACAGGGAAAACGGCTTTGCGAATCGGTTTGTAGGACATGAGGCTCCTGTTTTCTCGCTAGGCGCGCGGATAGGCTTCGCCCTCCGCCGCATAAAGATCAAGCACGGAAGATGGCTTACTCCGTTTCAGACGGCCAGCAGGCGCTGTGCCACCCTTTCGAGGGAAGCAATCTCCGCTTCGAGTTGCTCAAGCGAGACATGCGTCTGGTTATTCCGCGCATCGCGGCATGTAAAGCCGCCGGGCGCGGGCTGCTGAAAGCCGCCGATGATGAGCGACCGGAACCGGTCGATCCTCTGCATGTCGCGCTCGATATCCGATATTTCCATCAATGCGCCGGCATTGCGCCGGTCCCGCATCGCCACCATGGTTCGCAGTTCGGTCATCAGCTTCGTCATGCCCGGACGAGTCCGGGCACCCACGGTCCGCACATCCCCCATGGCTTCCCGCATTATCGCGATCTTCGCCTCCAGGCTCTGTTCCAGCATCGTCCAGGCACAGACCAGACGACCCACTGCACACAGAAGCGCCGCATCCTCTGGCGCATAATCCGACACTGATCTTACCGCAATTTCAGCAACCACGTTCACTTCATCCGCGCCCCGGTATATTTTGCTTTCCGCTCGGGACAGAGCCTGCCCGTATTGCAGTGCAAAAGGCTAGGGGGGTGGAGCCGGGTCGCTCGCAGCAGCGGCACAGGCCATCGCCAACTGTGCCCAAACAGCGATGAGCCGTTAACCGTCTTTAACGGCCGGATCAAAAATCGATAGCGATTCCCTTGCGTTCCCAGTCGCCATAGCGAACCGGGCTCAATAACTCGTCATGGCGCGACGGATTGTCGATCGGATCGGGTTGCGGCACCGGCGGGCTTTTCGACAGATGCGCGGGCGGCTTCACATGCGCCGGGCGCTTGCCGTTGAAGGTTCCCATCGATCCATCCTTTCGATTGCGGGGGCGTCATCGTCACCCCATATTCAGGGGCGCCCCATATTCAGAGTAAGGCCGCTATCTGGGCCGCCAAGGAGATTTACGCAAGTGAATGGCATGAAGACGGTGATGCTGTTGTCGGCCCTGACGGCGCTGTTCATGGCATTGGGCTATACGCTGGGCGGCAGCGGCGGGGCGGTGATCGCGCTGCTGGTGGCATTGGGCATGAACCTCTTCACCTTCTGGAACGCCGACAGGATCGTGCTGTCGATGCACCATGCGCGGGAGGTCGACGCGACCAGCGCGCCGGAATTTTACGGCCTCGTCGCGGAACTGGCCCAGCGCGCGAAACTTCCCATGCCGCGCGTCTATCTGATCGACGAGCCGCATCCCAATGCCTTCGCCACCGGCCGCGATCCGCAGCATGCCGCCGTCGCCGCGACCACCGGGCTGCTTTCGATGCTGAGCCGGGACGAAGTGGCTGGCGTCATGGCGCATGAACTGGGCCATGTGCGCAATCGCGATACACTGATCATGACGATGGTCGCGACCATTGCGGGCGCGATCTCGATGCTCGCCAATTTCGGCCTGTTCTTCCGCGGCGGCAATCAGGAGAATGGCCACGGCAACCTGATCGCGACGCTGCTGGCGGTGATCGTGGCTCCTTTCGCCGCGATGATCGTGCAGATGGCGATCAGCCGCACCCGAGAATATGGCGCGGACGCGGCGGGCGCGGAGATCAGCGGCAACCCGCGCGCGCTTGCCTCCGCCCTCGCCAAGATCGCCGGCCGCGCCGAAATGATTCCCAACCCGGTGGCGGAGCGCAATCCCGCCGCCGCCCAGCTCTACATCGTGCCGGTGCATGTGAGCGAGCTCTTCTCCACTCACCCCGCGACGGAAAAGCGCATCGCCGCGCTGGAGGACATGGCGCAGGATATGGGCACGCGCACCTCCGCCCTCTCACCTGCAGCAGCGGCCTCCAAAACGCGCAAATCGAGCGCCCTCGATCCTTTACGGCGCAGCTAAAGCGTCTCGGAATTGGTGGATTGCGGACTTTTTTCCGTCATCCCGGCTTTCGTTGGGATGACGATTGTTGATGTCCGAAACTGAGCATTTCCAGACTCAGCCCCCGAATAAAACCTAAGCGGCGCGCAATTGCGTCGTCGCGATCAGCGCTCGGGCCTGGCGCTGGGCTTCCGCGATTTCTCGTGCCGACATTTCCTCGGCCACTTCCGCCCGCATCGTCTGCCCCTCCTCGCTGCCCTTGAGGGCGGCCAGGTTGAACCATTTATGCGCTTCGATCAGGTCGACGGGCAAACCGCCAGTGCCGCAACTATAGGCGACCCCCAGATCGAAACAGGCTTCCGCAGTTCCGCTTGCCGCACCCGAAAGACGGCTTTGCATCAGAAATTGCGCGCTCTTCAGACCATTGGCCATAACCGAATCCCCCTCATGGATTTCGACTTGCTGGTTTTCGACAAGCGGCAGGCTGCACCGGCGGCGGATAAAAAATGGTTAATGCGCTCAAAACCAATTTCCAGGAAAATGCCAACGATGCGCGGAGGAGCAGGGTTAACGTGCCCGGACGGTACAAAAAGGGTAGCGCGAGCGTCCGATTGTCCCCATAGCCACCGGCATGACCGATCATCCCGAAATCCCCGCAGGACAGGCGAGAAAGGACATAGCTTTCCGCGAGTTCGTGATGCTCTGCGCCTGCCTGATGGCGATGAATGCGCTGTCGATCGATCCGATGCTGCCGGCCCTGCCCGCCATCGGCCGGGATCTGGCGATCCCGCATCCCAATGACCGGCAATTGATCATCAGCGTCTATTTTCTGGGACTGGGGATCGGTTCTCTGCTGTTCGGCGTGCTGTCCGACCGATTCGGGCGAAAGCGCGTGTTGGGGAGCGCCATGGCGCTGTTCATCCTCTCTTCCATCGCCTGCGCCGGCGCGCACAGTTTCACCATGATGCTGGCCGGGCGCGCCTGTGCCGGTTTCTTCGCGGGCGCGAGCCGCGTCATCACCGTCGGCATCGTCCGCGACCGCTTCCGGGGCGATGCGATGGCGCGGGTCATGTCGCTGATCTTTGCGGTGTTCATGCTGATCCCGGTCATGGCGCCGACTTTCGGCCAGGCGATATTGTGGATCGCCCCCTGGCGCTGGATCTTCTGGGCGCTGTCGATCCTGGCGAGCCTGATCCTGCTGTGGATGGCGATGCGCCTGCCGGAAACGCTGCTGCCGGAGAATCGCTTGCGAATGAGCGCGCGCGCGATTTTCCGGACGGTCGGCGCGATCATCCGCACCCGCAGCTCGATCGGCTATATGCTGGCCAGCGGGGTGGTGATGAGCGGCCTGATCGGCTTCATCCTGTCGGTGCAACAAATATTCTTCGACATTTTCGGGGCGCAGAAAATCTTCCCCTTTGCCTTCGCCGCCATCGCCGGCAGCATGGGGATCGGCAGCCTGCTCAACAGCCGCCTCGTCTCCCGCTTCGGCGCGCGGCGATTGAGCCAGACGGCGTTGCTGTGCCTGGTGCTGATCAATGCCGTGCATTTGACGGTGATCCTGACGGGGCATGAAACCATCGTCAGCTTCATGATCCTCCAGGCGTCGACGATGATGACGGTCGCCTTTACCGCGTCCAATTTCAGCGCGATTTCAATGGAGCCCTTTGCCAGAGGCGCGGGCGTCGCCTCCTCCTTTCAGGCTTTTCTCACCACCGCCGTGTCGAGCGCGCTGGGCAGCCTGATCGGCCATGCCTTTGACGGGACGACATTGCCGCTGACATTGGGATTGATGGTGTTCGGCTCGATCTCTTTCCTGATCGTCGCGTGGGCGGAACGGGGGAAAATGTTCACCCGCCCGCATCATGCAGGATTGCGCGATCCCGAATTCGAAGTCTTGCGTTAAAAAAAGGGGCGGTGCTACCCGCCCCCTTTTTTGTAGCTCAGGCGTCCTGGCCGCCCGGCGTATGCGCGCCGGGCATCGGCGGCACCGGCATCGGTGGAATGCCGACATCCTGTTCATGGGTTTCGACCAACCCGCGCCCGACATGGCTCTTGCGATAGCCATAGACGAAATAGAGCACGAGACCCAGGCCACCCCAGATCGGCAGGACGAGCTGCGCATCGACGGGCAGATTGAAGAAGAGGAAGACGCAACCGAAAGCCGCCGTCGGCGCGATCGCCCACACTATGGGCGTGCGGAACGGACGAGCCCGCCCCGGTTCCTTCACCCGCAGCACCAGCACGGCGATCGACACCATGAAGAAGGCGAACAGCGTGCCGGAATTGGAAATGTCCGCGAGCTGACCCACAGGCAGCAGCGCGGCGCCGATGGCGACGAAGACGCCGGTGACCATGGTGACGATATGGGGCGTCTTGAACCTGGGGTGGATGCTGGCGAGCTTTTCCGGCAGCAGGCCGTCGCGCGCCATCACGAAGAAGATGCGGGTCTGGCCGAACATCATCATCAGGATGACCGACGGCAGCGCAAGATTGGCGGCCAAGCCGAGCGCATTGCCCACGACCGTCCAATTGATCGAGCGCAACACATGGGCCAGCGCTTCATTGGAGCAGACGAGATCCTGAGCATGGGCAGCAGTCGCACAGGCGGCGGCAAAACCCTGCGATCCGGGCGCCACCACTGAACCGTCCGGACCCAGCACGGGCTGCGCACCGATCGCGCCGACCGCGCCCGCCGCGACCAACAGGTAAAAAACGGTGCAGATCGCAAGGCTGCCGATCAGGCCGATGGGGACGTTGCGCTGCGGGTTCTTGGTTTCTTCCGCCGCGGTCGAAACCGCATCGAAGCCGACATAGGCGAAAAAGATCGACGCGGCGGCGCCAACGATGCCCATGCCGCTGGTGCCTTCCGGCCCGAACCAGCCATTGGGCGCGAAGGGCGAGAAATTGCCGGTCTTGAGCACGGGCAGCGTCAGGATGATGAAGGCGGTCAGCGCCGCCACCTTGATGGCGACGAGCACGGCATTAACGCGGGCGCTTTCGGTGGTGCCGATGACCAACAGGGCGGTCACGGCGAGCGCCACGACGATCGCCGGGATGTTGATCACGCCATGGGTGAAATCGGCTTGCGGAATGAGGCCGTTCATCGTCCAGACCGGGCCGGCGGAAAGCGCCTGTGGCAGATCAAGCCCGGTTACGCTCTTAACAAGGCCCATGAAATAGCCGGACCACCCCACCGAAACGGCGCTGGCGGCGACCGCATATTCCAGGATGAGCGCCCAGCCCACCATCCAGGCGAGCAGTTCCCCGACGACCGCATAGGTATAGGTGTAGGCGGAACCGGACACCGGCACCATGGAGGCGATTTCGGAATAGCAGAGCGCGGCGAAGGCGCAGACGGCCCCCGCAATCATGAAGCTCCACATCATGCCCGGCCCCGCCTTTTGCGCGGCGGCGGCGGTCAAAACGAAAATGCCGGTGCCGATGATGGCGCCGACCCCCAATAGCGTCAGTTGAACCGGCCCCAATGTGCGGACAAGCGATTTTTTCTCGGCCGTGGCCAATATCGCGTCCAGTGGCTTTATACGCCCGAAGATCATGGTGGAGCCCTTTATCTTGATGTCTTTTGCTCGGGCGGCCGTTGCAGCCGCTCCCCTTTTGTGATGAAGCGGAGACTATCGTCTAATCCGGCGTGCGCAAGTATGTTGCGCATTCAGGACATGGTTCAAAAGCGGTTCCCATGGCGTGATGAAGGAGTGAAGCATGGTCGAATTGCTGCGGGCGGTGGGCTTGGGCGATGTCGTGCACGGTTTTGCCGGGCGACGCGGCGGCGTTTCGACCGGGATTCACGCGGGGCTGAATGTCGGATTAGGGTCGGAGGACGAGCGGGAGGCGGTGTTGCGCAACCGGGATCTGGTGCGGGACGCGCTGTTGCCGGGTGCGACGCTGGTGACGGTGCATCAGGTCCACTCGCCCGATGTGATCACGGTCGCGGCGCCGATTTCCGCCGACGACCGGCCAGCGGCTGACGCCATGGTCACGAATCGACCGGGATTGATATTGGGGATTCTCACCGCCGATTGCGTGCCGGTGTTGTTTGCTGATGCTGCGGCCGGTGTCGTCGGCGCGGCGCATGCCGGATGGAAGGGCGCATTAGGCGGCGTTACGGACCGGACGATCGCTGCTATGGAGGCACTGGGCGCCTCGCGCGACCAGATGGCTTGCGCGATCGGTCCGTGCATCGGGCGTTCGTCCTATGAAGTGACGCTGGATTTCGCGGCACGCTTTATGGCGGAGGATCCGGATAATGATCGTTTCTTCACTGCGGCGCGCACAGGGCATTGCCAGTTCGACATTGCAGCCTATGTGGCGGCACGGCTGGCAGCGGCGGGGATCAGCCGGATCGAGCTGCTGGACGAGGATACCTATAGCCAGCCGGATCGCTTTTACAGCTATCGCCGGTCATGCCATCGCAGCGAGCCAGATTATGGCCGGCAGATTTCGATGATTGCGTTGGGGGAATGAGGCATGCTGTCGGAACCGCCGGCGTATCGAGCAGGGAATGTTCGTCCCGCATGATAATCTGAGAATATCTCAGGCTGACGGAAGCGGCAGCTTTTGCTTAAGGCTGGCTCGAAGATACCCCGAAAGATCGGCATCGTAGGCAGCCTGCTATCATCGAAGATATTTCTGCCGCCTACTCAGGCGCAAACGACTTGTCGCGAGCCTGTTGTTGGGCAGGACCGGCCTTCAAGGAGTTATTGGCAAATACCCTAGCGCCTGAACCCCATCAAGATAGGTTCATAGGCGGAGGATCGTTTCCGTATCGACGAGCGGCATCGCGCGCAATTGCTGGGGTAATCGCAGGACGCGGCGTGACAAACCGACCGAGGGCTATAGAGTATTCTCATGCAAACGCGCCAAGGCCTTGCCAGGCCTCCTGTTCGCTTTGATTAGCGACACGGTCTTTGTTGATGGCTACCGAAAGCTGTTAGGAAAATGGTATCGCTCCGGTGAGGGCCGCCTTGCGGTGATCCGCTGATATTTTGACATGGCACCGGTGCAAGCGCCGGTGTTTGCACCGATACTAAGGACGGTGCGATGAGTCAGATCACGGTAATTTCGGGGCCGGAGCGGCGGCGGGTATGGAGCGACCAGCAGAAGCGCGAACTGGTCGCGGCGGTTTCGGCGCCCGGTGCGAACGTGGCGGAGATTGCCCGCCGTGCCGATCTGCGGCCGAACCAGATCTACAGATGGCGGCGGCAGATGGGGCAGGCAGCGCAGGGCTTTGCCGAGGTGCAGGTGCAAGCCGATCCGGTGCCAGTGATCGGATCGGCGATCACCGTCGAGTTTGAGCGGGCGATCGTGCGCATTCCCGCTGGCGCATCACCTGGGCTGGTGTCGGCAGTGCTGCGGTCGGTCAAGCCGTGATCCCAGTTCCTTCCGGCGTTCGGATATGGATCGCAACGGGGCACACGGACATGCGGCGCGGCATGCGCAGCCTGGCTCTGCAGGTGCAGCAGAGTTTCGGACGTGATCCCTTCGCCGGGGATCTCTACATTTTCAGGGGACGCCGCGGCGACCTCTGCAAGATCATCTGGCATGATGGTGTCGGCATGTCGCTTTATGCCAAGCGTCTCGAGCGCGGGAAGTACATCTGGCCTTCGGCCGTGGACGGGGTGATTGCCATTTCCCCCTCGCAGATGGCTTGCATGTTGGAGGCGATCGACTGGCGTAATCCGCAGGCCACCTGGCGTCCGACATTGGCCGGATAAAAGCCCCGGCATGACCTAAGAAGCTAGGGATTCCGGTGCTTTTCGGCTATGTCATTGACCATGGGGACCGAAGCGCAAGCAGAGATCGACAGCCTTCGCGAGCGGCTTGCCGCTGCCGAGGCTGTCGCCGCTGAAGTCGCCCGCATCAAGGCCATCAACGCTGACCTGGAAGCCCGCAACGCCCTTCTCGAACTGCAGAACGAGAAGATGCGCCGCACCCTTTTTGGCCAGCGATCCGAACGCACGCGCCATCTGCTCGACCAGATGGAACTGACCTTCGAGGAGTGCGAGACCGCTGCCAGCGAAGATGAGTTCCTGGCTGCCCTGGCAGCGGCGAAGACCAACGTCGCACCGTTCGAGCGCAAGCGGCCCGCCCGCAAGGCCTTGCCCGAGCATCTGCCGCGCGAGCGCGTCGTCATCGCCGCGCCCGATGCCTGCCCCTGCTGCGGCTCAGAACGGCTGTGCAAGCTGGGTGAGGATATCACCGAGACGCTTGAGGTCGTGCCGCGACAGTGGAAGGTGGTTCAGACCGTGCGGGAGAAGTTCTCCTGCCGGGATTGTGAGAAGATCACCCAACCGCCGGCGCCGTTCCACGTCACGCCCCGCGGGCTCTTTGGCCCCAGCTTCCTGGCGATGCTGTTGTTCGAGAAGTTCGGCGCGCATCAACCGCTTAACCGCCAGCGTGATCGCTATGCCCGGGAAGGCGTGGACCTGAGCCTTTCCACTCTGGCCGATCAGGTCGGCACCTGCACCGCCGCGCTGATGCCGCTCTATCTCCTGATCGAAGCCCACGTCCTTGCCGCCGAGCGATTGCATGGCGACGATACGACGGTGCCAGTGCTGACCAAGACCAAGACCGATACGGGCCGGATCTGGACCTATGTTCGGGATGATCGACCTTTTGGCGGACCGGCACCGCCCGCAGCGATCTTCCATTATTCCCGGGACCGGCGGGGCGAGCATCCCGTGGGACATCTGCGCAGTTGGAGAGGCATCCTTCAGGCTGACGCATATGCCGGCTACAATGCGTTGTTCCATGCCGACAGACTGCCGGCGCCGCTGACCCGCGCCTTATGCTGGAGCCACGCGCGCCGCTATTTCTTCGAGCTGGCCGATATCGCCGCGCAGCTCAAGAAGCGCCGCAAAAAGGCCGTTATCTCGCCGCTGGCAGTGGAGGCGGTCCGCCGTATCGACGCGATCTTGGACATTGAGCGCGCCATCAACGGCAGACCGGCCCAGGAGCGCCACGCCCTTCGACAGGAACTCAGCGCCCCGCTCGTTGCCGATCTGGAAGAATGGATGCGCGACAACCGGTCCAAGCTATCGAAGAACAGCGATGTGGCCGAGGCCATGGATTACATGCTCAAGGCATGGCCAGCCTTCGCTGCGTTCCTCGATGATGGCCGCATCTGCCTCTCGAACAACGCGGCGGAACGGGCGCTTCGAGGCATAGCCCTGGGCAGAAAATCATGGCTCTTCGCTGGTTCAGATCGCGGCGGCCAGCGCACCGCCTTCATGCTGAGCCTCATTGGCACGGCGAAGCTCAACGACATCGATCCGCAGGCTTGGCTTGCCGATGTGCTCAGCCGCATCGCCGACATCCCTCAGAACCGTCTCCATGAACTGCTTCCCTGGAACTGGCGCACCGCAGAGGATCAACGCGAAGCCGCCTGATCCGCGGCCTTCTCCGAATGCATACGGAAAATGTCACGCGTACGGGTCAGCTCTAGCCGACCGACATTATGCGCTATAATTTACGAGTTGCGGCCTCTGGTTGCGGGAGTAGGATTTGAACCTACGACCTTCAGGTTATGAGCCTGACGAGCTACCGGGCTGCTCCATCCCGCGACACTAGAGATCGCTGCGGAGGCCGCATGTTGTATGTGAATGGGTATATATATGTTTTCAAAGCGCGAGCTGCAATGCCTGGCGACGCCCTACTCTTCCGGGGCTTGAGCCACAGTACCATCGGCGCAGACTGGTTTCACGGCCGAGTTCGGGATGGGATCGGGTGGGTCACAGACGCTATGGTCACCAAGCAATGAAGCTTGCGCTTTGGGTTTCAATCGATGCCGTGCATTTTACGGTAGATATATCTGGCTTGAGGTTGATCACCACGTTCGATGAGCGACGCTGGGATTATCCAGCACTGTCATTGATGGTGGGACTCTCAGGCGCGATCAGAGCAATTAGGACCGGTTAGCTCCATATGTTACCACACTTCTACATCCGGCCTATCAAGGTCGTGGTCTACGACCGCTCGAAGAAATCTTATCTTGAGGGAGGCTTCCCGCTTAGATGCTTTCAGCGGTTATCCCGTCCATACATAGCTACCCTGCTGCGCCCTTGGCAGGACGACAGGTACACCAGAGGTATGTTCAACCCGGTCCTCTCGTACTAGGGTCAACTCCTCTCAAATTTCGACGCCCACGGCAGATAGGGACCAAACTGTCTCGCGACGTTCTGAACCCAGCTCACGTACCACTTTAATTGGCGAACAGCCCAAACCCTTGGGACCTGCTCCAGCCCCAGGATGTGATGAGCCGACATCGAGGTGCCAAACGATTCCGTCGATATGAGCTCTTGGGAATCATCAGCCTGTTATCCCCGGCGTACCTTTTATCCGTTGAGCGATGGCCCTTCCACGAGGGACCACCGGATCACTATGACCGACTTTCGTCTCTGCTCGACTTGTCAGTCTCGCAGTCAGGCGGGCTTATGCCATTGCAACTCTAACAGACGGTTTCCAACCGTCCTGAGCCCACCATCGCGCGCCTCCGTTACTCTTTAGGAGGCGACCGCCCCAGTCAAACTACCCGCCACAGAGGGTCCCTGCACCGGATAACGGTGCGAGGTTAGACATCAGAAAACAACAGGGTGGTATTTCACCTATGGCTCCACGACAACTGGCGTCATCGCTTCAAAGCCTCCCACCTATGCTACACAGTTCTTTCCTAATGCCACTCTGAAGCTGCAGTAAAGGTGCACGGGGTCTTTCCGTCTAACCGCGGGTACTCCGCATCTTCACGGAGAATTCAATTTCGCTGAGCATATCCTGGAGACAGTGGGGAAGTCGTTACGCCATTCGTGCAGGTCGGAACTTACCCGACAAGGAATTTCGCTACCTTAGGACCGTTATAGTTACGGCCGCCGTTTACCTGGGCTTCAATTCAGTGCTTGCACACCTCCTCTTAACCTTCAGGCACCGGGCAGGCGTCAGGCCCTATACGTCGTCTTGAAGCCGACTTAGCAGAGCCCTGTGTTTTTGCTAAACAGTCGCTACCCCCTGGCCTGTGCCCCCCACAAGTGCTTGCGCATATGTGGGGCCTCCTTCTTCCGAAGGTACGGAGGCAATTTGCCGAGTTCCTTCAGGATACTTCTCTCAAACGCCTTGGTATACTCTACCATTCCACCTGTGTCGGTTTAGGGTACGGTCTATACGGTGGGGCTATTTCCTGGGACAACTTCCCTGCCCGGACCAATCCAATAAGGCCGAACAAGTTACGCCATCCGTCACACACCACCAGGCCCACGAATATTAACGTGGTTCCCATCGACTACCCCCTTCGGGCTCGTCTTAGGGGCCGGCTTACCCTGCTCAGATTAGCTTTAAGCAGGAACCCTTGGAATTTCGGCGACAGTGCATCTCACACTGTTAATCGCTACTCATGTCTGCATTCGCACTTCCGATACCTCCACCACCCATTACCAGATGGCTTCAACGGCCTACGGAACGCTCCGCTACCGCGTGATCGTAAACGATCACACCCTAAGCTTCGGTGCACGTCTTGAGCCCCGTTACATCTTCGCCGCAGAACCTCTTATTTAGACCAGTGAGCTGTTACGCTTTCTTTAAAGGATGGCTGCTTCTAAGCCAACCTCCTGGTTGTTTTGGAAGTTCCACATGCTTTCCCACTTAGACGTGACTTGGGGACCTTAGCTGTAGGTTAGGGCTGTTTCCCTTTTGACGACGGACCTTAGCACCCGCCGTCTGTCTGCCGGACTAGACTCGTTGGTATTCGGAGTTTGGTTAGAGTTGGTAGATCTCGCGACCCCCGCATCCATCCAGTGCTCTACCCCCAACGGCAATCATCCGACGCTCTACCTCAATAGATTTCGCGGAGAACCAGCTATTTCCCGGCTTGATTGGCCTTTCACCCCTAAACACAACTCATCCGATAATTTTTCAACATTAAACGGTTCGGCCCTCCAGTGCGTGTTACCGCACCTTCAGCCTGGTCATGCCTAGATCGCCGGGTTTCGGGTCTAATGCATCATACTCAATCGCCCTATTCAGACTCGCTTTCGCTGCGCCTACACCTAACGGCTTAAGCTTGCATGATACACTAAGTCACAGACCCATTATGCAAGAGGTACGCGGTCAGGTCTCAAGGACCCTCCCACTGCTTGTAGGCATCCGGTTTCAGGTACTGTTTCACTCCCCTCATCGGGGTGCTTTTCACCTTTCCCTCACGGTACTGGTTCGCTATCGGTCATGTACGAGTATTTAGGCTTGGAGGGTGGTCCCCCCATGTTCAGACAGAGTTTCACGTGCTCCGCCCTACTCAAGTCCTGATGTTTCGCTTTCACATACGGGGCTGTCACCCGCTATGGCGCCACTTTCCAGAGGCTTCTGTTAACTAAACACCA